>PCBT01000115.1 GCA_002731375.1 Rhodospirillaceae bacterium | reverse complement strand
TAGCCGCGATCCAGTAGCGCCTGTGCGGCCGCTCCACGGGCGGCGTCGGACTTGGCATGGCGCATCAGATCCACCAGCGTTTCGATGGCCTCCTCGGAGTGCTCACGGGCCAGCTCACGGACGTGGCCAACCTCACGGGGCCGGCCGCCGGGATTGCCGCTTATACCGGGAAGGAAACGGCCATTCTTGTCGCGCATGGTCTCACCTATTGTTGGCCTGGTGTCAGATCATATTATACACTAAATTATTGTGAATAGGAAGCGGAACACCAACCCGGTAACGAGGGCGCGACGGACGCCGACGTTCCGGCAGAGAAAGGTCAGGCCGAAGAAAGGACGCGGGATTTATTCGCGGGTTAGCCGAACTCCAAAGGCGGGTTAGGCTTCTGGGCGCAACTAAGGGACTTCTTCTGGATGTCGGAAATTGGGCTCGGTCTTGCCTTGAATATTAGGCCAAGATTTGTGCCGCAGGTGGAACAATTATCGCCTAATCTAAAGTGACAGTTTCAATCCACGACTTCCGCTTTCGCTCCGACAGCGAACATTACATTAGATATTTCTCATTTCTGCTTTTGACCCAAACTAGGCCTCACGTGGTTCAAAGGTCGAGATTACTAAACGTAGAGATTTCGCCACTTCACCTCCACCGACGCACCTTTGCGCCGGATATAAAAACGGAGGTAATGCGGCAGGCGGGATCTAGTTTATTCAAGATGGTCTGAACCGATTTTCGAGTGCTAGAATCGATTTGACTCTTAAGTAAAAACGAATAATTCTTCAGTAAATACACGAACTTCCCGGAAAGATGGGCAATGTCTTGGAAAGAACCGTTGAAGGCGCGGCAACAGATCGCGGCCGAGAAACGTGGCGCGATCATTCGGGAGGCGGCGCGGGCCTTCAACCGGCGCGGCTATCACGGCACCAATCTGGACGAAGTTGCCGAACGGCTCGGGATCACCAAGCCGGCGCTGTACTACTACATCAAGGACAAGGAAGCCCTGCTGCTGGCCTGTCACGAGGCCGCCATCGAACTAGCCATGGATGCCGTGGCCCGCGCCGACCACCAGGGTGGCGGTGCCGACGAGAGGCTGGGTAATGTCCTGCGCCACTATGTTCGCGGCCTGACCGACGATCTGCGTGGCAGCGTGGTGTTGATGGAGGAAGGCGCCCTTGGGCCGGCTAACCTGCGCCGCCTGAAACGTCAACGCGATACCTATGAAAGCACCTTGCGCGGGATCGTACGCGACGGCATGGCCGAGGGCGTGTTCGTGCCGTGCGACGAGAAGATCGCCGTGTTCGTCATCCTGGGCGCGGTGAACTGGATCTCCAAATGGTATGCGGCCGAGGGACCGCGCGGTTCCGAGGAACTGGCCGAAATGATCTCGGCTCAGTTGATCCGAGGCCTCAGCGCTGGACCCACCGGGCGGGCGTTATTACCCGAATTCGCACTGACAAGCGAGGCGGTATGAGCATCAAGGAACAACAGCAACGCTGGCGCCGAGATTTGCCCGAGCGCTCCCGTAAGCGGGATCGCGGACGGCCAATCCTGTTTACCCCAGACGACGTCAAGGCCGACTACGGGAAGGATCTGAGTTTTCCCGGCGAATATCCCTACACCCGAGGCATCTATCCAGGCATGTATGCCGAACAACCCTGGCGAATGATCCAGCAGGCCGGCTACGGCACTTCGGACCAGACCAACGACCGCTTCAAATTCTTTATTCAAGAGGGCGCGGATTCCGCTTCCGTTACGTTCGACATGCCCACCGTTCGTGGCCTGGATTCCGATCATCCCATGGCCGTGGGCGAGGTCGGTCAGGTCGGCCAGCCGATTGATACCCTGGACGATCTGCGCCGCTTGATCGACGGCGTGCCGCTGGACAAGGTGCATATCGCGTTGCTCGCCTCGCACCAGGGAGCGCCGGCGATCTTCGCTATGTTTGTCGAGGCGGCGGTGCAGGCCGGTTATCCGGCGGAGGTTCTACGCGGTACCATTCAGAACGAGTTTCTTTCGTTCTACCAGGGGCTGCCCCGCTCGACGGCATATGAGCCAAGCTGCGCGGTGCGCCTGGTGGCCGACACCATCGCCTATTGCCAGGAACATGTGCCGGCCTTCATCCCGGTCAACGTCACGGCCGAAATCGCCCGCGAATTGGGTGCCACCGCTACGCAGGAACTGGCCCTGACCATGGCCAATGGCATGGCCTACGTGGAAGCGGCGATTGCCAAGGGTGCCGACGTTGACCGCTTCGGGCCGCAGATCGCATTTTACATGGGCGTGCATAACAACTTCTTCGAGGAAGTCGCTAAATACCGGGCCGCCCGGCGGATGTGGGCCCGGATCATGCGCGAACGCTTCGGCGCCAGCAATCCCAAGGCCTGGCGCTATCGCGTGCACGCTCAGGAGAACGCCTCCACCGCGACCGCCCAGCAGCCGCATAATAACATCATTCGAGGCACTATCCAGGCCATGGCGGCTGTAATGGGCGGCGTGCAATCGCTGGATGTCAATCCGTTCGACGAAGCCCTGGCGATTCCCACCGAAGAGAGCAACCGCATCGCCCTGCGCACACAGCAGATCCTGGCTCATGAGAGCGGCATCACCGACGTGATCGACCCCATGGGCGGCTCCTACTACCTCGAATGGCTAACCGACCAGTTGGAGGCCGGGGCCGAGGAAATTCTGCAACAGTTGGAAGCCTGGGGCGAGGGCAGCATGGTGGCGGGTGTGTTGCACGGCATCGACAGCGGCTATTTCGAGGACAGCATCACCGAAGAAGCCCACCGCCACCAGGTCGCGGTCGAAGAAGGGGAAAAAATCGTCGTCGGCGTCAACAAATACGTCAATGAAGACGAGGAGACCGAGCTTGAACTGACCGTGGTCGACCCGGAACTGGAAATCCTGCAAAAGCAGCGGCTGACGGATTGGAAGGTAGCCCGCGACGATGGCTTGGTCGAGCGCGAACTGGCGCTGGTCGCCTCCATCGCCAAGGGCGAGGATAATCTGATCCCGCCGATCCGCGCCGCTGTACGCGCCGGCGCCACCCTGGGCGAAATCTGCGAGGTGTTGCGTCAGTCCTTCGGATTGTGGCGGGGTTAGGGTGATGCCAGCGCGTATTCTGTTAGCCAAGCCGGGCCTGGACGTGCACGACCGCGGCATCCGGGTGATTGCCCGGGCCTGCCGCGAGGCCGGCATGGAAGTGGTCTATCTGGGTGCCGGTCTGATGAGCGTGGCGGACTGCATCGCGGTCGCGGTCGAGGAGGACGTCGATCTGGTCGGCCTTTCCATCATGACCGGCGATGCGGCCAAGATCTGCGCCGAAGCGCTGGCGCAGCTGGAAAGCCTGGATGCGGCGGAGGTGCCGCTGTTCGTCGGCGGTGTCGTCCGCAAGGAGCACCTCGCAGATCTGAAAGAGATGGGCGTGGCGGCGGTATTTACCGCCGGCGCCTCGTTGGCGGAGATTACCGGCGCCATTCAAGAACTGGCGGTGGCCGGGAAGGAGTAGAGGTAATGAGCAACGACGGAGTGGAGCAGAAAAAGGTTGCCCTGATCACGGGGGCCGGCTGGTGGCCTGATCAGTCGCCCGGCCTGGGCTGGGCCCTGGGCGCTGAACTGGCCGAAGCCGGCTATCGCGTGGTGCTGTCCGACCGCGAGCTGGAGCCGGCCGAACGGGCGGCGTCCGACCTCATGGCCAAGGGCTTCACCGCCGAGGCCGCCGCCATCGACGTCACCGACGACGGCGCGGTTGCATCGGCGGTCGACGCCGTCTCCGCCCGCCATGGCCGGTTAGACGCGGCGGTCAATGCCGCCGCGCTAACCCTGCATCGCTGGGGCCTGAAGCCATTCCACGAAATCAGCGCCGAACAATGCCAACAGGAAATGGCAGTCACCCTGGATGGTGCCTTGAATATCTCGCGCGCGGCGATCCCGCATCTACTGGCCCGAGGTTCCGGCAACCTGATTTTCGTGGCCAGCGTGCTAGCCGATGAACCGGCGCCCAGGCAGGCAATCTATGGCCTGTGCAAGGCCGCTCTAAAGAGCCTGACCGCCTCCCTGGCGGCCGAACTAGGACCCCAGGGGATTCGCGTCAACGCGGTATCGCCGGGTGTCATGAAGACCAGGGTGACCGACAAAATGCCGCCGAAATACATGGATCTGTTTATTGCCCGCTCTGCCCTGCGGCGGATCTCCGAACCGCGCGAGATCGCCGCCGTGGTGCGCTTTCTGGTTTCGGAGCAGGCCAGCTATGTCAACGGCCAGACCATCAAGGTCGACGGTGGCGGCGTCGGCGCGATGTAGGCCCACAGGGAGGATACAGTGATGCCGGAAATCAACTTTGGTCTACAGGGTAGAACGGTCGCCGTTACCGGCGCGGCCCGTGGCATCGGCCTGGCGGTGTCCGAACACCTGGCCGAACAAGGCGCCAACGTGGTGCTGGCTGATTTGGATGAAAGGGCCGCCCAAGAGTCGGCGGCAGCGATCGTGGCACGCGGCGGCGAAGCGATCGCCATGGCCGCCGATGTGAGGCGAAAGTCCGATATGGCGGATCTGGTCGGCCTGGGGGTGGAACGCTTCGGCCAGCTCGACGGCATGATCAATAATGCCGGCATCCGCAACATGGGCCTGGTGCACGAAATCGCCGAGGCGGACTGGGATGCGGTCATCGAGATCAACTTGAAGGGCGTCTTCCTTTCCGCCCAGGCGGCGGCGGTGCGGATGAAGGAACAGGGCTCGGGCGCCATTGTCTCCATATCCTCGGTTGCCGCTTTTGGCGGCCTGCCTGAGCGCGGCAACTATTGTAGCGCCAAGGCCGGTGTCTCCAGCCTAACCCGGGTGATGGCGGCGGAATTGGCGGAGGATGGCATTCGAGTCAACGCCGTTGGGCCGGGTAGCGTGGAGACCGACATGGCACGGGCCAACAGCCCGAAACAGCGCCAGGCGATGATCTCCCGCACGCCCATGGGCCGCTTGGGTCAGCCGCGCGAGGTTTCCTCAGCCGTGCTGTACCTACTCTCGGACGCGGCCAGCTACGTCACCGGCCAGACGCTCTATGTGGATGGGGGCTGGACGGCAGCAATCTTCTAGAAAGGTGGCAGGACGATGTTCGAATTCACCGAGGAACAAGAGGCACTGCGCCGCCATATCGGCGACTTCACGCGCCGGGCCTGCACCCGCGAAGTGGCGCGGCAACTGGATGAGAGCGAGAGCTATCCGTTTGAAATTTATGCCGGCATGGCCGAACTGGGCTGGCTGGGCCTACCTTTCCCGGAGAAATACGGCGGTCTGGGCGGCAGCGCCGTCGATATCGCCATCCTGATCGAGGAATTGTCCCGCGCCATGATGGCGGCGGCACAGGTGTTCGGCGCGGTGATCTACGTCGGCGGTCCGGTCATGCGGATCGGTAACGAGGAACAGCGGCAGCGTTTCCTGCCGCCGATCATTCGCGGCGAGATGCAATTGGCCCTGGGCCTGACCGAACCGGACTCGGGCTCCGACGCGGCCGCGCTGCGCACCCGCGCGGTGCGCAAGGGTGACCGCTACATCCTGAATGGGGCCAAGATGTTCTGCTCCCGCGCCCATATCGCCGATTACATCCTGATCGCCGCCCGCACGGATACAGAGGCGCCCAAGCATAAGGGCATCAGCCTGTTCCTGGTGCCGACCGGTCAGCCGGGCGTCCAGGTCAGCCTGCTGAAGAAACTGGGAATCAAGGCGATCGGCACCTGCGAGGTCGCGCTGGTCGATGCGGAAGTGCCGGTGGAGAACCGTTTGGGTGAGGAGAACCAGGGTTGGCCGTCCCTACTCACCTGTCTGGCCATGGAACGCTTTTATCTGGCCGCCATGTGCACCGGCGCCCTGGCGGATGTGCTGGACCTGGCCACCGACTACGCCAAGGAGCGCGAACAGTTCGGCCGGCCGATTGGCCAGTTCCAGGCGATCCAGCACAAATTGGCGGATATCTACACCGATTTGCAGGCGGCCCGCCTGCTGACCTACCAGACTGTCTGGCATACGGAACAGGGCAATCTGGATCCGAAACTTGGTTCCGCCGCCAAGCTGTTCTGTTCCGAGGCCTATATGCGCGGCGCCATGCAGGGCATGCAGATCATGGGCGGTTACGGCTACATGATGGAGTTCGATATGCAACGCCATTTTCGCGACGCCAAACTGATGGAAATCGGCGGTGGCACCTCGGAAATCCACCGCAGCGTAATCGGCGCCCGTCTGGTCGCCGACTGAGGAAGGGCCATGGCCATGGATTACCAAACCATTCTGCTGGATTTCGATGGCGCCGTCGCCACCCTGACCATGAACCGTCCCGACAGCCGCAACCCGTTGGATCAGGCGGGGGCGGCGGAAATGGTCGCGGCCCTAGCGGAGGTGCAGGCCGACCAGGCGGTCCGCGTTCTGATCATCACCGGCGCCGGCGAGATCTTCTGCACGGGCGGCGACATCAAGGCCTATGCCCGGACCAAGCCGCTGGAGCATCTGGATGGCGTCGATCCGATTATCGAACTGATAAAGAAGTGCTTTGCCCTGCGCATGCCGATCATCGCAAAGGTCCAGGGCAGCGCCCTGGGCGGCGGTGCCGGCGTGGTTTCCATGTGTGATTTCGCCATCGCCGCCGACGATGTGGCAATCGGTTACCCGGAAATCAAGCTCGGTTTGATGCCGGCCACGGTGGCAGTGCTGCTGGCCCGTCAGGTGCCCCGGCGCACGGCGGTCGATCTGCTGTTCACCGGCCGCAAGCTGGACGCGGCGGAGGCGGTAGCGATCGGCCTGTTCAACGAAGCGGTGCCGCGCGCGCAACTGGATCAACGGGTGGATGAACTGGCGCAGACCCTGGCAGGGCAAAGCCCCCTGGCCCTGCGGCAGTTGAAGGCGGCCTTTTATGGCCAGGCGGATCAGCCCTTGGAACGAGCCCTGGAGATGGCGGTGGACAAGTTTATCGGCCTGACCTCCAGCGAGGACGCGATGGAAGGTCTGTCCGCCTTCATGGAGAAACGCCCGCCCGATTGGCGGGGCCGTTAGGGTTATGGCGCATCCTCTGCGGGCGGTGGCGGGAATCAGCGGCATCGGCGAAACGCCGGTCGGCGAGTTGCCTGGTGCCACAGCCCTGTCGTTGATGGAAACCGCCGCCCTGGCGGCGCTGGATGATGCGGGCCTGGCGCCATCTGATCTGGATGGCCTGGTAACTGCCCGCTCCATGGTGGCACCATTGCACCGGATGGCGGTGATTCTGGCCGAACGCTTGGGCATGACGCCGGAGCTGTTTTCCACACTGGAAGCCGGCGGCGCGACCTCGTTACAGATGTTGACCCACGCGCAGAGCGTCATCGGTGCTGGCCGGGCCCGCCACGTACTTTGCGTCGCCGCCGACAATCTGCTGACCGGTTTGAGCCGCGACATGGCGGTGCAGGCGATGGCGGAAAACGCCGATATTGAATTCGAGGTGCCCTTTGGCACCTTTCCACCCGCGGCCTATGCCCTGGCGGCGCGGGCCCATATGCACGCCTATGGCACAACCGCCGAACAATTGGCCGAGGTCGCCGTGGCGGCGCGAGCCTGGGCCGCGTTGAACCCAGAGGCACAAATGCGGGCGCCGTTGACCATGGCCCAGGTGCTGGCGGCCAAGCGGGTCGCCGAACCGTTCGGCCTGAACGATTGCGCCCTGGTCTCTGATGGCGGCGCGGCTTTCGTGGTTTCAGCGGCGGAAGAGAAGCCGGTGGTCTTGATCCTGGGCGCGGCTGAGGCGGCGGGCCATGAATACATTACCCGGGCGCCGGAACTAACCAGCTTCGCCTCCGTTCTGGCCGGCCGGCGGGCCTTCGCCATGGCCGGCTGCCAGCCGAGCGAGATCGATCTGGCCGAAATCTACGATTGCTTCACCATCACGCCGATCATCACCCTGGAAGATCTGGGCTTTTGCGCCAAGGGCGAAGGCGGTGCCTTCGTTCAGGATGGTCGCACCGCACCGGGCGGTGACTTTCCCATGAACACCCACGGCGGCCTGCTCTCGCATGCTCATCCCGGCAAACCGGGTGGCATCTTCCACCTGACCGAGGCGGTGCGGCAGTTACGCGGCGATGCCGGCGGGCGGCAGGTCGCCGGCGCGGAATTGGCCCTGGTGACCGGCGTCGGCGGCATGTTCTCGGCCCACGCCACGGCGATCCTGGGGACGGCGCGATGACGGCGGATGGCGAAATGTTCTGGCAAGGCTGCGCGGCCAAAGAATTTCGCCTGCTGCAATGCGACAACTGCGGCTTTGTTGATCACATGGCGCCGAGCCGTTGCCGGCGCTGCCATGGTGCCGAGTTAAGCTGGATCACCGCCCAGGGTGGCGGCAGCATTGCCAGCTTCACTATCGTCAGGCGGGCGCCGTCACCGGGATTACGTGGCGAGGTGCCCTATGGCCTGGCCCTGGTCGATTTGGACGAAGGGGCCAGAGTGATGGCAAGACTGGCGGGCGAGGCGGAAAGCTGGCGGATCGGAGGCCGGGTCCGGCTATGCTTTGTCGAGGCAGGCGAGGCGCCAGGCGAATACAGTGGCGGCCAATTGCCTGCTTTCGCCCCGGAAGAGGGGTAGCGCCATGCGTTTCATGACCAGCTATGGCCGGGCCGAATACCAGGAGTACTACGCCAAGGGCTATTGGCGCGCCGAGACCTTTCCAGAAGCATTGCGGGCCAGCGTGCGGACAGCGCCGGACAGGACCGCCCTGGTGCACGCTGAGCGCCGCCTGAGCCATGCCGAACTCTTCGCCCAGGTGCGCCGGGCCGCTGCCGGACTGGAAAGCCTTGGCGTCGGCCCCGGCAGCGTGGTCAGCCTGCAACTGCCGAATTCCATCGAACTGGTGGTGGCGGTCCTGGCGGTCTGGGAACTAGGTGCCGTCTACAACCCTCTCAATCCCGGCTACCGCCGCCATGAGGTGGCCGCCATCGCCGGGGCGGCAAAGCCGGTGGTCTTGATCTGTCCGCATGACTTTGCCGGCTTTGACTATCCCACGATGATCGAGGAGGCCCTGGGGGAAGCGTTGGCAGGTGCCGCAAACGAAACCAGTTTAGTCGCCGTGGGCGGCGCACCGGGGCCCGGCTGGCATGGCTTTGATGAGCTATTGGCGCTTGGTGAAAACCAGCTGGCCCAGGGTTGGCGGGGCCCGGCGGCCTGGGACGCCGATGCGGTATTTCTGATCGGTGCCACTTCGGGCACCACGGGCACTCCGAAGCTCTATATGCACAGCACCAATAGCCAGCTGCAGGAAGCCCGGATGCTGAACTGGGAACTGGGTTTCTCGGGCGAGGACGTCTTTCTGGCGGTGGCGCCGCTGACCCACCGGGGCGCCATGATGTACGGTCTGTTCACGGCCCTGGCGGCGGGCGCCACCCTGGTGCTGGCCGATGCCTTCGTGCCGGCGGAGGTGCTGCGGTTGTTCGAAAGCGAGGGCGTGACCGCCTTCATGGCAATCCCAACCCTGGCCCTGGACCTGTTGGCGGAATTCGAACGCCAGCCCCGCGATGTTCGCCGCCTGCGCCGCGCCATGCTGTCCGGCGCGCCGGTCACCGATGCCCTGATCGAACGTTTCACCAAGACTTGGCCGGACTGCGTGCCGGTCTCCGGCTATGGTTTGAGCGAAACCGGCTATTGCACCTTTCTCCGGCCCGGCGATCCGCGCGGTAAGCTGACCACATCGGGCCGACTGGCACCGGGTATCGAGTTGCGTCTGCGCATGCAGGACGGGGGGGACGCCGCGCCCGGCGAAGTTGGCGAGATTATGCTGCGCGGCTGGATGGTATGCGCCGGCTATTTCGACAACCAGCAAGCCACAGCCCAAACCATCGACGATCAGGGCTGGTTCGCCACCGGCGATCTCGGCGTGCAGGACGCGGACGGATATCTGCAACCGGTGGGCCGGCTGAAGCACATGATCATCCGGGGCGGTCTGAACATCTTCGCCGAGGAATTGGAGCATCTGCTGCTGCAACATCCTGCGATCATGGCCGCCGTGGTGATCGGGATGCCCGACGAGCGGCTGGGCGAGCGGGCCTGTGCCTGCCTAGTGTCGAACCCCGGCGAAAGCTTCGCCATCGCCGATGCCAGGCAATTCTTCCAAGAACTGGGCGTGGCGAAATACAAATGGCCGGAATTCATTATTCCCTTCGATGGCTTTCCTCTCAATTCGGTCGGCAAGTTGGATCGTCGAGCAATCGCCAAAACCGCACACACTTTGCTCGCCCGCAAGCAGGAGGAAGGGTCATGACGGGTTGATCGTTAGGTTCGATGGGGTTCGTTCGCGGTTTTAGCCATCAGTATTCTGGCAAATTCGGATAATGCAGGACTTGCCCGATGTGTTTTCTCAAACAGTGTTCGTTCGAGCAATTCAATGCCCGTTTATGATGCTGTGGACGGCTCTCACCCGCCGGCACCTATGCGCTGTGTATTAGGAAATCCTAACAGTCTGGTTGTGGCACTTTTTCAACGATCAGAAAATTGGCTTGGTTTCGGCCACCGCCGGGTTCTGCATCATCTCGTCGAACCAAGTCTTGAGACCATCTCGGCCCTGGCGCCATTCGTCGTCCGGGTGGCGCCAGTCCGCGTAACCCAACGATGCCACGGCGGCGATGGTACCCAGATGCAGCGTTGCCGACTGGCCGGACAGGCGAATGTCTAAAGCGTCGTAGCAGCGGAAAGCGCGCGCGGCCTCTTTTTTGATCAGGCCCGGGGATTGCTCGTCGAGTTCGCGGCGGTTCTCCATGGCCCGGACAAAAAGTGAGTCCATCAAAAGCGAGCCGAGGCCCTCCAGCTCCATTGCCGCTTCCGCACCTGTCCCCTCGCTTGGCATCAGTTTGCCCTCCGCCTGCTGGTTCAGGTAGTTGGTGATGATTAGGCTTTCACACAGGTAGGTGCCAGAATCGGTTTCCAGCCCCGGTACTTTCCCCCCGGGGCCGTGCTTTAGCATAAAATGATCCTCAAGCTGCAGGGGCGAGATATCGATCTCTTCCACCGACAGCTCGCTCAGGCGAGCGGCGATGCGAGCCCGACGGGCGTATGGCGAACGGCCGGAGTAATAGAGTTTCATGAACGTCCCTTCATTGCCTCGGTCGAGTCAGCGGTTCTGACGGCTGCCTGAAGCGTACTGTTCGCCGTCCTTAGAATTAACACCATAGCGACAACTTTAAAGACTCCAAAGGTATTCCCCTCGATGCTCGATCACTTTTCCCGTTCGGAATTAGCCTGTCCGACGACAGACGAATTGCGCCTTGCCACTGGCTTTGGTGAGGCCCTGGAACGCCTTCGCGTC
>PCBT01000114.1 GCA_002731375.1 Rhodospirillaceae bacterium | reverse complement strand
AATAAGGCGGCCTCGATCAGGGCGTCGAGATCTATGCCGGTTTCAATGCCCAGTTCATGGCATAGGTGGACCATATCCTCGGTACAGATATTACCAGCGGCGAGATGGTTCTTATGCGGCGCAAAAGGACAGCCGCCCAGGCCGCCGATAGAGCTGTCAAAATGGCGTACGCCCATTTCCAGGGCGGCAAAGACGCAGGAGCCTCCCAGGCCCCGGTTGTCGTGCAGGTGCAGGCCAATCTCAAGCTCCGGATAGGCGTCGCGCACGGCCCCAATGCGCTGGCGGATGCTGTGGGGATCGGCCCAGCCCATGCTGTCATCAAGGTCGATGCGCGGCAGGGCACGGCCCTGTTCACGGCATAGCTCCACGACGTGGCGGACCTCCTGCATAACATCGGCCAGGGGCACATCGCCCTCGAAATTGCAGCCGAAGGCGGACAGGACATAAACCTGTTCCAAGACGATATCATGCTTGTCATACAGCGCCGTCCATTGTTGCAGGCGGCCTCGCGCCTCCTGCTTGGTACAGTTATTGTTGCTGAGGCAAAATCCGTTGGACGCGTACAACACGACGGTGCCGTAGTGATCCACTTGCGGTACCTGCAAGGCCTGCTCAAACCCCCAGGGGTTCAGAGCCAGCGCGGTATAGCGGATGCCGAAGCGTTTCCTGATAGTGGCAAATACCTCGGCGCTATCGGCCATATTGGGCACCAGCTTGGGATTAACGAAGGAGCCGGCCTGGATGCGGGGCACGCCGGCGGCGGCAATGGCCTCGATCAACGCCACCCGGCGCGGCACGGGGTGATGACGATCGTCGATCTGGAAGCCCTCGCGCGGGCCATGATCATGAAATATGACGCTGCCTGGCAGATCCGACATGCTCTAATCCAACTCGCCTTTTACGGCTTCCAGATGGGCCAGAGCCTCCGGATTTGATAGGGCGGAGGTATCGCCGGTGGGTTGATCCAACAGAACCGAACGGATCAGCCGGCGCATGATCTTCATGGACCGGGTGCGGGGTAAATCGGCCACAAAATATATGTGCCGGGGCCGGTAGGCCCGGCCCATGCCGCTCAGCACCGCCGCCGTCAGGGCCTCGCGCAGATCGTCCGCATTGCCCGCGCCGCCATATTCTTCCTTGGGCACGGCGATAATGCAGATGACCTCGCCGGCGCGCTCATCCGGCAGGCCAATCACCGCGACCTCGGCGATCTTGCCCGTGGCGACCACCAGCGCCTCAATCTCCGCCGGGCCAGTACGCTTGCCGCCGATTTTGAAGGTATCGTCGGAACGGCCCAGCAGGAACCAGAAGCCGTCTTCGTCGATGGAGGCGAAATCGCCATGACGCCAGGTATCAGGATAAACCTGCCAATAGGTTTCCAGATAGCGTTCATCGCCCCCCGGCCCCCAGAAACTCTTGGTTAGGCCAATGGACGGTTGCGTCATGACCAACTCGCCAACCTCGCCCGGCGCCACCGGCTCCCCCGCTTCGTTGAAGACGGCGGCGCCCGAGCCTAGGGAAGGTCCGTTGAAGGCGCAGGATTTCTGCGGCAGGACGGATGCGCCAGTGACAATGGAACAGCCGATCTCGGTGCCGCCAGTAATATTGATGATCGGCAGTTTTTTCTTGCCGATCACCTCGAACATCCACTGCCAGGCATCAGGCGTGGCCGGCTCGCCACCCGATATCATGGTCTTCAGAGACGATAGGTCGTGGCTGTCTACCAGCTCCCTGCCCAGGGCCATGGCGCCGCGGGCGGCGGTGGGCGCCATGCCGAAATGTGTGACCTTGTAGTCTTCGATCAATTGCCAGAAGCGGTCTGGTCTAGGCCGGTCGGGCGCGCCTTCGGCCACCAGCAAGCGGCCACCGGCGAAACTGGGTGTCACGGCGGTCAAGGCGCCCACCATCCAGCCGAAATCACTGAGCCAGAAGAAACAATCATTGGGCCCGAAATCCAGCATCAGATCAAGGTCCAGTGCCACCTTGGTTAGGAAGCCCACATGGGTCATGATGATGCCCTTGGGTTTTCCCGTGGTGCCCGAGGTAAAGGCCAACGTCAGCGGGGCCTCCGCCGGCAGTTCCGCCGTGGCAATGCTATCCGTCTGGCCCGCCACCAGATCGTGCCACCAATGATCCCGCCCCGATGTCATCTCCACCGGTACTTCGCCTGCCATATGGTTGACCACGATCACGGCCTCGACGCTCGGCGCGTCGGCGCACGCCTCGTCCAGAGTCGCTTTCATGGGCGAGGCCGCGCCCCGGCGCCAGGTACCGTCCGAGGCGATGACCACCTTCGCGCCGCCCTCGTTCAGGCGGGTGGCGATAGGGCTTGGGCCAAAGCCCGAAAACAGCGGCATGTTAACGGCACCGACCTTGGCGCAGGCGAAAAAGGCCACATAGACTTCCGCGATCATCGGCAGGTACAACCCCACCACATCACCCGGACCGACGCCCAGGCCTTGCAGCGCGGCGGCCAGGCGGTTCACCTCCGCGTCGAAATCGGTATAGCTTAGCCTTCGGGTGCGTTCATCCTCGCCCTGCCATTCTATAAACGGCTTGTTCCAGGTCTCGGTCTCCCAATGTTTTTCGATACAATTGAGATAAAGGTTGGTGGTGCCGCCAACGCACCAATCAGCCCAGGCCTTGCCCCGGCTGATATCAAGTACGGTGTCATAAGGACGATAGAAGCGTATATCGAGGAAACTCAGCAAACCGTCCCAGAACCAGGCCGGATCAGCCAGGGAGCGGGCATAAAGATCATGATAATCCGAGGCGCCCATCTGCCGGATTAGGGCGGTCAGACGGGAAGCTTCGACCCGTACCGGGCTGGGCCGCCAAACAATTTCCGCATTTTCAACCATTTGATCTATCCTCTACCACAGCCCCTACCAGCGTTTGGCGACCTCTTCCAGCATCACCTCGGTCGCGCCGCCGCCGATAGTATGCAGACGTGCATCGCGCACCATGCGCTCGATGGGCAGGTCGCGGATATATCCCATGCCGCCGTGGAACTGCTGGCAATTATACATCACCTCCTGCGTGACCTCGGCACAATGCGCCTTGACCATAGAGACCTCCTGCACGCAATCATGACCCTGACTGTCAAGCCAGGCAGCGTGATAAAGTAACTGTTGCGCCGCCACCAATTTGGCGTGGGACATGGCCAGACGCTGGCGGATGCCCTGCTTGTCCATCAGGGGCGAGCCAAAGGCTTCACGCTGGCCAATATGCTCGATAGTCAGTTCAAGGGCGGTCATAGCCTCGGAGGTGGCCATGGCGCCGATGGACATGCGTTCGTTCTGGAAGTTCGCCATCACCGCGTAAAAGCCCTTGTTCTCCTCGCCCAACATATTTTCTACCGGCACGCGGCAATCCTCAAAGAACAACTCAGCGGTGTCAGAGCAGTGGATGCCGAATTTTTCCAGCTTGCGGCCAATATTGAAGCCCGGCGTATCGCGCTCGACAATAAACATGGAGACACCGCGCGAACCCTTGGCGTCCGGGTCGGTCTTGGCGGCAACAAAATAGATATCGCCGTAATAGCCATTGGTGATGTACATTTTCGAGCCATTCAAGACCCACTCATCACCGTCGCGCACTGCCCGCGTGCGGATACCGCCAACGTCCGAACCCGCCGAAGGTTCGGTCACCGCGATGGCGCATATCTTTTCGCCCGCCATGATGGGGGGCAGATACTTCCGGATCTGTTCCTCCGTGCCGGCATAGACTAGATGCGGCGAAGACATAGCGGCGTGTACCATGCAGGTAACGCTGACCCCACCATAGGTGGAGCGGCTTAGCTCCTCGGCCAGGATGATCCAGGCGAAGACATCCATGTTGCTGCCGCCGTATTTCTCCGGAAAGCGCAGGCCGAAATAGCCCAGCTTGCCCATTTTTTTCAGCATCTCGCGGGAGATCTTGCCCTCGCGTTCCCAATCATCGCCATGGGGCTTGATCTCGTTATCGACAAAGCGGCGCAACTGATCACGCAACATATTGTGCTCTTCGTTGAAATAGATCGAGTTCATGATGCTTCCTCTTTACAAATTGAGCAGTTCTTCGGCGCGTGCCGTCAGCTTGCCTCGTTGCAGCTTCTGGCCATTGGCACTTTCCGCCATAGGAAAGGCATCGATAGGCAGAAAACGTACAGGAACCTTGTATTTGGCTATTCCCTCCAGGCAATGATCCCGCAAGGCATCTTCATCCAGAGCGGAAGCGGAGGTTGGAATAATGAAGGCTACGGCGCGGTTGCCGTCATCCGTCGAGAATGGCGCCACCTTGCATTCCGCCACCGATGGATGCTCTTCCATCCGCGCCTCGATCTCCGCCGGGCTAGTCAGAAAACCGCCGAGGCGCAGCACATCGCCAATCCGAGAGAGGAAGACCACCCGGCCGTCGTCTTCGACGTAGCCAAGATCGCCGGTGCGAAAATAGCCATCATCGCAAAAGGCGGCCCGGTTCGCCTCGTCATCATTGTCATAGCGGTCAAACAGGCCGGGGCTTCGCACCTCCAACTCACCAGCCTCGCCGGGCGGCAGGAGTTCACCGCTTTCATTGTCGCGAACCCGGAAATAGATATCCTCCGCCGTGACATAGCCGCCGCCCTGGCTACGTTCCTCGGCTGGGGCATCGGTATTCTGACAGGTAATCAAGGCCTGCTGCTCAGAAGAGCCATAGACGCCAACAAAGGTCACGCCACGGAGGTCGCCCTCGGTGACAATGCTGTCCAGGGCGGCGTTGAACGAGGCGAAACCACACAGGCGCAGGCTGGGAAAAGGCCGCCCGCCGGGCGTTGCTTGCAGGATTAGGTGGAACAGATCATCGCTGCCGAAAATATGCGTGATCTTGTGCTGCTGGATCAGCCGACCCGCCTCCTTTGCATCAAAGACGCACATGGAGACCATGGGCCGGCCCGCCGCAAGGGTGGTCATGGCCAGAGCAAACCCGAACACGCCGCAGAACGGCAACGAGGCCAGACTGACCGCATCCGGCTCACAAAAGCCGGAAGCATCGGCAACGATGCGAGCCTGATCGGCAATGGAATGCTGGGTATGGACCACCAGTTTCGGCTTGTTCGTGGTGCCGGAGGTGCTGAAAATTATACAATCGGAGGCGCGGCCCCCGTCGCCGTCAAAAGCATCTTCGCACCCCTCCAGATCGGCATAGGACACCAGCTGTCGCGCAGACCCACCCAACGCCGGCGCGTCGGACTCCTGACCGTCTGCACCGTAGAGCACCAGGGTCTCGACGTCCGCCAAAGCGCTGGCTTGGATCTCTCCCAGAATGGCGATGAAGTCGATATCCTTGAAGTCCGGCCACAGCACCAGCAGCCTGGCCCCGGAACGTTCGATAATGTCCCCGACCTCGACCGCCCTGAACCGTGGATTGACCGAGACCACGGTGGCGCCCAGGCGGGCACAGGCCAGTGACAGTATCAGCCAGGCCGGAATGTTGGGTAGCCACAGCGCGATCCGGTCACCCCGCCCGATACCTTGCCGCGCCAGCCCGCCCGCGACCCGCCGGCTAGCCGCCAGCAATTCGCCATAGCTAACCGAGATACTACCATCAATGATAGCGGCCTCCGCGCTAGGCTGGCGCGCCACCATTTCGATCAAGCTGTCGTTGCGTTCGGCCATGCCCGTCCGGCTATCGCTTTCTGTTCAGGATCGCTTTATACACAGAACACCCTACAAAATGGCTGTTTTCCGCTGTTTTTATCGTGCGCTTGTATCGTCTCGATGCGTAAAATTTCGCCTAATGGTGAACCATAGGGCAACCATTGGCAACCATCCACGGCTTACCGTGCCCGCCGGTCGAGGCTGGCGAGGTGTTCGAGATGGTCGGGCGAATGGTGGGCGTAGACCTGCTGGATAACTTGAACCGACTTCCCGACGTAGGCCGCGACGTCGTAGACATTCGCCCCTGATTGCAACAGATGGGTGATGCCCGTATGCAACAGCGTATGCGGGGTTACCTTCGGATCTAAGCCAGCCCGCCTCACTGCGCCTTTGAACGATATCCTCAACGTCTGTGTGATGGGCCGACCACCACATTCGATGAGATAGCCGCTGCCGTCTTCGCGGCGCGTCCGCTTTGCAGCGTAGCGAAGCAGTAGCAACAGCTTGTCGGCTATTGGCTGGCCATAGACCCTACGTTTTTGGCTTTGCGCCACCTCGTTGCTGATGGCGTATAGCCGCCGCTGTTCCAGATCGACGTATCCGGACATGAGATTGCGCTGCCACTGTAACTGCAGCACGGCGGTTCGACGTTGCGCGGAGTAATAAGTCAGCAATATGAACAGCGGTAGATACCAGCGCCGCTCCTTCAGTTGCCTGGGCGTCTTCGAACTGAGCTTTCCATCCACCCAATACCGATCTTCGACATGACGAGCCGCCCGTACTAGAGCTGCCAACTGAGATCGTGTTAACCATCGATCATGTTGCGGTGGCTGATCCGGTCGCCAGATTGTCGGCGCGAAGGTCAGCTTCCCTTCCTTCACCATAAATCTTACGGCTGCATTCAGGGTGCCTAATTCGCAGCGAATTGTGCCGTCGGTCATATTCTTGTGTCTCCGCGCCGCTGCGTAGCCCTGACAGGTCGACCGGGTAAGGCTGCTGACCCGCGTCTCGCCAAAATGGTTGTCGAGGGTGGTGGCGCGGATCGCGATATTTTCGAACCGCTTAACGCGCGGTTCAGCATCTTCCAGATAGGCAACCAGACATTCTCGGATCGAGATGCGATCAGGCGTTGCTAGGTAGCTAGCGATTTCCTGTTCTTGGTCCTTCCGCGCTGCGATGAATTTGGCAAATTCAATCTCCGCCTCCGAACGATCTCGCGTATGGGTAGAGATGAGGTGACGCTTGCCACCCTCCCGATACTGGATGTACCAGGTCGGGCGTAGCTTTCCGCGTCGCCGGATGCGTCTAAGGGTTGGGGTCCCGTCTCTTGGCATGATGTGCTCCTCTGCCATGCGATCAGGTCGGCAACGGCGTAGTAGATGAGACGGCCAACAGCCTTGAACGCGATACGGCCCTGTAGCCGTTCACGCCGCAATGCGTAGTAGGAAATTCCTAGCCGCTGGGCTGCGTCGCGCTCTTTGACCATGGCGTCGATGCCAATCCGATCTGGGTTGTCGTTCATGGCAATTTTCTAAGGATATCCAGGGATTTGACAGAGGAATACCGAGCCCGCCGGACCCCGAAAATCCCAGAAAACTAGGGATATCGGGGCCTGCGGGGAGCTGGTCAGGCTAGCGAGACGCTGACACCGGCAATACGACCGTTCTCATCGAGTTCGTATCGCAGACCATCGCCAAAGGCTTTGACCAGTTCGTCCTGGGCGTGCATTAGCCGAGTTGCCAAAGACTTCGTATCAACATTGTCCGTTTCACCGGGCAATTCCAACCCCGGCTCTGCCGGGACATGGACCAGGACGGCGCTGGCATCGATGTAGATAGTCCTGGCAAGCGGGTCGAAGACCGCCGTGCAACCACCATCCTTCAAATCAAACGATTTGTACGGCCCACCGACTGCCGGCAGTCCCATGATGGAACCGCCCGCTGACGAAGAATAATCTTGGACACGGCGGTTGCCGCTCTGATGGAACTGCATCAACAGGGCACCCGCATCGGCATCGAAGCTGGCGTCGAACCTTGAGGAGTTCGAGATGGCCAACCGCGCGGAACACGATTTATCGACCTGAACAAACAGGCGGCCTGGGGTGCCGGAATAAATGGCCATCCGAACCCTACCCTCGAACTCATGAACGCGCCCCTTCGGTGGTGCAACCACCGCAGCATTGGACGTCATCGCCGATGAGTTGAGGATGTTAACCGGCTGCTTCGCCGGTCGTAGATTGTCACCATTCGCATATGTCATAATTTCAAGCCTTTCTTGGCTGTTGCCACATCTCGAACGCGGCCTCGCCGCGTTGCAGGATGCGTTGAGGGGAGTT
>PCBT01000113.1 GCA_002731375.1 Rhodospirillaceae bacterium | reverse complement strand
GGGATACACCGCCGGTAAGCTGCACTGCCGTCGGCGGACGCGGCATCCCGAACAACAGCGGCAACATCTTCGACCACATCGAGGTCAACTACCTGTATCCGGATGGCGTGCGTGCCTTCATGGCTCAGCGCCAGCAGCGCCGCTGCCACAACGAGAACAATGATTACCTGCTTGGCACCAAAGGCCGAGGTGACATCGCCCGCGGCATCTTCATCGAGAACGCCAAGGGCCGTTGGACCTACGAAGGCAAGAGCGGGAACATGTATCAAATCGAGCACAACGAGTTGTTCCAGTCGATCCGTGACGGAAAACCGATCAACAATGGCGATCGCATGGCGCTCAGCACGATGATGGCGATCATGGGCCGAACGGCCGCCTACACCGGCAAGGAGATCACCTACGAACAGGCGTTGAATTCCAAGGAGGACCGTTACCCGAAGGACATAAACTGGAAGACCGGCAAGCACACGCCGCCGCCCTTGGCCAAGCCGGGCCTAACGCCTTTTGTCTGAAGCGATGACTCACTCGAAAATGAGCCGGCGCGACTTTGGCAAAGCCAGCGGCTTGGCCTTGGCTGCCACCGTATTGCCGGCGATTGGCCAAGCGGAGACTGACGGCAGGTCGCGCATTCTAAAGTCAATCAAGTTCGGCATGTTTGGTGGGAAAATCCCCGTCGCTGAAAAGTTTCGGATACTTAAGGAGATCGGCTATGACGGGGTGGAACTCAGCAGCCCGGGTGGCGTGGACAAAAAGCAGGCCCTGGCTGCTAGCCGCGAAACCGGCTTTCCAATTCACGGTGTCGTCGACTCAATTCACTGGGGCACTAGGCTTTCTTCGCCGGATCCCGAGACGAGGCAAAAGGGATTGGAAGGGCTAAAGACGGCCATCCGTGACACTCACTTGGTTGAGGGTTCAGCGGTGTTGCTCGTGCCCGGTGCGGTTCGTGATTCGAAGAACGAAAACCACCAACAGGTATGGGATCGCTCAATACAGCAAATTCAAAAGGCGCTGCCATTGGCAGCTCGGCGTGGGATTCACATCTTGATCGAGAATGTTTGGAACGGTTTCTTGTATGATCCCAAGGGAGACGACAATCAGTCAGCCGATAAGTTGGTTAAATATCTGGATCAGATCAACAGTCCGTGGGTGGGGAGCTACTTCGACATCGGCAACCATCAGCGTTTTGGCAAGCCGGCCCAATGGATTCGTACGCTGGGCAGGCGCATCGTCAAACTGGACGTGAAGGACTGGGGCAAGTCGAACGGATTCTGCAAAATCGGCGACGGTGATGTCGACTGGCCGGACGTTCGAAAGGCGCTTGCACAGATTGGCTTCACCGGTTGGTCCACGGCGGAGGTTGGCGGTGGCAACCGCGACCGGATGAAGGATGTCCACGATCGAATGGACAAGCATCTGCTCGGCAAAAGTTGAGACTGCAATCTCAAACAGATTCAAAAAAACGGGCTCATTGAGCCCGTTTTTGCTATCGGAAAATTTATTCGAAATCAGATTTGTGAATAGGGTGCGGGGTCAAAGAACCGCGCCACTATCTTGGACACGGTGTCTTTGTAAATTTCCATGTTCTTCATGCGATCCCAATCCGGGTGCTTAAGGAATGCCTGCCAGTTTTTTCCACGCATCGCTTGGTCTTCATAAACGAGCATGTAAGTCAGGTTCGGAATATCCGGGCCAATTAGTGTCTGCCCGAAAAAGACCGACTTGAGGCCGGTGGCATGGAATATGTCGATTTCACCTTCGTTGAACATTTGCACCTTTAGCAGGGCCTTAAGTTCGTTGTGGCTCTGATACTCGCGCAATTCGAAGATGCGCTTGCCCTTGATCGGGATCTCGAGCTTCGGCTTGCCGTCGAACGCGCGCATGAATGATGAGGTGATGCGTGTGTAGGCCGGATCCGTTTTCTGGCTGTCCAAGTACTCGTCTGCAGCTTCGACGAACACGTCGTCGACAAGCTTTTCATCGCGGGAGAAAAATTCCTGCGTGTTCTTGAACGGCGTGAGTACCCAAATGTCGTGTTGTTCCGCTTTGTTGTTTTTCGGATGTTCGGCGGAATAAAATACGCCGATCGGAGCAAGTTCAATTCGCTTGGCCGCAGGCATGACCGCATTTTTTAGGAAGCGATCGACAATGGCTTTCTTTTCCGCTGTTGGAATGTGCCAATGGCGGAGTTCGTAATATTCCTGATCTCCGCCATGATGGTCAGCCTGCGCTTGGCCAAGCGCGGATAACCCAACTGCCCCGGAAGCGGCCAAACCTGTTTTTAGAAAATCGCGTCGTTGCATGGTTTTGTTTAAATTTTGAATTAACCTTGTTTGGTTTTCTGTGCTCCCTCAGCAGCAATGGCAATGCATTCACGAATGTCAGCAAGTAATTTTGGGTGGTCATTTGGCGATTCCTCGTACTCGAGACTGAGAGCACCGTCGGCCGGGAACTTAACCTTGCGCAACGCTCTGAACACGCCAGGCACGTCAAGGTGGCCCTTGCCGATGATGACGCCGTGCGTCTTCTTCTTTTGCTCGGCGAAATCCTTAAGGTGGATGCCGTATAGGCGCTCGCCGAGCTTGTGGATCACCTCGACCGGATCCTCGGACGAGCGGATGTAGTGGCCCAGGTCGGCGCAGAAACCGATGCGCTTGTCGTGCCCCTTCACCGCCTTGAGTCCGTCGTCGATCTTGTCATACAGCGCGCCCGGCCCGTGGTTGTGGATGGCGACACGGATGTCGTACTTCGCGACAAGTTTGTCGAGGCTGTCGAATGAGTTGGGGGCGGGGTTTGCAGAGATGTTTTTGATGCCGGCCATTTTTGCGAACTGAAACGTCGCCTCGTTTTTTGCATGGTCGGCTCCGAAGCCGTTGACGCCGTGGGCGCTGATGGTCATGTCGTACTTGGCCAGTTTCTCATTCATTTCCCCGATCTTGATCTTGTCCTTTGTGATCGGGAAATGGGCGCCAAAAAACTCGATGAAGTGCAGTCCAAGCTTGTTGGTTTGCTCCATTGCGCCGTCCACGCCGAAGCCACGCAGGGAGTAGCTCTGGATGCCCATAGGGAAGCCGCCATATTTTTTCAGGGCGGCCTTTTTGCCCTTGGCGGCAAGGATTTCAGGGACATCAAACCAAGTTGCACCTGCAGCTGCAGTTGTCACTAGAGTGGTGTTGATGAATTGTCGTCTGGAAACGTGTTGTCTGTTCATAAATTGAAAATCGTGGAAAGAACCAAGGCTGGGCTCTGGCACTGAAAAAGTCAAACGGTTACGCTCGATTAGGCTAGAGCGGCTTGTTGTTCTTGTACCACCACAGTTTATTGTCGATGAAGTATTGGTTTCTGTATTCGTAGTGAAGATCGGTATAGGTGATGTTGCTTCCACCCTTACTTTGCTCCTTGGCTCGGTTGCTTTTTCCTGAGTTATGGCGGGCGTATAGTTCGTTGGGTGGATTTGCGGATGAACTTGGCTGGTGCGGGCCGCTCGCGTTATAGACTCGCTCATGATCCCAATGCGGAACGACCATGTAGGTGGCACATCCAAAAAAGAAAATTTTATCCGGCTCGGGAACTTGACTGATTCTCTTATACCGTTGATCGGACGGGCCAATCATTTGCTCGTTGGCTCCATAAGAGAAAACAATGTCGCGGCTTTTTTTATCAAGAAGGATTTTGCGTTTTCTGAGTGTTAAAACGTTATATGGGCCTTCGACATCCGCGGGATCGGTGAATAGATCCATGGTGCTGAGGTATCCCGCATTATGCATACTGACAAGCCAGTTCGCATGGTTCTGTACGGTATGTGGTGTTATGGAGATAGGGAACTTGTCATCAAAATCTTCCGCATACATGGCAGTGGAGAGGCCAAGTTGTTTTTGGTTGCTCATGCATACGGTTTGCCGCGCCTTGCTTTTGGACTTGGCCAAGGCCGGCAGCAGCAAGGAGGCAAGGATGGCGATGATGGCGATGACCACCAATAATTCAATTAGAGTGAAGCCATGTGTTCTGTTTTTCAATTTAAAATCAGACGATAATGTCTTGGGCGACGTTACCATGAATATCTGTCAAGCGGAAGTCTCGACCACTCCAGTGGAATGTAAGCTTTTTGTGGTCGATGCCCATCAGGTGCAGGATCGTAGCATGCAGGTCGTGTACGTGCATGCGGTCTTCCTGCGCGTGCATGCCTAGTTCATCGCTTGTGCCGTAGGTGATACCACCTTTAACCCCGCCTCCGGCAAGCATCATGGAGAACGCCGTGTTGTGGTGGTCGCGCCCGACTTCTTTTTTATTCTTCTGTTGAGCATAGGGCGTGCGGCCAAATTCGCCTCCCCAAATAACGAGAGTGTCCTCTAGAAGGCCACGTTCCTTGAGGTCGGATATAAGTGCCGCCGTGGCCTGGTCGCTGTCTCGGCAAAGCTTTGTGTGGTTCTCGTTGTGATTTTTGTGCGTATCCCAAGGTTGGTTGCCGTTGTTGACATAGTACACGCCCACGTAGCGGACACCGCTCTCGATCAGCCTACGTGCCAGCAGGCAGGAGTTGGCGAATGGAGTGCGTCCATATTTTTCGCGGGTGGTCGCGCTTTCCTTTTCGATGTCGAATGTGTGCATTGCCTCAAACTGCATGCTGTAGGCGGTTTCCATCGCCTTGATTTGCGCATTCAACTCAAGGTCATTGTTCCGCTTGGTCAAGTGCAGTTGGTTCAGGCGGTTGATCAGGTTGAGTTGTTGTCGTTGCTCGCGATGAATGAGACTGGTATTGCGGACGTTGGGCACCAGTTTGTCGACCTTCATATTGGCCGTGATGACGCTGACGGCCTGGTGTTGTGCCGGGAGAAAGCTGTTGCTCCAAAGTGCTGGGCCGACGACGATTTTGTTCGTGGGCCGAAGCACGACGTAGCCGGGCAGGTTGTCATTCAGCGACCCCAGGCCGTATTGCAACCAGGAACCAATCGAGGGTCGGATCGGCTGCACGTTACCGGTATGCATCTGCAGGAGGGCCGGTTCGTGGTTGGGGACATCGGTGTGCATTGAGCGAATCACGCAGCACTCGTCGATGACTTGGCTGATATAAGGAAGTGACTCGCTGACTTCGACCCCGCTCTGCCCGTGGCGTTTGAACGCAAACGGCGATGGCATGAAGCCGGAAGAGTTTGGGTTTTTGTATATTCTTCCAGTAGGCTGCTTGTTCTCGTATTTTTTGAGTGCTGGCTTGGGGTCGAAAGTGTCGATGTGAGACGGGCCGCCGTTCATGAACAGGAAAATCACCCGCTTGGCCTTGGGCGTGAAGTGCGGTCCGGGCACGGTGAACGCGCGAGCCTGTTCCCGACCAAGCATTCCCGCCAAGCCAATGGTGCCAAAGCCGGCCGTGCAGCGGCGAAGCATCTCGCGCCGATTGATTTCGGTTGAATACGGGCCGGTCATTTAATCGATGTAACTCATTTCGTTCGCGGCCAGTAGTGCGTGCGAATACTGCTCCCAGCGGGTGAGTTGGCTTTCGCAGGGCAGTCGGAGAAAATCAAGCGCCAAGTTCAGTTCAGTGGCGCTTGGCTCGCGGTTGTACAGGAGGCTGTATATTTTTTGGATCTGCAAGGCCGAGGCGGAAGCACTATCGCCCGCGACGCGATTGGCCAAGCGCTTGGCCTGTTCCACCATGAAACGGTTGTTCATCACGAATAGTTTTTGAACAGCCGTCGTCGTGGCAGAGCGCTTGGCCGCATGGACGTTCGGGTCCGGGTAATCGAATTGCATCAGCATGTCATTCAGTTTCTTGCGGCTGATATGGCCGTAGATGGTTCGTCGGACATTCTTTTTGTCAGTCAGTTCAAGAGACTTGCCGCCTGTGCGATCGAGGCTACCGCCCGCGGACAAAATCGAATCGCGCCACTGCTCAATGCTGAGCCGACGCCGGTTCATCCGCCAGAGATTTATGTTCATAGGGTCTATCGCCTTGTTGGTGTGCGACTCGCGGGAGCGTTGGCGGTAGGTGGACGAGAGAACCATCTCACGGATTAACTGTTTCATCGACCAGCCATTTTCCATGAATCGTACAGCAAGGTTGTCGAGCAGTGCTGGGTGGCTGGGGGCGGCGCCCAATTGGCCGAAGTTACTCGGCGTGATGACGAGGCCGCGACCGAAGAACATCGCCCATGCGCGGTTGACGATGACACGGGCTGTGAGTGGGTTGTTTGGTGAGACAACCGACTCTGCAAGTTCGAGTCGACCGCTGCCTTGAATGAACGGCTTGGGTTCGTTTTTCGAAAGCACGCGGATGAAACGGCGGGGTACTAGGTCGCCTTTGACATCGGTGTTCCCCCGAAGGAATACATGTAGATCTTTCGGCTTAACATCTCTCACCATGTGGATGGTGTTGATGCGTTTTTTTGCTGCCTCGGCATTCTTTTTGATTTCGCTGCCGTCGGCCATTCGATCGACGAGATCTGTGCTCGCGAAGACGCCGGCTAAAGCGTAGTAATCCTTCTGTGTGAACGGATCGTATTTGTGGTCGTGACACCGCGCGCAGGCAACGGTGAGTCCAAGCAGCGACCGCGTCAATGTGTCAACTTGTTCGGCCCACTCCTCAGCTTTCACCGCGAGCCGATTGCGGTCGTAATATTTATGGCCGAGCCCGATAAATCCTAGCGCGGGCAGATCCCTGGCAGATGTACCTTGCAGAAAATCCGCTGCAAGTTGTTTGCGGATAAAATCGTCGTATGGGATATCGCCATTAAATGCATCAATAACCCACTCGCGATAACGAAACGCGTTCGGGTAAAAAAACGCAGTGTTGCCACCGACCTGATGTGCCTGATCCTCAGCATAGCGGACGTTGTTGAGCCACATGCTGGCCAGGCGTTCGCCGAAGGCCCGGCGCTGCATGAGCTTTTCAACCAACCGTTCGTAGGCATCGTCGGTTTCGTCGGCGAGGAAATCTGCCATCTCGTCTGGAGTGGGAGGCAACCCGGTCAGATCGAAAAACAGACGCCGTACGAGGACTCGTTTCGAGGCTTGCGGGGAGAGGGTGAGTTGCTTCGCCTCAATCTTGGCCAGGACGAAGTAATCAAGCTGTTGGCTGGGCCAAGCGCTGTTAGAGACGGTGGGGAGTTTGGGTTTTACGGGCGGTTGAAATGCCCACCATTCGCGAGCCTTGGCCCAGTCGATGGAGGTGGCTTTGGAGGGATCGCCCGCCTCCGCATTTGGCCAAGCGACGCAAAGGCCAACGGCTAGTCCCGCCAAGTCGCCAAAGCCACGAAGGATCCTTACCATCTTACAATCAAAAAACATTCGCCAAATCGTTGGCGAAGAATATGAGTTTCGCGTCACTCGTTTCAACACAATAAGACCACAATGTTAATGGTTGACGCTTCGGCAGTTTCGCCGTTTGCTCCGGTCGAGGTTTTTATGAAAAAAATACTGTTGGCTTGGATTACTGTTTTAGTCTGCGTGGTTACAGCAGGAGCCGCCAGGCGGCCGAATGTGGTTTTGGTCATCACCGATGACCAGGGCTACGGCGATTTGTCGTGTCACGGGAATCCGGTGCTCAAGACGCCGCATCTCGACAAGCT
>PCBT01000112.1 GCA_002731375.1 Rhodospirillaceae bacterium | reverse complement strand
TCAAGTGGCTAAAGGCCTTGTTGGCCGAAATCGTCGCCGCAATATCGCACGCAATAATAACACTATCTGCACTCAGAGCCGCTTCTTAACAGACGACTACAAAAAAGGCACAACCAACTTAGCCCATGACATATGCCGTGGACATTGCCCGTGTCGCCGTAGCCTATCTTGGCCGCAGTCCGCCGTCGCCCATGCGGCCACGCCTGACCCATCATGGCCTGGCACTGTTGCGAAACTTTATCGCAGGTACCTCATTCGACGCTCCAAGGATCCTGACTTGGTCAACATCCGGACTGCTCAGCTATCGCGCAGGATTAGATCCCACGGGGGCATCTTGCAGATACTCGGTCTTTAGCTTACATCGAGCAAGAAATCGCTGGTCGTGTCATTGAAGATGTCAATTTTCGGTCAGCCGAAAATTAGTCGACAACGACGATATTATCCGCAGCGGTCTTGCCATTACGGCCTGCCGTAAGTTCGTACTCGACTTTCTGACCTTCGTTCAAAGTGGATAGGCCAGCCTGCTCGACGGCGGAAATGTGCACAAACGCGTCCTTGGAGCCGTCGCTCGGCTCGATAAATCCATACCCTTTAGTTGGGTTGAACCATTTAACTGTTCCTGTTGGCATTTCTTTTAGTCCCGGAATACTTCGAATTTTAGAAGAGCTGTAGATTTCGAGGGTCTAAGATATCGATGTCCTTTCGACTACAGAACTTCCATGATAATATATCGTAGCAGATATTTTACGATAACCGATGGGAATTTACATGGGGAAGGGAACAAGGCAAAGATATTGAGTGCTTTTGTGGCGTTTTCAACGCAGATTGCGATAAATATGTCACGAAACGTAGTTCGAGGTACCATGACGCCCGGATAGGCGCGTGTTTTCCTTTGCGGAATGGGAATTTGTGATGGCTAGGCAAATAATCGATATATCCATATTTCTTGAAAATGACGTGATTTCGGACCCACCCGGGTTTCAGCCGAAGATTGAATACATTGGTCATCAGGCCTCGGTCCCGGGCATGACGGCCTTTTTTCCTGGCCTGGAAAAGGACGATTTACCCGATGGCGAAGGCTGGGCCGTTGAACGCATCGCGCTGTCCACCCATAATGGCACCCATCTTGATGCGCCCTATCATTTTGCCTCCACGATGAACCGGGGCGAGCGCGCCATTACCATTGATGAAGTGCCACTGGAGTGGTGTTTTCAGCCTGGGGTAAAGCTGGATTTCCGTCACTTTGGCGACGGCTATGTGGCGACGGCGGATGATGTGGAGGCGGAATTAAAGCGGATAGGCCATACCCTTTCGCCCTTGGAAATCGTTGTGGTCAATACGGCCGCGGGGACGGCATTTGGCAGTGATAATTATGTCGATTC
This sequence comes from Rhodospirillaceae bacterium, assembly GCA_002731375.1. GTDB lineage: Bacteria > Pseudomonadota > Alphaproteobacteria. The sequence continues at coordinate 19,400 of PCBT01000112.1, read as the reverse complement.
GGGCTGTGGCATGGGGCTTGAGGCGACCATGTATCTGCTGGAGCGCGGCGTCCGCGTGACCGGTACCGATGCCTGGTCCTGGGATGCTCCGTTCAGCTTTACCGCGCAACGCTACAGGGAGAGCAAGAAGGCCGCGATTATATGGGAGGGGCACCGGGCCGGGCGCAATATAGGCTATTGCCATATTGAAAAGCTGCACAATCTTGAACGCCTGCCGGCCACGGGTTTCACCGTTGCCTGTTTCCCTATGAAAATCAGGGGAGGCTCTGCCGGCTGGACCCGCGCCGTGGCGATCATCGAGGTTTAACGAATGTGTGCCGCGCCGAGACTGCCCGGTCTTCCACTACTTGGCCTTCTGGTGGCGATAAGCCTGCTGGCAAACGACGCGGCGCGGGGCGAAAATTCGTCCGATGGCATCATGACGGTTGGGCATCGTGACATCGCCGCGGTCTGGTTGACCGGGCCGAGCCGAATTTATCGCCATGGTGTGTTGGGCGACGCCATCGAGGCGACGGGCCTGCGGCTCAAGATGCGGGATGGGCGGGAGTTGAATTTTCAGTTGCCTGGCGATTCCGTGTTCGAAGACCGAAAAGCCCGCTTGGCGGACTTGGATAGTGATGGCGGTGATGAAATTCTGGTGGTCAAATCCTAACTTGATCGCAGTGCGGCATTGGCGGTATTTTGGCACGTTGGGGACCGTATTGTTCTGGTCGCGGAGACGGAGCCGATGGGCTTGGCGCGCCGATGGCTGAACCCGGCGGAGGCCGCCGACTTCGATCAGGATAGCCAGCCGGAGGTCGCTGTGGTGGCGATGCCCCATATTGGCGGCGGCCTAAAATCTATTAGCTGCACGGTGGTAAGTTGATTGAAGAATGGTCATCGGAGGGATACTCCAATCATGTCATGGGCAGCCGTAACCTGGATTTGGCGCTGATTCTGGGGCGCGATTCTAGACCAGTTTTATTGCTGCCCGCTGTTGATCCGCAGGGGACTTCGACAGGTTATTTTCAAGGCTGGCGCCTACCGTGTCGGTGAGGTGGACGTTAATTCCGATAACCCAATCGTTAAACTTAGGCTTGGCGCTAAAAATCAATTTGGCAATTTTCCTATTACATACACGACGGAAACCGGCGGCGGCACCGTCTAAAATCTCTTCCAAATAGCCATTGCAAATGAGTGGGTTTTGGACACTCACAAAAATTTGTTTTTTTCGCCATATCCGGTTATTGGCATGGGAGAATGAACTGGTTACATTGCCTGACGCAATAGACACCAATGTCCAAGCATCAAGTGGTGTCAACCGTATCGATGATTTAGGATTTGTGATCTAAGAAATGGTAGCAACCCATGGCGGATTTCGCCGCTGGCGATTGGCATGGGCGGCAAAAGACACGCGGAAATTCACCCAATCATGCAATTTAGCGTTTGAGACATGGTAACGAGCACAGCAATTCAGCTTGAGCCGACCGGCACCCCACGCGAAGAAGTGGAATCGGTCGTCGTACGGTTTGCCGGCGATAGCGGCGACGGTATGCAGTTAACCGGCAGCCAGTTCACCTTGGCGACCGCCGTGGCCGGAAACGACCTGGCGACCTTCCCGGATTTTCCGGCGGAGATCAGAGCACCCATCGGTACCACCTTCGGGGTGTCCGCCTTCCAGATTAATTTTGGCGCCCGCAAGATAGCCACCGCCGGCGACATTCCGGATGTCCTGGTGGCCATGAATCCCGCCGCCTTGAAGGTCAATTTGGGCGAAGTGAAAACTGGCGGTACCGTGATCATCGATACCGGTACCTTCACGGCGCGGAACCTGAAAAAGGCCGGCTTTGACGCCGATCCCTTGGCAGATAGCAGCCTGGATGGTTTCCAGGTTCTGACCATGGATATTTCCAAGCTGACAACGGAAGCGGTCAAGGAACACGGCGTTTCCAATAAGGAAGCCCTGCGCTCCAAGAATATGTGGACCCTGGGTCTGATCTATTGGCTGTACGACCGTGACCGGGAGCCGACGATAAACTATCTGCGCGGTAAATTTGCCAAGCTGCCCAATATTGCCGAAGCGAATATCGCGGCCCTGACTGCAGGACATATTTTTGGCGAAACCGCCGAGTTGCCCGGCGACATGCGCGGCTTTACGGTGCGGCAGGCGGATATCGCGCCGGGACTGTACCGTGCCGTAACCGGCGCCGAAGCTTTGGCCTGGGGCCTGGCGGCGGGCACCAAACTGGCGGATCTGCGTTTGGTTCTGGCCTCCTACCCCATAACACCGGCCTCAACCCTGCTGCATATTCTGGCGGGCATGAAACAATTTGATGTGGTCACCTTTCAGGCTGAGGATGAAATTGCCGCCGTCTGCGCGGCTATTGGCTCATCTTTTGCCGGTTCCTTGGGCGTCACCACGTCATCGGGTCCGGGCGTGGCCTTGAAGACCGAGGCGATTAGCCTGGCGATTGGGGCGGAACTGCCGCTGATCGTGGTCAATGTGCAGCGGGCGGGGCCGTCCACCGGCTTGCCGACGAAGACGGAGCAATCGGACTTGTACCAGGCTGTTTACGGCCGCAACGCTGATGCGCCCCTGGTGGTCTTGGCGGCAAGCTCTCCGGCCAATTGTTTCGACATGGGTATCGAGGCGGTCCGCCTAGCCACCAAGTACATGACGCCGGTGATATTGTTGAGTGATGGCTACATGGGCAATGCGTCCGAGCCGTGGCTAATCCCTGATTTCGATGACTACGAACCGTTCCCGGTGAAATTCGCGACCCCCGATCTGGCTGGTGATGAAGGCTTCCTGCCGTTCTCCCGCGATGACGAAACCCTGGCGCGGCCCTGGGCCCCGCCTGGTACGCCGGGTCTACAACACCGCATCGGCGGTATTGAGCGCGAGGATGGCTCGGGCAATATCTCCTACGATGCGGAAAACCATCAACGCATGACCGATCTGCGCGCCGCCAAAATTAGCGGTATTGCCAGGGATATTCCCTTGCAGGGCGTGGAACAGGGCTATGAAACCGGCAAGTTGGCCGTGGTCGGTTGGGGCTCCTCCTATGGTCCGATCAGCCGCGCAGTCGGTAACATGCGCGATCTGGGCTATGATGTCAGCCATGTTCATCTGCATCACATCTGGCCCCTGCCAAGCAACCTTGGTGATCTCTTGGCCGGCTACGACCGTGTCCTGGTACCGGAGATGAACAACGGCCAGTTAGTCACGGTTTTGCGCGCCGAGTATCTGGTGCCTGCGGAAGCCATGAACAAGGTCAATGGCCAGCCGTTTAAAATCACCGAGATCGAGGGCGCGATCAAAAGCCACCTTGATGGAACGCCGGGAGAAGCGAAATGAACGCGCCAGCAAAGCCGACCGCGTTAAAGGCGAAGGATTTCGCCTCCGATCAGGAAGTCCGATGGTGTCCCGGTTGTGGCGACTACGCCATTCTGAAGGGCGTGCAAAAAGCCCTGGCCGATATTGGTACGCCGCCGGAGAACGTTGTCTTCATCTCGGGTATCGGCTGTTCCTCGCGCTTTCCCTATTACATGTCGACCTATGGTTTCCACACCATCCATGGCCGGGCGCCCGCCTTTGCCACCGGCGTCAAGCTGGCCAATCCAGAGATGGATGTCTGGCTGGTAACCGGCGACGGCGACGGTTTGTCCATTGGCGGCAATCACATGCTGCACGCCTTGCGGCGCAATGTGAACATGCAGATCATGCTGTTCAACAACGAAATCTATGGCCTGACCAAGGGGCAGTATTCACCAACCTCGAAGCAGGGCACGCGCTCGCCATCGACACCCATGGGCTCGTTGGACCGGCCGCTATCGCCGGTGTTGCTCGCCTTGGGCGCCAATGCCTCGTTCGTGGCCCGCGCCGTTGATACACAGCAAAGGCACATGCCCGGCATCCTGCAGCGGGCGCACGCCCATCAGGGCGCCTCGTTCGTGGAGATTTATACCAATTGCATCGTGTACAATGACGGCGCTTTCGGTTCATTCGCGGAAAAGACCACCGCCGCTGATGGCGAGCTGGTTTTGGAAAATGGCCAGCCGATGATTTTTGGCAAGGACAACGATAAAGGCATTCGGATGAAGCCCGGCGCTATTGAGTTGGAAGTGGTGCAGCTTGGCGTTGACGGCATCACCGAGGCTGATTTGCTCTGTCATGACGAAACCAACCGGGTCCTGGCGGGTCTGTTGGGTGCCATGCGCAATCCGGATTTCCCAGTCGCCATTGGTGTGTTGTATTGTGAAAATGCGGAGGCCTATGATAGCGCGGTTTATCAACAAGTTGACGCGGCCCGCGCGGCTGGAAGTAGGGCCGATATCAATGCGCTTCTCCGTAGTGGGGCGACCTGGATGGTGGGGGGTTAAGTCTGGGCTCGACGACATTGGTGGCGTAAGTCGTTTTTTAGCTTCGGGATAATAGTTCAAATATAATAAGAGGTTAGGCCGTTCATGCCTATTCATGTGGCTATCGTGGGCTCGGGCCCAAGCGGGTTCTATACTGCCGAGGCTCTGGCCAAGTCGGATACCGACTGCCGGATTGATATCATTGAGCGTCTGCCGGCGCCCCATGGCCTGATCCGCTATGGTGTGGCTCCGGATCATCAGACCACCAAGAATGTCTCGCGCAATTTCGATAAGACCGCCGCGCGTGGCGAGGTTAATTTCTACGGCAATGTCGATGTGGGCCATGACATTAGTCTGGATGAGCTGCGTGCCATGTACGACGCCGTGGTCATCGCCATCGGCTCGCCGGAAGATAACAAACTAGGCATTCCCGGCGAGGATAAGGATGGCGTGATTGGTTCCGCCGCTTTCGTTGGCTGGTACAACGGCCACCCGGATTTTGTTGATTTGGCACCTGATCTGGATACGGCAAACGTTTGTGTTATCGGCAATGGCAATGTGGCCATCGATATTGCCCGTCTGTTGGTCAAGACGCGGGCGGAACTCTCGCACACGGACATTACCAACGATGCCCTGGACGCGATAGAAGCCGCGGCGATTACGGACATCCACATGTTGGGCCGGCGCGGCCCGGTGGAAGCCAAATACACCAACAAGGAATTGCGCGAGATGGGCGATCTCGAGAATTGCGTGCCGCGGATCGATGCCTCCATTCTCCCGGCTGCGGTGCCCGAGGATATGGAAATGTCCGACCGGGACCGACGCCTGCGCAACAAGAACCTAGACACCTTGCGGGAGTTTGCCCTCGGTGCGGCGGAAGACTTGCCCAAGCGGGTGCATTTTCAGTTCTTTGCTGCGCCCCGTGAGATTCTGGGTGGAGACAAGGTCGAAGGTATCCGGATGGAACGGACCGAGGTTGTCGATGGCCGCGCGGTCGGCACCGGTGAATTCTTTGAGATCGAGACCAATTTGGTGCTTCCGGCCGTGGGCTATCGCTCTGGCGGCATGGAAGGCCTGCCCTTCAATGATGACTGGGGCGTCGCCATCTCTGATGATGGCCGGGCCGGCGAGGGCCTTTACGTCGTAGGCTGGATCAAACGCGGCCCCACGGGTGTAATCGGCACCAACCGCCCCGACGGCCAAGAAGCCGCGAAACAGATACTCGAGGATATTGCCGAAGGCAGCAAACCGGGCCGTGAAGCGTTGGAGGCGTTCGTGACCAAGAACGGCGGCCGGATCGTCGATTTTGATGATTGGCTGACCCTGGATGCGCATGAAAAAGCAGAGGCCCGGGAGGGCGCGCCACGGGAAAAACTGATTACGGTCGCGGCTATGTTAAGGGTTCTGGACGGCGCCTAGTACCTCGCGTAGGTTTTGGATATGGCTAGTTATTTTCGCCCCACGGAACTGTCCCAGGCCCTTGCGGCCCTGTCTATGTCTAAGCGTGAGCTGACCATCATTGCCGGCGCCACGGACTACTATCCAACTCAGCTTGGACGGCTGCCGGATCACGATATTCTGGACCTGAGCGCGATCGAGGCCCTTCACGGCATCGAAACCGACGGTGACTACTGGCGCATTGGCGCCATGACCACGTGGCGCGACCTTATGGACGCTGATTTGCCTGTCTGTTTCGATGCTCTAAAGGCCGCCGCGCGCCAAGTCGGTGGGCCGCAAATTCAGAACACCGCGACCATCGCCGGCAATCTGTGCAATGCCTCGCCGGCGGCCGATGGTGTGCCGCCGCTATTGTGCCTGGAGGCGGAGGTGGTCCTGCAGGGCCGGGCCGGCGCCCGGCAGGTGCCATTGCCGGAATTTATCCTGGGCAACCGCCGCATCGCGTTGGCGTCCGGAGATATGCTGACCGCAATCCTGGTGCCCAAACATCTGGAGCAAGCGCGCTCCGGCTTTATCAAACTGGGTGCGCGCAGCTCTCTGGTGATCTCCATCGTCATGGCCGCCGGCCTGCTTCGCCTGGATGACCAGGGCCGTGTGATCCAAGCCAATCTATCGATTGGCGCCTGTTCCGAGGTCGCCCGGCGATTGCCTGAATTGGAAACGGCGCTGCTGGGACAGATGCCCTGGGCCGACATGGTCAAGCCTGAGTATTTCGCTGGGCTTTCGCCGTTGAATGATCACCGGGGCACGGCGGCCTATCGTCTGGACGCGGCAATGATCCTGGTCCAGCGTCTGTTGGAGGCGTTAAGCGCATGAGTACGGACAAGGTGGCCATGAGCTTCTTCCTCAATGGTGAGCGGCACGAGACTGAGCTGCGGCCCATGGCCCGGCTGTCGGAAACCTTGCGCGATGAATTCGGCTACACTGGGGTCAAGGTCGGCTGTGAAGCTGGTGACTGCGGCTCCTGTACGGTGGTCCTGGATGGCCGGCAGATTTGTTCGTGCCTGGTGCCAACCGCGCGGATCGATGGCGCCATGGTGGTCAGCGCCGAGGGCATGATGGCGGACGGTTTCCTGAACCGGGTGCAGGATGCCTTCCTGCGCCATGGTGCGGTACAATGCGGCGCCTGTACGCCAGGAATGCTGGCCGCCGCCACCGATATCGCCGCTACCTACCACGACCCCAGCCGGGAGCAGGTTCTTGATGGTCTGGCTGGCGTTCTGTGCCGTTGCACCGGCTATGACAGCATTATCCAGGCGGTACAGGATGCCGGGCGGGACCCTGTCGCAGCCCAGGTCGTTGCCGGCCCGGCGGTGGGCGCCTGCGTTACCCGCACCGATGCCCTGGACAAATTGACTGGTGTGGCGAACTTCGGCGCCGATGCCATGCCCGACGATGCATTGTGGTTGCGCGCGGTGCGCTCCCCCCATCCGGCGGCGAGCTTCAGCATTGGCGATCTGGCGCCTCTATATGAGGCACATCCCGGCCTGATCAAGGTACTGGGCTGGGCCGACGTGCCGGGCAACAAATGCTATGGCATCTATCCTGATTTAAAGGATCAGCCGGTGTTTGCCAGGGACCAGGTGCGCTATCGAGGTGAGGCGGTCCTGGCGCTGGTTGGGGAACGCGAAACAATCGTCGCGATTAGTGACGACGACCTGCCGGTCACTTATGAACCTCTATCGCCCGTGACCGGACTGGAGGCGGCCCTGGCCGACGGCGCTCGGCAATTGCACGGCGACCGTCCGGGCAACCTGTTGATCGATGCCACCTTACGTAAAGGCGACGGCGCCGCGGCGCTAGCGGATTGCGCCTATACCGCCTCGGGACAGTGGCGCACAGGCTTTATCGAGCATGCCTATATCGAGCCGGAAGCCGGTTTCGCCCAACGATGCGGTGATCGGCTGGAAATTCATGTCACTACCCAGACGCCTTACATGGATCGCGACGAGGCCGCCTTGATCATGGGGCTGGAACAGGATCAGATCCGCATCGTGCCGACGGTTTGCGGCGGTGGCTTCGGCGGCAAGCTGGATCAATCGGTCCAGCCCATGCTCGCGGTCGCCGCCTGGACGCTGGACCGTCCCGTTGCTTGCGTCTACAGCCGGCCTGAAAGCATGGCCGCTTCCACCAAACGCCATCCGGCCCATGTCGTGGCGCGCTTTGGCTGCGATCAGAACGGGCGCCTACAAGCCATGGAGATGACGGCGGATTTCGATACTGGCGCCTATGCTTCCTGGGGCCCAACGGTGGCGGGTAGGGTGCCGGTGCATGGCAGCGGACCCTATCATCTTCCCAATGCCAGGATCGACGCCCGCGCTATTTTGACCAATGGACCGCCCGCCGGTGCCTTTCGCGGCTTCGGCGTGCCCCAGATCGCTCTGGCGCATGAGGCATTGATGGATGATCTGGCGGCCCAGGTCGGGATGGATCCGTTGGAATTCCGCCTCGGGAATGCCTTGCGGGTTGGTGACAGGACGGCGACTGGACAATTGCTGCACGCCAGCGCCGGTCTGGATCAATGTCTCGAGGCACTGCGTCCTCATTGGCGCCGGGCCCAGGATCAGGTCGCGGCCCACAACGCGGGCGATCCCGTTGTACGACTGGGCGTTGGCTTGGGTTGCATGTGGTACGGTTGCGGCAATACGGGGATGAGCAATCCTTCAACGGTGCGTGTTACCCGTTCCGCCGATGGTCAAATCACGCTGTACAATGGCGCCGTCGATGTTGGGCAGGGCAGCTATACCATCATGCGGCAGATCTGCGCCGATGCCCTGGGTGTGCCGGTCGATGAGATTCACCAAATCACCGGCGATACGGATCTGACGCCGGATGCCGGCAAGACATCCGCCTCGCGCCAGACCTATGTCACGGGCAAGGCGACCGAGCAGGCGGCACTGGATTTGCGCCAGCAAATCGAGGCCTTGGAAGGCCGTAACGAAAGCGTGGCATTGCAGGCCGAGGCGACCTTTGATCCGCCGGCGAGCCCGCTGGACGAAAACGGTCAAGGCGAACCCTATGGCACCTATGCCTTTGCCGCCCAGATGGCGGTGGTTAAGGTCGATACGGAATTGGGCACGACAAAAGTCGTTCGTATGGTTGGGGCCCATGATGTGGGCAAGGCAATCAATCCGACCCTGGTCGAGGGACAAATCCAGGGTGGCATCGCGCAAGGCCTGGGCCTGGCCCTGATGGAGGAATATCTGCCTGGGCGGACTGAGAATCTGCACGACTATCTGATCCCCACCGTGGGCGATATGCCGGAAATGGAAATCATCCTGATCGAAGATCCGGACCCCAACGGACCGCAAGGCGCCAAGGGCGTGGGCGAGCCAGGTTTGGTGCCGACGGCGCCGGCAATTCTTGCCGCGATCAAATCGGCAGCAGGGGTTAGAATACACCAGATACCGGCGACGCCCGACCGGGTACGGGCAGCAATTCTAGCTGACGGAGCACAGGGAGGAGTAATGGGATGAGTGATCTGGTGCGCTGCGATGCCTGTCCGGTGCTCTGCCGCATTCGCGACGGCCGGGCGGGCGCATGTGACCGCTATGCCAATCAGGCGGGTGAACTGGTGCGCCTTGATCCCTTGTTGGTGGCGCAACGGACCCTGGATCACGACGGCGCCATGGTGCCGTTCCTGCAGTCGGCGGAGGAATGGGATGGAACCCTGGTGGCGGGCGCCGAGAGCTTCATTACCGGCGTTGGGTCGACCACGACCTATCCGGATTATAAGCCGGCACCGTTCATTGTTTCTTCCAAGGCCGGCGGCGTCAACATGGTCACCGTAGTCTCTGAGGGTATTTTTAGCTACTGTGGCCTGAAGGTCAAAATCGACACAGATCGTTTTCTTGGCGATGAACAAAAGGCCGTACGCTGCCAGGGCGAACAGGTCGGCCATGTCAGCACGGCGGAATACGGCAGCCAAATGCTGGCCTTGGGCGGCGTACGCCATTTGACCGGCGGCACCAAGAAAGAAGGCACCGTGACTTGCCAGATGATGCTGGATCTATGTCAGGGTGGGGCCGTGGAGTTGACCGTGGACGATGGCGCGGCGGTTGTTGTTCAGGCCGGCCAGGCACCAATTGTTGATGGCGCGCACGAGGCGCGCATGCGGGTCGGTTGCGGTTCCGCGACCATTGGCATGTTCGCACCGCAATGGCATGGCCTGGCCGATGAAGTGGTGGTGGTGGACGATCACATCACCGGGGTCTTGAGTGAACATCAAGCCGGCAAGTTTCTCGATATGCCCACGGCTGGCGTGCGGGTGCGGGGGCGCCGTTCCACGCCGGGACGTTATTTTCAGGTCGCCGGGCATGGTGACGGTTGGGGCGGCACGGATGTTTCCAATCCATTGTCGATCATTGACCGGATCGAGGCCAAGAACGCCTGGCCGGGTCTACGCCTGTTGATGGTCAGTACAACGGGTGAGGATTCGGCCTATTTCGTGTTGGATGAGGATTTGGCGCCGAAGTGGGCGGAGATGCCCGGCCCCTTGCGAGCGGTGGTCGAGCGTATCGCCGAGAACTGCGAACCAGCTCTATGCAGCGTATTGTTCATGGCCGGGGCAGGCGGTTCGCTGCGCGCAGGGGTAACGGAAAATCCGGTGCGCTTGACCCGCTCAGTGCGGGCCAACCTGACGCGGGTCAGTTGCGGCGGCGCGCCGGTTTATATCTGGCCGGGCGGCGGCATTACCCTGATGGTGGATGTAACGCGGATGCCCCTCGGTTCCTTTGGCTATGTGCCCACGCCGGCGCTGGTCGCGCCTATTGAATTCACTTTACTTCTGGCGGACTATGAGGCCATGGGCGGCTACATGGATATGGTGCAGCCGGTCGACGAGGTCTTGGCCTCGGGCGTCGCGCGCAGTCTGCCCTGGCGCGGGGAAAATCCCTGGCCGTTGTCGCCCGGCGATTATTCGTGAGCGTGATGGAGACAGCCCTTGGTGCTGATGGCCGGCTGTTTCTGCGCCATGGCCCGATTGAGCTGATCGTCGAAATGTTCGGCGCGGCGGCGGAGGTGGCGCGGGCCCACGAACAGGCGCGGCAATACGCGGACGGATTGTTGGATGAATTGGTCAGGGAATTGCCCATGCTACGCCGGCCCCTGGGCGCGGCATACCCGATGTTTCAAGGCGCCGTCGCCAGGGCCATGGCGCGAGCGGTCTGGCCCCATCGTGATGACTTCATAACACCGATGGCCGCCGTCGCGGGCGCCGTCGCGGATGCGGTCCTCGCGGCGGCGGTGGATGGCCGTGACCTGGAAAAAGGCTACGTCAACAATGGCGGCGACATTGCTTTCCATCTTGCGCCAGGGGCATACCTAGCGGCCGGCGTGGTTGCTGATTTGGAGCATTGGGGCCTGTCCGGTAAAACGCGGCTGCACCATGACATGGCCATTCGCGGCATCGCTACGTCCGGCTGGCGGGGCCGCAGTCAATCCCTGGGGATCGCGGATGCGGTGACCGTATTGGCATCAACGGCGGCTCAGGCGGACGCGGCGGCGACCATGATCGCCAATCGGGTGGATATTGATATTCCGGGTATCGAGCGGGTGCCCGCCAACAGCCTTGATCCCGACAGTGATCTCGGTGCCTTGGCCGTCACGGTCGCGGTCCCGGAATTATCCGAAGGGGCGCGGCGTGCGGCATTGCTGGCCGGGCTCGACCGAGCCCGGGGCTTGCATTCCCAGGGCATCATCGCGGGTGCGATGTTGAGCCTTGGCGATCAGGCAGCCACGGTCGGAGCGCTCACGGCCGAGACGCTGCAGGATCTGAAAGATGGGGAAAATCGATTGTGAGCAAGGTTATCGGCTGTGACGTTGGCGGCACCTTTACTGACCTGATCCTGCTGGATGAAGCGCTGGGCGAGGTTTCCATCGCCAAGGTTCCCACCACGCCGAACAATCAGGCCGTCGGCGTCATGGCCGCTATGGCCCAGGCGGGTGCCGATTGCGCCGAACTGTCGTTGCTGCTGCACGGCACCACGACCACCACCAATGCCTTGCTGGAGAAAAAGATCGCCCGTTGCGGCTTGATCACCACGGCCGGTTTTCGCGATGTGCTGGAGCTGGGCCGGCGCACACGGCCTAATCCTTATGGCTTGATCGGCTCGTTCGAACCGTTGATATCCCGCGAATATCGCCTCGAGGTGCCCGAACGCATGGATGCCGATGGCAAGGTGGTCACGGCCTTGGATGAGGGCGCGGTGCGCCGGGCGGCGGCGGAGCTGGTTGAAATGGGCTGTGAAAGCCTGGTTATCCATTTCCTGCACGCCTATGCCAACAGCAGTCATGAAGTCCGGGCGGCGGAAATAGCAGCAGAAGTTTGGCCCAACAGCCACATTACACGTGGCAGCGCAATTCTTGCTGAATTCCGGGAGTATGAGCGGGGTGTGGCGGCGGCCGTCAATGCTGCGATCCAGCCCGTCTTGGCGCGCTATCTCGAACGCCTGCGCCAGGAGCTGTCCGGTGCCGGCTATGCCCGGGATCTTTTGGTGATGCAGGGAAACGGCGGCACCATATCATCGGCGATGGTGGCGGAGCAGGCGGTTAACACGGTGATGTCCGGACCAGCCTCGGGCGTTATGGCCGCGGCCTATACGGGCGGGCGCTGCGGCTTTGAAAATATCATCAGTTATGACATGGGCGGCACCTCGTCGGACGTGGGCCTGATCCAGGGTGGTATTCCGGCGACATCGTCGGAATTGCAGCTGGAATACGGCATGCCGATCCATGTGCCCATGGTTGATGTGCACAGCATCGGGGCGGGAGGAGGCTCCATCGCCTTCATAAACGATGCGGGTATGTTGCAGGTCGGACCCCGGTCCTCGGGCGCCGAACCCGGCCCCATTTGCTATGGCCGGGGTGGGGTGGAGCCGACTATTACCGACGCCAATCTCGTTCTGGGCCGCCTGAACCCGGATGCCTTGCTGGCAGTTGACAATCCTGTCTCGTTGGAACAATTGCGCCGGCGTCTGTTGGATGTGATTGGTGAGCCCCTGGACCTGGACGCCGAGGGCGCGGCGGCGGCGATATTACAAATCGGCAACGACCGCATGGCTGGTGCCATCCGCATGGTCAGCCTGGCCAGGGGACACGACCCACGGGATTTCGCGCTGTTTGCGTTCGGTGGTGCCGGCCCCTTGCACGCCACGGCCCTGGCGGCGGAACTAGCCATTCCCCAGGTGCTGATCCCGGCCAAACCGGGCATTACCAACGCCATTGGCTGCGCGGTGGCCGATGTGCGCCACGACTATGTCAATACGGTGAACCAGCCCTTAGCGGATGTGGATATGGATTTGGTGCATAGCATCATGGCCGAGCAAATCGCCCAGGGCCGTGCCATTATTCAGGCCGAAGGCGTCGAGGTCGAGGAACTGGTTCTGGTGCATGCCGCCGAGATGCAGTTTCAAGGGCAAAGTCATATGCTGCGTATCCCCCTGGAAAGCTCGGAAATCGGACGTGCGGATATCCAAGCGGCATTCGACGAGGCCTATTTCAATCGTTTTGCCTTGCACCTGCCCGAAATCGGCGCTGTCCTGGTCACGTTGCACACGGCGGTCATTGGGCGGCGGCGGGAGGTCGCCCTGGCCTCTCTGATGGAACCCGGTCTGCGGGCCGAAGATTTGGCGGCGGCGGAACATGGCCAGCGCAAGGTCTGGTTTCCGGGTGGTTGGCAGGATACCCCAATCATCTCCCGTGATGCGTTGCCCATCGGCGCGTGCTTCATGGGCCCGGCGGTGCTGGAACAGCTGGACACGACAATCATCATTGAACCGAGCAATGAGGTGGAGGTCGATCAGGCCGGAAACCTGGTAATACACGTCGCGGCGGCATTTCGGGAATAGCATCATGTGTCAGTCTGAACCCGTTAAAATCGATCATGTCACCCTGGCGGTGCTGCAAAACGGCTTGAACCAGGTCTGCAATGAAATGGACCTGGCATTCCAGCGCGCCGCTTTCAGCCCGGTGATCGCCGAGGCCATGGACCGTTCAGACGGGATCTATCATCGTGACGATGGTGCCCTGATCGCCCAGGGAGAACTGGGATTGCCGATCTTCGTTGGCATCATGCAATTTTCCACCCGCACTGTTATTGCCCAGGCCAAGGAGCTGAGACCCGGCGATATCTATGTCGTCAATGATCCTTATTTGGGCGGCACCCATCTGATGGACGTGCGCATGGCCATGCCGTTCTATTATCAGGGCGAAATTTTTTGCTGGCTCTCCAACACGGGACATTGGCGTGATACCGGCGGTGCGGTACCGGGCGGCTTTTCCGCTACTGCCACGGAAGTGGAACAGGAAGGTCTGCGCCTACCCCCGGTGAAGCTCTATAAAGGCGGCGTGGTGGATGAAGAAATTCAAGCCATTGTGCTTTCGAACATTCGCGTCGCTAGCGAGACCATTGGTGACATCAAGGCCCAAGCAGCCGCCCTGCGGGTGGGCGAGCGGCGCCTGACCGCCCTGTTGGATCGTTATGGCCGAGATGTGGTCGAGGCCGCCATTGATGAAATGCGCAGCCGCGCCGCACAGCAGATGCGCGCCTGCATCGCCCATATACCCGACGGTCAGTATAATGGCGTAGCATGGGTGGATTCCGACGGCGTCGTAGATGAACCCCTGAAGATCGATCTCGAAATCGAAAAACGGCACGGCGATCTGTATTTTGATCTCTCGAAATCCAGCCCACCCTGCAAGGGGCCCATGAATTCGGTCATAGCCACCACGCGCTCGGCTATTTACCTGGCCATGAAGCATATTTTCCCCGAGGTGCCCATCAACGCCGGCACCTTCGAGCCACTTCATATCATCGACCCGGCGGGCACCTTCCTCTATGCGGAATACCCACGCCCGGTTTCTGGCTGCGCGGCGGAGGTCAGCCAGCGTATCGCCGAGGCGGTCTTTGCCGCCCTGGTCACTGCTCTGCCGGACCGCTTGTTCGCCGCGCCAGCCGGTACATCGGGCAATTTCGCGCTTGGCGGCATCGACCAGCGCTACGACAAGCCCTATGTGATGTATCTGTTCACCGGCGGCGGCTACGGCGGTAGTTTGCATGGTGATGGCCTTAGCAATGGTTGTTCAACCATTGGTATTTCGACCATGCAGCCAGTCGAGGTGCTGGAGCAGCGTTATCCCATATTGTTTCAGGAATTTGCCTTGCGCGAAGGTTCAGGCGGGGCCGGGCAACAGCGGGGCGGTTTTGGCGTTAGCTATGCCATACAGTTGCGCCAAGGCTGGGGACGGGCATCCTTTGTCATGGATCATGGCCGTTACGGCCCGCAAGGCGCGCTGGGCGGTGCCGATGGCGCGGTTAATGAAGTCCGTATCGAACGTGCCGGGGATACCTATATTCCGTTGCATCTGTCCAAGGATCAGGACATTGAGGTTGGCGAGGGTGATGTCATCCATGTCTCCACACCTGGCGGAGGTGGTTATGGTAACGCCAGCCTGCGGAGCCCCGAGTTAATCGAGCGGGATGTGCAACGGGGCTATTACAGCGCGGTTCAGGCTGAAAAACTCTGGGGAAAGAAAGCCTCACCTGATACGACGTAGAGTTCATCGATAACGGCCCGTTAACCAATTTCCGGCAGTCTTGCGTCTGAATCCAGGTAGAGGGCCGCAATAGTAGGACTATGATTTCCGACTTTTCCTGTTTGGTTATCGATGACAGCCCATATTTGCGTACTTTGATGCCTGCATCCTTGCGGATGATTGGCGTCGGTAATGCGAAAACCGTGGACGATGGCGGTGAGGGTATTAAATTTCTCCAGCTAGTGCAGTCCAACCCTATGAAGGCCAGCATGCAGAATGTCGGTATTATTTTCTCCAACTGGCAGATGCATCCCATCGACGGGATGATGCTACTGCGCTGGGTGCGCCGGCATAAGGAAAGCCCCAACCGCTTCCTATCCTTTGTCATGGTCAGCGGCTATGCGGACTGCGAAAAGGTCCGCGAGACCCACGCTATGGGGGCGACCAAGATGCTGGCGAAGCCGTTCTCGGTCGTCAATCTCGGCCAGCGGCTGTTGAAGGTGGTCAACCGGCCGCGAAATTTTTTTTATCCCGATAAGTATTTTGACCTGATTGGCGCCGCGACCAAAAGGAAATTGCCCCGGTAAATGCCGGCGCGAGATCAACGAACGGAATGTAGAGGTGGTTCATGTTCCACGCGGCTAAGCAGGATAAGGCGGCCAAGGTACCGGGCGTCCGATTTTATATTATTCGTAATGCCTTGAAGGAAAGGGCGTCCGGCGGTGACCCTGGGCTGGATGACAAGGACCGCACGCATCCCGGTTGAAGCGATCCAGGCGGCCGAGGCTGAGTTCAACAAGTTGACCGAGAATTATCCCGATGGGGTACAGAGCCCGATTGATGAATTGTCCGAGAACTATCATCGTTGCATTGATACGCCTGAAATACGCTACGAAAAAGTAGCGGCTATCTATGAAATCGCGCACGACAGGAAGGGGCAGGGCGGCACCTTTGGATACCCTCTGATTACCAATTTTGGCGATCCTCTCAACGAATATACGCACAAGCCCGAGGAAGCTACCGACAATCTAGTTTAGTTGATCAAGGCGCTGCCGATAAAAGATGACGTCAGAAGTTGGCGCCGGCCTCGTTCAGAATGTTTTGATCGGATTTCGTGTCTTCCATGGCATCGAGCACGGTGGCATCCTTGTTCACCTGGATACCGACTTCGTCGAACAGCTTTTCCGTTCGTGAGGTAATCAGACCAACCCGCGCCATGGCCGGCATCATCAACTGCTTCAATGAATGTACCTGCCCAGGCGGCAGGTCCATGGTGATGCCTAGTTCGGCGGCTTCTTCCAGACCGGTAAAGAAATCCTCCGGCTCGATATCACAGGTTTTCAGAACCTGTACGAAACCCGGGTCGGTTCGGCTTGCCGCCGTGCCCTGGCCACCGCCGGTACGTTGGGATTGCACGATGACGTTAATGGCGTCAAAGGCAAACTGGGCCAGATCTTCAACATCATCCTGATGCATCTTGGCGATTAGCGGCTTAAGATAAGTATGCCCGAAGGAGACATGGCGCGCCTCATCGCGCATCACATTGAAGGTGATTTGCTTCAACAGCGGGCAGGTGGTTTGGCGGTACATATTGTTGAAGGCGCCGAGTGCGAGGCCCTCGACAACCATATTCATACCGATCATGATTTTCTCGAAGCGGCCCGACTGCAGGGTCGCATCAATCAAGGTTTTCAGCATTGGCGACATGGGATAGACGATGGCGATCTTGTCCACATACTTGGCATAGACCTCCACATGGCGGGCTTCATCCATGGTCTGGGTCGCGGCATAGAGCTTGGCTGAGGCATCGGGGACGGAATGTGATACGGCCGCCGCCGTCATCAACGCGCCCTGTTCGCCATGCAGGAATTGCGATAGCAACTGGGCCGTGGAATGTGCGTTGAAGGTATCCTGCTGGCTTTGAGATAATTTCTTGAAGAACGGCGTACGGCAATAGGTGTTCTGCGCCTCATTCACCAGGGGGCGGGATGGGTCCACCGTTTGCTCCCAGTCCAATTGCTCATCGGAATCCCATTGGTTCTTTTTGGCTCGGCGGTAGAGATCTTCAAGTTTCTGATCGGAGACATCGTAGCTGAAATTCCATGCGATCTGCATGGCGTTTTCATAATAGTCGTCTGGTGTTGCGGGCGCCGCTTTGACTGTATCATTCATGGCTACTCTCCCATTCTCTCCCAAGCCGGCCATAGACTTACACGGCGTACAGGCGTTGTATTTGATCCTGATCAATGGCCAGTTTAGTGTTGCAAAGTGGTCTTGATTGTTCTGCGTTTTAGGGAGCTTTATTCAGATGGCTATGATGACCGTCGGCTGCGCCACCATCGACGCACCAGTGGCAGGGTGCGAATGGGTTAGGCCGATCATCTTAGACGAAGACGATAGCCTGACCACCGGTACCAAGCGGGTAGTGCTGGCCCATAACGAAAGCTAGTTTGAATTTTGCCGATAGGGCGATTTGGGCCGAGTTCGCCGGTTTCGGGCTGATGGCCGGAAATTCGAGGCCCTAGGAAGCCCGTACAGCGGAAAGTGGAGATGCCTCGGTACCTCGGGCCTGCCTCGATTTCGCTCGTTGCCGGCCCTCGCTCACGGCCTAGACTTCACCGATGTCAAACGCGTCCGCTAGGCCCTCACCCATGCTAGGCACCTGCGCGACGGACTGCTCAATCCATGCCGGATCTAATTCGCCGGTAATTAGCAATCGATCGCAAATAAAACGGAACACCCGCAGCTGGGTATACGGCTGGCCAAACCCAAGTGTTATTGCCAGGGTCAAGATGTTCAAAAGCATTAGTCCAATCAGCCCCGCCGCTGTCACCCTCGTTTCGAACGACAAGCCAAGGAACGAGGTGCCCTTAGAGAAGTGATTAATTTCACGGGCCGGTAGAATGCCGCGCCGATGGCGCCGCCAAGGTACACGACAACAATCAAAGCCACCGGCATAAATCCGAATTGAACCTCTTGCCACGACCCTTTGTTAAAGATTTCCGGAGCCAACTGCCATGACAAGCCGGCAATAACGCATAATGCAATGGCCATGGAAGT
This sequence comes from Rhodospirillaceae bacterium, assembly GCA_002731375.1. Taxonomy (GTDB): domain Bacteria; phylum Pseudomonadota; class Alphaproteobacteria. Next base: position 1,007 of record PCBT01000112.1, on the reverse strand, counting down.
CCAGATCAGGGCGAAGGTGCGATAGAGCGGTGCTAAAGATACCTCGCAGCAGAAGGTTTTATCACCTAATGCTGTCTCGTTCATCACGCGGATGAAAAGCCTGTACCGCATCCATGGATATGACCATCCCAGTGTGATGACGTTAAGGAATTGATGCAGCATCATGCGCCAGGCATATTGGACCGACGATCCATTCATACCGCTGCGGATACCGCGCCACACAGTCCGGCTCAAACGATAGCGACGGGCCCGATAAACGGCAACGCCGATGAGAAAGAAGATGCCAACGAACGTCGCAGCGTTGACCACCATAAACACCATGCTTTCCGGACCAAAATAGAATTGCGCAACGCCATTGACGACGAAGATCGGCGCGATGACCAGGAAGAACACGACCAGAAAGCCTTTGAACAGTTCGCCGCCGGTGCCGGTGTACTCCAGTGGCTCGTCCATGAAGTATGTATTGTGCCATATGTACCGGCGCACCTTAGTGCGGCCCCAGAACCGATAGAACGACAAACTGACTATGTTCAGCAGGGCATTGAGCAGGACGATCAGTGTCAACCCTCCGGCGCGGCCACGCTGTTCCAGCCGCAATGGTGCGCAAGCCGGAGTTTGTGCAAGCCCATCAACCATAAACGCAAGTCTGGCACATGGGTGGTTGAATAACAAGCGATGGCCACGGCGATCCGGCGCTGGCCCTCAAGCATAGAAAAAGGGAGGCAGATTTCGCCACCCCCTATTTGGCCAAACATTACTCGTCGTCGTAAAGCTGCAATTAGAGTAGAAACTGACTATGCCGCGCGCCATTGAGCCGTTTGAATTTATCCAGTCCAACGGCCTCGGCTTCGCGGCGGGCAATGTCGTGAAGTACATCGTCCGCTACGAGGAGAAGGGCGTGGTGGTCGATCTGGAAAAGGCACGCTGGTATCTGGACCGGCTGATCGACGAAGAAATATCCGGCTGATGGATGGACATGGCCGAGGTGATCACAAGGCTGAATGAGG
>PCBT01000111.1 GCA_002731375.1 Rhodospirillaceae bacterium | reverse complement strand
GCAGTTTAGGGAAACCTAAACTGCCGCTAACCCCTTGAAAAGACTGGAGCCGGATGGCGGATTCGAACCGCCGACCTGCTGATTACAAATCAGCTGCTCTACCACTGAGCTAATCCGGCACTAGGCTAATCCGGCGCGCCTGGCTGAAAACTAATCCTCTGCCGGCTTGCGGGCAAGTTCGTAAAGCGCGATGGCGGCGGCGTGGCTGACGTTGAGGCTTTGCACTGCCGGCGCCATGGGCAACCTTACCAGCTCGTCGCAACGCCCGGCCGTGAGGCGTCTGAGGCCGCTGTCCTCGGCGCCCAGTACCAGTGCCAGGGCCGGACTCGGGGCAAAGTCCGCCAGCGCCGTCGCCGCGCCGACGTCCAGGCCCAGCCGCCAATAGCCCAAATCGGCCAAGGCATCGAGGCTGCGGGCCAGGTTGTTGACGCGCACCAGGGCGACGCTCTCCAGGGCGCCCGAGGCGGCCTTGGCGAGCGCACCGGTGACCGGCGGCGCGTGGCGCCGCGTCAGCACGATGGCGCGCACGCCGAAGGCGGCGGCCGAGCGCATGATGGCGCCGACGTTCTGGGGATCGGTGACGCCGTCCAGCACCACCACCCGGTTGGCGCCCTCGGGCGTCGGGCGGCAGGCCGTCTCGAGATCGGCGCCGGGCAGCGGCTCGGTCTCCAGCGCCAGGCCCTGATGCACGGCACCGGCCGGCAGGAAACGGGCGATCTCGGCTCGGCTGGTGATCTCGCCCCCGGCGCCCCCGGCGCCCAAGGCGCCCAAGGGCCGGTCGGGCGATGTCAGGCCGGCCAGGCGGGTGCCCAGCCGCCGCGCCGTGTCGGGCGCCAGCAGCAAACGGTGGCAACGCCGGTTGGGGTTGGCCAGCGCCGCCAGCACGGCGTGAACGCCATAGAGCCAGCGGGCATCGCCCTGGTCGGGCGCCGGCGTCTGGCGCTGGCGCCTGGGCGCCCGGCGTGAACGGGCCGGCGTGCTGTGCTTGCGCGTGGTCATCATTCGTCTTATATTGCCAGGCAGGTGAAACAAGCAACCTGCGCCGGTGGCCCGCAATAATCCCTGTGGGCGACGGCGGCAGACAGGTTTGTTTGTCTTTTTGCGTGGGTAAATTGCGTCGGAATTTTTCATTGACATAGGGCAGTGAATTCCCATAGTGCGGCCAACCATCAAACCTGACATTCCGCCCATGCCTGGAGGGGTGCCCGAGTGGTTAAAGGGGACGGGCTGTAAACCCGTTGGCGTACGCCTACGTTGGTTCGAATCCAACTCCCTCCACCAGCATGTGCAAGGGCGGGGGAGGCGGACAAAAGGGGGACGAGGCAGACCCGGCTGAGCGAGTGTGGCGCATGCGGGTGTAGCTCAATGGTAGAGCCCCAGCCTTCCAAGCTGGATACGCGGGTTCGATTCCCGCCACCCGCTCCAGCCTGGATTAGGGGCGGCGGTTCGGGGCGGCGGTTCAAGGCCAGGGAATTCGACTTACGGAGAGCGAGATCATGGCGAAGGCGAAGTTCAAGCGGACCAAACCGCACTGCAACATCGGCACCATCGGCCACGTCGATCACGGCAAGACGACGCTGACGGCGGCGATCACCAAGATTCTGGCGGAATCGGGTGGGGCCGAATTCACGCCCTTTGACCAGATCGACAAGGCGCCGGAGGAAAAGGCGCGCGGCATCACCATCGCCACGGCGCACGTCGAATACGAGACCGAAAACCGCCACTACGCCCACGTCGACTGCCCGGGCCACGCCGATTACGTCAAGAACATGATCACCGGTGCGGCCCAGATGGACGGCGCCGTGCTGGTGGTTTCGGCGGCTGATGGTCCGATGCCGCAGACCCGCGAGCACATCCTGCTGGCCCGCCAGGTGGGTGTGCCGGCGATCGTGGTCTACATGAACAAGGTCGACCAGGTCGACGATCCGGAGATCCTGGAACTGGTCGAGCTCGAGGTGCGCGAGCTGTTGTCGAGCTACCAGTTCCCCGGCGACGACATCCCGGTGATCCAGGGCTCGGCCCTGGCGGCGCTGGAGGACGGCGACGAGGCCACGGGCAAGCAGTCGGTGCTGGAACTGATGGCGGCGGTGGATAACTACGTGCCGCAGCCCGATCGGCCCAAGGACAAGCCCTTCCTGATGCCCATCGAGGACGTCTTTTCGATCTCGGGCCGGGGCACGGTGGTGACGGGCCGCATCGAGCGCGGCGTGGTCAACGTCGGCGAGGAGGTCGAGATCGTCGGTATCAAGGAGACCTCGAAGACGACCTGCACCGGCGTCGAGATGTTCCGCAAGCTCCTCGACCAGGGCGAAGCCGGCGACAACGTCGGCTGCCTGCTGCGCGGCATCGACCGCGACGCGGTCGAGCGCGGCCAGGTTCTGGCCAAGCCCGGCTCGATCACGCCGCACACCAAGTTCTCGGCCGAGGCCTATATTCTTACCAAGGACGAGGGCGGCCGGCACACGCCGTTCTTCACCAACTACCGGCCGCAGTTCTACTTCCGCACGACCGACGTGACGGGCCAGGTGGCGCTGCCGGAAGGCACCGAGATGGTGATGCCGGGCGACAACGTGTCGATGGAGGTCGAGTTGATCTCGCCCATCGCCATGGACGAGGGCCTGCGCTTCGCCATCCGCGAGGGTGGCCGCACCGTGGGTGCCGGCGTCGTCGCCAGCATTATCGAGTGAGAGAGGCGTCGCTAGGAGTGTAGCTCAATTGGTAGAGCACCGGTCTCCAAAACCGGGGGTTGCGGGTTCGATCCCTGCCACTCCTGCCAGTTCCTGACGACGTGGATTCTGATGGCGTAGATCTTGAATGAGTACGGACTTATCGGCAGCCCATGGCCAAGACGACCCCAGGTGAATTCATTCGGCAGGTGCGGCAGGAAACTGCCAAGGTCACCTGGCCGACGCGCAAGGAGGCGGGCGTCACCACGGCGATGGTGTTCGTCATGGTGATCCTGGCGGCAACGTTCTTTTTCATCGTCGACCAGGTACTGTCGTTGGGCGTGCGCTTGGTGCTCGGCCTGGGAGGTTAGCGAAGTATGGCCAGTCTTTGGTACATCGTGCACGCTTATTCGGGTTTCGAGCACAAAGTCGCGCAGTCGATCAACGAACAGGCCGTGAGCCATGGCATGGAGGAGCTTTTCGAAGAGGTTCTGGTGCCGGTCGAGGAGGTGGTCGAAGTGCGGCGGGGCCAGAAGGTCAGTGCCGAGCGCAAGTTTTTCCCGGGCTATGTGTTGGCCAAGATGGAGATGACGGACGAAAGCTACCATCTCGTCAAGAACACCCCCAAGGTGACGGGTTTCCTGGGCCCGGCCGGCAAGCCGACGCCGATCAGCGAGGCCGAGGCCGATCGTATCCTGCGCCAGGTGCAGGAAGGTATCGAGCGGCCCAAGCCTTCGGTGACCTTCGAGATCGGCGAACAGGTGCGGGTCTCGGACGGCCCCTTCACCTCGTTCAACGGCTATGTCGAGGATGTCGACGAGGAGCGGGCGCGGCTCAAGGTGGCGGTTTCGATCTTCGGCCGGGCGACGCCGGTGGAATTGGAGTATTCGCAGGTCGAGAAGGTTTGACCGCGAGGTTGTAAAGAGCGTGGCCGGCGGCAGCCGCCGCGGCCGATTGCGTGGGAGGCGGGCCATAGCCGTACCACGGCCCTGAGGCCGGGGAATTTTCCTGGGCCCTGAACAGGAGTTGAGATGGCGAAGAAGATAGACGGCTTCATCAAGCTGCAGGTGCCGGCCGGCCAGGCCAACCCGTCGCCGCCCATCGGGCCGGCGCTGGGCCAGCGTGGCCTCAACATCATGGAATTCTGCAAGGCCTTCAATGCCGAGACCCAGGGTCTCGAGCAGGGCATGCCGATTCCCACCATCATCACGGTCTACGCCGACCGCTCGTTCAGCTACGAGACCAAGACGCCGCCGGCCTCGTTCTTCCTCAAGCGCGCCGCCGGCCTGGACAAGGCGGCCAGCGAGCCCGGCCGCGAGGTGGTGGGCCAGGTCAGCATGGCCCAGGTGCGCGAGATCGCCGAACAGAAAATGGTCGACCTCAACGCCCACGACATCGACCAGGCGGCCAAGATGATCGCCGGCTCGGCCCGCTCCATGGGCCTGGAAGTGGTGGAGTAGACTGATGGCAGGCAAAGGCAAACGCGGCCGGACGATTCGCGAGGACATCGACCGCCTGGCGGATTATCCGCTGGCGGAGGCCGTCAAGATGGTCAAGCAGCGAGCCCAGGCCAAGTTCGACGAGACCATCGAGGTGGCGGTCAACCTGGGTGTTGATCCGCGTCACGCCGATCAGATGGTGCGCGGCATGGTGCAGCTTCCCCACGGCACCGGCAAGTCGGTGCGGGTGGCGGTTTTCGCCAAGGAGCAAAAAGCCGACGAGGCCCGCGAGGCCGGTGCCGACTTGGTCGGCGCCGACGATTTGGCGGCCAAGGTGCAGGCCGGCGAGATCGAATTCGACCGCTGCGTGGCGACGCCCGACATGATGGCCGTGGTGGGCAAGCTGGGCAAGATCCTGGGGCCCCGCGGCCTCATGCCCAACCCCAAGCTGGGCACCGTCACCCCCGACGTCGCCGAGGCGGTTCGTGCGGCCAAGGGCGGTCAGGTGGAGTTTCGCGTCGAAAAAGCGGGCATCGTGCATGCCGGGGTGGGCAAGGCAAGTTTCAGCGAAGAGGCGCTGTTGGAGAACGTCAAGGCATTTGTCGGTGCCATCAGCAAGGCCAAACCGAGCGGTGCCAAAGGCACCTTCATGAAGCGTGTGGCGCTGAGCTCGACCATGGGGGCGGGCGTTCGGATCGACGTCGCCAGCATGAACGAGTAGCGCGCGAGTATCGGGCCCCGTGGGGCTCGAGATACTGAATTCCGCGGCCCCCCAATGGGGCGGCGGTAGGAAAGGCCGGCAGTTGTCCGACCTTTTCGACCTGTCCGAGACTGCAGGTGCCAACGGCTCCAAGGCGAGCCGGCGGCCTAAGGCGCGAAGCGCCTGCACAGACAGGGGATGACCGGAACGGAGGCCCGCGTTTGGGCCCGCCAGCCCGGTTCGTACCTCTGGGACGGGAGTGGCGGATGCGGCCGCGACCGGCCGGGTCCAAGGCGTAACCGGGACGATCTGGGTCTACGTGCCCCGGCGTCCCAAGATCGGAGACCGAAGAGTGGACCGAACGCAAAAGGAAGATGTGGTCAGGTCATTGAACCAGACCTTCCAGGACGCGGCGGCGGTCGTGGTCACCCATTACAGCGGCCTGACGGTGGCGGAGATCAACGATCTTCGCGTCCAGATGCGCCAGGCCGGTGCCAATTTCCGGGTGACCAAGAACCGGCTCGCACGTTTGGCTCTCGCCGACACACCCTATGCACCCTTGACGGACATGTTCACGGGCCCCACGGCGATCGCTTTCGCCGACGACGTGGTGGCTCCCGCCAAGGTGGCCGTGAACTTTGCCAAGGGGAACGAAAAGCTGATCGTTCTCGGCGGTGCCATGGGCCAGACGCTGCTCGATGCCGACGGCGTCAAGGGTCTGGCCTCGCTGCCCTCGCTGGACGAGTTGCGGGGCAAGATCGTCGGCCTGATTCAGGCCCCGGCGACCAAGGTGGCGGGCGTGCTGCAGGCCCCGGCCGGCCAACTGGCCCGGGTCATCCGCGCGCATGCAGAAAAGGCTGAGGCGGCGTAGGCCAAGTGGCCAGCGAATCCCCAATCCAGAGATACCAAACGAGGAGTTGAAGAGAAATGGCTGATATCGAAAAAATTGCCGCGGACCTGTCGCAGTTGACGGTCATGGAGGCGGCCGAGCTGGCGACGCTGCTGGAAGAGAAGTGGGGCGTCTCGGCGGCCGCACCGGTGGCCGTGGCCGTGGCTGGCGCTGGCGGCGAGGCCGAAGCGGCCGAGGAGCAGGACAGCTTCGACGTCGTGCTGACGTCCTTCGGCGAAAAGAAAATCAACGTGATCAAAGAGGTGCGGGCGATGACCGGCCTCGGTCTCAAGGAGGCCAAGGATCTCGTCGAAGGCGTGCCCAACGCGGTCAAGGAGGGCGTCAACAAGCAGGAGGCCGAAGAGGTCAAGGCCACGCTCGAGGGGGCCGGCGCCAGCGTCGAGCTGAAATAGCCGGGGTCAGGGCGGCGGGCGGCGCGGCGGCCAAGCCGTTCGCCGCCAAGTGACTGCGTTAAGAGGTGATGCGACGGACGTCGCGATATGACGAGGTAGAGCATGAACACGGCACTTTCCTTTACCGGCCGCAAGCGGGTTCGCAAGGATTTCGGACGGATTCCCACGATCGCCACGATGCCCAATCTGATCGAGGTGCAGAAGAATTCATACGAACACTTCTTGCAAAAGGGCTTGGGTCCCGACGAGCGTCCGGATTCAGGCCTGCAGGCCGTGTTCAAGTCGGTCTTCCCGATTTCCGATTTTTCCGAATCCTCTTCGCTGGAATTCGTCAAGTACGAGCTCGAGCCTCCCAAGTACGACGTCGAGGAGTGCCGGCAGCGCGGCATGACCTTTGCCGCGCCGCTCAAGGTGACGCTGCGTCTGATCGTTTTCGAGGTCGATCCCGACACCGGTTCCAAGTCGGTGCTCGATATCAAGGAACAAGACGTCTACATGGGCGACATGCCGTTGATGACCGACAGCGGCACCTTCGTGGTCAACGGCACCGAGCGCGTGATCGTCAGCCAGATGCATCGCTCGCCCGGCGTCTTCTTCGATCACGACAAGGGCAAGACCCATTCCTCGGGCAAGTTCCTCTTCGCCGCCCGCATCATCCCCTATCGCGGCAGTTGGCTCGACTTCGAGTTCGACGCCAAGGACATCGTCTACGTGCGTATCGACCGGCGCCGCAAGCTGCCGGTGACGACGCTGCTGTTCGCCTTGGGCATGAGTGCCGAGGAGATTTTGGAGCACTTCTATCGCACCGTCGGATTCAAGTGGGACAAGAAGCGTAGCGGCTGGCGCACGCCCTTCGATCTCGATCGGCTGCGCGGCCTCAAGCTGATCCACGATCTGGTCAACGCCGCCGATGGCAAGGTGGTGGCCGAGGCCGGCACCAAGATGACGCCGCGCTTGGGCCGCAAGCTCAAGGAAAAGGGCGTCAAGGAGCAACTGGTCTCCTCCGAGGAGCTGCTCGGCCGCTACGTCGCTGTCGACATCATCAACGAGAAAACCGGCGAGGTCTATGTCGAGGCCGGCGAGGAATTGCAGCAGGAGAAAGACAAAGACAACATCGCCATCCTCGAAGAGGCCGGTGTCGCCGTCATTCCCACGCTCGACATCGACCACGTCAACATCGGCCCCTACATGCGCAACACCATGGCGCTCGACAAGAACACCGCCTACGAAAAGGCGCTGGTCGAGATTTACCGCGTCATGCGTCCAGGCGAGCCGCCGACGTTGGAGACCGCGGAGGCGCTCTTCAAAAGCCTCTTTTTCGACAACGAACGTTACGACCTGTCGGCCGTGGGAAGGGTCAAGATCAGCGCCCGCCTGGGGCTCGATGGCGATGATTCGCTGCGCACGCTGAGGCGCGAGGACATCCTGGCGGTGATCAAGACCCTGGTCGAGCTCAAGGACGGCCACGGCGACATCGACGACATCGACCATCTGGGCAACCGTCGGGTGCGCTCGGTCGGCGAATTGATGGAAAACCAGTACCGGGTGGGGCTCTTGCGCATGGAGCGCGCCATCCGCGAGCGTATGAGTTCGGTCGAAATCGACACCGTCATGCCGCACGACCTGATCAACGCCAAGCCGGCGGCGGCGGCGGTGCGTGAATTCTTCGGCTCCTCCCAGCTCAGCCAGTTCATGGACCAGACCAACCCGCTCTCGGAAATCACTCACAAGCGCCGGCTCTCGGCGCTGGGGCCGGGCGGTCTGACGCGCGAGCGCGCCGGCTTCGAGGTGCGCGACGTCCACCCCACGCACTATGGCCGCATCTGCCCCATCGAGACGCCCGAGGGGCCCAACATCGGGCTCATCAACAGTCTTGCTACCTACGCCCGCGTCAACAAGTACGGCTTCATCGAGAGTCCCTACCGCCAGGTCGCCGGTGGCAAGCTGACGGCCGAGGTGACCTATCTCTCGGCCATGGAGGAAGGCAAGTACATCATCGCCCAGGCCAACGCCACGATCAACGCCCGCGACCGCCTGACCGACGATCTGGTGAGCTGCCGCCAGGCCGGCGATTTCATCGTCACGCCGCCCGAGAACGTTGAATACATCGACGTCTCGCCCAAGCAACTGGTTTCGGTGGCGGCGGCGCTCATTCCCTTCCTCGAGAACGACGACGCCAACCGGGCGCTGATGGGCTCGAACATGCAGCGCCAGGCGGTACCGTTGCTGCAGCCCGAGGCGCCGTTGGTGGGTACCGGCATGGAAGAGGTGGTGGCCCGCGATTCCGGCGTCACCATCGTGGCCCGGCGCTCAGGGATAGTCGAACAGGTCGATGCCCACCGCATCGTCGTCCGCGCCACCGAGGAGACCGATCTTTCGCGCTCCGGCGTCGACATCTACAACCTGCTGAAGTTCCAGCGCTCGAACCAGAACACCTGCATCAACCAGCGCCCCCTGGTCAAGGTGGGCGACGAGGTGCGGTCCGGTGACATCATCGGCGACGGTCCCTCGACCGATCTCGGCGAGCTGGCGCTGGGGCGCAACGTGCTGGTCGCCTTCATGCCTTGGGGCGGCTACAACTTCGAGGATTCCATCCTGATTTCGGAACGCATCGTGCGGGACGACGTCTTCACCTCGATCCACATCGACGAATTCGAGGTCATGGCGCGCGACACCAAGCTGGGCCAGGAGGAGATCACCCGCGACATCCCCAACGTCGGCGAAGAGGCGCTGAAGAACCTCGACGAGGCCGGCATCGTCTACATCGGCGCCGAGGTCCATCCCGGTGACATTTTGGTCGGCAAGATCACGCCCAAGGGCGAATCGCCGATGACGCCGGAAGAGAAGCTGTTGCGCGCCATCTTCGGCGAAAAGGCCTCGGACGTGCGCGACACCTCGCTCAAGCTGCCGCCCGGCGTCGCCGGCACGGTGGTCGAGGTGCGCGTCTTTTCACGCTATGGCGTCGACAAGGACGAGCGTGCCCTGGCCATCGAGCGCGACGAGATCGAACGCCTGGCCAAGGACCGCGACGACGAGTTCGAGATCCTCGAGCGCAACACCTTCGATCGGCTGAAATCGCTGCTCATGGGCTGCTTGATCGTATCCGCGCCCAAGGGCATAAAAACCGGCGGCAAGATCAGCGAGGCCGTGCTGGCCGACATGAGCCACGGCCAATGGTGGCGGATCGGCCTCAAGGACGCCCGCGCCATGGCCGACATCGAGCAACTCAACAAGCAGTTCCAGGACGCCCGGGCGCATCTCATGGCGCGCTTCGAGAACAAGGTCGAGAAGCTGCAGGGCGGTGACGAACTGCCGCCCGGCGTGATGAAGATGGTCAAGGTCTTCGTGGCCGTGAAGCGCAAGCTGCAGCCCGGCGACAAGATGGCCGGACGCCATGGCAACAAGGGTGTGATCTCGAAGATCGTGCCCATCGAGGACATGCCGCATCTGGAAGAGGGCGGCAGCGTCGATATCGTGCTCAACCCGCTCGGCGTGCCGTCGCGCATGAACGTGGGCCAGATCCTCGAGACCCATTTGGGCTGGGCCTGTGCCGGCCTGGGCCGCCAGATCGGCGAGGTGCTCGACAAGGTGCAGGCCGGCGGCAAGGTTGCCGATCTCAAGAAAACCCTCAAGGGAGTCTACGGCAAGCCGATCTTCGACGGTCTGATCGCCGATCTCGACGACCGCGAGGTGGTGGAGTTGGGCGGCAATCTGAGCACCGGCATCCCGGTGGCGACGCCGGTATTCGACGGTGCCAACGAGGCCCAGATCGTCGAAATGCTGGAGCAGGCCGGTCTCGACGCTTCGGGCCAGGTGACGCTCATCGACGGCCGCACCGGCGAGACCTTCGACCGCAAGATCACGGTGGGCTACATCTACATGCTGAAATTGCACCATCTGGTCGACGACAAGATCCACGCCCGCTCGATCGGCCCTTACAGCCTGGTCACCCAGCAGCCGCTGGGCGGCAAGGCGCAGTTCGGCGGCCAGCGCTTCGGCGAGATGGAGGTCTGGGCATTGCAGGCTTACGGCGCCGCCTACACGCTACGCGAGATGCTTACCGTCAAGTCCGACGACGTCGCCGGCCGTACCAAGGTTTACGAATCCATCGTGCGCGGCGACGATACCTTCGAAGCCGGCATTCCCGAATCCTTCAACGTGCTCGTCAAGGAGCTCAAGGCACTGTGCCTCAACGTCGAACTCGGCCAACACGAGTTCTGAGTGCTCACACGCCCGGCCCCGAGACCCTGTGCCTCGAGACCCTGAGCGAGTAGCAAGGAGAACGCGAAGATGAATGAATTGATGAAGATCTTCGGCCAGGTCAGCGCCGCCCAGAGCTTCGATCAGATCAAGATCGGCATCGCCAGCCCCGAACGCATCCGGTCGTGGTCGTTCGGCGAGATCAAGAAGCCGGAGACCATCAATTACCGCACCTTCAAACCGGAACGCGACGGCCTCTTCTGCGCCCGCATCTTCGGTCCCATCAAGGACTACGAATGCCTTTGCGGCAAGTACAAGCGCATGAAGTATCGCGGCATCACCTGCGAGAAGTGCGGCGTCGAGGTGACGTTGTCGAACGTGCGGCGCGAGCGCATGGGCCACATCGAGCTGGCCTCGCCGGTGGCCCACATCTGGTTCCTGAAATCGCTGCCCAGCCGCATCGGGCTGCTGCTCGACATGACGCTCAAGGATCTCGAACGCGTGCTCTACTTCGAGAGCTTCATCGTCATCGAGCCGGGCCTGACGCCGCTCAAGGGGCGGCAGATCCTGGGCGAAGAACAGTACATGCTGGCCCAGGACGAGTACGGCGAGGACGCCTTCACCGCCGGCATCGGGGCCGAAGCGGTGCGCGCCATCCTCGAGCAGCTCGACCTCGAGGCCGAGCGCGACGCGGTGCGCACCGAACTGGCCGAGACGACCTCGACGGTCAAGCCCAAGAAGCTGGTCAAACGGCTCAAACTGATCGAGAGCTTCATTCATTCGGGCAATCGGCCGGAGTGGATGATCCTCACCGTCATTCCGGTGATTCCGCCTGATCTGAGGCCGCTGGTACCGCTCGACGGCGGACGTTTCGCGACCTCGGATCTCAACGATCTCTACCGCCGGGTCATCAACCGCAACAACCGGCTCAAACGCCTGATCGAACTGTTGGCGCCTGACATCATCGTGCGCAACGAAAAGCGCATGTTGCAGGAATCCGTCGATGCGCTGTTTGACAACGGGCGGCGCGGCCGGGTCATCACCGGTGCCAACAAGCGGCCGCTGAAATCGCTCAGTGACATGCTCAAGG
>PCBT01000110.1 GCA_002731375.1 Rhodospirillaceae bacterium | reverse complement strand
GCCCTGTCGGGCGGCGCTCTGGCGTCGGCGGAGGAAGTGAACCTTTATTCCTCGCGCCAGCCATTCCTGATGAAACCGCTGCTGGATGCCTTCACCAAGGAAAGTGACATCAAGGTCAATATGGTCTATCTTAAAAAGGGCATGTTGGAGCGGCTCAAGTCAGAAGGCCGGAACAGCATGGCCGATCTGATCCTGGTCTCCGATATTGGGAACCTGCATAATCATGACAAGGCCGGCCTGTTGCAGCCTGTGGGATCAGCGAAATTGGCGGCCAATATCCCCGTGCAATACCGCCATTCCAACGGTAACTGGTTTGGTCTGACCATGCGCGCCCGGGTCATCTACGCCTCCAAGGACCGGGTCAAGCCCGGCGAGGTGACCACCTATGAGGATCTGGCCGATCCCAAGATGAAGGGCAGGGTCTGCATTCGTTCGGGCAAGCATGTCTATAATGTCTCCCTGCTGGCCTCGATCGTCGTCGCCAAGGGTCCCGAGGGCGCCGCCGCCTGGGCCAAGGGCGTTAAGGCAAATCTGGCGCGCAAGCCTCAGGGCAATGACCGGGCGCAAGTTAAGGCCGTCTTCCAAGGTGAATGCGATGTGGCTGTAGGCAATACCTATTACATGGGCAAGATGGCGACCAACAAGAAGGATCCGGTGCAAAAGGAATGGGCCAAGTCCGTCAACATTATCTTCCCCAATCAGCAAGGCCGTGGTGCCCACGTTAATGTCTCGGGCGCCGCGGTGACCAAGGCTGCCAAGAACAAGGCTAACGCCATCAGGTTGATCGAGTTTCTAAGCGGCGAAGCGGCACAAAAAATGTATGCCGAAACGAACTTTGAATACCCGGTCAAGACCGGTGTGGCCCTGCACCCGATGGTTGCCTCTTGGGGCGAATTCAAGGCCGACGAGGCCTTTTTGTCAAAGATCGCCAATGCACGGTCGACGGCAACCAAGTTGGTGGACCAGGTCGCCTTCAATAACTAGAGCGGGTTGCAATTCAGTCGGAGTTACACTTGCGGCTTAAGTAATTGCGTCAATTGCTCTGCTTTTGAAAGGCCCGAGGCTGCGCCAAGGGGAGAGTATACGTGAAGCGGAGGCTGGCCGGTGGAATACATCGGCCAGCCTTCTGCTATGTGCGTGGCGTGGATGATGATACGGACAAATAGCGGTGGATGAATAGCAGAGTAGAATGCGGCGGCGACGATGACATCCGAGCAGGCAACAATGAAGGCACCATGGCTACGGCGGCGCGGCTGGCTGGGGCTGAATGGCTGGACGGCGGGCACCATTTTCATCGCCGCCCTGGCCACGGTTCCGATTTTTGCCGTCGTATACCTGGCTCTGACGCCGACCGAGAATATCTGGCCGCATTTAGTCTCTACCGTTCTGGGCGGCTATGTCACGACCACCCTGATCCTGATGTTGGGGGTAGGCCTGGGCACCCTGCTCATTGGCGTGGGCACGGCCTGGCTGGTCACCATGTGCCGCTTTCCTGGCCGGCGGTTGTTTGAATGGGGCATGCTGCTGCCCATGGCCATGCCAGCCTATATCATTGCCTATGTCTATACCGATATATTGGAGTTTGCCGGCCCGATGCAGGCCATGCTGCGGGAGATCTTTGGTTGGAGCAGCAAGCGGGATTATTGGTTTCCCGAAATCCGCTCCCTCGGTGGTGCCATCGCGATGATGACCCTGGTGCTGTACCCATATGTCTATCTGCTGGCGCGTGCTTCATTCCTTGAGCAATCGGTCGGCGTGTTTGAGGCCTCCCGCTCCCTGGGGCGTGGCCCGTGGCGCAGCTTCTTCACCGTGGCGTTGCCCTTGGCCCGGCCCGGCATCGTGATCGGCCTGTCCCTGGTCCTGATGGAAACCTTGAACGATTATGGCACCGTGGATTTCTTTGCCGTGAATACTTTTTCCTTGGGTATTTTCGACGTCTGGATGAATATGAACAACGTCTCGGGTGCGGCGCAGCTGGCCTCGGTGATGCTGTTATTCGTGGCCTTTTTGGTGTTTTCCGAGCGCTATGCCCGGCGTAAACAGCGCTTTCACAACACCACCTCTAAATTCCAGGCCCTGCCTGGCTTTCAGCTTTCTGGTGGCCGGGGGCTCGCGGCTACATTTCTCTGCCTCGCGCCGGTCTTGCTGGGTTTCGTCCTGCCGACCCTGGTCCTGCTAAGCTACGCACAGAAGCATTATGAACCGGAACTGAGCGGCGAAATTCTCGGCCATGCCCTCAACAGCATGAAGTTGTCAGTGCTGGCCGGTGCTATCGCCGTGCTGGTTGCGATCATCATGGCCTATAGCGCCCGTATCAAGGGCGGCAAGATCTTGTTGCTAGCCAGCCGGGTCGCGGCCATGGGTTATGCCGTGCCCGGCGCCGTGCTGGCGGTGGGGGTGATGATCGTATTAGGCAATCTGGATAATGGTATCGATGCCATTGCACGGGAAAACTTTGGCTTTTCCACCGGCTTGATATTTTCCGGCACTATTGCCGCCGTGACCTTTGGTTATCTTGTGCGTTTTCTTGCCCTCTCGCTTGGTACGGTGGAGGCCAGCCTGGGCAAGGTCACGCCTAGCATGGATGGGGCCTCACGTAGTCTGGGGCGTGGCGCCTTCGCCACCATGCGTTACGTACATCTCCCTCTGATCAAGGGCGGTGTGCTGACGGCGGTCATGCTGGTGTTCGTTGATTGCATGAAGGAATTGCCCATGACGGTGATCCTGCAACCTTTTAATTTTCAGACTCTAGCGACTTTCGTGCATCAATATGCTTCGGACGAGCAACTGGGCGATGCGGCCCTGGCGGCACTTTCGATCGTTGGTGCCGGCGTGGTGCCGGTTATTCTGCTTAGCCTTTCCATCGCCAAGTCCCGGCCAGGTTCCAGACCTGGCCACGAAGAAGGAGTTTAGTATCATGCAGGGGCTTCACATGGTCGGTATCCACCATGCCTATGGTGCCGCTAAGATACTCAACAATATCTCCCTGACGGTACCGGCCGGCGAGTTGGTCTGCCTGTTGGGGCCATCGGGTTGCGGCAAGACGACACTACTGCGTATCGCCGCCGGCCTTGAACAGCTACAGGCCGGCAGCGTTACCATTGATGAAGTGGTGATCGCCGAGGGGCCGGCGCAATTACCGCCCGAGGAGCGGCGGATCGGCTATATGTTCCAGGATTATGCCCTGTTTCCTCACCTTTCGGTGCTGGACAACGTAATCTTTGGGCTATTTCGCCGGGACAGGCGGACGGCCCGTGCCCGTGCCCTGGTGATGCTTGATCAGGTCGGCATGGTGCCCCATGCCGAAAAATATCCCCATATGCTGTCGGGCGGACAGCAGCAACGCGTGGCTCTGGCCCGGGCCCTGGCGCCTGAACCCCGCCTGGTGTTGCTGGATGAACCGTTCTCCGATCTCGACACCAATATGCGCGCCAGGGTCCGCCAGCAGACCTTATCGGTACTGAAACAGAACAACGTCGCCACTCTGATGGTCACCCATGACCCGGAGGAAGCTATGTTCATGGCCGATCGCATCAAGGTGTTGGGAGACCAGGGCCGTATCCTGCAATCGGGCAGACCGGCCGATATCTACTACAAGCCGGCGGATGAATACGTGGCGCGATTGTTTGGACCCATGAACATGATTGACGGCGTGGTCGAACAGGGTGGCCTAAAATCCTCCTTCGGCACCATGGCGCTGGAAGATTCCACGGCGGCGGAAGGCTCCATCGTTCGAGTGCTGATCCGTCCCGAAGGCATGATACTAAGCAATGGCGGCGGCGATGGCGGCGCCCCGGTGGATATTATTTCGGCGCACCTGCTGGGAGATACTTCCGTCGTGCGGTTCAAGGTGCGAAATGGTATCAACAGTGGTGCCGAATTCCATATGCGTATGTCGGGTGCCTTTGATCCAACTGAACTGGGACAAATCTGGGCCCGCGTGGACCTGCGCCACGCTTTCCAGTATCCTCAGAACCAATAGGAGATATTGGTATGGTGGAAATTACGCGATCGTTCGAGATTGAGGTTGAGTTGATTGATAACGATCACCGCCGTTTGGTCGAAATAATCAACGAGATAACCCAGGCCATTGATGACGACCAGCCGGAAGAATGCGCCCGCCTGGTGCCTGATTTTGTGGCGTTTACAAAGCGGCATTTCGCCCGCGAGGAAGCTTTATTGGAAAAAAACGGCTATCCCCAGGTCGACAAACACCGCCGGCATCATGCCTCGCTTGATGACAAGATGAAGACCATGGAGGCCCTGGCCCTGAATGTGGTGGACAGCCCGGCGGCGCGGGATACCCTGCGCAAGGAACTGGTCTTTTTCCTGATGGATGACGTGATCAACGAAGACATGGATTTCAAGAACTTCCTTGTCAACGCGACATCAAAGGGCAACGAAACCACGGACGAATAAGCGCACCAAATGAATTCGATTAACTGTGACATGTTCTAAAGATCCTGCAGCCGTTCGGCGATATCATCGAACCAGGGCGACAATCCCGCCATTAGACTGCTACTAGCGGATCAGCGGGCGGCGCGGTGGGCCAATTTGGTTGCCTCCGGTGGGGTAACGCGGATTTTGTCACCAGCAAGGCAGTAATCGCGGTCCCACCAATCGTCATTGACTTTTTGCGAAAGGATCAGTGATAGCCAGGGCGTAGATTCCGCTTGCGGCGACGGTGCGGGGCGCCGGCGCTTCATCACGGGATTTTCAGCAACCATGAAGCGCATTAATATTACTGTGATGCATGAAGTAATTTGCGAAAAAACGGCCAAAATAGGCGAAAAAACATAGCCCAAACAACCAAGCATTCATTATTAGACAACTATAAGCCACCAAACATAATTGCAGAAAATACCGTTTCATGTTGTCACCAGCGGAAGGTTGACGTTTGCTACCTTCTGGCCGGGCCTCGCGGCGCGACATGCTCTAATTGTCAAACGAGCTATCTGCCGGTAAGCTGAAGTATGGTGGACACATATGACTAAGCTGATTCTACACCATTATGATTTCTCCAATTATTCTGAAAAGGTTCGGTTGGCATTGGGTTTTAAGGGCTTGGCATGGCGCTCCGTGGTCATCCCGCCGATCGCACCGAAACCGGATCTGACGCCCTTAACCGGTGGCTACCGCCGCACGCCAGTGTTGCAGGTTGGCGCCGACGTATATTGCGATACCACGTTGATTCTGCGCGAACTGGAACGGCGTTTTCCCACCCCGACGCTTTTTCCGGTTGACTTAGCGGCCATCGCCGAGGCTATCACCTATTGGGCCGAGAATAGGCTCTTCCGGCCTATCTCCTTGTATGTTTCGGGAGCCAACCTGGATTTCTTGCCGGCGGGTTTGCAAGTCGACAGATCAATCATGCGCGGCCTGCCCTCACCCTCTCCCGAAACGATGCAAAGGGCGACCGAACGGAATGCGCCGTTGGTGCGGGTGCAACTTCCGCGGATCGAGGCGATGCTGTCAGACGGCCGGCCCTGGATCGCCGGACATGCGATGACGGTGGCTGATCTTGCCATTTATCATGCGCTTTGGTTCTTTACGGCGCGCTCGCCGCGATTGCTGCCGGAAATCGCACCGTTTGAGCGCATCAACGCATGGATGAGCTGCATCTGTGCCATCGGCCATGGCGAGGCAACGCCGCTTAGCTCGGCCCATGCCCTCGGCATCGCAACGGACGCGGTCCCCAAGGCACCAAGAGAGCCGATGTGCTTCGATGAAGATCCTGGCTTAGGAACTATGGTGCGAATTCGCGCCGATGACTACGGACGGGACCCGGTCGAGGGAAAGCTAATCTTCCTTGATGCCGGCGAAATCGCGATCAGTCGGGAAGACCCTCGGGTTGGAACTGTGGCCGTACACTTCCCCCGCCTCGGCTACGATCTGCGGCCCCTGTGAGGCTGCAAGGAACTATCTCGGTCGGCCGCTTCGGCGTAATGCGTAGGCGACCGGCAGGCACTGTTGAGATATACTGGTTCATCCAGTTCGACGCGCAGGCGTTCCAGGGCCTCGCCAAATCCAACGGCAAGACGCACCTGGTCCGTCGTCGGACAGGCTAGTTCCGAACGCGAGAAATGATCGAGCATGGGCTCACTAACCATTAAAGACTTCCCCTCCGATCTGGTCGAGATCGAGTGCAGGCAGTGTGGACGCCATGGGCGCTATCCAAAGTCAGCGTTTGACGTAATCCGTGTCCGGTCTATGATTGTAGCCCGTTCATACAGGCACGGCACAAAGGTACGCTTCGATGGAGGTGGTTTCCGCCAACCCCATTCCCTTGATTGATCTCGCACCCCTGGCGGACGGCAGCCGGGAGGGCGCGGCGGAAATCGCGCCGGCCTTGCGCGCGGCGTTGGAGGACATTGGGTTTCTCGTCATCGTTAATCACGGCGTGCCGCAAGATCTGATTGACCGGACTTTCGCCCAGGCCAAGCGGTTTCATGACCAGGGCATGGCGGCCAAGCGGGCGGTTTTGATGAACGCGCACAATAATGGCTATATGGCCATGGCCCGTTATGGCGTCCGTACCAGTTGGGTCAGCGAGAATGCGCTGCCGGACATGAACGAATCCTTCTTTATAAAGCGCGAGCGCACGGCGGACGATCCCCTGGCCAGCCGACGTTTTGCCGGGCCTAATGAATGGCCGGCGGATCTGCCGGGATTTCGCAAAGATCTCCTGGCCTATACCGAAACCGTCGACGCCCTGGGCCGGCGTCTGCTGCCGGTCGTGGCCCTGGCCCTGGAGCTGCCCAGCGATACGTTCGATGTGGCCTTTGCCGAAAGTCAGTTTTCGTTCCGGCTGTCGCACTATCCAATGGTAGAGCGGAAACCGGACCAATTCGGGTTCGCACCCCATACGGATGCCAATTTCATGACCTTTCTGGCGCAATCGGGAGTACCTGGATTGCAGATTAAGATGGCCTCGGGCGAATGGTGGGATGTACCTTACCTGCCCGGATCATTCGTGGTGAACACCGGTGACATGCTGCACCGCTGGACCAATGGTCGTTTCAGATCGACGCCCCACAGGGTGGTGCCGCCCGAGGATCAGGCGCGCTACGCCATCCCCTATTTCTTCGGGCCCCATTTGGATACCCGGATCACCTGCCTGCCCACTTGTTGCAGCCAGGATAATCCGCCGCGATATCCGACCATTACCTACGATGAATATATCAACTGGTGGTACGACGAGAATTACAACGCCGCCGATCAGGATGACCTGGCCGCTGATGGTTGAGGGTTAACCGGGCATTCGAGTGTCATCGGATCAATCTTGCCGTCGCTTATTCGTTTCTGGATGGTCGAATTCTGCAGTAAATCAGCCCGGCGCGTGTCAATTTGCCTACCCCGGCGCTGGGTATAGTCACGTTCCTTGCTGTGGTCTCGGAGGGCTTCGCCGCCCAGCTTTCGGGTGTAGTTTATGCGGCCATACATCAGCCTCTGCTCTAGGGCTGCGGTGTAGACCCGGCGGATCCCGGCGCACCACGAATTCAGCCGCTCCGCCTGTTCTAGCGTTGGCATTAGTCAGAATTTGTATGTACGAACGATTTCCAAAGCAGGCCTCCATACTCAGTTAGGAGTGATGAGCCTTGTAAATCCACGGTAATTGGCGGAGGGGGTGTCTGCATAACATATATTCTCCGCCGTCCGTTAACGTCCAATATATTATGCATAAAAGCCTGATATTTGCCAATTACTGTTCATTCCCATTCATTGACGTTCGCCCAAAGCCGTGACATTGTGTGGGACTAAATGTGGGACCGCGATCCGGCGGAGGCTCCATGAGCAAGTTGACGGCATTAGGCGTGAAGAAGGCTGGCCCAGGCAGGCACGGTGATGGGAGCGGCCTGTATCTTATGGTTTCGAACTCAGGGTCGCGCAAATGGGTTCTTCGCATCCAGTCGAACGGCAAGCGCCGCGACCTAGGACTGGGGTCCGGCACCAAGGTGAGCCTATCAGAGGCCCGCGAGGCAGCGGAAGATATGCGCCGCGCAATCCGCCGGGGCGAGGACCCCGTAGCTGAGAAGCGCCGCGCCAGAGCCACCATGCCAACATTCCGCGAGGCAGCGGTCATGGTCCATCAAGAGCACCGGACGTCGTGGAAAAACCCCAAGCATGCGCAACAGTGGCTCACGACGCTGGAGACCTATGTATTTCCCCATCTTGGTGACCTGCCCATCAATCAGATTGACGGCCCCATGGTTCGCGACGTCCTGGCAGAGATTTGGCTGAATATCCCGGAGACGGCCCGCCGGGTGCGGCAGCGCATAGGCACCGTATTGGACGTCGCCCACGCAAAAGGCTGGCGGGAGGCCGAGGCCCCAATGCGCTCCGTCTCACGCGGCCTACCAAAGCAACCCAAAATTAAGGGACACTTCGCCGCGATGCCGTGGCAGCAGGTTCCCGGCTTCATTGCCGATATGACTAGTATATTGAAGGCGACCGAGTCTGTCCTGTTGGCCACTGAGTTCCTCATCCTGACGGCGGCCCGGTCTGGCGAGGTCCGGGGAGCGACCTGGTCAGAGTTCGATCTGGATGACCGGGTATGGCTGGTTCCGGCGAAGAGGATGAAGGGGGGCCGGGCACACCGGGTGCCGTTGTCGGGACGCGCCATGGACATATTGGACCGCATGGGCACCTTCCGGTGTACGACCGGAAGCAAGGCATATGTGTTCGAGGGGCAGAAGCCAGGCCGCCCGCTTTCGGACATGGCCTTGATGATGCCGATCCGGCGGGCTGAGCTGCCCATCACTGTACATGGCTTCAGGTCCGCATTTCGCGACTGGTGCGCGGAGGCCACCAATACGCCGCGTGAGGTTGCCGAAGCCTGCCTTGCCCACGTCGTCAGGAACGCCGTGGAGGCCGCATACGCCCGCACCGACCATCTGGTAAGGCGTCGCGAAGTCATGGACAGCTGGGCGGAATTCCTGGCCACTAATCCTAATCGACGCGGAAACGTGACGCCGATCCGGATGGCAGTGGATTGACCCATGGCAAAGAAAAGAAAATATGGTGGTGCCCTCGACGAACCTCTGGAACCCCTGCGCATAGGGCTCTTAATGAGCGATGACAAACGCAACGAGGTTATCCGCGAGCGCATAGAAATCGAAACAACCAAACTCAATCAGCTATCGGAACATTATGGACTAGCTACCGGCGACCACCGATCTTTGGCCCTGGCGCTGGCACGCGAGTATGTTGGCGGGTTTAAAGAGGTAAAGCCAAAGGGCCGCCCAGTAAAATGGGACCTGATGGCCAAAGCCTATTTGTATGTTGACGTAAGACGTGCGGCGGAAATATCGGTTGGGCGGGATAAGTACGCAGCCGTAGCAACGAAACCATGTTGGGCGGAGTTCATCGATTGCGTTGAAGGCGACAACCGAGACCCTGATCCCGCAGAGACCGTCCGAAAAAAATATCTCGAAGCAAGATCGGACCGTTTTGCGAAAGTCGCTTGGGACGCATTCTTGATGCATCAACATGAAAATGACATTGAAAACTGGGACGCCAACGTAAGCGAACTCCTGCGGGGCTGGCGCTCTCTGACCCAAAATAAATTACCGTGATCTGAAAGGAATTAATTCCGTCTGCATTTCCTCCCAGATCTAATGGCTCTGTCGTTATCCGATGGAGTACCTACAAATGCAGAAAGACATTAATGACCGCCTTGCTTACGGCATCAGCCAAGCCGTTAAAGCAACGTCGGTTGGCCGGTCTAAACTTTACCAAGAAATCAAAGCTGGAAGGCTTAAAACCTTCAAGGTCGGAACCCGAACGCTTATTGCGACGGAGGACCTGTCGGCATGGCTTTCCGATTATAGGTCGGCGGGAGTTGAGACTACCGCGTAATGTCTTCCATCCCCGTACCGAAGCCGTCAGCCCTTGCACGGGGGGAGGTCATGATTGAACGCACCCGCCTTGCCTCGCTTGACCCCTCTAAGATGGGTCAAGCTGACCTTCAGGCCGTTACCGAGGCCATGTATGCCCTGATGGATCAGGGTGGAAAATACCCCTCTAAGCTGGGTCGCCGCGATGCCATCCGGCGCCGCTGCATCGACTGCTGCGGCGG
>PCBT01000109.1 GCA_002731375.1 Rhodospirillaceae bacterium | reverse complement strand
TACCGCGCGAAACTAAGAGAAATGGGACTATAACATGCTCGCCGAATTCGAAATATTGTCGCCGGCTAACCTTGATGAGGCCCTGGAACTTGTCGCATCCGACGCCACGGGCAATGTCAGGCCGCTCAGCGGCGGCACCAATCTGGTGGTCGACCTTCGCGCCGGTGGGGAAGCGCCGACAAGCTTGGTTAGTCTATGCGGTGTCGCCGAACTTCGTTACATCAAGATCGATGACGGGCGCGTATCGCTGGGTGCGGGAACGACGGTTAGTGATGTCTTGAAACATCGCGACCTATGCACACTGGCCCCGGCGCTGGCAGAGGCCGCGACGGTTTTCGCCGGCATGATGGTCCGCAATACCGCCACTTTGGCCGGCAATCTTTGCTGCGGCTCGCCGGCCGCCGATTTGATGCCGCCGTTGTTGGCATTGGGCGCGGAATTGCAGCTGGCCTCCAAGGCCGGACAACGCGTGTTGCCGCTTGATGAGTTTTATCTCGGCTTCAAGAACAACCAATTGCAGCGCGATGAATTGATCACCGAGATCTCCTTTCCGATTCCGCCAAAAGGCGCGACGAACGCCTTTTACAAATTGGCCCGCCGCAAGGGCGATGCCATCACTGTCGCCGGCGTTGCCGTGGCGGTCGAGTTCGATGGCGGCATTTGTTCCGCTGTCCGCATAGCACTGGGCGCCGTGGCACCAACCGTTCTGCGGGCGCGGGAAGCGGAAAACATCTTGATCGGCAAGGCATTAAGCAGCGAATTGATCGCCGAGGCCGCCGCTCAAGCAATCGAGGAGTCAAGTCCGATCGACGACCTCCGCGCCTCGGCGGACTATCGCCGTCATTGTGTGGGCGTACTGACCAAACGGCTGCTCACCAACGCACTCGAACTGAAATCTCAAGGAAACCAATAGTATGGCCAACGAAAAAAGCATCACTTTGGAAATCAATGGCCGCCGCCGCGAAACCACCATCACGGCTAATCAAACCTTGCTGGAAGTACTTCGTGGCCTGGAATATTTCGACGTCAAGAGCGGTTGCGAAAAAGGTGATTGCGGCGCTTGCGCGGTCTTGGTTGATGGTATCGCCGTGGATAGCTGCCTGACCTTCGCCGCCACGCTCGACGACCGGTCCATCACCACCGTCTCCGGGCTTGGCAAGGGCGAGCAGCTACACCCCCTGCAAAAAGCATTCACCGAGATGGGCTCGATCCAATGCGGCTATTGCACGCCGGGACTGATCATCGCGGCAAAATCCATATTGGATGAAAATCCCGATCCGACCGACGACGACTTGCGCTTGGGATTGAGCGGCAACCTATGCCGCTGTACCGGCTACACAAGGGTCTTTGATGCCATTCAGTCGGCGGCAAAGGTCATGCGTGACGGAGGAGAGCAAGGATGAATGACCCGACCACGGAACCGGCGGCCCAAGCCAACCTGCAATATCGTCAAGTCGGTAAACCGCTAACACGCACCGATGCGCGTGGCAAATCGACGGGAGAATTGCGTTACGCCGGCGACCACGTCATGCCCGGTATGTTGCATGCCAAAGTCCTGCGGTCTCCTCTGGCAAGCGCACGTCTGAAACGCTTGGACGCGACAAAGGCACGTAATCTGCCCGGCGTCGCCGCCGTGTTAACCGCGGCCGAGCTGCCGGGCCGTCTGGCGCCAACGGATCTGCCCGGTCAGACGGGACGCAAGCGGACGGACACCGATCAGCAAATTCTGGTCAAGGAAACCGTTCGCTATCATGGTGAACCACTGGCTTTGGTGGCGGCCGAAACCGTTGCGATCGCCGAAAAAGCTATCGCCTTGATCGAGTTCGAATTGGAGGAATTGCCGGTCGTATCCGATCCCTTCGAGGCAATGAAGCCCGGCGCTCCGGTGGTGCAAGGCAGCAACAATGTCGTTGCCGAGCACAAGATACGTAAAGGCGATGTGGAGAAAGGCTTCGCGGAAGCGGCAACGATTGTCGAAAACATCTACCAGACACAGTTCATAGAACATGCATTTCTGGAACCCGAAGTCGGACTTGCCTGGGTCGATGAGTTTGAAGTCACCAACATCCGAATGTCGACCCAGGTGATTGAACATTTTCGTTACGTCGCCGACGCGTTGGATCTGCCGCACAACAAAGTTCGCGTTATAGGATCTTTGGTAGGCGGAGGATTTGGCGGCAAGGAAGACGTCACCGTGGAAATCTATTTGGCGCTGCTGGCGCGCCATACCATGCGCCCGGTCCGCCTTGCCTACACCAGGGAGGACTCCTTCTTCGGCCACGGCAAACGGCACCCGTTCCATATCAAACATCGCACCGGGTTTACCAAGGACGGCAAAATCACCGCGCTGGAAGTCTCCATTACCACGGATGCAGGCGCTTATGTCTTCTTGAGCCCTTATGTGCTGCTCTACAACGCGGTCGCGGCACCGGGCCCCTATCGTGTCGATAATCTCAAAATCGATGCCGTCGCGGCCGCCACCAACAATATGTTCACCAGTGCCTTTCGCGGCTTTGGTTCGGCCCAGGCTTGTGTGGCTTACGAAGCGCAAATGGACGAGGCGGCCAAGATCCTGGGTTTGGACAGGTTGGAATTGCGCCGCCGCAATTTCATTGCCACGGGCGATACGATGTCCACCGGATTTCCCATCGAAAGCGCTACGTGGACCGAGGACTGCATGGATCAGGCCTGGACCGCATTGGGCGAGAAGACACCGGACCATGGGGCAATCAAAGTGGGCCGCGGGGTCGCTGCCTATCAACAAAGCTATGGCCGGATGACCTGGGTTCATGACACCTCCGAAGCCTGGGTCGGCATGGAAATGGATGGCACGGTCGTGGTGCGTTCCGGCATAACCGATATTGGCGCCGGCCAGACGTCGGCTCTGGGTCAGATCGCGGCCGAATTGCTGGGCGTTGGTCTTGACAATGTGACGATATACAACAGCGATTCGGCGACAACGCCGTTGGCGGGCACAACAACGGCGACCCGCGGACTGCTGATGTCGGGCAATTCGGTTCGTCTGGCCGCCGAAGCGGTCCGCGCGCGTTTCGTCGAACGCGCCGCCAAGGAATGGAAGGTTCCGCCGGAGACTATTGATTTGGGCGAACGGCGGATTTTTGTTGCCGATCAGCCCGACTACAGTATGGACCTCAAGGATTTTGTCGCCATTTGTGCCTCGGAAGGCATTCTGCGGTCGGAATTGGCCATGTACCGGGCGCCCTTTACCGAACCAATCGATCGCGAAACCGGGCAAGGCCGGGTTTTTCCCGACTTTACGTTCGGCGCACAGGCGGTCGAAGTGGCGGTGGACACGGGAACCGGTGAAGTCGAAGTGCTCAAGAGCGTCGGCGCTCACGATATCGGTCAAGCGATCAATCCCGCGGCCGTGGCCGGGCAGATCGAAGGTAGCTCTCATATGGGTCAGGGATATGCCTTGAGCGAGGAATTGGTCTATGAAAATGGGCAATTGATGTCGCCTTCTTTCAGCGAATATCTAATGCCCACCTCGATGGACGTACCGCGGTATCAAGCCATCATACTGGAATCGCGCAGCGGCATGGGGCCTTTCGGCGCCAAAGGGATTGGCGAGCCGGCGTTGACCCCGGTCGCCCCGGCAGTCGCCAATGCGGTCGCTGACGCCGTCGGCGTCCGGGTTTTCGATTTGCCGATCACCCCAGAGAAAATAGTCAAGGCTTTGCGATGCAAGAAACTTTAGTCCCTGGAACAGACGATGACCTACGGCTTTAATATTGAAATTAAATGAGAAAAATGGTGCCCAGGGGCGGAATCGAACCACCGACACGCGGATTTTCAGTCCGCTGCTCTACCAACTGAGCTACCTGGGCATCCGGGGCATCCGATCAAACGGGGCCCCGGCGGGCGGTCAACGCCCGGAGACGTTGGGGTTCATAGTAGAATTTGAATTGCCTGTCCAGCGTCGCGGCACCGGGGCGGCAAAAAACAGCCGGCAAGTGCCCGGCAAATATCCCATGAACACCAGATCATTCGCATCCCTGGCCACTTCCCTCAGGCGAAACCGCCACGACCGACGTCGACGTGGCCGCCAACGCGCCGCCGCCATCGAACAGGCGGGCCTCAACAAATGCGGTCGAGCGGCCCTGGCGCACCAGGCTGGCCCGGCAGCGCGGTGCGCCGGGGCCGACCGCGGCGATGAAATTGCACTGAATTTCCAACGTCGTTACCTCGCAGCGACCATCCGCCAATGCCAGGACGGCATCAAGCATGCTCTGTTCCAACATCGCCATGGTGAAACCACCCTGCATCACGCCCATTGGATTGAAAAAATGCGCCTCGGCCCGAAATTCTGCCTCAATGTACGATGCCGCCCGGTCAACCACCAGCAAGCGATGGCCCAAAATGCCGGCCACCGGGCCACGTTCACGCCCTTGCTGGCGTTGCAGTTCACGGCTATCCATTTCCTGATCATTCATTTCCAGGGCAGCTTGCGAAAGCGGGCCGTGGCGCTGGCAGTGACCGCCAGTTCGCCGGCGCCATTGAAGAGTTCGCCCGCCAAATAAACCTCACGCCCCTGAACCTTTATGATGCTGCCCTCGGCGATCAGCCGGCCCGGTTCCACAGCCCGCAAAAACGATGCCTTCATACCCAGGGTCGGCACCACATAGTCGAAGTTCCTTGGCGCCGTGGCAGCCATCGCCATGACCTCATCCAGCATGGCGGAGAGAAAGCCGCCATGTATGAAACCGCGTTCATTGCAGAATTCCGGCTTGCCCAGATAGGCGATGCGGGCCCAGCCCAGAGCCGCATCAATCTCCAACGGTTCGGACGCCAATAGCTCGGTCGCGCCCACGGGGGGGCGTTTGGTCAAGCGCGCGATGGCCTGCGCGCTGGTCATTTCACTCATACGTTAGGGTTTCACTCCGTACTTCAAGCCGCATCCTTGCGGAACAAGTGATAGCGGCCCTCGGCCACGCCCGCGGGCAAAGGCACTGTCCGGCAGCCGGGAATGGCCAAGGGCTGATCGGCGGCAATGACCGCGCCGGGCGCCAACAATGGCCCCAGCGCCGGTCCCACGAAACTAGCCAGAGCCGCCGTCAATTCCGCATCGCCAGTACCGATATCGCTGTGCGCCAGCACCGCCGGCGCGCCAATGCGAGCCATGGCGCCCGGCATGCTGTCATAGACATCGCCCAGCAATAGATGTGCGTCGTCAGGCACACAGTCGGGGTGGGCGGCAACCTCGCGCTCGAAGACAAAAATCTCGCGCCCGGGATCGCCGCCACTCAGGCGGTCACGCAAATGGTCATAGGTGCGGCCGTTGCCCAGGCCAAGCTCCAGCACCGGGCCGGGTCGACCACTGATCTCGCCAACCGCCCAATCGAGACAGATCCGTTGTGCCTGCAGCCTCCGGATGACGCTGTCCAGACGACTCATTACCGATTTACCCCCGCTAGGGCAAATAAAGCCGGGTCTGGAATAAACTTCATTGTCTTCATCCGCCGCCGTTCTCAAGCTCACGCAGGCGGCGGTTGGCTTCCGTCAGCTGCTGGTTGGTTTGTTCCTGGCGCTTCGCCAGTTCGCGCATGATTTCCACCGCCATGGTGGGAAATTCATTGACCAGGCGGAAAAACAAATCCTTGCTGATCCGCAGGGTATCCAACTTCGCCGTGGCGGTAATGGTGGCGGTGCGCGGTATGTCGCACAGGATCGCGATCTCGCCAACGAAGGCGTCGCGGCCGATCTGCGCCACCGTCAGCTTGCCGCCATCTGGTCCCTCGATGATAACGTCCGCCGTGCCGTCCATCACCAGATAGGCGGCATCACCCATATCGCCTTGCTGAAACAGGCTCTGCCCTTCCTGAAAGGCCAGCCGCTCCGAGGTAAAGGCCAGTAGCTTCAACTTCGAAGGCTCTATCTTGGCGAACAACGGAATACTGCGCAGCAGTTCAACTTCTTCATTCAGGCTCATGGCCAATCTCCACCCCATGCCCCACCAACCCGGACACCAACTAATTCAATCCCGCGTCAAAGCGGGTCTCCGTGCATCACGACGATCTATGCCGACAACCTGTTCCGCCATTCTATTCTGATGCCAGCAATTCCTTGACATAGTCGTTGCCTTGACTCAATTCGGCGTAATCTCCACGTTCCACCAAGCGGCCCTGGCGCATCACCAGCACTTCATCGAAACTGGCCGCCATGCTGGCTCTTTGTACGGACCAGATCAAACAACGCCCCTCGAAATCGGCTAACAAGGCCCCTATTATCCTGGCCTGGACGGCCGAGTCCAGGGATGTGGTGGGCTCGGACAAAATCAAGATATCGGGCCGTTTCAACAGGGCCCGCGCCAGTGCCAGTTTTTGCCGCTGCGCCGTCGAAAGGCGCGAGCCGGCGATGCCGACCTCGAAGCCCAAGCCTACCTCCGCCACGGCTTCATGCAGGCCCTGCTCCTCAACTACTTCGGAAATCAGGGCGCCGACATGGTCGGCCGCCTGAGCCTGGCCATAGGCGATCTTGCCAAACAGGATATTGTCCTGGATATTGGCTGAGGCATTGTAGCTGTCCACATTGAAAAACTCCACCGCATCGCGCAAGCTATCGGGCAGATGGGAGGCGAAATAGCGCCGGGCCTCCAATACCTTACCTTGCAAATCATCGTCCACCAAGCCAAGGCGGTGGCGGGCCGGAATTAGCTTGAACGGCAACGACATCAAGCGCGCCCGGTCCTCGTCCGGCAGGGCCGACAGATTAGCCCGGTCGCTACGCTGCAACAAAGCCTGGATGTCCGGCAGCTCGTCGGCGGTGATGAAACTGAACTGCTGGAACAGTTCGTGATCAGCCGGTAGATCGGCGAACAATTCCACCATGGTCGAGGCGACCTGGAAGCCGACGGAGAGGAACTGTTCCGTCAGGCCGACCTGTTCCAGAACATCCAGCACATAAGGATGCTCGGCCAGAAGCTCCACATCGAAGGCATCACCAACCGGATTGCCGAACAGCAGGTTCTCGCCGATCGAGGCATTCAGATTGTAGGTTCCGCCGTCAAAACCCTCGATCAGCTCCTCCAGCGCAGGGTCGGCGCTCATCCTGGTCCGCAGGCCGGCACGGGCACGGAGAATGGCGTCCACCAGGTCCGGGCGGCTTTTCGGATCGATGATACCGCGGAGACCGAATTTGTAGACCTCTTCGTCCATGCCAGTCCGCTCCAAGGCCGCCGCGCCAGCCCGGCGCAAGGCGGCGGCGTCCTCGACCCCCGCGGCGGCATAGTCGATCCAGTCCGCATTCGGATCATATTCGATATTGCCCGACCGCCGGGCCTCGTCGACATAGACTTCGCGGTGCCTGGCGGCAGCGTCATCCATCTCCGCCGAGGCCAGGGGACGGTGCTTCAGGCCAAGGAACAAATTGTCGGCGATGGTGCCGGCAAAGATAAATGCGGCGGCGCCCACATGGGCGATACGCCGGCCCGTCACCGCCTCAGACAAGGCAGCACCGTCGTTACCGCCCAGGGTCAGATTGCCATTGTCGGGATCCAGCAGGCGGGCCAGCAGCAGGGTCAATTCCTCCTTGCCGCTGCCGCCCGAACCGATCACCGCATAACGTTTGTCCAGCGCCAAGCGCGCCGACACCCCGTCAACCACCGCCACGTCCTGGTCGTCGTTCAGGGTCAGGTTCACCGCCCCCAGTTCACCCTGTAGCGGACCCAGGTCGTCGGGTTCGAGCAGTTGGTAATCGGGTCCACGCATGCCCGCCGGGTCAAACTGGCTGACCACCTGATCATACTTGATCGAGGCATCGGCCTGCATTTGGTAATAGCTCAACAAGTCTTTCCATGGCGCCGCCAGGTCCTTATGGGCCGCGATGGCGGCGACCAGGGTACCGATTTCTAGGTCGCCCTGAATGACAAAATAGCCGCCAATGGAATAGAAACAGAACGGCCCTAGCTGCTGGATCGAGTTGTTGAGAAATTTGATGACGAACTTCTGCCGGTAGATGCGTTCCCGCACGCCGTAAATCCAGAACAATTGGTTGGCGAATTCCGTAAGCACGAAATTGGAGGTGTCGTGGGCATGGGTTTCCTGCACCCCCTGCACGGTTTCACCAATCTTGTCAGACATGCGTCGCACCCGGGCCACCCGCTCCTTGCCCAGCAAGTTGACTTTGCGCTGCAATTTCGGGATCAACCACAGTTGCAAGGGATAAAGCGCCACCGCCGCCGTCGCCATGCGCCAGTCCTGCATGAACAAAAAGGCCAGGATCGTCGCCAGGTAGCCACCTTGGAAGGCGGGCAAAGAAAAGGCATCGCCAATGAAACCGCCCAGGGGCTCCACCTCGGCCGTAATCATGGGAATAATTTCACCCTGGCTCATCTTGCGGAAGGTGGGCAGGGGGAAGCGCAACACACGGGCGTAAAGTTCAAACCGCAGACGGCGCAACATACGCTCGCCAGTCAAGCCCTTGTACACATTGATGACGTATTTGAAGCCTTGATTAACGCCCACCAAGATCAGGAACAACGCGCACAACAGAAACAAGTATGGCGCCTGATCAAGGGTCACCTCGAACGGCCCCAACAATGGGACCTCCAAGCCGAGCAGGGAAAAGGTCATTGTCTCGCCCAGGTTCATGGGATATTCAATGCCGATGCCCTGAATGGCCTCGTTGATGATGGTCTTGGGAACTTCGTAAAACAGATACAAAAACGGCAATGAAGCCGCCGACATCAACGTCATGGTGATTTGCTGGCGGCGGGAAAACCGCCAGACATAACCGAAAATGTTCTTTTCCATCCGCCGTGCCCGCTCCCCACAATACGATCAAGCCGCTACCGAAACTCCGGCGGTTGCAGCTTAACGCACGGAGTCTCACGGGTAAATATCCGTGAAATCCGGTCGTTGGCGGAAAACCTGGCAAGTAACGCGCAAACAACACCGTAGGTAAAAACCCATCCTATCAAAAAGTTGCTTTTTGTACCCGCCTTGTCATGGCATAGTCCGGCACTAATTCATGAAGCGGTTAACGCCTCAGGGGAGAGCTGCGGCATGCCTACTGGCACGCTCCAAGGGATGCGAGGATTCCGCGTCCTTATTTATAGCCACGATACCATGGGCTTGGGCCATCTAAGGCGCTGCAGCACCATCGCCCATTCCTTAGTGCGCGAGTACCCGGACGTATCCGTGCTCATTCTTTCCGGCTCTCCGATCATCGGCAGTTTTGATTTTCGCTCGCGCATCGATTTCGTGCGTATTCCCGGCGTCATCAAATTGCGCAACGGTGAATACACCTCGTTGAACCTAGGCATCGATTTCGAACAGACCATTCATATGCGGGCGGAAATCATCAAGCATACGGCAGATATCTTCGCCCCCGATATGGTCATCGTCGATAAGGAACCATTGGGTCTCAGGGGGGAGATCGAGGATACCCTACGCATGTTGAAGCGGCGCGGTACCCGTCTGATCCTGGGCCTGCGCGATATCATGGACGATCCATCCATGCTGGCGCCCGAATGGCGACGCAAGAATGTGATGCCCGCCCTGCGTGATCTGTATGACGAAATTTGGGTTTATGGTCTGCCGCAAGTCTGTGATCCCCTGCAAGGCCTGCAGGTGCCGCGCCAGGTACGCCGGCGAATGATCTACACCGGCTATCTGCCCCGGCGCGCACCGACCGAACCATCGACAAGGCCGCTACCGGAAATCGTCTCCGAGCCATATGTCCTGGTCACCACGGGCGGCGGCGGCGACGGTGAGGGGCTGATCGACTGGGTGCTGCGCGCCTATGAAGCCGACGACCGCATGCTGTATCCGGCACTGATCGTCCTGGGACCGTTCATGCAGCCGGAGACCCAGGCGGAATTCATCGACCGGGCCAACCGACTGAACCGGGTACAGGCCATCACCTTCGATGCCAAGCTGGAAGAGCTGGAAGACAATGCCGTGGGCGTCGTCGCCATGGGCGGCTACAACACTTTTTGCGAAATCCTCAGTTTCAACAAGCGTGCCCTGATCATTCCGCGCACCAGGCCGCGGATGGAACAATACATCCGTGCCAGCCGGGCCCAGGAATTGGGTCTGGTCAAAATGCTGGAGGATGACGGCAAGCGGGATAGCGGGATCATGGGCAAGGCGCTGCGCGAATTGCCATATCAGAATCGGCCCAGAGACGTCATCGTGCCGGGCCTGCTGGAAGGACTGGACAACGTCAACCGCTTGGTCGAGCCGTGGCTGTCCGAGCCAGCGATTGCCAGAGAAGCGACCAGAGAGACCGCCAGGGAACAGGCCGGAGCAAAGAAATCGACGGCCGGCCGTGCCAAGGCATCGTCTGGAGACTAAGGTCCTGGCGCCTGAATTATTTCCGAAAGCAACCGCCGAGCCTGGCCCGGTCGCCTTTGTCCTAAAGGGCTATCCCCGTTTATCGGAGACCTTCATCGCCCAGGAGATCGAGGCCCTGGAACGGCGCGGCCTGGACATCCGCATTATCTCGTTACGGCATCCAACGGATCAGGCCATCCATCCCGTCCACCGCCGGATCAGCGCCGGGGTCAATTATCTGCCGGAATATCTGTATCAGGAGCCAGCACGGGTCTGGCGCGCCTGGCGAAAGGTTCGCCGCTGGCCCGGTTACCCAGGCGCCCGGCGCCTGTGGCTGAGAGATCTTTGGCGTGACCGTAGCCCCAGCCGTATCCGCCGTTTAGGCCAGGCCTTGGTGCTGGCAGCGGAACTCGGCGAAGAAATCCGCCATCTGCACGCCCATTTTCTGCACACCCCGGCCTCGGTCGCCCGCTATACCGCCCATCTGAGTGCGCGTTCATGGAGCTGTTCGGCCCACGCCAAGGATATCTGGACCACGCCGGAATGGGAGAAACGGGAAAAGCTCGCTGATTTGTCCTGGTTGACGACCTGCAGCCAGGCCGCTCACGACCACCTCACCGCCCTGGCGCCCCAGACTAATACACCCGGCATGGTTGCCCTAGTCTATCACGGTATTGATCTAAGCCAGTTCGACACTGCCGCCAATACAGGCTCCGGCAACGATGGTAGCGATCAATCAGCGCCGGTGCGGCTTCTCTCGGTTGGCCGTGCGGTCAGCAAAAAGGGCTACGACGATCTGATCGCCGCCCTGGCCGAGCTGCCGGATACATTAAACTGGCGTCTGGAGCACATCGGCGGCGGCAATCTGTCAGACAAACTTAAACAGCAGGCCGAACAGGCCGGCATAGCGGGCCGCATTCAATGGCGCGGCGCCCAGCCCCAGGGAGAGGTCCTCAAGGCCTATCGCGCCGCCGATATATTTGTCCTCGCCTCCCGCATCGCCGCCGATGGTGACCGGGATGGCCTACCTAATGTCCTGATGGAGGCGCAGAGCCAGGGCCTGGCCTGTATAGCTACCGCCGTCTCGGCGATCCCCGAACTGATCACGGATGGCGAGACCGGTATCCTGGTCCCGGCCCAGGACCAGGCGGCGCTGCGCCGGGCGGTCGGCGATCTGGCGGCGGACCCGGCGCGGCGGCGGCGCCTGGGCGAAGCCGGACAAAAGCGCGTGCGGAAGGACTTCTCCCATGATTATTGGATCGACCGCTTGGCCATCAAATTTAGCCTGGGCAATGGTGCCGGCACCAAGACCAGAACTGCCAGGGAAGCCTGATGAGTTCGGCCCGCATGGCTTTCTATGCACCATTGAAAGCACCGAGCCATGGCACGCCTTCGGGAGATCGTCGCATGGCGCGGCTGCTGATGCGGACCCTGGAGGCGGCCGGCGCGGTGGTGGAACTGGCATCTGACTTCCGCGCCTACGATGGCCGGGGTGATCCGGAGCGTCAGCGCGCATTGCGCGACGCGGGCACGGAATTGGCGGATGACTTGATCGAACAATACCGGCGCCGGGGCCAGGATGACCGGCCCACCGCCTGGTTTACCTATCATCTGTACCACAAGGCGCCGGACTGGCTCGGGCCAAGGGTCGCGGCGGCCCTGGACATTCCCTATTTGGTGGCAGAGGCGTCGTTCGCGCCCAAACGTGCCGGCGGGCCGTGGGATTTGGGCCATACCGCCGCGGCCGAGGCCATCCGGGCGGCAGAATGGGTGTTCTGTCTAACTCGGCTGGACATGGCCTGCGTTCAGCCGCTGGTCCCAGCGTGGCATCATTTGCGCTTTCTACCACCATTCCTGCATGCCGCCACTTTCGCGGCGGCAAAGGCGAACCGGGGTGCCATGGCAAAACGTTTTGGCCTGGATCCGGGCAAGCGCTGGCTATTAGCGGTGGCGATGATGCGGCCCGGCGATAAGCTGGCCTCATATCGGCGCCTGGGCGCCGCCCTGTCGCGGTTGGATGGGGATGATTGGCAGCTGCTGGTGATTGGCGATGGTTCGGCCCGCGACGATGTTGCCGCCGCGCTGGCACCCCTCAAGGGTAAGTTGACAATGCCCGGCGCGCTGGCCGACACCGATTTGCCCAGCATCTATGCCGCCAGTGATCTATACTTGTGGCCGGGGGTGGGCGAGGCCTATGGCATGGCCTATTTAGAAGCCCAGGCTACGGGTCTGCCGGTGATCGCGGGCAATGAACGGGGCATTCCAGATGTGGTCCTTGACGAGCGGACCGGCCTGCTGACTCAACCGGGTGATGACGGCGCCTTTGCCGCCGCCACGCGGCGCTTACTAGATGACAGCAGACTACGGCATAAGCTGTCGCAAGCGGCCCGCGCCTTCGTGAACGACGAACGCACGGTGGTGACGGCGGCGAAGATTATTGGCGAGGCATTGTAGTGACAACGTTGGTAGGCATGATCAGACACGGGCGCACAGCCTGGAACGGCGAAGGCCGATTGACTGGGCGAACCGATATACCATTGACCGAAGAGGGCCGTGCCGCCCTGGCCGGCCTGCGCCCGCCGGAAGAGCTGGATGGCGCCAACTGGCATGTTAGTCCCTTGCTCAGGGCTCGGCAGACGGCGGAGATACTGAGCCAGGGCACGGCTACTCTGGATATCGAACCGTGCCTGATCGAAATGAGTTTTGGCGCCTACGAGGGCCGAACATTGGAAGAGCTGCACGCCGACGCGACGGCGGATTTGGCCGCGAATGAAGACCGTGGCCTGGATTTTCTACCTCCCGGCGGGGAGAGCCCGCGCATGGTGCAGCAGCGTTTACGGCCCTTTCTGGCTGCGCTGGGACAAGCCGGCGGCACACATATCTGCGTCGCGCACAAAGCGGTCATCCGGGCCATCTTCGCCGCCGCACACGATTGGAACATGCTGGGCCGGCCGCCCGTGAAGCTGTGTTGGGAGCAGGCTCATATGTTCGAGGTGGATGCTAGCGGCGGCGTGCGGCCACGGCAGATGAACGTGCCGCTGGCAGCTGTCGAGGATACACCCCAATGAGCGGCCCTCAATGAGTGGTCCTGGGCGCGTCTTATTTTATGTCCAGCATCTTCTGGGAATCGGCCATCAACGCCGGGGCGCCACCTTGACCCGCGCCATGCAGGACGCCGGGCTGGATGTTACCTATGTCTCGGGCGGCCATGGTATTCCCAACCTGGACCTGGGCGCGGCCGAACTAGTGCAGTTGCCACCCGTGCGGGCGGTGGATCTGTACTTCAAAAAGCTGGTTGACAAAAATGACCAGCCCATCGATGACGCCTGGCGCGAACGCCGCCGCGACTGCCTATTGGCGGTCTGGCGGCGGGTTCAGCCCCATGTCATCGTGTTGGAACTGTATCCATTTGGCCGGCGGCAAATGCGCTTTGAACTTTTACCCCTTCTGGATGCTGCCCTGGCATCGGAGCGGCGCCCCATCATCGCCTCGTCGGTGCGGGACATCCTGGTCGCCTCACCCAAGCCGGAGC
>PCBT01000108.1 GCA_002731375.1 Rhodospirillaceae bacterium | reverse complement strand
GACATGGAATACTCAGCCGTTACCCATAAGTTGAAACCAACCCACTGCCACGTGTTGCCACGAACACGCGGGGGGAACCCGCGCCTACCTCAGCTCAATCATTTCCACGGTGCCGTCGGGCAGGACCTCGGCCATGTGGCCGTCGGGTTCGTCGAGCATGAGGGTGACCGCTGCCAAAACGGCCAGCGCGGTGGCCGCGATCACCAGGAAGAAAACCTGGGGCGAGACGAAGGACAGCACGGTGAGGAAGCTGACCGCGCCGATATTGCCATAGGCCCCCACCATGCCGGCGATCTGGCCGGTCTGGCGGCGCTTGATCAGCGGCACCATGGCGAACACCGCGCCCGAACCGGCCTGTTCGAATATGGAACAGGCCATGGTGGCGGCCAGAGCCAGCGGCAACCACCAGCCCGGACCGATCTGGGACAGGGTAACAAAACCGAACGCCAGACCCGCGAGCAGAACGATCAGCGTCTTCTTGCGGCCGAAGGTGTCGCTCATGAGGCCGCCGGCGGGCCGCGCGAAGAGATTGGTGAAGGTGAAGCCCGCGGCCATCAGCCCGGCCATGACCAGGCTGAGATCGAAGGTGTCCTGGAAGAACAAAGGCAGCATGGAGACCACCGCCAGTTCCGAGCCGAAGGTGACGAGATAGGCGAGATCGAGCACCGCCACCTGTTTGAAGGCGTATTTGTGGATCTCGGGCACTTCTTCCTCGCCGCTCAGCACGGCGAGGTTGACGCGGATGATGTGGAAGACCTGCCAGCCGTAGAGCGCCGTTAAGACCACATAGATGGTGGCGGTGAGCGCCGGGGAGAGAAGCGCAAGATTGGCCGGACCCAGCTTCCAGGCCAGCACCGCTAAGGCGAGGAGCAGCGGCGCTTTCATGATGATATAGAGGATGGCGTCGCCGCGGCTGGTGACCTCCATGGCCCCGGCCTTGCCGGGCTTGAAATAGGTGGCGCCATCAGGGGTGTCGGTGACGGCGCGGAAATAGACCGCCGAATAAACCAGGGCAATTAGGCCGGTCAGCCCCACGGCATAGCGCCAGCCGTCATCGCCGCCGAACATAAGGGCGATGGTGGGCAGGGTCATGGCCGCCGCGGCCGAACCGAAATTGCCCCAGCCGCCATAGATGCCTTCGGCCAGCCCCACCTGTCTGGCGGGAAACCATTCGCCCACCATGCGGATGCCGATGACGAACCCGGCGCCTGTGAATCCGAGCAGGAAACGGGTCAGGGCCAGGGTCTGAAAATCGTCAGCCAGCGCGAAGAGAAAGCAGAGAACGCCGGAAATGGCGAGCAGGGCCGAATAGGTGAGACGGGGCCCAAGCCGGTCCACCAGCATGCCGATGATGATGCGCGCCGGGATGGTCAGGGCCACGTTGAGGATAAGCAGGGTCTTGACCTCTTGGGGCGTGAGGCCGAGGGCGTCGCGGATCGAGCCCATCAGCGGCGCATGGTTGAACCAGACGATGAAGGTGATGAAAAAGGCGACCCAGCTGAGATGGAGAACGCGTATTTTCCCGCTGAAAGCGAACAGATTGATCCGGGGAGCCGCTGTTGATGACATGAATTCTCGTTTCCTTATGAGGGGAGCGCGCCAAAGGAGACATCAGAAACGCTTTCCCGGGGCTTTATGTTGTGGTGCAAAGTGCAAGCCCAATGCCACATGAGAATTCCATTATCTATCAAGTAGTTAGCATCGAAATCCCGTTTCCGGGGCCGAGAAATATGCATAATATTTAGGCGTTTTATAAATTTGCATATTATTTAGGCACAATGGGGGTGGTTTTTTTGACCTTACGGCCCATAGTGATAGGGGGCAGCTACGGAAATTTATTTGATTACAATGGCTTATAGATAATTGGCCGGGCTCCGCCATTCTGGCACGCATATTGCGGTGCAACATCCCATCACATTCCAGGAAGGCGGTAATCATGAAGGAAAAACTGGTCCTCATCGGTAACGGCATGGCCGGAATCCGCACCATTGAGGAACTTCTCAAGCTGGCGCCGGAACTCTATGACATCACGGTGTTCGGCGCCGAACCCCATGGCAATTACAACCGTATCCTGCTGTCCCCGGTGCTGGCCGGCGAGAAAAGCGTGGACGACATCATGCTCAATGACGAGGCCTGGTACGCCGAGAACGGCATTACCCTGCATAAGGGCAAGACGGTCACCGAAATTAACCGCGCCCGTCGTGTCGTAACGGCCACGGACAAAGACGGCCACGTCACCGAAGCCCCCTATGACCGGTTGCTGATGGCCACCGGCTCCGACCCCGTGATCCTCCCCGTCCCCGGACACGACCTTCCCGGCGTCGTCACCTTCCGCGACATGGCCGACGTGGAACGCATGATCGAGGCCACCAAAAAACACACCCATGGGGTGGTCATCGGCGGCGGGTTGCTGGGGCTGGAAGCCGCCAACGGGCTGATGAAACAGGGCATGCATGTGACCGTGGTGCATCTTGAGGAGACCCTGATGGAGCGCCAGATCGACGCGGAAGCAGGCGCAATGCTGAAGCAAAATCTCAAGGCCAAGGGTCTGAATTTCATGATGGCGACGCACACCGAGGCGATCCTGGGCACGGACCGGGTCACCGGGGTGGAACTGGCCGACGGCACCGAGATTGCCGCCGATCTGGTAGTCATGGCGGTGGGCATCCGCCCCAATACGGCGCTGGCGGAAAAGGCGGGAATTTACTGTGAACGCGGCATGGTCGTCGACGACACCATGCTGACCTATGATCCGCGCATCTATGGCGTGGGCGAATGCGTCCAGCACCGCGGCCAGGCCTATGGGCTGGTGGCGCCGCTGTTCGAGCAGGGCAAGGTCTGCGCCAACCACTTGGCGCGCAAAGCCACCAGCCGCTACGAAGGCTCGATGACGTCGACCAAGCTCAAGGTGACGGGGGTGGATCTGTTTTCCGCCGGGGATTTCCTGGGCGATGAAGAAAGCGACGAAATTCTGTTCCGCGACCCCGGCCACGACTCCTACAAGAAGGTGGTCATCAAAGACGGGCGCATCACCGGCACCGTGCTCTATGGCGATACGGTGGACGGGGCCTGGTATTTCCAGCTCATGCGCGACGGCGTGGATGTGAGCGATATTCGCGACAGGCTCATGTTCGGCAAGGCCCATCTCGGCGATTCCGGCCATGGCGATGAAAGCCGGGCCTCGGCCCTGGATGACAAAATGGAGGTGTGCGGCTGTAACGGCGTCTGTAAGGGCGACATCGTCGCCGCCATCACGAAAGAAAACCTGTTCACCCTGGAAGACGTGCGCGCCCATACCAAGGCGTCGAACTCCTGTGGCTCCTGCACCGGGCTGGTGGAGCAAATTCTGGCCTCTACCGTGGGCGGCGACTACACGGCGACACCCAAGCAAAAGACCCTGTGCCCCTGTACCGAGTTCACCCATGACGACATACGCCGGGTCATCGCCGAACAGGAACTGAAAACCATTCCCGATGTTATGGCCTTCCTGGAATGGAAAACACCCGATGGCTGTGCCACATGCCGCCCGGCGCTCAATTATTACCTGCTCTGCCAATGGCCGGGCGAGTACCGCGACGATCCCCAGTCGCGATTCATCAATGAGCGCGCCCATGCCAACATCCAGAAAGACGGCAGCTTTTCGGTGGTGCCGCGCATGTGGGGCGGCATGACCACGCCCGACGAGTTGCGGGCCATCGCCGATGTGGCCGAGAAATTTCAGGTGCCTTCGGTGAAGATCACCGGCGGCCAGCGCATCGACATGCTGGGCGTGCAGAAGGAAGACCTGCCCCAGGTCTGGGCCGACTTGAACCGCGCCGGAATGGTCTCGGGCCATGCCTATGGCAAGAGCCTGCGCACGGTGAAAACCTGTGTGGGGTCGGAGTGGTGCCGTTTCGGCACCCAGGATTCAACCGCCATGGGAATCAGGCTGGAAAAGATGTGCTGGGGCTCGTGGACCCCCCACAAGTTCAAGATGGCTGTCTCGGGATGCCCCCGCAACTGCGCCGAGGCCACCATCAAGGATTTCGGCGTGGTCGCCGTGGACTCGGGCTGGGAACTGCATGTGGGCGGCAATGGCGGGGTCAAGGTGCTGGCCACCGACCTGTTGTGCAAGGTGGAACACGAAGACGAGGTTGCGGAATATTGCGGCGCCTTTCTCCAACTTTACCGCGAGGAAGCCCATTACCTGGAGCGCGCCGCACCCTGGATCGAGCGTGTGGGCCTGTCTTCGGTGAAAAAGCGCATCGTCGAGGACGAGGCATCGCGCGAGGCGCTCTGTGAGAGGTTTCTGCATTCCCAGAAATTCTCCCAGAGCGATCCCTGGGCGGAACGGGCAGATAATGCCGAGTTCCAGTCCCTGAAACTGGCGGGTTAGATCATGGAAAGGTGGATAGAAATATGCCGGCTCGACGATATTCCGCCTTTAGGCGCCCGGGTTGTGACCGCGAAGGGCGGGAATATCGCCCTCTTCCGCGGCGCCGGGGATGAGGTCTACGGGCTCGACGACAGATGCCCCCATAAGGGCGGGCCGCTGTCGCAGGGGATCGTTCACGGCGAGCGCATTACCTGTCCGCTGCATAACTGGGTGATGGAATTGAAAAGCGGCGAGGCCGTGGCCCCCGACGTGGGCTGTGCCACGGTCTATCCGGTGCGGCTCGAAAACGGCGCGGTTCATATCTCGCTGCCCGAAAGCGCCGCCGGGCCGGTCAAACTGGTGGCCATCGAGGGAGGCCGCGCCGTCAATGAATAAAACCGTCAAAACCACCTGTCCCTATTGCGGAGTGGGCTGCGGCATCGAGGTAGGGCCAGGGTACGTCGGCCCAGAAAAAGGCGCCGAAAACACCCCCAAAATCAGCGGCGATGCCTGTCATTCCGCCAATTACGGAAAGCTCTGTTCGAAGGGGGCGGCGCTGACCGAG
Organism: Rhodospirillaceae bacterium; assembly: GCA_002731375.1. Taxonomy (GTDB): domain Bacteria; phylum Pseudomonadota; class Alphaproteobacteria. The sequence goes on along the minus strand of PCBT01000108.1, from coordinate 2,652 downwards.
ACTCTGGGCCTCGAAGGCAGGCTTCTGGAACCGGAAATACACGGGAAACAAACCAATTGGGAGAGTGCGCTGGACGCGGTGGCCAACGGCTTCACGCGCATACTCCGTGAACACGGGCCCCAGGCGGTGGCGTTCTACGTGTCCGGGCAATTGCTGACGGAAGACTATTACCTGGCCAACAAGCTGATGAAGGGGTTCATGGGCAGCGCCAACATCGACACCAATTCCCGCCTCTGCATGGCGTCCAGCGTCGCCGGGCACAAGCGCGCCTTCGGCGGCGATACGGTTCCGGGATGCTATGAAGACCTGGAGAAAGCCGATCTGGTTGTTTTCGCCGGCTCCAACGCCGCCTGGTGCCATCCCGTCCTGTTCGCGAGAATCGAAGCCGCCAGGGCGAACAACCCGGACCTTAAAACCGTGGTCATCGATCCCCGCCGCACCGCCACCTGCGAAAGCGCCCATATCCATCTCGCCCTGAAGCCGGGCTCCGACGCCATCCTTTTCAACGGCCTTCTCGCCTATCTCCACCGGGAGGGATATACCGACCGGCTCTATATGGACGCCCATACCCAAGGCGGCGAAGAGGCCCTGGCGGCGGCGGAAAGCGCCAGGAACATCGCCGAAACAGCGCGGGCGTGCGGGCTGGAGACATCCCAGGTGGCGGCTTTCTTCGACCTGTTCGCGCGCACCGGACGGGTGGTGACCCTCTATTCCCAGGGCATCAACCAATCGTCAAGTGGCACCGACAAGGTCAACGCCATCCTCAACTGTCACCTTGCCACCGGGCGCATGGGCCGCGAGGGCATGGGACCGTTTTCCCTCACCGGCCAGCCCAACGCCATGGGCGGGCGCGAAGTGGGCGGGCTCGCCACCCAGCTTGCTGCCCATATGGAACTGGAAAACCCCGATCACCGCAAGCTGGTGCAAACCTTCTGGAACGCCCCCCACATGCCCGACGCGCCGGGATTGAAGGCCGTGGACATGTTCCGCGCCCCCGAATCCGAGAAGGAGACGGGTGAGGTCAAAGCGATATGGATCATGGGCACCAATCCCGCCGTGAGCCTTCCCGACAGCGCCCGCGTGCGGGCGGCGCTTTCCGCGTGCGAGCTGGTGGTGGTGTCCGACTGTGAGCGCGAGACCGACACTACGGCGCTCGCCCATATCCTGCTGCCCGCCCTGGCATGGGGTGAGAAGGATGGAACGGTGACCAATTCGGAACGGCGCATCTCGCGCCAGCGCGCCTTTCTCCCCTCCCCCGGCGCGGCCCGGCCGGACTGGTGGATGATCTGTGAGGTGGCGCGGCGCATGGGCCATGGCGACGCCTTCGCCTATGACAGCACGGCGGAGATTTTTCGCGAACACGCCCGCCTTTCCGGCCATGAAAACAACGGTGAGCGGGCGTTCAATATCAGCGCCCTGGCAACCATGGACGATGCGGCTTACGACGGCCTTGCCCCAATACAGTGGCCGGTAACGGCGGAAGCGCCGGAAGGCACGTCCAGGCTTTACGGCGATGGCCGGTTTTTCACGGCCCCGGGAAAGGCCCGGATGGTGCCCATTGACCCGCGCCCCCCGGTTCACGAAGCGAGCGCGGCGTTTCCGCTGGTCTTCAATACGGGCCGCGGACGGGACCACTGGCACACCATGACCCGCACCGCAAAATCACCGGCGCTGTCCGCCCATTGCGTGGAACCTACGGCTCATATGCACCCGGCTGATGTTGAGGGCATGGAGGCGCAGGACGGGGCGCTGGTGACGCTGGAAAGCGCCTTGGGATCCATGACCGCACGCCTGCACGTGGATGAGGGCATGAGAAAAAGCAGTGTCTTCGTGCCCATGCACTGGAACGACCGCTTCGCGCGGCAGGGTTGCGTCGATGCCCTAATAGCCGCGGAGATGGACCCCATCTCGGGACAGCCGGAGCTTAAACATATGCCGGTGCGCGTCACCCCCTTCGAGCCTGCCTGGCACGGATTTGTGCTGTCGCGGCGCGACCTTGCCTTCGAAGAGGCCGCCTATCTGGTGGTGTCGGCGGGAAAAGGATTCCGCCGCATGGAGATCGCCGGTACGACAGCGCCCGAAGACTGGAGCCAATGGGCGCGGAGGCATTTGTGCGAGGAGGACGACGGCGTCGAGTGGATCGACTTTCTCGATCCCGGCGCGGGAAGCTATCGTGGCGCGCGGATTACCGGGGGCCGTCTCGAGAGCTGTATCTTCGTCGCCGGCAAGGCGGCCCTGCCGTCGCGGGACTGGCTGGCGGGGCTGTTTTCCGAAGAAACTCTTTCCCAACAGGACAGAACCAGCCTGTTGGCGGGTAAGCCGTCGGACCCGCGCGCCGATACCGGACCCACGGTATGCGCCTGTTCCGGCGTCGGCCTCAACACACTGGCGCGGGCCATAACGCAAGAAGGCTGTGTCACGGTGGAAGAGATCGGCGCGGCGCTGAAAGCCGGCACCAGCTGCGGCAGCTGCATTCCCGAAATCAGATCTCTGATCGCCTCTCTGGAACGGAAAAAACCCCGCGGGAGAACCCACGGGGTTTTTCATCAGCTGAACCAGATGCCATCCCAAGGCGGCCACCTTTAAGGACCGCGCGCGGTCCTTACACCCGGAACGATTCTTTCGAACGCGCGTCGTCGGCTTGGTTGGGCG
>PCBT01000107.1 GCA_002731375.1 Rhodospirillaceae bacterium | reverse complement strand
CGGTAAGCTCGTGGGAAGAAACCATGGTAGCGATCCAGGAACATTTCGGTGGCCTGCATGTTCTCGTCAACGGCGCCGGCATCGAATTGGTACGCAAGATCGAGGACACTTCGTTGGCGGATTTTCGCAAAGTCATGGCGGTCAACCTGGACGGTGTTTTCCTGGGCATCAAGTACGCCATTCCGGCAATGCGGGATACGCAACAGAGCATGGGCGGCGGCTCCATCATCAACATTTCCTCGGTCGCGGGCATCCAGGGCCATATGCGCCAGATCGCCTATGCCGGCTCGAAAGGGGGCGTACGTTTAATGACCAAGGCGGCGGCGGCGGAAGCCGCGCAATATGGCTACAACGTGCGGATCAATTCGGTCCATCCGGGTACTATTGAGACGCCCATGGTGCAGGGCATGATCGCCCACCGCGACGAAGAGGGGCAAAAGGCCGCGCTGGAGAAGATCCGTCAGATGCATCCCATCGGGCGCCTGGGCCAACCCATCGATATCGCCAATGCCATCCTGTTCTTGGCCTCCGACGCTTCCAGCTTCATGACCGGCTCGGAAGTCATTGTCGATGGCGGCATGACCGCCACCGGCTAGAACATTTCCTGTTCCTCCTGGAAATATTCGTTGTAGGCAAACAGGCCCGGCATGCCGCCGGTATGCAGAAAGACGATGGTCTGATCGGCAGAAAAACGGCCCTGGCGCGCCATGTCGATCATGCCGGCCATGGCCTTGCCCGTATAGACCGGATCCAGAATTAGACCTTCCAGGCGCGCCGCCTGACGAACCGCCGTTCGCATTTGCTCCGTTGGCAGGCCATAGGCATCGCCGGCATAACCTTCGATAACCTGCACGGATGCCCTGAGCAGGTCATTTTCCGGCTGCAACTGATCCGACGTTTCACGGGCAATATCCCAGACCTTGGCCGCAATTTCATCCGCCTTCGCCGTAATATCTACACCCAGAACCTGGGTTTTGCTTTGCAGCCGGTGAAAACCGGCGACCAGGCCGGCCTGAGTGCCACCGCTGCCTGTGGCATGGACCAGATAATCAATTTTTTCCCCGGCCCCCCTGGCCTGCGCCTCCAACTCCTCGGCGCAGGTGACATAGCCCATGGCCCCCGTGGGATTGGAGCCACCCGAAGGTATGACATAAGGCTTCCGGCCATTGGTCCGCAGCACCCGGGCCATGCGGCGGAAGGCGGCTTCCCGATCGGTGCCTTCGGGCAACAGGTGCACTTGCGCGCCCAACAGATGATCCAGTTGCACATTGCCGGAAATCTCATAGGCCGGATCATCCCAAGGCACTGCGCGGGGCAGCACCAGATGACAGGAAAGGCCGGAGCGGGCAGCAGCGGCGGCGGTCTGGCGCACATGGTTGGACTGCACGCCGCCAATGGTCAGAATGGTATCGGCGCCCTGGGCCTCGGCTTCGGCCATCAGGTAATCCAGCTTGCGGGTCTTGTTGCCGCCCAATGCAAGGCCGGTGCAATCATCGCGCTTGACCAGAATACGCGGCCCGCCAAGTTCTCTGCTCAAGCGGGGCAAGAATTCCAAAGACGTCGGCAGATGCGCCAGCGATATGCGAGGAATTGCAGAGCGTGCCATTGCGCGGCCTCGTTAAGAAAAACAATCAGGTGGTCAGTTCAAAATTAGTTGGCACTAATAATAAATGAGACCTGCATTTTCGGCAATCACTGCTGCCCAGGCCGGCAACGGGCATGGAGACACCCGGCAAAAGCAGATAACGCTGGGCGATATCGCATTCAGATTCACTCGTTTGGGCCGTTACGCCCGTCTCCTGGGGAAGGCACAGCACATCCAATACCCGGCCCGCTGTGGTCAGGTAATCCACGTGCCAGCGGATAGCTTTATCGCGGCGCAAATGGCGACCGACGCGCGCCGCCAGGCCGCCGGGGCCACGTGCGCTACCACAATAAACATAAATTCCGGGCGCCAGGGTTGGCCGCTGCAGCCGCGCGATAGGCAGGCGCAAACGCCGTGACAGTTTTATCAGCAAGGCATAGGTGCCGGGTTGTTCGGGCAGATCGAAGCGTTCGCGCGTCACGGCCCGGCGTTGCCTATTCCGCCTTATCGTCCGTCTTGCGCAAGGTCACCGTGGAGCCAGCAATGACAAATTCCACGCTGCGGTTGGAGACATTATAGGTCCAGGTCTCCAAGGGACCAACCTTGTCGATGTCATCGGCCATATCAACCTAAGCCTCCCGGCCGGATCCGGTAAAAAGGCATGCCAACGGCAGACAAATCGCTGGCAGGGCTATTTTCAAATTGAATTTCATTAACGTCCTCCAAATGGCGGCAACAACCGAAATCTTGCTATCGCTTAAGCCTACAACAAAGATGACCGCCAATGCGGTGATAATGGTCACCCTTTGCAAGGGCCCACGAACAGTTACCCGTAATGCCAGCGCAAGGCAAAAGCCTCGCCGGCACGGTCGATGTGACAGCAGTGAGGCGTGCCGAAATGAGCCGGCATCAACAGGGCGCCGCGATCGGAGCAATAATCCAGGATCCGGTGCCGTGAAACCCTTGCCTCGTCAGGCAGGATGCAGAAGCGGCTGTTCCAATCCGGCAGATACACCTGCAGGGGATGGTGCAGCATATCGCCGGTGAAGACCGCCGCCTCCGGGCCTGATTCCAGTCTCAACGTGACATGACCCGGCGTATGGCCGGGTGCCGGCTCCAACAGCAAGCCTTCGGCCAGCAAAAAGTCGCCATCGGTCATTTCCGCCAGGCCGTGTTCAACGATAGGTAGGACGGAATCGGCGAAGCTGGCGGCATCCATATCGCCGGTTCGATCCTTGTAATGTTCATAGTCCACGCGGGAAAAGACATATTTGGCGTTGGGAAAGGTGGGCACCCAGCGGCCGCCGCGCAGCCGCGTGTTCCAGCCCACATGATCCACATGCAGATGGGTACACATCACCATGTCGATATCCTCGGGCCGAAAACCCGCCTCTTCCAGGCGCTGTAAATAAGGGCCTTCGTGATGATGCCAGCGTTCCATGGGCATGCGGTCCTTGTCGTTGCCCACGCAGGTATCGACCAGCACCGTCAGGCCGTCCAATTCAAGGACCCAGGAATGCATGGCCAGCAGCGCCGTCATTTTTTCTGGATTAACATAGTTTGGCACCAACCAGTCCTTGTGCGCCTCGAACACCGCATCGTCCCAGTCGGGAAACAGGGTGGAGAGGCGAAACGCCGGGCCCGCCATTTCCTCGACCCTGGTTACGCGCGCTGCGCCAATATGCTGATGGCTGATGGGATTGCTCATGCCGCCGCCTCCGGATTTTGATAGGGACCCAGTAACTTATAGATACCGTCCGCGGTCAGTAGGGTGCATTCGCCATGGTAGACGCGGCCACGTATGAAGGCAAAATCATCATCCATATGACTGATTTCAGTGGTTCCCCCGACCCAGGCATCCAATGGCGCGGAGTCCAGATATTCTACGTTCAGGGCGACCGTTGTCGTAAAGCGCCGCGATGCCCCAGAGCTTGCCCGCCCCATGATGTCATCGGCAAAGGCGAACAAGACGCCGCCATGGACTATTCGATTGGTATTGTCGTGTAGGGGCCGGGCCTGAAAGCCGTTGAGGAAGCCGCCCTCGGGCGGGCGGCAATAATAGGTCGGGCCGCATAGTTCGGCGAAGGCCGCTTGATTGGAAAATGCTCGAAAGCCTTTCGGCGGCGGTGGCTTGATATCGTCGGGCGGCGGGCCTGGTGGCTTGGCGCTGCCGCCCTGGCCAGGCTTGAACGGGGCGAATAGCTTGTAAGTGCCATTCGCGGTCATCAGGGTACGGTCGCCTGTAAACAGGCGCAGACGTAGGAATACCACCGTCCGGGCAATGCGTAGCAAATTCACCTCGGCTTCGACCAAGCAATGCAAGGGCGCGGAGGCAAGGTATTCGACCTTGAACTTGACGGTGGCACACATTCGCTCGGTCTGGTTCACCACCGCATGGCCGGTGATGTGATCGGCGAAACAATAAAGCGCGCCGCCGTGTGTCACGCCGTTGGGGTTGGCGTGCAGGGCGCCGGTTTGAAAGGCATAGCGGAATCCTCCCGATGGCCGGCGCCTAAAATAAAACGGCCCAATGCAGTCGCCAAACGGTCCGCTATGGGTAAAGGGCTGGTAGCCCTCTGGGATGGCGGAAACAAAGGGAACGGGAGGAATAGCGCCGGGTTGTTGGTTCCGTGTTGGCTGTGTCATGCCTCTGTCATAGCACGCGGTAGCGGCTTGTGTTACCGCCGCACCGATGAATAAATTCCGCAGAGGAGTTTATTGCGCATAGACAACATGCTTGTGAATTGACAATTTTATCTGCTTCTATGATGCTCGCGTCGTCTACACACTTAAGACGCCAGCGCCAATCCATGCCCATGCTGACAGATTATACCTCCTACGCCGACGCCCAGCGCCATTGCTCCAAGGATACCTTGTGGGCATTGTTTGATGGTGACCGCACGGCCCTGAACATCACTCACGAATGCCTCGAACGCCATCCCCGAGACCGTGTCGCCGTGCGGATCGCGCTGGCGGAGGGTGGTTCGGAAAGTTACAGCTTTGGCGAATTGTCCGATTGGTCCGGGCGCTACGCCAATTTTCTGTACGCCAAAGGCATCGCACCGGGCGAGCGGGTGGCCCTAATGGTAGAGCCGTCCCTGCCGTTTTACGTCGCCCTGTACGGCTCCATGAAGGCGGGCTGCGTGGCGGTGCCCATGTTTACTCTATTTGGCCCTGACGCCCTGCGCCTACGCGTTGGCGACTGCCAGCCAAAGTTATTGCTGCTAGCGCCGGAAAAGGCGGGTCTGGCGGCAGATACGGGCTGCGATACGATTATCGCAGACAGTGATTTCATGGCCGGCCTGGAAAACCACGAAATTCTGTTTGAGCTGGCCACCAATGGCCGCGACATGGCCATGTATCAATACACCTCCGGCACCACGCGGGAGTTGCCCGATGCGGTGAAGCATCACCACCAATCCATCGTCACCGTCATGCTAGCGGCTCTTTACGGTACCGGTACCCGGCCCGGCGACCGCTTCATGTGCCCCTCGTCAACGGCCTGGGGCCATGGCCTGTGGCATGGCACGCTTTCACCCCATGCCCTCGGCGTCACCACGGCCAGCTACGCCGGCAAGTTCGATCCCGAGCGCCTGATGGCGGCCCTGGAGGAATTCGAAATTACCAACCTGTCAGCGGCGGCGACCCATTACCGCATGATGAAGAATGCCAGCGGCGCCGACCACTACAACTTCAAACTCGAAAAGTTGAGCTTCACCGGCGAGCCCATGGATACGGACACCGCCCAGTGGGCCAAGCAGACCTTTGGTCAATATCCCGGCAGCTTTTACGGCACGACCGAGGTCGGCGTGCTGCTGGGCAGCTATCCCGGTGCCGAGGACCTGCCTGCAAAGCTGGGCGCCCTGGGCATGCCCATGCCGGGACAGCAGGTTGCCATTCTGGACCCAGATGGCAAACCCTGTGGCCCGGATGAGGTCGGCGAGATCATGGTGATGCGCCGGGACGGCTGGTTCCCCACCAAGGACCGGGGTCATATCGATAGTGAAGGCTACTTCTTCCACGGCGGGCGGGCCGATGACGTTATCATCTCGGCTGGTTGGACCATGAGCGCCATGGAGATCGAGGATACCCTGCTAAAACACAGCGATGTATTGGAGGCCGCCGCCATCGGCGTGCCGGATCCGGACGAGATCCGCGGCCTGGTGGTTAAGGCTTTCATCGTTTCGGAGCGGACGGGCAATGACGGCTTTATCGCGGAGTTGCAAGAATTCGCCCAGGAAAACCTGAGCCGTCATGAATATCCCCGCATTGTTGAATTCACCACTGAACTGCCCAAAACACCGGCAGGCAAAGTTAATCGCAAAATACTGCGGGACCGCGAAGCGGCAGCACGAGGAGACTAGATCATGAATGGCGAAAGCCAAATCGAGGAAAGTGCCGGAAGATTCCCGAAAATTACCGAGCGCGGCCTGGAAGATCTCCAAAAGCGCATTGGCGTCAAGATCGAGACCATGCCCGAACCCTGGTGTTATGAAGCAACACGCGACAATATCCGCCACTATGCCAACGGCATCGGTGACGACAACCCGCTTTGGTGCAATCCCGAATACGCCGCCAAGACCCAGTATGGCGGCCTGATCGCGCTGCCCAGTTTCCTATTCGCCACCAACCGGATCATCTCGGGCTATGTGGGCGGTCTGCCGGGAATTCACGCTATGTGGGCCGGGGCCGATTGGACCTGGCACAAAAACATCCGCCGTAACGACGAAATCCGCTGCGAAGCCTGGCTGAAAGAACTGATTCCCCACGACACGCAGTTTTCAGGCCGCGCCATCCAGCAAATTTATCATGTGGAGTTCTATAATCAGGACGGCGACAATATCTGCAGCGCCGATAGCTGGTGCTTCCGAACTGAGCGCGACAAGGCGCGGGAAGACGGCACCAAGTACAAGGCGGCGCAAAAAGGCCAGTTGACCTACAGTGACAACGAACTGGTCGATATCTATCGCCATTATGCTAAGGAAGAAATACGCGGGGCCAAAACCCGTTATTACGAAGACGTAACAATCGGTGAAAAACTACCAACTCAGCTAAAAGGCCCCATGACCGTCACGGGTTTCATCTGTTACGCGCAAGGCTGGGGCGGATTGTACATTCGCGCCAACAAGCTCGCCTGGCAACAAATCCACAAGCATCCCGGCCTGGGCATTACCAATCGTTTTAACATTCCCGATTGTCCCGAACGGGTGCATTGGGAGAACGATTTCGCGACCGAGGTCGGGGCGCCCGGTGCCTATGACTACGGTCCGGAGCGTAATTCCTGGCTGACCCACCACATCACCAATTGGATGGGCGACGACGGTTTCCTGGCCAACCATAAATGCCGTATCCGCCGTCACAATCCCGAGGGCGACGTACTCTATATTAACGGCGAGGTAAGCAACAAATTCGTCGACGACCAGGGCCGTCATTGCGTTGAAATCAACCAAAAAGCGCACCAGCAGGACGACGAATTGTCGATTCAGGGCACGGGCATCGTGGTGCTACCGGCGCGGGGATAGGATCCGTTCGTACCAGACCCGCTTTGCCCCATAGCGGTCCAGGGCAGGATCGCGTCGAGCCTTGAGAAGTCAACATGACTGATAATAGGAAGATAAGAGGATACCAACGGCACAAGAGAAAGCTTTTCGCCTCATGCATGTTGACTTTAAGCATGGCAAACTCAGCTTAATGTTGACTAGCTAATCCAATGTATTATGTCAAAAATTTCCGAGCAAAGCCGAACGAAAACGGTCCTTTAGGGTGACGCCGTCCTTGGGCGGCATGGTGCCGATTGGATTGCCTTCAGCCTTGATCTTGATGGACCAAAAGCCTGGCCCCTTGGCATTCCGGATTGCCGGCAGGGCGGCCTTGAATTCATTATCGGAGCTGATGCCGCTCGCACTTTCAAAACCGGCGGCCAGGGCCATGGCCGGCAGATCAGCGCCGCCGGCAGTATGCGTCAACTGCATGCCAGTTTCGCCGTAGCGTTCGTTGTCGCAGACCACGACAGCCAGATTATCTGGCCGTTGCGAGCCGATGGTGGTCATCGCACCCAGTCCCATCAACATCTCGCCATCGCCAGTGATCACCAGGACGCGGCGGTCAGGTTGTGCCATGGCCAGGCCAAGGCCCATGGCCGCCGCCCCGCCCATGGCGCCCCACAGGGGAAAATTCAGCGGATGATCGCCCGCGGCGGTGCAGTCCCAGACCGGTGCGCCCAGGCCCGCCACCACCAGCATGTCGCCACGATCCGCCAGCAATTCCGCCACCACCTCGCGCCGGTGCAGAGGGTAATTTGCCGCGCGGCCACGATTGAGAGTTCCATTCATTGCCTGACCCATTGAATTGCTCATGGACTATTTCCCAAAACTCTTTGCGCCGATTACGGACTGCCCGATCAGCACCGCCGCCTGGGCCGAGCCCTCGAACGTCATACGCGCGGCGGCGGCCACGCTCTCGCCCATCCTGGCCGGATCATCAACCGGAAAAACCAGGCATTCCGAGGCCTCCAGAACCTTTGGCGTCAATTGCCCCATGGGCACCTGCCAGGGATTGAATTCGCCCCACTGCCCCCGCATGGTCACCAGCATCAACAAGGGAAAGCGGCAGATCCGCGCCAGCGACAGCATATTGATGCAGTTGCCCACGCCCGACGATTGCATCAACAACACCCCGCGCTGATCGCCCAGCCAGGCACCGGCGAGGACGGCGATGCCCTCCTCCTCCGTGGTCAGGGGTACCAGGCGCATGTCATCAGCGGCATCGCACCGCTTGATCAATTCCGAATGGCCGGCGTCGGGCACATATGCGACTTGGCGCACCCGCCATTCACGCAGCACTGAAAAATTTGCCTCGGTCCAATCGACCTCGTTTGGCTCCATTGGCGCAACACTCCCGTTACCTGCCGCAAAAATTAAGCTTGCCTGGTATAGCCGCTCACCCGCCTATTGGACAAGCAGGCAGCGCTCCGCCAATTGATGCAGGGCCGCGTCCAGCAAGGCTTCCGAGTCATCGTTGGCAACCCAGGAATGTTCGCGGTCATCGAACCGGGCAACGGCGGCCAGCACCCTCCGCGATCCGTTTGTCCATCCAAAAGAGGCAGCGATTGCCCCGTGAAGGGATTAGACAATGGTCACACCGCGGTGCCGCAGGTCGGCCACGTAGACATCCTGCCGGGCTTGCCACCGCGCGATGGGCAGCAGATTGCCGCCGGACGCACAGCCTAGTTGAGCACCCTGGCCCCAGCAACCTTCGCCGGTATCAATCCGTGCAGACGTCCCACCACATACAGATGATCCGGATGCGATAATGGCGCCGGCCGGCTGGCGTAGAGCGTAATCTAATAAGTTTCCTGTAGCGAGGCAGTATTTATGATTTTAGTTTACCATCATGCGGGCGCCGTGCTAGCGTCGCCGCACGATGAAACGCCAGCGCACATCGGTCGCGGAACAGCATCCGCCAAAATTCATCGCCTTTCTTTGGTGAAGCTCTCCGTCTGCCTGAGCGGCGGATGAATATCGCCGCGCTTTCCCGTTTCTCAACCATACAAATGATCCATGCGCCGTGGCGAAGCCCACATCCAGGCGACCCGGCCACGGAACAAAGCCAGCAGGAAACCCTGTCATGACCGATTATTCATTCGTTTCACTTTCGGGCATCGTGATCGACCGCACCGACCGAAAGATCAATTTTCAACGCGGCATCGACTTCATGGTCGACGCCCTGAACAACACCCGCGGCGCCTTCCTCTCCTCCGGCGTCGAGGATCAGGACCGTTATTCGCGCTGGGAGTTCGGCTTTATCGACCCTCCGTTGGAGATCGTCGCCCATGCCGAGCAATTCCGCCTCTCGGCCCTGAACCCACGCGGCGTGCCACTGCTGGCCATGTTGAGGCCCTTGTTGCTGAAGGACCCGGACATCGAGCTGAAGTCGGAGACGGAGGAAAACCTGATCCTGAGTGTGGCCCGCCCGGAGCGTATGTTCGCCGAGGAGGAACGCAGCCGGCAGCCATCCACATTCACGCCCATTCGGGCACTGATGGCTGAATTCAACGGCATGAATGATGATTTTCTCGGCCTTTGGGGCGCCTTTGGCTTTGATCTGATTTATGAGTTCGAGCAGATGTCCCTGTCCATGCCCCGGACCAGGGACGACAAGCTGTTGCACCTGTATCTGCCCGACCGGATCATGGTGATGGACCGCCGCCTGGAAGTCGCCTTTGCCCATGAATACGAGTTCACCCGGCGTGCGCTGAGCACCCACGGCATGGGCGAAACCGCCTTCACTGGCGTCACCCAGCCCTCCAGTCCCAATATGGCTTCCGATGGCGCAATCACATCCGATCACAGCCCGGAAGATTATATGGGCAAGGTCGAGGGCGCCCGCGAACGCATCCGTGTGGGCGATATCTTCGAGGTTGTGTTGAGCCGCAAATATCAAACCGCCTATCACGGCCCACCGTCCGAGATGTTCCGTTTGATGCAGCGCATCAACCCGTCCCCCTACGAATTCTTTTTCCAGTTCGCCAACGAGCAGCTGATCGGCGCCTCGCCCGAGATGTTCGTGCGCGTGGACGGCGACAGGGTGGAATCTTCGCCTATTTCAGGCACCGCGCGCCGGGGCGACAACGCCATGGAAGATGCCGAGCGTATACTGGCGCTGTACAATTCCTGGAAGGACGAGGTTGAGTTGACCATGTGCACGGACGTGGACCGCAATGACAAGTCGCGAATCTGCCGGCCCGGCACCATAAAGCTGCTGGCCCGGCGCGCCATCGAACGCTATGCCGGGCTGTTCCACACCGTCGATCACGTGGAAGGCCGCATGCGGGAAGGCTTTGACGGTATCGACGCCTTCCTATCGCACATGTGGGCCGTCACCCTAACCGGGGCGCCAAAGCGCAAGGCGGTGGAGATTATCGAGGATGTGGAGGTTTCACCCCGACGCTGGTACGGCGGCGCCATCGGCGCCTTGATGTTCTCGGGCACTATCAATACCGGCATCACCATCCGCACGGTGCATCTGGAAAACGGCCGGGCCGATTACCGGGTTGGCGCCACCCTGGTCTGGGATTCCGTGCCGGCTGAGGAGGAGGAAGAGACCAGAATTAAATCGACGGCATTTTTCAAGGCCGTCGCCTCCCTTGGCGCCCAGGGGCCCGAAGTGGTGGAAGCACCCGCCGCACTGAAGTATTCCGACGTCTCCATCATCATGGTCGATAACGAAGACAGCTTCGTGCATACCCTAGCCGATTATTTCCGCCAGACCGGTGCGGAAGTGAAAACCTTCCGCCATGGCGCCCCGGCCCTCGCCGCGCTGGCCGAAAAACCTGACCTGGTGATCCATTCGCCGGGCCCTGGCCAGCCCAAAGACTTTGGCGTCCCCGATCTGGTGCGCACCGTCGCCGACCTGGGCATCCCGCAATTCGGCATCTGTCTGGGCCTACAGGGCATGGTCGAGGCCTTCGGCGGCGAACTGACCATCATGGACGAGCCCCGCCACGGCAAATACTGGCAGCTAAGCCATGGCGGCAGCGGCATTTTTGACGGCATCGAAGCCGATTGCCGGGTTGGCGGCTATCATTCCCTGCTGGCAGTGTCCGAAAAAATACCCGACGAACTGGATGTCATCGCCCACAACGAGCATGACATGGTGATGGCCATCAAACACAAGACTCTGCCCCTTGCAGCGGTGCAGTTCCATCCAGAGAGCATCCTGTCCATGGACAACCAGGCTGGCCTGCAAATCGTCGAAAACGTCCTGGCGACCCTATTGCCAGAGAAAGGCACGGCGGAACAGGCGGCGTAGTTCAAGGTAATGATGGCTGTCCCGAAGCAGGTTCCTTCGGTATGGGCGCCCGCATCAGACCTTTTGTAATTTCGCTGACGCGGCTACGCACTTCCGCCGCGTCGTAAGCGGCTTGCATCAGCAGCCAGTGATCGGCGGTCGAACCTATAACGGTTTCCAATCGCAATGCCCTCTCCACCGATAAACTGCTTCTGGCGGCAACCGGCTTCCGTCACCCCTTTCGCAAAACCGCTTTAAGCCGCGATGTCGAATGGAGTTGATTATTGGAAAGATTGCAGCTCGTCGCGCGACATTATACAAACAATATCGCTGACCACGGCCAGCGCCTCAATTGCCCTTAAAGGTTGGCGGGCGCTTGGCCAGATAGGACCCGGCGGCGTGGGCCGCGTCCTCGGTCTCGGCGGAGAGGATATTCTGGTCAAAATCCATATGCATGATGGAACGGTCAAGGGCGCCGGAGATCGCATTGACGCTGCGCTTGATCATCTGCGCCGCCACGGGAGGCTGGCCGGCGTAGTGCCGGGCCCATTCCATGGCCTTGTCAATGACCTGATCCGTTTCGACCATTTCATCCAGCGCGCCCCATTCCAACAGGGTCGGCCCCGGAATATGCTTGCCGCCAATTACCAACTGCTTGGCCCGCGCCGGACCTACCAGGTGAACGCAGAGCGGCAGGCTCTGCCACATCAGATTGACGCCGATCAAAATCTCCGGATAGGACATGAAACAATCGCGAGCGCCGATGCGGAAGTCCAGCGCCGTGGCGATGCAGGCCCCACCGCCCATGGCGGCGCCGTTCCAGGCGGCGATGGTGATTTGGTCCATGTCCAGCAAGGATTGGATGCAGCGCTGGCCCATGCGGGTATTGCGGCGATGCACCGTGAGGCGGGGATGCCGCGGCAGCTTGCCGGTCAGATCGGCGCCTGAATTGAAGTGTTTGCCGGCGCCGGTGAAGATCACCACCCGGGCCTCCTCGTCATCGCGGAAGCTGAGCGCGGCATGCTCGATCTCCTCGAGATGGCGATAGTTGAGCGCGTTGGCCTTCTCCGGCCGATTGAAGGTCACCGTCGCGATCTCGCTGCCCCGTTCCACCTTGATATGTTGATAATCCATGCCCGCCACCTCTACGAAACCCCTTGCATTTCCTCGCCCCGACCGTATCGGGATCAGCCCACAAAAACAACCAGGGGCCGGACCGGGGTTCACCCGCCTTAAGTCCAGCGCACGGTATCTTGCTGATCCTCGGCGCTGAGCAGCGTTGTGGTGTAGACATAGGTGTCATCGCACAGATCGTAACGGCGGGAAAGTTGACGGCGCACCTCGGCCTCGCGCAGACAATTGATAGTATGTTCCGGTGTTTTTAGTTTTCCTTGGCTCATAAATTCCTCCAAATCTGAGGTTCATAGCAAGCTAAAATCTCTCGCCCTAATCGGACCACTTCTACCAGAGCAGGCCAACTAAACGGCAAGTGTGAGGAAAGCTATGAATATCCATGACAGTATTTTCATGCGGCGTTCCTTTTACTAATTAGTTACAGGTACAAAACCTTAACGCTATTTCATTGATATAGCGTATGCTCGCCGTAACCATAAACCTTGCAAGAATTTCATGTAGAATTGATCAACTTATATGGAATATAAGCCGCATAATTGCACCGGCCCTTCCGCATGAGCGCGCCCATTATCCGAGAATTATGGACACGGTTTTGAATATGGTTTTTAGATACGGGAGCTTCACAAGCCATGGTCGCGCCGCTATCCTTGCATCATGGACAAACCCGATGAAAGCGCTTGTCGCGGGGATGGGGAAACAAAGCATGCGGGTCAGAGTAATCACGGACAAATGTGAAGGGCATAATCGCTGTTGTGCCTTAGCGCCGGAATTGTTTGACGCGGATGACTATGGCATCGCCACGGCGCTGAACGATGGCGCGGTTCCGCCGGAACTTGAGGCGCAGGCAAGGCTGGCGGTGGAAAACTGCCCGGAATACGCTATCGAGATCTTCGACAAATAAGACACATTGGGGGAAACTGGGGGACAATTGGGATCATGACGAAAATTCCGCCCGTCACGGACTGGGCCACGGACTATGATTTTTTCGATCCGGACTATATCAAGGATCCGGCCCCGGTCTGGAAGGAGCTGCGCGGCAAATGCCCCATCGCCCATACGGAGCGCTGGGGCGGTTCCTGGATGCCAACAAGCTATGAGAACATGCAGGCCTTTGTCCGCATGGTACCCGAGTTGTCATCTCGCAATGTGATGCTGGTCAGTCCGCCCAAGAGCGATGAATTCGATGCCGAGCTGGCGGAATACGGCAGTTCCGCCCCACCCATCACCTCCGACCCGCCCGAACATATCCCCATGCGGCGGCTAATCCTGCCCCTGTTTACACCGAAAGCGGTGGCGGATTACCGCCCCTTCACCGAACAGCTTTGCCATGACCTGATCGATGGCTTTATCGATCAAGGTAGCTGCGACGCCGCTCTGGACTACGCGGTTCATATTCCCGCCAAGACCATCGCCTATATCATCGGCGTGGACGGCAACCGTACGGACGAGTTCGTCGGTTGGGTCCGTGGTTTGGTGGAACAGGGCATGCAGGACCCCGTTAAACTGAAGCATTACCGCCATATTATCCGCGATTTCTTCGCTGAGTTGGTCGACGCACGCAAGGCCAACCCCAAGGATGATTTGATCTCCAACCTTTTGAGCCAGGAAATCAACGGCCAGCCAATCGCGCGCAAGGCCGTCATCGCCATGTGTGATCTGTTGCTGGTCGCGGGCATTGATACGACGTGGAGTTCCATCGGCTCGGCCCTGTGGCATTTTGCCATGAACCCTGACGACCGCCTGCGCATGGCCGCGGAGCCGGATCTGTTTCCTACCGCCATTGAGGAGCTGCTACGTTTTTATTCCCCTGTGACCATGGCTCGGGTCGCGACGGAGGAGATTGAGGTTGGCGATGTCAGCTTCAAGCCAGGCGACAAAGTGGTGTTGAACTTCCCTGCCGCCAACCGCGATCCAGCGGTGTTCGAGGATGCGGACAAGGTGGTATTGGATAGACAGAGGAACCGCCACATCGCCTTTGGTATCGGCCCACACCGGTGTGCGGGTTCGAACCTGGCCCGAATGGAGATGGAGCTGGCGCTGCGGATCTGGTTTGAACGCATCCCGGAATTCAAATTGACCGATCCAGACGCGGTCACTTGGGCCGGCGGTCAGGTCCGTGGCCCGAGGCATCTGCCCTTTAGATTCTAGGGTATTTCCAACTTCAGTGGGGCATCACCGGCCCTTTCCCTCGCCCAGTCACCCAGTGAGTATAGTCCCGTAGGCAGCCAGGCGGGGGAAAGGGCCGGTCCAGCACATTGAAAATAGCCTAGGTTTCAGACCTAGGCTCTAGCGCCCGCGCTTCGATCTCGTTCCATTCAGACAAGCCCATCAGTTCGCTAAGGTCCTCCAGGGACATCATGGCGCGTTCGCTGGCCTGACCCAGATGGCCGTTGGCCAGCAGGTCACCATAGACCGCCATTTGTGCCTGCAACGCCACGCCCATGCCGGTCAGAGCATAGAGTACCAGTTTGACGCCTATTTCATCGAATTCGTCGCGGCTCAACATGCTTTCGGGCCATTCCGCGACACCGCCAACCATGGCCAGGGGACCGTTGATTTCGGCGCAGACCCGGCGCAACTCTTCCATCGCGAACGGTTCCGCAATCATGGCCATATCGGCGCCGACCTCGAAATAGGCGTTCAGACGCCGGATCACATCATCGACGCCGTGTTCTGCCTTGGCATCGGTGCGGGCGATAATGACAAAATCAGGATCTTGCCGGGCCGCCGTGGCGGCATTCAGGCGGGCCACCATTTCCTCCAGCGGGACGACGCGGCGCCCGGCCATGCCGCCGCAACGTTTCGGCAGGGCTTGATCCTCGATATGGATGCCGGCGATACCAGCGCGCTCGAAATCCCGCACGGTGCGGTGAATATTGGTCATGCCGCCATAGCCAGTATCAGCATCGGCGATTACCGGGACCGGCACGGCATTGGCGATATTGGCGGCATGAGTAACGATCTCGGCCTGGCTGGCGAGGCCAATGTCCGGCATGCCCAGAATTGATGCCTCCATGCCAAAGCCAGTGAGATATACCGCGCCATGGCCCAGCGCATGCGCAACCCGGGCCGAGGCGCCGTCATAGGCGCCGGGTATCTGCAATGTACCAGGGACAGCAAGCAATTGGTGTAGCTGCGTGGTCGGTTTCATACCGTCGAACCCTTTCTAGAAATTTGGCTAGAAATTCATTCCACCTGCCGATAATTCGAGTGGACGCAGGAATTATTGACTGGAATAGTCAATAATTACCAGGACTAGCGCCATTGAGGCGCGCAGCCTCAGGAATGAATTTTTGGGGCGCTTGAACGCAATTTGAGAGGTCACGCCCGGGGCGGGCAGTCGCGGACGCGCGTATAGATCAGGAACGTCAACACGGCCATGACGGAAATAAAGCCAAACGCCACCCGGTAGCCATCCGGACTGGCCCCGCCGGCGGCGGTGACCGCCACTCTGCCTATCAGGCCGCCAACGGCCATCTGCATCGCCGCGATGGCAATCATGATGCCCGTGTTGACCGTGGTCAGGCCGCGCCCGATCAAATGATCCGGCACCATGGCCCGGCCATGGGCCAGCAGGACAGTAGGAAAACCGCAGACTAGCCCCAACAGCGCCAGCAATACGGTCACCGTGGTCAGGCTTGGCGCCTCCAGCAATGCCAGCGTGCCCATAATCATGGTGATGGAAGCGGCACCGCCCAGAACCAGATACTTCAGGGTATTGAAAACACGGGAGGCCTGGCCATACAGGAAATGCCCGGCGACGCCCGAAAACGCCATGAAAATTAGTACACCGCCACGTTCGGTTTCATTCAGGCCATGCATGTCATTCAAATACGGCCCGCCCCAGATGCCCAAAAGGGTGTTACCCGCCGACAGCGCGATCCCGCCCGAGGTAATGACCAGAATGCCCGGCGTGCGCATCACCGCCCAGGAACCGGCCAGCACGGCACGCAGGTTCTCCTGGCGCTCCGGCTTGGCCTTGGCATCCACGCCGGGAGGTTAATCGCGCAAGGTTACGACGGCCAGCAGGGCAAAAGCGGTCATGATGATGCCTATCCAGAGAAAACTATCACGCCAGCCGATGGTGGTAACCAGAAATGCCAGGGGAATGGTGGCCAGAAAGGTCCCCAGCATGGAAAAGCTGTTCAAGGTAGAGCCGATGGGGGTAAAGCGGCTGGCTGGGTAAAAGCGCGCGACGATCAAAAAGGCGCCAGAGAATATTCCGGCGCAACCACCCCCCATCATAACCCGGGCCAGCAACATCACCGGCCCCGACGGCGATAGCGCAAACAACAAGGTGCCCAGTACAGTGACCAGAAACAGGGCGCAGATCGTAAGGTGGGGACCGAAACGGTCCAGCATCAGGCCGGTCGGTATCTGCAACAGCGCATAACTGAGAAAAAAGGCCGAGGCGATGGCGCCCAGCATCGCCGGCGTCAGGCCAAGATCGGCCGCCAGCTCTGGCGCCAAAACGCCCATGGAAGAGCGAACAAAGATATTGGCAAGACCCAGGCCATAAAGCGCCGCCATCATCGGCAACACAATGAGTACTCTCACCGCGGATCCTTGGCTGGGTCAATGGGCTGGGTTCGGGCGGGATAAATGGCGCACGCGACACAAAGAACACGAAACAAATTGGGCAGTCCCAGGCAATATTGGTAAACGGTCCCCCAATTTTCGCGGAAGGTGAAGCCCGCATCAATCAGTGATTTCGTCCCACAGTTCCTTGGCTTTCTTGAAAAAGCCTTCACTTTCAGGGCTGGTGCCGCCATCGCCCAGAGAGGCCTGAAACTGCGCCAATAGATCCCGTTGTTCCTTAGATAGATTGACCGGGGTCTCAACCATAGTCTGGACGTACATATCGCCCTGGCCGCGCCCACGCATATGGGGCATGCCCTTGCTGCGCAGGCGGAACTGCCGGCCTGTCTGGGTGCCTTCAGGCAAGGAAACGGCGACCCGACCGCCATCCAGCGTGGGTACGTCGATATCACCGCCCAGGGCGGCGGTGGTCATGGCGATGGGTACCCGGCAATAGATATTGGCACCGTCGCGCTGGAACACTTCGTGGGCCAGCAGGGAAAGAAAAATATACAGATCACCCGACGGGCCGCCGCGCAGTCCAGCCTCGCCCTCGCCGCTGAGGCGAATGCGGGTGCCGTCTTCCACTCCCTTGGGGATATTGACGGAGAGGGTTTTGTCCTTTTCCACCCGGCCGGCACCCGAACAGCTTTTGCAGGGGTGGGCGATAACCCGGCCCACACCGCCGCAATTGGGGCAAGTCCTCTCGATGGTGAAAAAGCCCGACTGGGCCCGTACCTTGCCATGGCCCTGACAGGTGGCGCAGGTACTGGGTTGCGAGCCCGCCTCCGCCCCTGTGCCCTCGCAGCCATCGCAGACTGAGATGGTGGGAATGGTGATCTTGGCGGCCTTGCCTCTGAAGGCTTCCTCCAACGTGATGTCCATGTTGTAGCGCAAATCGGCGCCGCGATTGTTGCCGCCGCGTTGTTGCCGGCCACCGCCGCCGCCCATGAATTCGCCGAACAGATCGTCGAAAACATCGGCGAACGAGGAGCCGAAACCGCCTTCAAAACCGCCGCCGCCAGCCCCGCCCTGAAAGGCGGCGTGGCCAAATCGATCATAGGCATCGCGCTTTTCCTCGTCGGAGAGGATATCGTAGGCTTGGGAAATTTCCTTGAACTTGGCCTCGGCCTCGGCATCGCCCTGATTACGGTCTGGATGATATTTCATGGCCAGCTTGCGGTAGGCTTTTTTCAAATCGCCTTCGCTGGCCTGGCGGTCAACGCCAAGCAGCTCGTAAAAATCCTGTTCAGCCACGCCTTCGGCCTCCCAAGCCGCGATTTACACATGTATACTGATACAGCGAAACGCGGCCCCATTTCCGGGACCGCGTCCAATCGCCACCTAGATAGGTTGACATCCGGCCAACCTAATCAGGCGGAGGTGCTTTTCTTGTCATCGTCGTCGACTTCTTCAAAGTCCGCATCGACCACGTCATCAGCCTCCGCGCCCTCGGCACCATCCATGCCGGCGGCCTCTGGGTCGTCACTCTCGGCATCCTGTTGTGCCTGATAGGCCATCTCGCCCAACTTCATGGAAGCCTGCATCAAGATCTCGCTCTTTTCCTTGATGGCCTCAATATCGTCGCCTTCCAGGGCCGTGCGTAATTCGACCACGGCGGCCTCGATCGCGGCCTTCTCGTCCTCGGGCACCTTGTCGCCCAGGTCAGTCAGGCTTTTCTCGGTCGCATGGATCAAGGCATCGGCATGGTTCTTCGTCTCGGCCTCTTCCCGGCGTTTCTGATCATCCTCGGCATGAGACTCGGCGTCGTTCACCATGGTCTCGATCTCGTCATCGGACAGACCGCCCGAGGCCTGGATGCGGATCTGCTGCTCCTTGCCCGTCGCCTTGTCCTTGGCCGAAACGTTGACGATACCGTTGGCATCAATATCAAAAGCCACCTCGATCTGCGGCACGCCGCGCGGCGCGGCGGGAAGACCGACCAGATCAAACTGACCCAACAGTTTGTTATCAGCGGCCATTTCGCGCTCACCCTGGAAGACCCGGATGGTCACGGCGGACTGGCCGTCTTCCGCCGTAGAGAAGGTTTGCGCCTTCTTGGTGGGGATAGTGGTATTGCGCTCAATCAGTTTGGAGAACACACCGCCCAGGGTCTCGATCCCCAAGGATAGCGGCGTGACGTCCAGCAACAGCACGTCTTTGACGTCGCCTTGCAGCACACCGGCCTGAATGGCAGCGCCCAGTGCCACGACCTCGTCGGGGTTGACGCCCTGGTGCGGATCCCGGCCAAAAAACGTTTTGACAGACTCGATCACCTTGGGCATCCGCGTCATACCGCCGACCAGCACCACTTCACCGATCTCGCCGGCGCTCATGGCGGCGTCCTTTAACGCGGCCTTTAGCGGCGGCACGGTGCGTTGGATCAGATCATCAACTAGGGCTTCTAATTTGGCCCGGGTCAGCTTCATGGTCAAATGCTTCGGTCCGCTTGCGTCAGCGGTAATGAAGGGCAGATTGACCTCCGTCTGCACGGCCGAGGACAGCTCAATCTTGGATTTCTCCGCCGCTTCCTTCAGGCGCTGCAAGGCCAGCTTGTCATCACGCAGGTCAATGCCGTTTTCTTTCTTAAACTCATCGGCCAGGTAGTCCATGACCACCAGGTCAAAGTCCTCGCCACCGAGGAAGGTATCGCCGTTGGTGGATTTCACCTCGAACACACCGTCGCCGATCTCCAGGATCGAAATATCAAAGGTGCCGCCGCCAAGGTCATAGACCGCGATGGTCTTGCCGTCGGATTGTTTATCCAGGCCATAGGCCAGGGCCGCCGCCGTGGGCTCGTTGATGATGCGCAGAACTTCCAGGCCGGCAATCTTGCCCGCGTCCTTGGTCGCCTGGCGCTGTGAATCGTTGAAATATGCCGGCACCGTGATTACGGCCTGATCAACCGTCTCGCCCAGATAGGCTTCCGCCGTTTCCTTCATCTTTTGCAGCACAAAAGCGCTGATCTGGCTGGGCGCGTATGCCTCGCCCTTGACCGACACCCAGGCATCGCCGTTGTCGGCCTTGGTGATCTCGAAAGGCACGTTCTTGCACATTTCGGTAACCGCCTTGCCATCATAATTGCGCCCGATCAGGCGCTTGATGGCAAACAGCGTGCCGTCGGGGTTGGTCACAGCCTGGCGCTTGGCCGGCTGGCCAACCAGCATTTCACCGTCGTCCCCTTCCGTGAAAGCGACCATGGACGGTGTCGTCCGCGTGCCTTCCGCGTTCTCGACAACCTTGCTGTCACCCCCCTCCATCAATGCGATGCAGGAGTTGGTGGTACCAAGGTCAATACCGATTACTTTACCCATTTTGAGCAATCCTCCGTTGGCAGATCAATGGGCGGCCACTTAAGCACCGCCAGGATCCCCGGTTGTCAATGATTCCCACGCGATGACGAATTGTTTCGCGCATGGCAGGTATATAGGTCCGACATAACCGGCGCGCAAGCATGGAAAGGCAGGAAAAACGAACTGAAACTGTCATTTTTTCAAGATTTTTGATACGAACGCTGGAATCCATCGTATTTCAGTCCGATGTGCAGCTTCAGATGGTGACGTCATGATCGTTTCCGCCTCATACCGCACGGATATTCCGGCCTTTTATGCCGCCTGGTTTGCACAGCGGCTGGCGTTGGGTCACATCATGGTCGCCAACCCCTATGGCGGCAGGCCTTATCGGGTCGCGCTGCGGGGCGATGACGTCGATGGCTTCGTCTTTTGGAGCCGGAATATGCTGCCTTTCCGGAACAATCTGGCAATCCTGGCGGCGCCATTCATGGTGCAATACACCATCACGGGCTATCCCCGCGCCCTGGAACCATCGGTGCTGACGGCGGCCCAGGCAATCGACGATATCAAGGCCCTGGCCCGGCAGTATGGCGGCAGAGCGGTGGTCTGGCGTTATGATCCCATTGTCTTCGCGGATCTGACCGATGCCGCCTTCCACTGCCGCAATTTTTCCGCGTTGGCTGGCGCCCTGAAGGGTTCGGTGGACGAGGTTTGCGTCTCCTTCGCGCAGACCTACCGCAAAAGTCGCCGCAACCTGGATTTGGCCGCGCGACAGCACGGTTTCACCTGGCGAGATCCCGATTGGGAGGAAAAACATGCTTTGCTGGAGGAATTACAGGCCATCGCCGCCGCGCACGGCATGCGCCTAACCGTTTGCAGTCAGCCCGAGGCGGGCGGCACCGGCGCGGCATGTATTGACGTCATGCGCCTGTCCGACCTGGCCGGCCACGCCATCAAGGCTTGGCAAAAGGGCAACCGCGAGGGCTGTCTGTGCGCCGAAAGCCGCGACATCGGCGCCTACGACACCTGCCCCCACGGCTGCGCCTACTGCTACGCCGTCCGCGACTGCGACAAGGCCCTGGCGAATTATCGCCGGCATGATGCGGACAACGAGCGGCTTGCCCCTCCCTCGAATAGTCGCCGCTAAGCACGGCATGCGCATTACTGAATCTGCTCGATCAAAATGGCAACGGATTGCTAATCCGCTGCCCTGTGTGAGCATGAGGCTCCCACCGGCGAGGATATTTATATCTACAGAGCGGCGGGCAGATTTTCGGGGGGTGGAGGTGGCGCTACGGCAAGGTTACGGCAAGGGCAAGAGCGTCTGACTGTGGATTAGGATACAAGGTGTTGTTTGCGGACGTACGATTTGTAATCGTCAATCTCCATTTTCACCCTATCTTCGTCCCAATTGAGGACATCGGCAACGGCTTCCGCTGCACAACGTATGGCGTCCGGCGGAAGTTTGACTTGCCAACCAAGATTGGTTCGGCGAAACAGGATGTCGACCAAATGTGCCGGTGCTTCGTGCTGAGCGATGTGGCGCAAAACCCCCGTGGTGACCTCGGGGTGATCCGGAACTAGCGGCAGCGTATTGGTGTTTTTCGGAAAGGCGCTTGCTTCGTAGGACACATCGGTGCTCTTGCCTTCGAGAGGTAGTAGGCGCTGTACCCGCTGAACCATGTCTCGCGCTGCTGCCCGGTGGTGCATCACCCAGCCCCAAGTCAATGTCATTGCATTTTCCATACCCTCACGACCGAGGTCATGAAAAACACCGGAAGGCGCACGCTTTCCCTTGGCACGATTGGGGTCAAACGTTATGGGACGAGCACCTGCCCATGACAATTCAACATCTGAGCGCTTCAGCTTCAGGGCCGGTAGCATGTAATTAATTTCGTCCAGCAAAAATGTTACGTCGTCTTCGGTCGGGTGCACATCCTCTATGTCCCCTTCAAAGACAGTTTCGGTCGGCCCGATGTAGTGAAGGTCGCCCCACGGGAGACAGAACATGTGCTCGTTTTCGCGGTTTAAACCTGCGATGCCAAACCCTCGATATTTTTCCGGAAGACAAACAGCAATGTGCGTCCCTTTTACTGCCACGATCTTACGCCCGGGAGGTGAAGCCGGTGCCGCCATTTGGTTCACCTCATCGATCCACGCGCCTGTAAGGTTTAACAATATCCGCGCACGGATATTCGCAATTGATGAGGAGGCGTTGAGACGATCTTTGAGTGCCGCTTGCCAACCTCCGTCGGGCTGTTGGTCAAGTCGTGTGACTTCAGTGTAGTTACGTACCAGCGCACCATGCTTGTTTGCCTCAAGCAGGGCATCCAGGCATAGCCGCTCCGGCCAAACAAACTGGTAGTCGCGGAAGCTGAACACGCTGACCATTGACGCTGGATCGCGGAGGCACCCGACCAAAGGATGTTCGGCGGCGGCAACCCTTGGATTGCGTCGACGGTACCGAATGGATGGTCCGCCAAAGTTTAGTATACCGAGCAATGCCGCGCCAATGTCGACTTGCCAACCGGGATAGGCGTCACCTTTGTAAACAGGAATCGCCATATCAAGGGCGCGCAGACGCTCAGGCGTATTAGTCAAGAATTCGCGTCGAGCATTTAGTGAGCGTACCGCCATGTTGAGGGCCGTCCGCAGGCGGCTCGGACGCGTCAAAAACTCCAGCGGCGAGCGTTCTGGCGCTAAATATCTCAGCCCACAATGCAGGATCCGGCTCGACCGACTACTCGCAGCCGACGCGAAGTCATTCTTCTCCACCAGAAGTACGTTGTATCCTTCGGCAGCTAGGTGTTGGGCTGTGCTGCAGCCGTTTATACCGCCACCGATGATCAGAACATCGACATCCCTGTGATCCAGTTCTTCAAGTGGGACCCGGCT
Source organism: Rhodospirillaceae bacterium (assembly GCA_002731375.1). Lineage (GTDB taxonomy): Bacteria > Pseudomonadota > Alphaproteobacteria. Next base: position 287 of record PCBT01000107.1, on the reverse strand, counting down.
ACCCAATCCGCTCATTTGCTGTGACCTTTAACTGAAATCAGACCAGCCTGTAACTTAGCCTCTCCACCCTGCGGGAGGCCATAATTCTGTCACAATACGGTCACAACAAGGGTTCTGAATGTGCTATAATTAGGGCTCAACCCAAATCGTTATGGGGGGCCGGGATTTAAGGGATAGGTTGCAGGAGACTACAAGATTTCAATAGCGGGTATGATTACGAAGTCGTAGCTCAACTGGATAGAGTGTCTGACTACGGATCAGGAGGTTGGGAGTTCGAATCTTCCCGG
>PCBT01000106.1 GCA_002731375.1 Rhodospirillaceae bacterium | reverse complement strand
ACGTAGTTTTGGATCGTACAGACGGTGCCGATTTCGCAGTCTACAGGCAGGGATAATCGAAAGTCTGCTGCTGCGGCTACTCCTGATTGGCATATCATCCTGATACGCAAAATCGGTTATCCGGTCTCGGCGCGGCGCAACACGCAAACAGCAGCGGCGATTTCTTGACTGGTGCGGATTTTGACAGAGTTTATTTGTTTCTTGCTAATAGACCATCAAATAACTGATAATTCGCATTAACTGCTCGCGAAGCTCTCAAATATCACCCCATATAGAATTCAACGAGAGCAGGTTCCTAGGAGGTCACTGAAATCGGGAGGTATTAGTATCATGCAAAAATTTTTTATTACTGCGCTAACGGCTGCTGCATTTAGTTTGGCAATCGCAGCGGCACCGGTAATGGCAGGTAAATCGGACGACACGCTGGTTTGGGCGACCGACCGCGAGATGGACGTACCACTGTCGTGGTATAACAACACGCGCGAAATGGTCGTTATGTCACGGCATATTTTTGACACGCTGTTGTACCGCGACACGAAAACGTTCGAATATCTCCCGCAGCTCGCTTCATCCTACAAATGGGTAAATGATGTGACGATGGACTTTGAGCTGCGCAAGGACGTCGTATTCCATAACGGCAAAAAATTCAACGCAGATGACGTCGTTAGCACGTTCAATCACTTGTCTAGTCCAAATAGCGGCGTGCTATCCCGGCGCGAGGTGGGCTGGATGAAAACGACCGAAAAGTTGGGCGAACACAAGGTTCGTATCCATTTCAAGAAGCCGTTCCCCGCCGCGATGGAATTCCTGTCTGGCGGCTTGTCAATTTTGCCGGCTGGTATATGGAAAACGGCCAAGAAGGACGCAACGGGCAAACCGGATTACGGTACCGTCGCCGCGATCGGGACGGGTCCCTATAAGCTCGTCGAGTGGGTGCCGGGCGAAAAGTCAGTGCTGGAACGTAATGACAATTATTTCGCTGGCCCCAAAGGCAAAGCCACCATCAAGCGGGTTATTTTTCGAACCGTCGCCGATCCCGAAGCGCAGATCGCGGAGTTGCTGACCGGCAGCCTTGATTGGATTTGGGATGTGCCGAAGGACAAGGCTGAGGAACTGAAGGCCATGGGTGCAGTGCAGGTGATCAACGCACCGACCATGCGTGTCAGCTATTTGCAGTTTGACACGCTCGGTAAGAGCGGTGACACCCCGTTTAAGAAGCTAAAGGTACGACAAGCGGTGGCACACGGTATCGACCGCGCAGCGATTGCCAAGAACCTCGTCGGTGGATCATCGAGCGTCATCCATTCCGCCTGCTATCCGAGCCAGCTCGGTTGCACACAGGAAGTGCCGCAATACAAATACGATCCTGCTTTGGCCAAGAAACTTTTGGCGGAAGCGGGCTATCCGAACGGTTTTACTTCTGACATTTATGCCTATCGGCAACGCGAATACACCGAAGCGACGATGGGATATCTGGCTAAAATCGGCATCAAGACGAACCTGAAATACATGCAGTACAAAGCGCTGCGCGGGATCGTCCGTTCCGGTAAATCCCCATTTCACCAGATGACTTGGGGATCGGGCTCGCGCAATGATGTGTCCGCGATAACCAGTCATTTCTTCAAGCATAGTTCGGATGACTATTGTCGCGACGATTACGTCAAAGAGCAACTCGACATCGGCGACACCAATACTGACACCAATGCTCGCAAGGCGGCGTATAAGAATGCGCTGACACGCATCCAGGAGAAGCTTTGCTGGTTACCGATGTTCACATATGCGAAAAACTATGCTTATGTGAAGGAATTGGATTTCACGGCGACGCCGGATGAAATTCCACGTTTCTTCACGGCTAAGTGGAAATAATAAAGTTGGCGCGTGGTTCCTGGTGGGACCGCGCGCCATTCATTATGGTTCACTGATTCCGTTCACCAAGGAGGTGTGCGGTGCTTTTATACACTGTCAAACGTTTTGGAATGGCGCTGCTGGTTATGCTGGCGGTGTCCGTTGTTACCTTCACGCTGATGCGTCTTTCCGGCGATCCGGCAGCGGCGATGGCCGGAGAGTCGGCCACGGCGGAGGATATCGAATACGTCCGCAAACATTATGGTTTCGACAGGCCGATACCGGTTCAGTTTTGGGATTGGGCGGCGAAAGCGTTACGTGGCGATTTTGGGATGTCGATCTACCTAAAGCAACCCGTAGCCCAGATTATCATCGATAAGGCGCCGGTTACGATGAAGCTTGGCGGAATCGCTCTGACCTTCGCCCTTGTGTTGTCTATACCGCTTGGCGTTTTGGCGGCGATGCGGCCTAACACCCTTACTGACAGGAGCGCACTCACCATCGCGGTAATCGGTCAGGCGTTCCCAAGTTTTTTTTTCGCCTTGATACTCATCTATATTTTCGGTGTCGCATTGCGTTGGCTGCCGATTACCGGCACCGATACTTGGTTGCACTATGTCATGCCCGCAGTCACGCTGGGTTATTACGCGACGCCAGCTATCATGCGGCTGACCCGCGCCGGAATGATTGAGGTGCTCGGATCGGATTATATCCGCACCGCGCGAGCTAAGGGAATGCTTCCCGGGATCGTGCTGTTCAAACATGCGCTGCGCAATGCGATTATACCGGTGGTCTCACTCTCAGCGGTGCAACTTGGCTTCATGTTGGGAGGATCGATTGTCATCGAAACGATTTTCTCGATGCATGGGATCGGTCGTCTTGCCTGGCAATCCATCCAACGTTCGGATTTCGAGATGATGCAGGCGATCGTGCTGACAATTGCGTGTTTCTACATTGTATTGACCTTCCTGGCGGACGTGCTGAACGCGTTTCTCGATCCGAGGATTCGGGTGCATTGATGGTGGAACGAGGAGCAGTATCACATGGCGGTTAGCAGGTCATTCAATCGATCGCTAGACGCCTCCGAAATTCTGGAGCCATCACCAGCAGCGCTGATGCGGCGGCGCGCTTTTAGCCATTACGGATTCATTATCGGTGGTGGCTTTTTGGCGTTCATCGTAGTTATTGCCTTGGCGGCGCCGCTCATTGCCCCCCATGATCCTTATGATCAGAATTTGGCCCAACGCCTCATTCCGCCGATTTGGCAGGAAAAGGGAAGTTGGGAATACCCGCTTGGCACGGACGGATATGGCCGGGGCTATTTGAGCCGCACCATGTATGGGGCGCAGGTATCGCTACTGATCGGTTTGACCGTCATGCTGATTTCGGGCGTGATCGGCACCGCGATGGGAATTGTCGCTGGGTATTTTGGCGGCCGGGTCGACATGATTATCACCTTCATTATCACGACACGATTGGCGATGCCGGCGATCCTGGTGGCGCTTGCTGTGGTGGCGCTGATCGGGAGTTCGATGACAGTTGTCATTTGGGTTCTTGGATTATTGATCTGGGACCGCTTCGCTGTGGTTATGCGAAGTGCGACGCAGCAGATTCGGAATCTCGATTATATCGCGGCAGCAGAGGCAGCGGGGTGCTCAACACGGCGCATTCTTCTTACTGAGATTCTGCCGAATGTATTTAATGCCTTGATCGTCGTCGCTACGCTTGAGGTCGCTCATGCCGTCCTGTTAGAAGCAGCGTTGTCCTTTCTGGGACTCGGGGTTCAACCGCCGACGCCTTCTTGGGGATTGATGATTTCGGAAGGCAAGGGACACATGTTCTTCAAGCCGTGGTTGATAGCGATCCCGGGGGTTTCTCTGTTTGTAATGATTTTGTGCATCAATCTGATGGGCGACGGCATTCGCGATGTTACTGCGCCTGAGAACAGAAATTGAGCACGCTCCTTGAAGTCGAAGACCTTGTCGTCGACATTCCAGTCCCTTCGGGGATATTACACCCGGTGCGGGAAATCAGCTTTCATGTCGATTATGGCGAAACCCTGTGCATCGTTGGTGAGTCTGGTTGCGGCAAATCTCTGACGTCGTTAGCGATAATGGGATTGCTGCCGAACGCCGCGTCGCGAAACGCAAAACAACTTAACCTGGAAGGCGAGTCGCTGCTGGAAATCCCCGAATCGGCGTTGGCGGATTTGCGCGGCGACAAGCTGTCCATGATCTTCCAAGATCCAATGACGTCACTTAATCCGAGCTACAGCATCGGTAATCAGTTGGGGGAAGTGTTGATGCGTCACCGTGGTGCGACACGGGCTGCGGCGCGGGACCGTGCGGTGTATCTACTCGAGAAGGTTGGGATTTCCTCCGCCGCCAGCAGGCTCGGCCAGTACCCGCATCAACTCTCAGGTGGGCTGCGCCAGCGGGTAATGATCGCCATGGCCCTGATGTGCGAGCCGAGGCTGTTAATTGCTGACGAACCGACGACGGCCTTGGACGTCACCATTCAAGCCCAAATATTACTCTTAATCCGAAGCGTGCAGAAGGAGTTCAATATCGGCGTGATTCTGATTACTCATGATCTGGGTGTTGTCGCCCGGGTGGCCGATCGGGTCGCGGTGATGTATTCGGGGCAGATAGTCGAAACTGGAACGGCGATAGAAGTATTTGAAAAGCCGCTGCACCCATACACGCAGGGGCTGATTGACTGTATTCCTATCCCCGGTAAGACAAAGCCCGGCGAACAATTGGGTTCGATCCCGGGCATCGTGCCGACCTTAGTTGGAGATTTATCGGGCTGCACCTTCCGAGATCGGTGCGACTTCGCGCAGAATGAATGCGCGGACGATGTCGGCGAAAACGTATTGGGCGCAGGGCGTCAGTTCCGTTGTATTTTGCCCGCAGAACTGGGGTCGCGAAAGGAACTGGTAGCGGTCCAATGAGCGATTTTCTATTCGAAGCGCGAAACATCCGTAAGACATTTACCATTCGACAGGGATTGTTCCGGCCGAAGCGGCCGCTGCACGCGGTAAACGGCGTGTCATTGCAGATTGAAAAAGGCTCAGTGTTGGGGTTGGTTGGTGAATCCGGCTGTGGCAAGACGACGATGGCACGTATGCTGCTGGGGCTGGAAAAGCCAACATCGGGAGAGATATTGATTGATGGCGACGCTCTATCGGATCTTGACCGAATCTCGGTCACAAGGCGGGTGCAACCAATATTTCAGGACCCATATTCGTCACTCAATCCACGCAAGTCTATCGGTTCGATCATCAATTTGCCGTTGCGGGTCCACAAGGTCGGCGATCCCGATAAATTAAAAAGTCAAACTGAGGAGATGATGGAACTCGTCGGTCTGCCCCGCCGGCTCTACAATAACTATCCGAGCCAGCTTTCCGGCGGGCAACGCCAACGCATCGCCATAGCGCGGGCACTGATCATGAAGCCGGAAGTCGTGATCTGCGACGAGCCTACATCGGCGCTCGATGTTTCGGTACAGGCACAAATCCTCAATCTGTTGCAAGATTTGCGGAAGGAACTTGGCCTGACTTATATTGTCATCAGCCATAATCTGGCCGTGGTCGAACATATCGCGACAAGAGTGGCCGTAATGTATCTCGGGCGCGTAGTGGAAGAAGCGGAATCCCAGCTCCTGTTTTCCAATCCGCAGCATCCGTATACGAAGGCACTGCTGAAATCGGTTCTAACCCCAGACCCATCGCTCGGCGTGCCAGATACGCATCTTGGTGCAACCTTTCCGAACCCGGTCGACCCTCCATCGGGTTGTACTTTCCACCCACGTTGTGTCGATGTCATGCCGATATGCGCGACGGCAGCGCCAAATGCGGCGGTGGTCGATGGCGCTTGTGTCGAATGCTATCTCTTTGATGGCAGCTCTGAGAAACTCGCGTCATGACCAGGGAGACCGCGATTGCGAATGCTCTCCTCTGTTTCGACGAGGGTATTTATCTAGAAATTCTTGCGCGCCGCGTGGCAATTCCGACCGAAAGCCAGAATCCGGATCGGCTCCCCGATCTGCGGCGCTATCTTACCGACGAAATCGGCCCCTCCTTCGAGGCGATGGGCCATACATACGAAATTATAGACAACCCAGTTGCGGGCGGCGGACCGGTTCTGTTGGCCGAGCGCGTAGAGGACCCGGCGCTGCCCATAGTCCTTGGTTACGGCCATGGTGACGTCATTCTTGGCTATGAAGATCAGTGGTTTGAAGGCCTCAACCCCTGGGTGATCAGCCGCGACGGTGACAAGCTGTACGGCCGCGGCACCGCCGACAACAAGGGTCAACACACGATCAATATGTGCGCAATGGCTGCCGCACTGAAGGCGCGCGGACGGCTCGGCTTCAACTCGAAATTCATGGTCGAGACGGGAGAGGAGAACGGCTCCGCCGGCATGGCCGAAATCGTTGAGGCCAATAAGGCGAAGTTCGCGGCTGATGTCTTCATCGCTTCCGATGGGCCGCGTGTGGCGCCGGACAAGCCAACCCTATTTCTGGGTGCGCGGGGCGCCCGAAATTTTGATCTCGTTGTCGATTTGCGCGACGGCGGTCACCATTCCGGCAATTGGGGAGGTTTGTTGGCCAATCCGGGCGTCATCTTGGCGCATGCGATCACCAGTTTCGTTTCCTCAAGGGGCCGGATCAAAATTCCCGAATGGTTGCCCGAGCCGATGAAAAACTCCACCCGCTCCCTGTTGGCGGACATTACCGTCGATGCAGGCGAAAACGCCCCGGAGATAGATCCCGGCTGGGGCGATCCTTATCTTGGTCCAGCGCAGCAAGTATACGGTTGGAACAGTTTTGATATCCTCGCCTTCAAGACGGGGAATCCGGAAAATCCGGTGAATGCCATCCCGCCAAATGCACGGGCGCATTGCCAGATACGATTCATTCAAGGCTCGAAACCGGATGAATTTTTCCCCGCACTGAGGCGGCATTTAGATGCGAACGGTTTTTCCGTGGTCGCGATCGAACCCCCGCCACCGGGTAATACGGGCCACTTTGAGGCGTCGAGGACCGAAACGGATGATCCTTGGGCGATCTGGGCTACCGCCGCGATCGAACGGACTTCGGGTATAAAGACAACGGTCATCCCGCAACTCGGCGGGTCGATCTGCAACGAAATTTTCACCGATACGCTTGGACTGGCGTCGCTGTGGATTCCCCACTCTTACGCTGCATGTTCACAGCACGCGCCTAATGAACATATTTTGCTAAGCGAGGCGCGCGACGCCATCGCGATTATGGCTGGCGTTTATTGGGATCTTGGCGAAGGAAATACACCTGACGTCGGAGTGAGTACGCGCGCCCGATAAATCTGCAGATGCGCCTGCATTCCAACGCTAAATCTGGCGGGCAATGGACGCAAGCCTAACCTTACGCTAGTAAGCTAACACTGGACGGATGGCAGAGTGTAATGCAGTAGATTACTAATCTATGGGTGCAAAACAGTCATTTTTGGAGACGATTAGAAATGGCGTTGTTACGGTTTGAAACCACCCAACGTGAACCGTATGCCGATGATCGTGCCTTTGGCGCGACCGGCACCTATGAACAAGTCGACGGCATTGCGCATTTTGCCGTTGATCCGACGCATGCCGTGAACCAAGGCATCGTTGATCTTGCCTTGGCACCTCGTAACGCTAAGGGCTTGGTGGAATTTGAGGCGGACTTGTCGATTGTGATGCCAGTTGATGGCAACAAGGGCAACGGCCGTGCGATCGTCGAACTGCCAAACCGCGGTAGGCGTCGCGTCGTTGCTATGCTCAATCGCGCACCCGCTGATGCACTGGTGTCGAGACATACGCATCCCGGTGACGGTTTTCTGTTCGAACGCGGCTATACTGTGGCATCTATCGGCTGGCAATGGGACGTTCACCGCAGCGATGCGCTGATGGGCTTGAGCGCGCCGTGTGCGATGCGCGATGGCCTTGCTGTGCGCGGCCAGACCATGGTGGAGATTCGACCGGGCGAACGGGTTAGCACTTGGCTGCTCGCAGATCGCATCCATCAGCCTATGCCCGCGGCGGCTGGAGAACAGTCCGAGGCGGTGCTTTACGTGCGCGATTTCGAGGATGGAGACGACACTGTCATCGCGCGGGATCGCTGGGAGTTTGCGCGCCGCACCGACTCCGGAGTGCTTGAACCGAGCGCGGAGCATATTTATCTTGAAGGCGGTTTCGATCCTGGTCGGATTTATCAGATTGTATATAAAACGGACTATGCACCGATTGCCGGTCTCGGCTTGCTGGCATTACGCGACGTAGCACCGTTTTTGCGCAATGCGGTTAGTGATAATCCCACTGCCGGCGGGTTCAGCGCGCTGATCGCTTGGGGGGTCTCTCAAACCGGGCGCATGCTGCGCGATTTTATGCACTTAGGCTTGAACCTGACTGAAGACGGCACAATGGCCTATGAGGGTATCGCACCGCACGTTGCTGGCGCACGGCGTGGTTCATTCAATCATCGCTTTGCACAACCCTCGAACCAGACCACGCCCTTGTGGGGACATGCATTTCCCTATGCGGATGTATCGACCACTGATCCGTTAAGCGCACAAAGTGGTGGTTTACTCGATCGTTTGTCAGCTATCGGCGTGATGCCAAAAATTATCTCCACTAACAGCGCGGCGGAGTACTGGCGCGGCGATGCCGCGCTCGCGCACGTCGACACGGGCGGTGAGCAGGACCTTGCCGAACACCCGTGCTCGCGCAGCTACTTGTTCGCGAGTACCCAGCACGTGCCAGGATATCTCGGCCAATCACGCCTCAATACTGCTGTGCACACGACGATGCGTTATCCACTGAATGTACTCGACTATCGGCCATTGCTGCGCGCCGCGCTGATAAACCTTGATTTGTGGATTAGCGAAGGTGTTATGCCACCACCAAGTCGCCATCCGCGCATCGCTGATGGCACGGCCGTGCTGCGCGATGAGATCCTGCGGTATTATGCAACTATTCCTGAATTCGAACTATTGTCAGCCGATCGCCTACCATTCATCCGCACGGTGGATATGGGCAATCAGGAAAGCATCGGCATCGGCCACTTTCCGGCACGCGAGGGTGCGTTCTATCCCGCGCTGGTTTCGGCTATCGATGCTGACGGTAATGAACTCGCTGGCATACGTCTGCCGGATGTGGTGGTGCCAGTTGGCTCTTATGCTGGCTGGAATCCGCGCGACCCTTCCATCGGCTCGCCCGATCAGATCGTGCCGATGAGTGGACTGACGCTGTTCTTTGCAGCAGACGAGCAACAGCGCAAACGCAACGCCGATCCGCGCCCATCCATCGCACAGCGCTACACGAGCTCCGCTGACTATGAAGCTCAGGCTCGATCGGTCGCGCAACAACTGTTGAGCAAGCGTTACCTTCTCGAGCAAGATATCGACATCGTTGTTGCGGCAGCGCTGGAGCGTTATATGGCCGCGGCCGCTGGTGAGAGCGCATGACGCTGAAGGGTCCCCGGGCCGCGCACCTCGGATCACGCTCCTTGATCCAAGGTCTCATCCATCGCCAACACCCGCACCGGGAAGGGAAACAATAGCTAGGGGGTCGACCCCACCCGTCGGCAGTCACGCCCCTAACGCCTTTGGTCTTTACGACATGCACGGCAATGTCTGGGAGTGGGTCTGTAAAGCCCCCTTGTTATGTACCACCCTTTAGTACGGTTTCAGGGATCGGTGGTTTCATATTGAGCGCCTGATGTGGCCGGACGTGGTTGTACTGTTT
>PCBT01000105.1 GCA_002731375.1 Rhodospirillaceae bacterium | reverse complement strand
TTAGGGCTGTATATGTTACCCTATGTCAGCCTACGTTAGCTAGTGGTGCTCCTTAGATATCCTCACTACGGATCAGGAGGTTGGGAGTTCGAATCTTCCCGGGCGCGCCATTCAAATCAAATACGTAGGGATCATTGGTACTGCCCTCATTTGCCTCTGAGTAACACAGTGGGCCATGGTCGTTCCGATTTTCGATGGTGATCATGCCAAATCAGGATTACCCCGAGATAATAGGGTGTCCTTGAAATTCTGAGGGAGATCGGCCTTGCAATACCCATCGGGCGGGTTCGCGGCGCCGTTGACGGAGCAATCTGCCAATCTCTAAAAATCCATTGTCTGGCAGACGTATCATCGCGGAAGAAACCCTTCGCGAAATTTATGCCAGAACAAAAAGGCAACCCGGCATGCATGAGTGCGTGAGGGCCGTTAAGGTTTCACAATTCGCCCGTGTTCAGAGGGCATTGAGATGCAGGCCATGGGTGGCGATACGGCCTTTATTCATTGACAAATACGGCTTCTGTTTGTGAAATACTTGGGCGGAGTCCCGCACTGTTCGAGGCTTCGTGCGTGGCTGAGTAAAATGACGATGGCGAACAGTTTATCTCGGCGGCACGGGAGAACGAAGCCGACATCATCGCGCTGTCAGACCTGCTGACTACCTCGATGCCGGAGATGGAAAAGGCGGTGGCGACGGTGCAGGACGCAAATATTAACCGCAACCTGAACGTCAAGGTGATGATTGGCGGCCCGCCGGTGCATCGTGAATTCGCCATGACCATCGGCGCCGATGCCTATGGTATGGATGCGCCCACCGCCGTCGAACAGGCGCGGGATTTCGTCACCGGATAGTCCGCCGCCCGGTCCGACCTGGATGGCTGGCGAGTGAAAATGAAAAGAGATCACGAATGACATGGACATCAAGAGACCGAGTGCTTGCGGCGCTGAACCACGAAGAACCGGACCGGGTGCCGATCGATCTGGCGGGCGCCGGTGCCACTGGCATCGTCCTGGACGCTTATGACCGGCTGAAGGTGCATTTGGGCCTTGAGCATGAAACCAAGGTCCGCTCCAAACTTAATCATCTGGCCGATCCAGATACCTCCGTCTTGAACCGCCTGGGCGTGGATACCCGCGCCATCACAGCCGGCTTTGGCCGGGCTTCCGGCGAATGGGTCGATGATCTGACCTTCATCGATCACTTCGGTGTCACCTTCAAGGGCACCGTGGGCACGGATGACAAGCATTTCCTCTACAAGGATGGCCCCCTGTGCGGCGGCAAACTGACCATCGACAGGATCGATGCAATGACTTGGCCCGATCCCGACAATCCTGCCATCGCCGCCGGCATCAAGGAAAAGGTTGAAGGCTTCAAGGCCGAGGGCGATTACTGCTTGATCCTGAACGTGCCGGACCAGGTGATCCACCGGGCCTATGCCTTGCGCGGCATGGTCGATTTTCTGAAGGATTTTCTGCGCGCGCCCGAGGCCGCCTGTTACCTGATGGACAGGCTGGCCGATTATAACATCCGGGCCTCGGAACATATGATCGAGGCGGCCGGAGCGGAAAATATTGATATCATCTTCTTTGGCGAGGACCTGGGCACCCAGGACGGCTGCATGTTTGATCCCGACAATACCTACGGCCGCTTGATAAAACCGCGCCATGAACGGGTCATTCAAACCTTGAAATCCAAGACCGGTGGCCTGTCGCTGTTCCATTGTTGCGGCTCGGCCTATGACTTCATCCCGCATTTGATCGATATAGGTGTAGATGTGCTCAACCCTGTGCAGGTCACCGCCAAGAACATGGATCCAAATCTCCTAAAGGACGAATTCGGTGACTGCATGTCGTTCTGGGGCGGTATCAACACGCAGGATATCCTGCCCTACCAATCTGCCGATGCCGTCAGGGTGGAAACCGAACGCTGCATTGATATATTTGGCAAGCAGGGCGGCTATGTTCTGAACGCAGTGCACAACATCCAGTTCGAGGTGCCACCCGAGAATATTGTCGCCATGTTCGATACCGGTTTGAAGCATCGGTATTGATAGGCTAAGACCATGCGGCGTAACGAGAGTTGGAGATAGCGCATGCGCTATGAGGATATCGGGCCGGCACTGGAGGGCACCGGCTTCATTTGCCGGGGCGGTTTCAAGCCAGGGCCCGATGATGCGGTGCCCGAAATAACGGCAGGATCCGACGCCGTTGTGGTGGTTATCGGTAATGCCGGCTCGGCCATGTGGCCGCATTTCGACGCGGCAAGCAGCGCGGAGCGGCGCAAGACGACGCAGAATCCGCTGAATGATTGGACGGCGGAGGTGATGCAGCCAATCGCGGCCAAGCTGGGCGCACGGGTGCATTTTCCCTTTGACCGGCCTTATTACCCATTTCAGCGCTGGGCGATGAAGGCGGACAGCGTTTGGCAATCCCCCCTAGGCCCGCTGATCCATCCGGACTATGGATTGTGGCATGCCTACCGCGCGGCCCTGGTGTTTGAACCTGGCTTCGCGTTGCCCCCGCGTCCGGCGGTGGGGAACCCTTGCGACAGCTGCGCCGAGCGAAAATGCCTGACGGCCTGTCCTGTCGAAGCGTATGAGGCGGGCCGCTACGATGTTCCGGCCTGTGTCGGCTATATTGGCACGAACAAAGGAAAAAGCTGTATCGACTTGCATTGTCTGGCGCGGCGCGCCTGCCCGATTGGCAGGGATAAAGTTTATCTCCCTGCCCACGCCGCCTTTCACATGTCTAAATTTCTGGCCAATGCCACAAAACGGTATGTCGTCGAGGTGCCGCAAGCAGCGGCCGGCGCACCGGCTGGCGAAGGGGACGCCTAATTCGAGTGAGAGCCAGTGCCTGATAAGCCAACTTCGGGGCCTGCCGACCAGGCGTTTGTCGTCTTTACGCCTTCGGGCCGCCAGGGCCAAGTGGTCCTGGGCGCGACGGTACTGGATGCGGCCCGGGCCCTGGGTGCCGACCTGGATTCGGTCTGCGGTGGGCGCGGCCTGTGCGGACGCTGCCAGATTGAGGTTGGCGAGGGTGATTTCGCCAAGCATGGTATAAGTTCCAGCATTGATCATATATCGCCCGGCCATGCCGCCGAAACCGTCTATGCCGAACGCAAGGGACTGAAGCCGGGCCGCCGGATGGCCTGCCACGCCCGCATATTGGGCGATCTGGTCATCGATGTGCCGCCCGAAAGCCAAGTCCATCGCCAGATTGTGCGCAAGCGGGCCGAGGCGCGCGCCATCGAGCTGGACCCGGTGCTGCGCCTGCATGCCGTGGATGTGCCCCCGCCGGAGTTGGAAATTCCCAGCGGTGACGGGGAAAGGCTGGCTTGGGCGCTTGGCGATACATGGGACCTGCAAGGGCTCACCACTGACCCAGCGATCCTGGCGGAAGGCGCCGCGGCCATGCGCGCTGGACGCTGGACAGTGACCGCTGCGGTCCGTGGCGCCAGCCGGATCGTTGGGGTGCGCCCCGGCTTCACGGATCGGGCCCTTGGCCTGGCCATTGATGTCGGCTCGACCACGCTTGCCGTACATCTGGTCAACCTGGCGGACGGCGAGGTGTTGGCCACTGCCTCGGCCATGAACCCGCAAATTCGCTTTGGCGAAGATCTGATGAGCCGTGTTTCCTATGCCATGACCCAGGCGGGTGGCGGGCCTGAAATGACGGCGACGGTGCGGGCGAGCTTGAACGAACTAGCCGGCCAGGCGGCGGCTGAGGCGGGCATTGAGCGGGGCGATATTTACGAGGTGGTGATTGTCGGCAATCCAATCATGCATCATTTGGTCCTGGGCCTGGATCCGGGTCCTCTTGGCGTGGCGCCATTCGCCCTGGCTGTTGATGGCGCGGTGAATATTTTCACGCGCGACATTGGCTTGGAACTGGCCGCCGGGGCGGAAGCCTATTTTCTGCCCTGTATCGCCGGGCATGTGGGCGCCGATGCAGCCGGGATGATCCTCTCGGAAACGCCGTTCGAACGTGACGAGGTTTCGCTGCTGGTCGATGTGGGGACCAACGCCGAACTGGTCCTGGGTAACCGGGAGAGGCTGTTGGCGGCCTCCTCTCCGACTGGGCCGGCGTTTGAAGGGGCTCAGATCTCGGCCGGTCAGCGCGCCGCGCCTGGCGCCATCGAGCGGGTGCGCATCGACCCCGGCACCTTGCAGCCCCGCTTCAAGATCGTTGGCAGTGATTTGTGGTCAAACGAAGCAGGTTTCGATTTGGCGCTGACAAATACCGGCATAACGGGCATTTGCGGTTCGGGCATCATAGAGGCGGTGGCCGAGATGGCGTTGCGGGGCATCATCGCGCCGGACGGCGCCTTTCCTAGTGATAGCGAACGCCGCTTCGTGCTGTATCATGGCGAGCCGGAGATTGCCGTCACCCAGGCCGATGTACGTGCCGTGCAATTAGCCAAGGGTGCGCTGCATGCCGGTGCCAAGTTGTTGCTGGATTTGTTCGGGGTCGAAAAGGTCGACCGCATCGTTCTGGCGGGCGCTTTCGGCAGCCATATTGATCCCGTCTACGCCCTGGCGTTGGGCATGATCCCGGATTGCGATCCCGCCCAGGTTTCCTCCGCCGGCAACGCGGCGGGCACCGGTGCCCGGATCGCCCTGCTGAACGCCGGGGCGCGGGAGGAAATTGAAGGCGTTGTGAAACGGGTGGAGAAAATCGAAACAGCAGTGGCCCCGGCCTTTCAAAAGTATTTCGTCGACGCCCTGGCGATCCCCCATGCCAGGGAGCCCTACCCCGAACTTCGGCGCATACTGCCGATGCCGATGCCCGGAAAAAAGAAAAAACGCTCAAAATCACGGCGGCAGTTGTAAAACAACCGTTGATAATGGCGGAGATTCGCCGCCAATATTGACCAAGTTGGTGGCAATCCAATAGTATACTGGTGATATATTTTTTGTATATCATATGGGGAAGGCCTAGTGGGAACGATGTTGAACGGCCAGGGCAGGCTCGAGAAATCCGGTGCCGTCAGTCTGACTGACCAGGCCTATGGCCAGCTTGAGGAACTCATTGTTACCGTTCAGTTAGCACCGGGCGACGTATTGTCGGAAGCAACCCTGGCCGCGCGGCTGGGTATTGGCCGCACGCCGATCCGCGAAGCCTTGCACCGTCTGGCCCGCGAAGGACTGGTGGTCATATTACCCAGACGCGGCATTTTGGTCTCGGATATCAATGTTCAGTCGCAGCTTCGCTTGCTCGAAGTGCGGCGAAAGATCGAGGAAGTCATGGTGACCGCCGCCGCCAAACGCGCCGATCAGGCCGAGCGCGATGAATTTCGCCGCATTGCGGAAGGCATGTTGGCCTGTGCCGCCGCCGGCAATGACCTGGCGTTCATCCGGTTCGACGATCAATTCAATCATCTTGTCGCCGCGGCCTGCCGCAACGAGTATGCCGCCAATGCCGCTGCCTTGATGGCTGGTCTGTCCCGGCGCTTTTGGTTCGTCCACAATAGGCAAAGCGCGGATGTGGAACTGGCGGCACGACGCCATGCCGATGTCGCCATCGCCATCGCCGACGGCGATATCAGCGGCGCCGAGGCGGCATCGGGCCGTCTCATGGACTACATCCTCGACGCTACCAAGTCTTCCATCGACACATAGAGCATATTCGAGATTGAACTACCCGCCTCGGCCATACACGTATTTCGCGATGATGAGCCGTTGGACTTGATTGGTGCCCTCGTAGATCTGCGTGATCTTGGCATCGCGCATCATCCGCTCGACCGGGTAGTCCTTCAGATAGCCGTAACCGCCGTGCAACTGTACCGCATCCGTGGTCACCGACATGGCGGTGTCGGAGCAGATGAGCTTGGCCATGGAAGCCATCGACCGCGCCTTGTTCTGATCGTCGCCGCTCGCTGCCTCGACTGACCGATAGAGGAGGGCCCGGGACGACTCCACCTTGACCGCCATGTCGGCGATCATACTCTGGACCATCTGGAAGCGTGACACGGGCTCGCCGAACTGCTGCCGCTCGGAGGTGTATTTCACCGCCTCGTCAAACGCACCCTGGGCGATGCCGAGCGCCTGAGCCGCGATTAGCGCCCTGGAGTAAGTTAGCCCCTCGGTCAGATACTTATAACCCCCGGTCGGCTCGCCGACGGCACGTTCGGTGGGAATTTGGCAATCCTCGAAAATAACGTCCGCTGTCGGGCTGCCGCAGAGGCCCATTTTCGATTCCAGCCGGCCAAACGAGAGGCCCGGATCATCGCGGTCCACCAGGAACAGCCCAAAGGACTTCTCGCCTGTACGGGCCAGGACCAGATACCAATCCGCCCATGTCGCTCCCGTGATAAAACGCTTGCGGCCGTTCAGGGTCCAACCGTTGCCGTTCGGCTCGGCCCTTGTCTTCAGGCTCCAGAGATCGGAGCCGCTTTGCGGCTCGGTCAGACACCAGCCCATGCCCTTCTCGCCCGCCGCCACGGGCGGGACGACCGCCTCGACCAGCTCGCGCGTGCCATATTGCAATAACGGGTAACTGGCGATCCAGTTGTTCATCATCAGCTGCGACGAGGTGGCGCAACAGCGCGCGACCTCCTCGCTACAGATCACAAGCGACATCAAGTCGCCATCCTGTCCGCCCAGGCCCTCCTCGAAAGCCAAACCGAGCAGGCCTTCCTCGCGAAAGGCTTCGAAGGCCGCCTCTGGAAAGCTGCTGGTCCGGTCCGTTTCCGCCGCGTGCGGCGCCACCTTATCTGTCGCAAAGCGACGCATGCTATCGCGAAATTGCTCATAGACGTTACGCTCCTGCACGGGCAACTCCTTGGTTTTCAAATTAGGGCGGTTCTCCTTTGACCTGTTACTATATCAGTCGAGATACTCTGGATGGTCAAGTGCGGCTCCGGCCAACGGGTTAGCTGGCACGGATTGACAGTCCGCCTATTTTTTCCTAACATATCACTAATATATTAGAAAAAAACAAGCCGATTTTCAGTTGGAGGATTTGTCAGATGAGTGTTGCCGAGATTTTCGATGCAGTCATGGAATATGAAGAGGAAGATGTCGCTGCGTTGGTGCAGGCGGAAATCGACGGCGGCACCGCAGTTAAGAACATCTTGCAGGACGGCTTGATCGCGCCCCTTGATGTGATCGGGGAGAAATTCTCCGCCGGCACCTTGTTCGTGCCGGAGATGCTGATGGCGGCGGAGGCGGTGCAGGCGGGCCTGGATATCCTTCGCCCCCTGCTGACGGAAACCGGCGTCAAGCCCATCGGCACGGTGGTGCTGGGTACGGTCAAGGGTGATCTGCACGACATCGGCAAGAACCTGGTCGGCTTGTTGCTTGAAGGCGCGGGCTTCAGGGTGATAGACCTTGGCACGGACGTGGATGGCGAACAGTTCATCTCGGCGGCACAGGAGAATGAAGCCGACATCATCGCGCTGTCGGGCCTGCTGACCACCTCGATGCCGGAGATGGAGAAGGCGGTGGCGACGGTGCAGGACGCAAATACCAACCGCAACCTAAACGTCAAGGTGATGATCGGCGGCCCACCGGTGCATCATGAATTCGCGATGACCATAGGCGCCGATGCCTATGGCATGGATGCGCCCGCCGCCGTCGAACAGGCGCGGGAATTCGTCACCGGATAGTAAGAAACGTGGAGCCTATGGCTGTCAGCGAACTTTGGAGGAAATGAAATGTCTTGGACGCATCGGGAAAGAATTCTGGCGGCGCTGAACCACGAAGAACCGGACCGGGTGCCGATCGATTTTGGCGGTGCGGAGTTTACCTCCATTACCTTGGCCGGCTACGAGCGGCTGAAAAAGCACATGGGCGTCACGGCACCGACCGAGGTAATGTCAATCATCCATTCGGCGGCGCATCCGGCGGAGGAGGTTCTCCATAAGTTCGGTGTTGATACGCGTAATGTGCAGCCGGGCGCCTACAAGGACGGCCCCGATCATTGGATCGACGACAACAATTATATCGACATGTTCCAGGTCCACTGGCAACGCACCGAAAAGGATGTCGATCAACACTTCCTGCATAAGGACGGCCCCTTTCATGGCGGCAAGCTGACGATTGACCGGGTAGAGGGTTTCGATTGGCCCAATGGCGCGAATCCCGGTTTCGCGGAAGGTGTCAGTGAACGGGTGCGGGAGATCAAGGCCAAGGGCGAGCATGCGGTCTGTCTCTATCTGCCGGGTGGTGTCGTGCACCGGGGATATGCCATGCGCGGTTTCGAGAGCTATCTGAAGGATTTGTATAAGGCGCCCGAGGCGTTGCAGAGGATGATGGACAAACTGTGTGATTTCTGGTGCGACACGGCACGGGTGATGATAGAGGCCGCAGGGCCGGAAAACGTGGATATCATTTACTTTGGCGAGGATCTGGGCACCCAGGATAGCTGTATGTTCGATCCCGAAACGATATACAAAGACTATCTAAAGCCACGCCACCGCCGCATGGTGCAAACGGTCAAGGACATGACCAACGACCAGGCCAAGGTCTGCTTCCATTGCTGTGGTTCCGCCTATCAGTTCATACCGCACCTGATCGATGTCGGCGTGGATGCCTTGAACCCGGTTCAGGTCACCGCCAAGAACATGGAGCCTGAGCGTCTGAAAGCCGAGTTCGGCGACCGCATTTCCTTTTGGGGTGGCATCAACACGCAACACACCTTGCCCTTTGGAACAGCGCAAGAGGTTGCCGAGGAGACCAAGCGGATTATCTCCATTCTTGGCAAGGGTGGCGGCTATGTCCTTAACAGCGTGCACAACATCCAGGCCGAGGTTCCGCCCGAGAACATTATCGCGATGTTTGAAACCGGCGCCAACCACCGTTATCAGTAATGTATTTGAATGGGGTGAGATAGCTTGGAAACCGATGCTGAAGGTCCGACGACGCTGGTGATTTGTTGTGGTGCTCTGGCGCGTGAAATCGTCGGTATCGTGAGGGATAACGGCTGGGACCATATTCGGATCGAATGCCTGCCCGCGAAGCTGCACAACAGCCCCGAGGTGCTGCCCGAAGGCGTGCGGGTCAAGATCAAGGCCGGGCGCGAAAAATTCGACCATATTATTGTTCTCTACAGTGACTGCGGCACCGGAGGTCTGATGGAAAGCATGCTGATGGAGGAAGGCGTCGAAGGCATCGGCGGGGCCCATTGTTACGAGGTTTTCACCGGCCGTGACCGCTTCAAGGATATTATTGATGCCGAGCCTGGCTGTTTCTTTCTAACCGACTTTCTAGCCCGGCACTTTGAGAAACTGGTTTTCAAAGGTCTTGGCCTGGACCGTTTTCCCAAGCTGCGGGATACCTACTTCGCCCACTATAAGAAAATGGTTTATCTGGCGCAGACCGAGAATGACGAACTCGTCGCGTATGCAGAACGGGCGGCGGCCAGCGTCGACCTGGAATTCGAGCTTCGTCATACCGGCGTCGGCGGCTTTGAATCGTTTCTGGCCGCGCGCCAGACCTAGGGAAAAGCCAGTCGCATGTATGCCGTTCGACGCTGGGCCACACGCAATGCCCGGTCGCTTGAATGGCTGTATAAGGTTTCGGCCTCCGCCTTCGAGGCTCTTGATCCCTTGTGGTGCAAGATCGGCGTACAACGGTTGGAAAAACCATTCGCCGCCGCCGAAGCCTGGGCCAAGGGGTTGCTGTTTGACTGCCAGATGTGCGGCCGCTGTGTCCTCTCCGATACCGGCATGACCTGTCCGGCCAATTGCCCCAAATCCCTGCGCAATGGACCTTGCGGCGGCGTGCGAGGTAATGGCCACTGTGAAATTGATCCCGGCATGCGTTGCGTCTGGCTGGAAGCATGGGAGGGCGCCATGCGCATGCGCAATGGGCAAGCCATTTATCACCCCTTGCCGCAACAGGATCACAGCATCGAAGGCAGCTCTGCCTGGATGCGCCTGGTAGCCGAAAGTGCAGCGCTGTGCATCGAGGAAGACAAGGCCATGACCGATGCCACGGAACCGCCGTCATGAACCCCGGAAGCAATGGCGAATTTTACGACTATCCGGTCCTTCCAGGCGGTTCGTCACGCGGACGTCTGGAGCGGGTATTGCGGTCAGGGCGGTTTGCCGTTACGGCCGAGCTAAATCCCCCTGACTCGGCCAATCCTGAAGACACCTTTCATCAGGCCTTGGTGCTTTCCAGCGTCTGTGATGCCATCAACGCGACGGATGCTTCGGGCGCGAATTGCCATATGTCCAGCATGGGCATCTGCGCCCTGCTGACACGGGCGGGTTATTCCCCGGTGCTGCAGATTTCCTGCCGCGACCGCAACCGCATCGCCATCCAAGGCGATGTGCTCGGCGCCGCAGCGATGGGGGTGCATAACGTCCTGTGTCTCACCGGCGATGGGGTGCAGACTGGCGATCAACCGGAAGCCAAGCCGGTATTCGACCTCGATTCTATATCCCTACTGGGGATCATTCGCGGCATGCGGGATGATGGCGTATTCCACTCCGGTCGCAAGATATCTTCGCCGCCCAAGTTGTTCCTCGGTGCCGCCGCCAATCCCTTCACCCCCCCTACGATTGGCGGCCCTTGCGTCTGGCCAAGAAGATCGAGGCCGGGGCCCAGTTTGTGCAGACCCAGTACTGCTACAACATTTCCATGCTGGAACATTATATGACGGTGGTGCGGGATCTGGGTCTGGACAAGAAATGTTTCATCCTGGTCGGCGTCGGTCCCTTGGCCTCGGCCCGCACGGCCAATTGGATGCGCAACAACGTGCCAGGTGTGCATATTCCCGATAGCATCATTGAACGCCTCGAGGGGACCAAGAAGCAACAGGCCGAAGGCAAGAAAATCTGTGTCGAATTGATCCAGCAGATCCGGGAAATACCCGGTATATCCGGCGTGCACGTCATGGCCTATCGGCAGGAAGAATTAGTTACCGAGATCATCTCGGAGTCCCGAATATTGAAGAACCGTATTATTGACAAGGCGGCGGCGCGCTTTGAAGCGCCGGAACAATAACAATAGAGGGAAGGCAGATCGGCATGACCGAAACCACACTTAGCTCCATAACCAAGGAAGTCGTGATCGGCGTCGACCGTCCATTCGTCGTCATCGGCGAACGCATCAACCCAACCGGGCGCAAGAAGTTGGCGGAACAAATGGCGGCGGGCGACTATTCACGGGTCGAGGCCGATGCCCTAGCGCAGGTCGAGGCCGGGGCGCATGTGCTCGACGTCAACGCCGGCGTGCCCATGGCGAATGAACCCAAGATGAT
This sequence comes from Rhodospirillaceae bacterium, assembly GCA_002731375.1. Lineage (GTDB taxonomy): Bacteria > Pseudomonadota > Alphaproteobacteria. The sequence continues at coordinate 5,901 of PCBT01000105.1, read as the reverse complement.
GCGGGACATGGTCGCCCTGGTGCAATCGTTGAGCGATGCGCCCCTGTGCCTGGATAGTTCCATGCCGGCAGCCCTGGAAGCAGGCCTGGCGGAATGCAACGGCAAGGCGCTGGTGAATTCGGTTACGGGCGAGGAAGAAAGCCTCGAAGCCGTGCTGCCTCTGGTAAAGAAATACGGCGCGGCGGTGGTTGCCATCTGCAATGACGAAGAAGGCATCTCGGAAGATACCGACAAGCGCTTTGCCGTGGCCAAGAAGATTATTGAACGTGCCGCCGACCACGGTATTACAAAGGCGGACGTCGTTGTCGATCCGCTGGTCATGCCGGTGGGCGCCGTTGGCAACTCCGGTCGCGCGGCGCTGACGCTGGTGCGGCGTTTCCGCGAGGAGTTGGAGGTCAACACTACCTGTGGCGCCTCTAACGTCAGTTTTGGCCTACCCAACCGCGTCGATCTGAACGGTGCCTTTGTGGCGATGTTGATCGGTGCCGGCCTGACATCGGCCATCACAAATCCGCTACACCTTGACGTCATGACCTCGATCACCGGGGCCGAAGTGCTGGCTGGTATCGATGACCGGTGTAAGCGCTGGATGAAGCGCTGCCGCCGGCTAGCCAAGGAAGTGGCGGCCTAAGTCTCGCCGATTGCTTCGAAGGGAGATATCAATGCTTGAAATGACACACCGGGAACGGGTTATGGCGGCCTTGAACCACCGCCAACCTGACCGCACGCCTATTGATTTTGGCGGCACCTTCACGACGACGATTTTCCAGGCTGCCTACGAGCGTCTGAAGGACCATCTGGGCCTGGAGCACGAAACCGGTATCTATTCCAAGACCCGACGCCTGGCCGTGCCTGATGTGTCTGTGTTGGAACGGTTTGACGTCGATACCCGTATGGTCGGGCTGGGCGCCTACGCCGGCGATCAGCATGAGATAGACGACGATACTTACTTTGACGAATGGGGAACGACTTGGAAGAAGGCTGACGATGGACACTATCTTTACGTCGATGGACCGTTTTTCGCGCAAAAGAAACCCGGCCAAGCGGGCCTGGACAAACTGGACAATGGAGCTTGGCCAGACCCTGACAATCCGGGCTATTACGAGGGCCTGCTGGAACGTTCCCAGGCTCAACGCGCGACCGGCTGCGCGGTTATTTTGAACATGCCCATCGGCATCATTCACCAGGGGCAGTTTCTGCGCGGTTTCGGCGATTGGCTCAAGGATCTTTATAAAAACCGTGAATTTTCCGCTCGCATGATGGACATCATCGCTGACCGTTGGATCGCCGTGGCGGAAAACGCCCTGGATATCGTGGGCGACAATATTGACATTGTTTTTCTCGGTGATGATCTGGCCGCGCAAATGGCGCCATTGTTCGATCCGGTGATCTACCGCGAACTGATTAAGCCACGGCATGCGAGGATGCTTGCGGCGGTCAAGGCAAAGGCCGACGTCAAGGTTCTCTATCACAGCTGCGGCGCGGTCAGCGGGTTGATCGACGATCTGATCGATATCGGGGTCGATGCCATCAACCCGGTCCAGGTTGCGGCCAATGACATGAATCCGGCGGATTTGAAGGTGCGTTTTGGCGACCGCATTACTTTTTGGGGCGGCATCGACACCCAAGGGGTCTTGCCCTTCGGCACGGGCGAGGATGTGCGCGCCGAAGTTCGCCGTACCATCGATATTCTGGCCCCTGGGGGCGGCTTCGTTCTTAACAGCGTGCATAATATTCAGGGCGATGTAGCTGCCGAGAACATCGTCGCGATGTTTGACGAGGCCCGGCTGTACGATAGCCCGTATAGTTCCAGTTAAAGCCGCGACATGCTCTAACACATTTCCATAACCAAACTTTGCTTCTACGGCATCAACAGCTTTTGCTTTCAGGCACGAAATTTAAACCTGTCGCCATTCGGAGATGGCGTCAGGCGCATAAATCTTCGACAATGGGCCAATATGTTTCCAAGTGAGAGTAAAAGGGCAAAAGGGCAGATCAGCAATGGATCCTCAAGAAGCCGAACCTGAAGGCTATAACGTCACGGCGGTTGAGGCTTGGGTTGCCGACAATGTGGTTGGCCTGACGCCACCTTTCAAATGGACCCGCCTGCAGGGTGGACATTCCAATCTAACCTACCGGATCGACGACCCAAAGGGCCGCGCCGCCGTTATTCGCCGCCCGCCACAAGGTGAATTGCTGCCCAAGGCCCATGACATGAGCCGTGAATGGGCCCTGATATCAGGCCTGGGCCCGACGCCGGTGCCCGTGGCGCCGGCCTTGGGGTTTTGCGAAAGCCCCGATGTCACCGGCGCCTGGTTCTATGTCATGGGATTGATCGATGGCAAACCGCTGTACAGCCCAGCCGATACCGAGGCCCTGGTCCCGGAAGACAAACGGCGCGCCATGGCCTGGTCCTTTATCGATGTGCTGGCTGATCTGCATTCCCTTGATCCCGATGACATTGGTCTCGATGACCTGGGCAAGAAAGAGGACTATATCGGCCGCCAGCTGCGTACCTGGTTCCGCTCCTGGACCTCGTCGGCGGGGGATGCCGACTATGATGACCCCCAGACCCACGATCTTCGAGATTTCCTCGCCGCCAATATCCCGGATCAGGGGCCTGCGCGCGTGGTCCATGGGGATTACGGCGTGCACAATTGTCTGATCGGGGCTGACGCCACGGTGGTCGCCGTGGTCGATTGGGAAATCTCCACCCTGGGCGATCCCCTGGCCGATCTGGGCTATGCCTTGAACCAGTGGGCCGAGCCTGGCGATGACCGTGAAGATGCCGCCACCATGGTGCCCGGTTTCCCAAGCCGGGCCGAGCTGGCGGCGCGGTATGGGGAAAGATCTGGGCGCGACCTGTCATTGCTCGACTATTACATCGGCTTCAACTGGTGGAAAAGCGCCTGCATTATCCATGGCGTTTACGCCCGCTATTGTGCCGGCAAGAAAAGCGCCGAGGGCGTGGACATGGGCAATTTGCGCATGCGCATCGGACAGGCCCTGGATCTTTCGGCCAAGGCGCTGGAGTCCTTTCGCTAAAACGCCGCCCGGGCGCGCCGTCCGCCAGGCCAATTTCGCCAGCTGCCTGGTCTTGGATGGCCGCTCTTATCGCTGCCCCGGCCGCAATGCCGTCCTGTTGCCCGGCCTCGGCGTCCTGCGGGCTGGCAGTGCCTGTATCAATCCGCGCCTAGGTTTGCGTGTGTGCGACGGACTGTACACTTTCCGACGTTTCACTGGTGCTGGTCATGATCTATCCAACTCGTTAGAAATTATACATTTATGGCAATCGTATTTTCTCCAAAGTCTTTTTGTTGCAGAAATGTTTATGTATGATTAGTTAATATGATATTTAGAAACATCATTAATTTGTATGGTTAACTTATTTTTTATATTTTATTCTGCGGTGAAATCACTGACAGTTACCTGATCTTGTGAAACTGCCTCAAGAGAATGGGCGTTCGCGCCATTCGATCTTGCGCACATATCCGCAGAAGATAAAAACATCGCCAAGCATGGCTAAGGTCGATGATAATGGCCCTGCAAGATCACGACGAAATGGAGGCTGATGTGGAAGTACGCCCTTACGAAGCCGCGAAAATCGCCGGCCGCGAAACGGTCATGGAAGGCACCGACATGCGCGTGACGGTGCTGACCTTGACCGAGGCGCAATGCATACCCTGGCATTACCACAGTGAAATAACGGATTCGTTTGTCTGTCTCGAAGGGCCCATGGTGGTTGAAACCCGTGCGCCGCGCGCCGAATATGTTTTGCGGGCGGGCGAACGCTGCGAGGTGCCGCCGATGGTCGCGCACTATGTTCATGGTCTTGACGATGGAGCTTTCAAGTTTCTGATCATCCAGGGTGTCGGCGTATACGACAATGTTTCGGTGGCTCGTAGCTCGGACCAGGGCGTCTGATTATGTGGCGGCGGTGCGCCAATCCGTATGCGGTTATGTGAGGCACGGATGGAGTGGGATGCGGAAACGGATATCTTGGTCGTGGGCGGCGGCGGCGGTTTGGTAGCTGCCCTGGCGGCGCGGGAAAGCGGCGCCCACGTCGCGTTGGTGGAAAAGCATGATCGATTGGGCGGCAATACTGCGTTGAGCTCCGGCTCCGTTCCCGGCGCGGGTTCCAGATTTCAGCGCGCCGCGGGCGTTGAAGATTCCCCTGATCGGATGGTGTTCGATGTCATGCGCCAAACCAACGGCACCGCCCCCCAGCATCTGGTTCGAGCCCTGGCCCAGGAAAGCGGACCGCTGGTGGAATGGATGGTTGATAGCTTGGATGTGCCGCTTGCGTTTGTACCTGACCTGAAAAAAGTCGGTCACTCGGTGCCCCGGACACATGGTTCCGGCGGTCGTCAGGGTGCAACTGTGGTTGCCGCCTTGGAGCAAAAGGCCCAGGACAATGGCATCCTTGTTTCACCAGGCAACCCGGTTCGCCGGCTGCTGCAAGACACCTCCGGCAGGATAGCTGGCGCGGTTATTGAGAATGCCGGCGCCGAGCACCGGATCGGCGCACGCAAGGTCATCCTCGCCTGCAATGGCTTTGGCGCTAACAAGGAGATGCTGCGCAAATATATTCCGGAGATCGCCGAGGCTCCCTATTTTGGGCACCGGGGCAACATGGGCGAAGGCATCGCCTGGGGGCTTGAACTTGGCGCCCGGCTGCGGGACATGGGCGCCTATCAGGGGCATGCCTCGGTGTCCCATCCGCAAGGCGCGCTGATGACGTGGAGCGCGATTGAGCGCGGCGGCTTTCTGGTTAATCTCGACGGCCAAAGATTCGTCGATGAATCCCTGGGTTATTCGGGCTGCACTACCGCCGTACGATCGCAACGGGAGCATATTGCGTTCGTCATTTTCGACCAGCGTATCCACCACTATCTTGAACCCAAGGCCCAGGACTATCGCGATATTGTTGCCCATGGCGGCGCGCGCCAAGGCGCGGACATGGAAGCACTGGGGGCGGCCCGCGGCCTCGACGGACGATCTCTCGCGGACACCCTGGCGTGCTATAATAGCGCCGCAGGTGGGGCAGCCACGGACGGGGACACTGATCTATTTGGCCGCAAGGATTTCGGCGGGGCGCCGCTATGCCCGCCCTTTATCTTGGTAAAAGTGACCGCCGGGCTGTTTCATACCCAAGGGGGCCTTGATGTCGACGCCAACGCACAGCCGTTGCGCAACGATGGTTCGGCGATAGAAAACCTTTATGCGGTGGGCGGTGCGGCGGTCGGTGTTTCCGGGGCCGATGGCAACAAGGGCTATTGTTCGGCAAACGGTTTGCTGGCCGCGCTTGGTCTTGGCCGAATAGCCGGGCGCCACGCCGGACGGATGTTGTAATACCAAGGGGCTCTTGAAACGATCTATATGGGTCTCTATCGCTGTACGCTCACGAGATAAACGTTCTGCTTTTTTTGGACAGCGTTTCCGCAAAATCCTCGACCATGTTGTCGGCGTAGTAGTTGTCGATCATTTCGAGGCTGGTGCCCATTTTTTGCGTGATGACGATCATCGGCAGATTGCCCTTCTTGATCATCATGTTGGTGTAGTAATGGCGGATAGAGTAGAGCACCTGCCGCCGGTTATCACTTGTATAACGATTTATGCGGGAGTGTGTATTTTGAAAGGGTCATTCCCCCCTTCGCATACGCATCCTCGAACGTCCCACCTGCTTCTAAGACAAGCTTCATTGGATCTAGCTACACCTACAGAATTAACGGAATACCCACGACAAAGAAACCTCATCGGATCACGGCTTAATAAGCTGGGTAATTACCATCATACTGGTAACCATGTGGTAACCATTTAGAGCAGGGGAAAGCCGTGTGACGGCTAACCCGCTGACTTAATTGGTGATCCCGGCAGGACTCGAACCTGCGACCCCTTGAT
>PCBT01000104.1 GCA_002731375.1 Rhodospirillaceae bacterium | reverse complement strand
CCAGGAGCCGCCGCGAAGAACACGGATGTTGCAGTTACCCGATAGCCAGGCAGAGCCATCGGCGGGCGCGCATGGCCAGACTATAGCGTGAATGGTTCGTGAGCCTATGCCCAAACCGGAGTGGTGCATTAGTCCAGCGCCTGACTGGCGATGTGTGTCTGTGCAGGGTAGGGTCACGCCAAGGGAGGACTGGCATATGGGGAATGTCGGCTGATACGGAGTGGAGGAGGAAAGCCCAATGTCGCATACCATGACCAAGGCAGAGCGCGAGGCCTTCCTGGCCGACCCTCGGGTCGCCATCCTCGCCCTCTCGGACAAGGGCAGGGGGCCGCTCGCGGTGCCGATCTGGTACGTCTATGAACCCGGTGGCGAGCTCTGGTTTCTGACCGCGAAGGCCTCGGCCAAGGGCGACCTCCTGAAGCCAGAGAAGCGGATCAGTCTCTGCGTGCAGACCGAGACCCGGCCTTACAAATACGTCAGCATCGAGGGGCCGATCACCAAGGTCGGCACCGCCACCACCGACGACCACCTGCTACCGCTGGCGCAACGCTATCGCGGCGAGGAAGATGGCCGCGCCTACGCCGAGAACTTGCGCGAAGACTTGGAGACCGGCAGCCGCATGCTGGTCCACATGGCTCCCGAACGCTGGCTGACGCTGGACAACAGCAAGAACGGCTGATCGCTGGCCGTCAATGCACCGCCCCCGGCGCCTCGGTGTCCCGCAACTGCTTGATAGCCGCAATGACCCGTAGCCAGACCTGCTCGCCTTCCTCGTCGCCATCGGCCATGAGCTCATCGGCCCGCACGGCGGCCTGTGCGATGGCATCGTCGCCGTGGCGCTGGACCATAGGGTTGGCGGTGCGGTAAATGTCCAGATCGGAAATCATGGTTCAACGTAGCAGGTCGCCCTGGCCAGAGGAACGACTGTCGGTGCCCGACTCGGCGCGCATGGATTCACTGGATATGCCTCAGTAAGCTTGTCCTGTGTCGCAGGCAGCCAGTCGCGGGATTAGGGTGACCATTTCGGAGGATGCGGTCGGCGATGAAGTTGTCAGGAGGAAACCCCAATGGGTGAGTCTGTTCTGGTGCAGCGGGAGGGAGCTGTAAGTATCGTTACCCTCAACCGGCCTGAGGTGCTGAACGCGTTGAACCATGATTTGCGCGAAGAATTCATCACAGCAATGGCCGCACAAAACGCTGCCCCGGAAGTGCGGGCCGTCGTCGTGACAGGCAGCACGGAACGCGCCTTCTCGGTCGGTCTGGATATGGCGGTATCCACCGGGCTACACGCCGGTAATGTGGAGGAATGGCTGCGCGGTCTGCATCGTTTCTTCCAGGCGATCCGGGCGATGGACAAGCCGGTCGTGGCAGCGGTAAACGGTGCAGCGACAGGCCTGGGGTTGCAGACGGCCCTGCATTGCGATGTGCGCATTGGCCATTCGGAAGTTCGGGTCAGCCAGCCTGAGATCGCCGCTGGCGTGCCCAGTGTACTCGGCTTATGGATCTTGAGCGAATTAATGGGTGTCTCACGAACTGTCGAGATGTCATTGCGCTGTCGCTGGCTTGATGCCGAGGAATGCCTGAGCTACGGGTTGCTGCACGAGTTGGTGCCAAGATCAGAGGTCCTGAACCGGTCGGTCGCCGTAGCTACGGAGATGGGGGAACTGCCGCCCATTGCCATGCGGCTTAGCCGCCAGCGCATGCGAGAATCCACACAGAACGCTTTCGATGAGGCCTTGGAGGCCGCGATTCACTTGCAAAAGGAAGCATACAGCCTTGGCGAACCACAACGGCTCGCGCAGGCCTTTCTGGAACGCAAGCGAAGCTGACACCACTCTCGGCGCGGTCACAGCCGGTCACAGCCGGCCACAGCGCGATCAGCGTGGCTTAGGTGGTTTCGTAGGTCCGGGAATAGACGGCGCCGGGACCAGCTCACCTGATAAATCTTAGCGGAATGTTCCTTGTGCGCTTTCCCTCGCAATGGGCGGCCCCTTTTGCCTGCCAGGCTTGGCCATGATGCGTCCGCCCAGGTCATCAATGACAGCCACAACAGCATCAGGAGTCATGGAAATCCCTGACACGGATCAGGCAAAAGCCTTGCGAACGCGGCCCCAATCCTCAATGGCGTCTTCCTGGCCCGGCACGATCTGGATGGTGAACTGGCTATAGCCGGCATCCTGCAGATCGCCGATGCGGCTTTTCAGCTCGGCTTCCCTCGCGGTGAAAGTGGTATCGCGGATCAATTCGGCGGTGATGTATTTGAGCTCCTCGGCTTTGACGAACATCAGATGACCGCGATGATTTTCCAGATACCTGGCATCCGCCGGTTCGTAGCCCTTGGCGTGCTCCACATATCCCGCCACGGTCTCAGCCGCCGCCTCGGGGAGGCCGCCGAAACCGGGCCAGCCGGCAATCGCCTCGTCAGCTGCGCGGTGCAGCAATACCGCTGCTCTGGGGCCGGCCTGCGCTACGGCGCGGGGCGAGTCGTAGGGCTCGCCATCGGCCAGCACGCAGCCAAGGGCGAATTCGGTGGCGGTCAGATCGGCAATATCGCGACCGGCCTCGGTCCAGATCCGGCGCATGTCCTCCAGGGTGGCAACAGCGGTCTCAACATCACCGACGAAGTTGATCCACCCCGCACCCAGCTTCGCAAGCAGTGCGCGCGATTTGGGTCCGAAGGCCGAGACGTGCAGCGGAATTGGATCTTCGGTGTTGATCAGGCCCAGTTCAGGATTCAAAAACCTGATCTTCCGATTTTGTCCCTCGAATTCAGCCTCAAGTAATTCGCCGTCAAGAAGGCCGCAGACGACGCGGATATATTCCTCCATATCAGCCAGCTTCATGGCGCCCAAGCCCATGGTACGACGGCCGGTAAAGCCGGTGCCAACACCGAAGTCGATCCGGCCCGGCGCCAGTTGGTTTAATGAGGCCAGGGCATTTGCCGTCACCGGCGCTATACGGTTGGAGGGGATCAAGACGCCGGTGCCCAGACGAATGCGCTCGGTCCTCACCGCTGCCGCGCCCATGGCGACGAAACAATCGGCACTCAACATTTGCGTGTCGTAAAACCAGGCACTGGCAAAACCCAGCTCTTCCGCTCGCTGCACCAACTTCCAGGCGTCGGCAGCGGTCGGCATGGCAATACCGAATTGCATCATTCTTATCTCCTTTGACGAAAAATCGTATTTCATACAAACCGCCGGGGTCAAGGCCGGCAACGGACCGAAGGTGTGTACGGCGGTGACAAATTAGGCCACGGAAGCGCCGGATGATTAGCAATCCGTTAGCCAAGGGCCACCCCATGATGTATAAGAGTGCCTACGGCATTTGATCTTCAGCTTGTGCGCCGGGGCATTGGGCCTAAAGCACTAAAGAGGGGAACCCTCATGGCACGTTCTAAAAACAAAGTAATCGACGCCGATCCCGACGGCAGGCTAATCACCGTTCAAGTCGAGCTTGAAAACGGCGAAGTGGTCATAGGCAACTACGCGGCGTATTGCTGGCTTCAACCGCCAGCCGACTATCTTGCAGAGGCGCGGCAAGCTATGTCCCAGCCTCCTGTTGCAACCTATGGCATGGGGAGGTCTTCAAAATGACTGAAATCAACATGACCTTTAGCGAGATGGTCGATCACTACTTTTTCCAATTGGCGGAAGAAGAGTACATCGACAGGGATGCGCTGACCGCTGAACAGAAGTTGGCGCTGACTGAAGCAGAGCGGCAGTATGATGCCCGCCTGGACCCGCCCCACGCCGAGCCAGTGCCTCACACTGAGGAGAACGTGCTGGGCGTGTATTGGGACGGCGAAAAGCAAGTTTGCTATTGGGCCGACAATGAACCGGCCTGGGTCAAGGCTTGGTCTGATCGGATGCTGGACTTGCCGCCGGTCGCGATCTATGGCGCTAGGAGGTCTTCAACATGACTGAAATTAACGACAGCACTCCATGCGTTGGCGGCGGCTGGCGAGGCGTTAGAGACGCCTTGGCGAAGCGCGACCGCTGGCGCAAATTCCTAACCAAGGGGCATCCCGATGGCGTCATGCTGCCCTATGTAGGCAGCGGCCAAAAATTGCGTTACTATTTTCTCGACCTTACGTGCGAAACCGAACCGCCTATCCCTTGGGGTCTGTGGAGGAATATTGCACACGACTACCGAGGCCTAGTGCCGCCAAGGCTACGACCGGAAGCCCCGAAACGCCGCCAAAAAGCATAATGTGGACGCCTCCATCTGACGGCAGGCAGGAGAGATGCCCTCACCACACCGCCATATTTTCAATAGGCGGTGTGGGTGACCTGTTCGCCCGGATCGAGCGGGAGGCGCGTTAGCGAAATGCGAATTTACGCTACACGGTCAGGTATTTGGTCTGAACGTCCGGATTGTCGCGCAGCTCGACCGGCGTTCCGGTGTAAACCACCTCGCCCTTTTCAAGAATATGCACCCGGTCGCTCAGATACAGCACGAAGTCGAGATTCTGCTCCGCTAGGACAATCGATAGCCCGCCGGTTTTCAGCATATGGATCCTCTCGCGCAGGGATTCCACGACGATCGGCGCCAAGCCCTCGGACGGTTCATCCAGCAGTAGCAGTTTGGGATTGCCCATGAGACTGCGCGCTATGGTTAGCATCTGCTGCTGCCCGCCGCTCAGGACGCCGCCCTTGCGCTCTTGAATGTCCTTGAGGTCGGGAAACAGCTCGAACACCTGTTCCTCGCTCCAGCCTTTGCCGCCGTCCATGGCCGGGCGCCGTCCGATATCGAGATTTTCCCAGACCGTCAGCTCGGGAAAAATACGCCGGTCCTCGGGCACGAAACCGATGCCCAGCTTGGCCACGTGATGCACCGGAATACCGGTAATGTCTTGGTCAATCCAGCGTATGCTGCCTTCCTGCGGCGGTGCCATGCCCATGATGGAACGTATGGTCGTGGTTTTGCCGACGCCATTGCGGCCGACCAGGGCCACCACCTCGCCCGGTTCGACCGTCAGCGAGACGCCGAACAGAACCTTGCTCAGGCCATAGGCCGTGCGGATGTTATCGACTTCAAGCTGCGCCATGGCTCTGACCTAAATATACGCGCCGAACTTCAGGGTCTTCACGCACGCGATCGGGTGGGCCCGAGAATATGAGCTCGCCATGATGCAGAACCGAAATACGGTCGGCAATGCCGAACACGACACCCATGTCATGCTCGGTAAAAAGTAGCGCGAGGCTGCGGGCCTCGGTAATTTCCTCGATCAATTTGATCGCCTCCACGGTCTCGGCGGGCGACATGCCGGCGGTTGGCTCGTCCAACAGCAACACGCTTGGGTTACTGGCCAACGAGATCGCCAGTTCAAGCTGTTTTTGTTTGCCGTAGGCCAGCTTACCGGCCATTTCCTCCGCCTCATCGCTCAAACCCACAAGCTCCAACAACTCGGCGCTCTCCTCGCAATTCAGCGAATGACCCAGGGTGAAAAGATGAAACGAGCGGCCGTCGCGGGCGATCAGGGCGACCTGGACGTTCTCGAACACCGTCATGCGCGGATAGATATTGATGCGCTGGAAGGATCGCGCCAGCCCCAGCTTGACGATGCGATGTGGCGCCGTCCCGGTGATATCCTTGCCCTCGAAACTGACCGAGCCGCTGTCCAGACCGAGATGCCCGGTGATCAGATTGAACAGCGTCGTCTTGCCCGCGCCATTGGGGCCGATAATGGCATGTTTCTCGCCCTTTTTCAGATCGATCGAGACGTTGTTAATGGCGACGAAGCCTTCAAAAACTTTGTACGCTTGGTCGGTTTGCAGCACTGTTTCCATGGTTCAAGCCTTACGTGAAAATTGGCCGCGGATCTTCTGCGCCAGACCGATGAGACCATCGGGTAGAAACATCAGGATGACCAGCAGGATGATGCCAAGAACGACGGGCCAATATTCCGTGTACTGATTGATGCCGACCTGCAGGGTATAGAGCACGGCGGCGCCAAGGACCGGGCCGAAGAACGAATAAAGCCCGCCCAGCAGGGCCATGATCAGCACTTGTCCCGACTCTGTCCAAAAGGCCGATTCTACATAAACGCCGCGGTTATACATGGCGAACAGCGATCCGGCGATGCCCGCGAAGGTGCCGGCGACGACGAATGCGGTATGGCGCAGGCGCGTGGTGTTGACCCCGACGAAGCCGGCCCGGATACGGTTTTCCCGCACTGCCACAAGGGTTCGGCCAAAGGCGGAATGACAGATCAACCACAACAGCGCGGCCGAAACAGTCACCACGAAAAGCGTGAAATAGAAGAAGCCATGGCGGTTGTCGATGAAGGCCGGCACGTTGACGCCGACGAAGCCATCGTCTCCGCCTGTCACGGCGCGCCATTTGAAAGCCACGGCCCAGACCAGCATACCAAAGGCCAGGGTCAGCATGGCGAAATAAATATCGGTCAGCTTGACGCAGAAATAGCCGACAAAGGTGGCGGCAAGGCCGGACAGGATGATCGCCGCCGGCATGGAAATAATCAGTGGCAGTTCATACGTCGTCAACAAAATGGCGCAGGAGTAACCGCCAATTGCGAAATAGGCAGCGTGGCCAAACGAGATATTGCCCGAATAGCCGATCAGCACATTAAGACTCAACGCGAACAGAGCATAGATCAGGATCTCGGTCGTTAGGTCGATCAGATATTTTGAACCCAGGGTCGGCACCAACAGCAAAAGCAGCACAATCGCACAGGAAATCCAGAACGTCGTTTTATAACCCGTTTGCATTAGTGGGGCTCCTCTTCCTCATGCCCGAACAGGCCCCACGGCCGCCAGAGCAGGATGCCTAGCATCAGTATATAAGCCAGCACCAGTTCCCAATCGGGGAAGATCACGGTGCCGAACATGGTGACGAAACCCAGCGCCAGGGCGCCGAGGAAGCTGCCCCAAAGACTGCCCAAGCCGCCGATGATGACGATGATAAAACATTCAATAATGATGGTCGCGTCCATGCCCGGCGACACCGCTACCCGGGGTGCGGCCAAGGCACCGCCAAGGCCGGCCAGGGCCGAGCCGATCACGAAGACGCCGGTGTAAACCAGGGGCACGTTCATGCCCAGGGCGGCAAGCATTTCCCGGTCCTGGGTGGCGGCGCGAATAATCCGTCCCCAGCGTGTCTTGGAGAGCGCCAGCCACATGCCCACCGCGACCACGACGCCAATGACGCAGAGCAGCAGCGGATAAGAGGGATACTTCGCAAAGCCAAAATCCACCGCGCCGCCCAGGCCGTGCGGGTAGGGCACATTGTATTGATCCGTGCCCCAGATCATCTTGGCCAAATCGCCAACGATCAACACGATGGCGAAGGTGAACAGCAGCTGTGTCAGATGTTCCCGTCCGTACAGATACCGCAGCAATCCGCGCTCAATCACAAAAGCCATCAATCCAAGGATGACGGCGGCAGCCACCACGCCGAGCCAAAAACTACCGACCGCGCCGCCAAGGAAGGTCACCGTGGACCAGCAAACATAGGCGCCGAACATGAAGAAGGCGCCGTGAGCGAAATTGATCACCCGCAGCACGCCAAGTATCAGCGTCAAACCGGTGGCAATAATGAACAGGTTCATACCCAGCGAAATGGAGTTCATGAACTGATAAAAGAGGAATGTTGGGTTGGCGAGCATACTCATGGCTTCAACTCCGACGTTTGGCGCCGCGCCCCCTCCGGCCATGAAGACCGGAGGGGAGCGGGCCAAACCCGCTGGGTATGTGCAATGTTGTCGCTAGCAATAATCGCTACTAGCCGAGGACTATTTCGACGGCGGCGGAACGAAGGTCACCGGTTCCATCCGGCGATAGGCCTCGCCCGACTGCTTTTTCATCGGACCCCAGAATTGCCCGGTGTTGGTCTGATGCGATTTGGCATCAACCGTCAGGCTGCCCATGGGCGTATCGATGGTCAGACCTTCCATGGCCTTGATGACCTTGGCAGCATCGGTGGAACCCGCCTTTTCGACGGCGGCCTTGTACAGCATCACGCCGTTATAGGCCAATACCGGCCACATGGCCGTCGCCTTGGTGCCGGCTTTCTTGGCCAGACGCGCCTGGAACTTCTTATGCGCGCCCGTGGGTGAGTGGTACCAGAGCTCGTAACTGTTGGACCAGACATTGTCCGGATAGTCGCCGGCCAGCTTGGACGCCACTTCGTGGCTGGCGATCTCGCCACCGGTGATATAGACGTGATCCTTGAAGAAGCCGAACGGTGCCGCCTGCTTGGCGAAATTAACGAAATGGTTGCCCCACAGCCCGCTGACCACTGTTTCGCAGCCGGCGCCCATGATCTGGGTGATGTAGGCATTAAAATCCGTGGCGCCGAGTTTGGGCCGCAGTTTCATGACGATATTGGCGCCCGGTGCGTGTTTCGGTAGAGCCTTGGCGATGCCGTCGCCCAGATCATGGCCATAGGCATAATCGAGCTGGATATCGCAAAGTTTCTTGCCGTTCACCTTCTTCACGATCTGCGCCATGGCGTCGCCCTCGAAATCAGTATTCGAAGCCGTGCGGAAAACGTAGGGGTGAAGTTTTGAAGTGGTGAGTTTGATGGTTTTTGGAATGGTTGCGATATAGATCACTTCTTCCCGGCGCGCCACTTCGGAAATTGCCAGGCCGACCGATGATGCCAGACCGCCGAGGATGACGTTGACGCCTTCCTTGGTGATCAATTCCTTGGCGGCGGCGGCGGCGGCGGCCGGATTTATTTTAGAATCGCGCGCTACCGTTCTAAACTTGGAACCAATGACGCCGCCGGCGGCATTGATTTCCTCGACCGCCAGATCATGGCCGCGCATGGCCGGACCGCCGTAAATCGCCCCGCCGCCCGAAATTGGATAAAGCACGCCGATCTTAATATCCGCCGCGCCGGCGCCGCCCATGCCTGACAGCAGCGCCATTGATAGCGCCGCCGCACCCGCCACGGCCACTTTCGTCCGGGCGCCCAATTTGTCTCTTGTTTCTGAGTTTGTAATAATCCGTTTCATCAGCTTGCCTCCCTGTGATGTGACACAATTCGATTTTAACCGATATTTCCCAGGTAACTTGCATATTCATGATGATGCTACCCAATTTGCGCCGCCGAGGAAATGGGTTTCCTTCGCCGTCTGTTGGGTTGCCTGATTTTCGTTGGCGGACGATGTCCAGAAGCCTCTTCGGCCATTTTTCTAAACATCCAAACACACCTCTCCCATCGCTAGTCCTCATACTGACCAGCTAGCCCCGTCCCCTAGGGCCTAGCTGGTCTTTTCTT
The DNA here is from genome assembly GCA_002731375.1 of Rhodospirillaceae bacterium. Taxonomy (GTDB): domain Bacteria; phylum Pseudomonadota; class Alphaproteobacteria. The sequence goes on along the minus strand of PCBT01000104.1, from coordinate 348 downwards.
TGCCTATCCGTTCCCGCCGATCCAGCATCTCATGTAGCGCATCGAGGTGTGCCTGGCCCTCGTCCACCGTTTCCGTAGAGACCGCAACGGACTTGCCGTAGCCACGGTCCAGTAGCGCCTGTGCGGCCGCTCCACGGGCGGCGTCGGACTTGGCATGACGCATCAGATCCACCAGCGTTTCGATGGCCTCATCGGAGTGCTCGCGGGCCAGCTCACGGACGTGGCCTACCTCGCGGGGCCGGCCGCCGGGATTGCCGCTTATACCGGGTAGGAAGCGACCGTTTTTGTCGCGCATGGTCTCACCTATTGTTGGCCTGGTGTCAGGTCATATTATACACTAAATTATTG
>PCBT01000103.1 GCA_002731375.1 Rhodospirillaceae bacterium | reverse complement strand
CCGATTTGCAACAAGCCTTTGAGTCAATCGCTGCTCAATTGAGAAATCACGGATCAGGTGCCGGCTCGAATTTGCGGATCGGGAACTAGGCCATTTTGGCAAGAAAACACAAGGTCCGTTGGTTCACGTGTCCGTCATCAAAACATTTGGGACATAATGAAACAGGATCATATGTCCCAAATGTTTTGATGACGGACAAGTCGGACGACCAAGCAAAAATAATATTGGAAAGGTGCGGCTTTTCCCCGTCGGCGTCGACACAGCTAAGGAACTTATCTACGCCCGCTTGAAGATTGGCGAGCCGGGGCCTGGTTATTGTCACTTCCCGGCCCATTACGATGACGAGTATTTTCGCCAACTGACTGCCGAACAAATCGTCACCCGGTTCTCGAAGGGCTACCGGAAGCGGGAATGGAAAAAGATCAGGGCGCGCAACGAGGCCTTGGACTGCCGGGTTTCTGCCCTGGCGGCCTACGCCTTGCTGAACGCCAACATCAATCAGATTGCCAACCGCATCGCCATGAAAAGAGAGGCGGTGGAGCCGAAGCCGGAGCCAGTCTCACCAGCACGGAGGATTAGACGGGCGAAGCAACAGAACTGGGTTAATGGCTGGCGTTAATTAAACCCAGCGCCTCCGGTCACCCCACAAATCGCCGGCAACCGCTCTTCAGCGAACTCAATAACTCCGCGGCAGGCCCATTTTCTCGCCGAGAAAATTTTTCACCATTTCGTTGGAAATCGGACTGAAGGGACCCAGGCGGGCGTCCCGAAAAAGCCGCTCGAGCGCTGACTCCTCGACCAGACCATAGCCGCCAAGCACGCGCATACAGCGGTCGGTTGCGCGCACGGCCGTCTCGGAGGCGGCAAGCTTGGCCATGGCGGCGTCCCCGGCGCAATCACGGCCCTGGGAGAGCAGCCAGGCCGCTTTCTCGGTCAGCAGCCGGATCTGCGCCAGCTCCGTCGCCACCTCCACCAGGGGGTGCTGGACCGCTTGATAGGCGCCAATAGGCCGGCCGAAGGCGGAACGGTCCTTGGCATATTGCACGGCGATATCCAGCGCCGCCGCCGCGATCCCCACATAAATGGCCGCTGACAGAATGCGTTCCTCGTCCAGGGAGGAAAGCAGATGATACCAGCCCCGCCCGCGTTGGCCGACCACTGCGTCACTGGGTGCCCGCGCATCATCGAAGAACACTTCCGAGGTGCCGCCCGCCCGCATACCCATGAGTTCCAGGCGGCGCACCTCCACGCCCTTCTGATGGCGGGGCGTAAGCACCAGCGACAAACCACGCGCCCGCTTGCCGTTCTCGATGGGATCGGTGCGGCAGAGAACGGCAATGGCGTCGGCCTCGCCAGCGAAGGTGGTGAACAGCTTTTGACCGTTCACGGACCATTGGTTGCCTTCCATGGCCGCCCTGGTGGTCAGGCTCAATATATCGGTGCCGCCGCTGGGTTCGGTCATGCCGAAGGCCATGATGAAATCGCCCCGGGCCAGGCGGGGCAAATACTCGGCCTTTTGCTCCGCCGAGCCGTGTTCGCGGAACAGCCGCGCGGTCATGGATAGCAGCACCCAGTCCATGGCCAGGGAGGGGAACTGCCGCGACAGTTCCTCGCAAAGGATGGCGCCCATTACCACGCTAGTGCCCGCGTCACCGTCGCTACCGCCAAATTCCCGAGGTACCGACAGTCCCAGCCAGCCAAGCTCACCGAACTCCTTCCAGATATCGCGCGGGATGCGCCGCTCCCGATCCATGGTTCTGATCTGGGTTTCACTGAGGTTGCGGGCAAAAAATCGCCGGACGCTGTCGCGCAGCAAGCCATGCTCCTCGGGTGCTTTAAAATTCATGCTCACCTCCGCCTTGTGTGCCATCCTGCTCAAGCATCAGCTTTTTGCGGCCTCACTTCCAGGAATTTTCACCGGCCTTCGGGAAGGTGGTTGTTTGACGGCGATGCGGACTGGCCTTAGGTTTTGGGGATGAATGTGGGGCTGACACTAATACAGTCGGCACTGAAGTGGCCGGACAGGACCGCTCTGGCGTTCGAAGGGCGGCGCTGGTCGTATGCGCAGTGGAACCGGGAGGTCAACCGGGCCGCCAACGCGTTTGCCGGCCATGGCATTGTCAGAGGCGACCGGGTTGCCTTCCTGACCTGGAATCTGCCCGAACAGGTCACGGCGTTCTATGCTCTGCTCAAGATCGGCGGCGTGCCGGTGCCCATCAACTACCGCCTGGCGGCCAACGAGATAAAGTATATCGTCGATAATTGCGGCGCGCGTCTGTTCATTTTCGAGGAAGCCCTGCGTGAACCGGTCATGGCGATCAAGGACGATCTACAAACCGTCGAGCGTCTGATCTACATCGGCGGCGCGCCGCAAGGTGATGAGCTCACCTACGAAGACTTCGTCGTCCCGGCTTCGGACCGAGAGCCTTCCGTTGGCGCCGGCCTCGATGACACGGCGTTCATCATGTACACCTCCGGTACCACGGGCGTGCCCAAGGGGGTGGTGCGAACCCATCAGGCCGAGCTTTTCGGCGCCATGACCATGGCCCTTGAGTGTGATTTTCAGCACGACGATAGCATCCTCAACAACAAGCCGCTGTTTCACATCGCGCAATTGCAGTTGCAGTTCATACCCTTTGTGCTGCTGGGGGGCACCAATGTCCTGACGCGGGGCTTTGACATTGATGAAACCTTGTCGTTGGTGGAAACGGAGCGGTTGACCTGCCTGCACGGCGTGCCGACCCAAATGGTGATGATGGCCCAGGCGGAACTGTCGAAATATGATCTTTCCTCTCTGCACTGCGGCTTTTACGGTGGCCAGACCCTGGCCGACGATGTAACGCGCACCTGCATGGCGCTGTTTCCCAAGACATTCCTGAATATCTATGGCTTCACCGAGGGCCTGACCGCGACCGCCTGCGATTACCGCCGTCACCCCGACAAACTCGGCAGCGTCGGGCAGGCCGCCATCAATATGGAGGTCAGGATCGTCAAGAGTGGCGCCGCGGATGCCGATGATGTCACGGCGCCGGACGAGGTTGGCGAACTGATCGCGCGGGGTCCCTCCATCATGAAGGAATACTTCCGCCTGCCCGAGCGCACCGCGTCAGCCCTGCGGAACGGCTGGTATTATTCAGGCGACGCGGCGTTCCGTGATGAGAGCGGTTTTATCACCGTCAAGGGCCGCATCGACCACACCATCAAGACGGGCGGCGAGAACGTGCATCCCTCCGAGATCGAGAATCTGCTGTTCAAGCATCCGGCCGTCACCGATGTGGCCGTGGTCGGCCTGCCCAGTACCAAATGGGGTCAGGTGGTCTGCGCCGCCGTGATCGCCAAGGATCCTGCCTTGAATGCCGAAACCCTCGACCGTTTTTGCCGTGAGAGCCCGGATCTGGCCGGTTTCAAACGGCCGCGCCACTATTACTTCATCGACGAGATCCCATCGAATTCGACGGGCAAGGTGGAGCGGGAAAAGTTGAAAGAGAAACTCTCCGGCCCGCTCGACGGCCCTTTGGACTGATACCAAGGGTATTTGTCAGCCGGTGTTGATTAACCGATCAGGCGAACTTCCGTGACCGCTTCGGCGACGATTTTTTCGCCCTTTTTCAGTTGCTGCCGCAGCACGACCACGCCATCGTCCAAAACTTCGCTCACCTGGCCCTCGGTGCGCAAGGTATCGCCGGCGAAGGCCATCGTACGCATGCGAAAATTCAGGCGTTGGATGAAAGTTTTCGGTCCCAGCCAATCGATCGCGTGCTTGGCGAACAAGGCGCCGTAGATTTGGCCGTCGATCACCGGGGCCGGCAATCCCATGTCACTGGCAAAACCTTCATCGTGGTGCAGGCGGTGCCAATCCCACGTGGCACCGGCGTACATGACAAGATCGACCGAGGTGAAGGTCTTCTCGGTCACCGGCAGCTCATCGCCGGGTCGCAGGTCGGCTACGCATTTGCTGGCCGGGATCATTGTCCGCTCTCCAAAGGTTGGTAGACCGTGGTTTCCCGATTGACCGCAATTAGCTCGGCCGCCGAATCGTAATAGCGAGCCACGCTGGTCACGAACAACTGGCTGCCGCCGCGCGAGGAAGGGCGTTCAATCATGTCTTCCAGGGTCCAGGTCACCGAGATCCGATCGGCGGGCAGCACGGCGCGGAAGAATCTATAGTCATTGCCGGCGCGGATCATACGACAGCCCGTGATGGGCAGCTCCCAGGAATGCCCCATATAACCATGCCCATTGGGCCGCCCATGGGCATATTGGCAGGTCTCCACCACAAAGGTGGGCGATGCGATTACGGACGGATAACCGGCCTCTCGTGCATGGCCATCATCCTGATACAACGGGTTTTCATCATCGATGGCCAGGGCAAAATATCGGATGGAAGCGCGGCCTAGCTCCTCCTTGGCCGTATAGCTCACTTCCCGGCCAATCCAGGCTTTCAAGTCTTCGGTCAGCAGAGGCATGACGCGGCTCAATCCAGTACGGCAAAGGGGTCGACTTCAATCTGCATCTCCGGGCGCAGAAGTTGCTCGCAAATCAGGCCCGTTGCCGCCGGATAAGGCTTGGCCAGCAACTTGGACCGTAGGCCGCCCACCTCCCGATAACGTTTCAGGGCCGCCGGGGTGATGTACTCAATGGTCTTCACTAGGTTTTCCGTTCCGCCGCCCGCGGCCTCGATAACCTTGAAGATGTTCTGGTAGGTATATTCGGCCTGGGCCACCACGTCGCCGTCGTGTTCTACGCTGTGAGTTTCCGGATTAACCGAACCCTGGCCGGAAAGGAACAACAGCTTGCCGGCCCGTACGCCGGGGCTGTAGGTCAGCTTGTCATAGCGCCGCCAGCCCGGATTGACCGCCACCGGTTCGTCGCGGCTGGCGATGAAATCATACTGGATCAAGGCCTCGGGGTGCAGCAGGCGGGGCATGCCGATACCCGCGGCGCAGGGATAGACCGGGCCCAGGAACGCCTTTCGAACCGGTCCGGTTTGCCGATAATTCTCCAGGGCCGGCGGAGTGAAGTAGTCCAAGGTCTTGACCACCCGGTCGAAGCCGAGACCCAGGGCCGAAAGCGTCATCTCCGCCGCCGCGAAAATCGCCTCTGTCTGCGCGACGATATCACCGGGCCCGATAATCTCCCCATTGCCGTCCACCGCCTCTACCGTGGGCAGAAAAACCACGCCGCCTGAAGACTGGCTGGCTGGTTGGCGGGCGGCGGCGGTAATCTCGATCTCGATCAACGCATCGGGCCGTAACAGAGCCTTGACCGGCACGGTATTGACTGTCGGTAGATGGTCGCCGAAGACCTCCATACGCACGGCGGCGGCTTCACCGTAGCGCTCGATCCCCTCGGGCTGGACGTATTCGACCACCCGCATAACATCGCCATAGGATAGATCCGCGCCCTCCAATATGGCGCCCACCTTGGCATAGGCCGTGCGTGCCTGCTCCGTCATGCCGCCCCGGATCATCATGCGCCCGGTTTCGCTGTCATGGGTCGATGCGGTATGCCCAGATAAATACACCCCGTCGCCTGCCGTGATACCAAGGGAAAACGAGTATTTGGAATAATCGAACCAGGGAAACTGTTTCGGGCGCACGGCCAAGGATGCCATGACGATCCTCCCTTCTTTCATTATATATTGCCTCTCACGGTATCGTCTGCTTCATCACAGCGTCAAGGCGAAGAGGATCAACATGTCCGAGCGAACATTGCGGCGAAGGCTGGGGGAGGGATTGGCGAAAGGCGACCTGATCCTCGATCCTGAACGGCGCGCCAATTATTCCGAGGACATCGCCGGCGGCGAGGCCGTGGCGGAGGAAATGATCGGACCGACCCCCGGCACCGTCATCATGCGTTGGCAGGCATCATCCGCCTTGGCAAGGGTCTCGATCTCAGTTGTGATTTCGTCGACGCGCCCATCGAGATGCCGTAGCTCGCCACTGAGATCGGCGATCAGGCGAACCATGCGAGGTGAGAGGAGCTCGTCGTAACGGCCCAGAATGTCGGGCAATGCCGCGCGCAAGAAACGCGCACCCTGTCTCACCGCAATGCCGCGTTCCAAGAGCAAGGCACGGATCTGGTTGATGACGGAGGTTCGATGCCGGACCAGGCGTGAGCGCACCCGATGCATGGCTTGCAGGTCAAGTTGCTCGACCGACTTTGTCGGCACAAAGTGCATTCTGGGCCGCTGCACCGCTTCACAAATTGCCTCGGCGTCGGAGAAGTCGTTCTTCTGACCTCTGAGATATGGCTTGACGTATTGCGCCGGCATTAGCTGGGCATCGTGTCCCAGCGCTTGCAGTTGCCGGCTCAGATGGTGGGCGCCGACGCAAGCCTCCATGCCAATCAGGCAGGGCTGCAAGTTGGCCAGGCGAACGACAATCTGGCTGCGCGAAAGCTGGCGCCGAAGCACAATGTTCCCCTCCTCATTGAGGCCGATCAGGTGGAATGTGTTTTTACCAATGTCGATGCCGATCGTAATGATCTGATCTGTCACTTTGCGGGTCATGGTTCATGCTCCTCTGTTTGCTGCACCCAATCTCAAAGAGTGCGGTTCAGAGCACGGTCGGTCCATCCCATTAGCGAGCTTCAGGTGACTGCGAAATTTGTGTTGCCAACCAGCGAAATTGGGCCAATTTAACAGCTTGCTGTGGCTTGAGATCAGTCCCTGACGACCCAACTCAGACAACCAGCCCGCCTATCGCGCCGGACTTGATCAATTCATCGACCCGCGTCGCGTCATTGTCCAGCCAGTCGGCCAGAACCTCGCGCGTGTGCTGGCCCAGGCCCGGGCTGGCAACGAGCTCGATACGCTCCTCGCCATGAAAGCGCAGCGGGCTGTGCGGCAGGATGACGGAGCCGAGTTCGGGATGGTCCATGCGGTGCAGCATCCCGCGCTGGTGCATATGGACATCCTCGACAACTTCGGTGAGTTCGCGCACTAGGCGGATATCTACGGACTACCCAGTTCTTCTCGCAGCAACGCCGCACCCGCCCGCAGCGCCTTAAGCTTGCTCTCAGCGACAGTTCGCGGCAGAGGCGCCATGGCGCTCAAAGCACCGCCGGCTCCGCCAATCAAGCTGATTTCGGCAGACTGCCCGCTACCGTCGTTGTGATCATCGCAACCTCGTCCGAATGGGTTTTAGGGACCGAACACAATTTTCGGCAACCAAGTCGTCAGTTCCGGGAACACCGCCACGATGAACAGCGCCGCCACCTGAATTGCGACGAAGGGAATAACGCCTTTGTAAATCTGCATCGTGCTAACCGATTCGGGCGCAACGCCGCGTAAATAGAACAGCGCGAAGCCGAAGGGTGGCGTTAAAAATGAGGTCTGTAAATTTATCGCGATCATGATGCCAAGCCAGACAGGATTCAAATCCATCAACAGCAGGATTGGCGCGACGATCGGCACCACGACAAAGCTGATTTCGATGAAATCGAGGAAAAAACCCAGAAAGAACATGATCGCCATGACCACGACCATGGCGCCGAAGGTGCCGCCAGGCAACGAGGTCAGAAATGCATGCACCATATCGTCGCCGCCCAGACCCCGGAACACCGAGGAAAAAAGCTGCGCGGCAATGACGATGCCGAAGACCATGGCGCTGACCCGCGTGGTCGAACGCATGACTTCGTGCAATCCCCCGGTGCCATAGACCCGCATGAGGCTAACCACTATGCCCCAGACCAGGGCAAAGCAGCAGATCACGGCAACGATGATGCCGATCATGTCGCCAAGGGGTATATTTTCACGTGCGACCCGCAGGTCCATGGATCCGGTGAGAATAAGGACAACGATCAAGCCGGCTGTCGCGGCGTATATGGGCTTGGGATTGTCGGGTTCGAGCCTCAATCCGCCCAGCAGCGTGGCGCCGACGGCGCCGACCGATGCCGCCTCGGTGGGTGTCGCGATGCCGGCGAGGATGGAGCCGAGCACCGAAATGATAAGGACCATGGGCGCGATCAGGGCGTGGGAGACCTTGATGGCGAGCTCCCGGTTGGTGCGGCCCTCCAAAAGTTCTTCGCGCGGGATGGGCGGCGAAGTCTCCGGCCGCACGATGGCGATGAAGATATGATACAGGATATAAAGTCCGACCAACATGAAGCCGGGAATAAGCGCGCCGGCAAAGAGGTCGCCGACGGAAACCGGATCGGGCGCGAAATTCCCCAGCTGGCGCTGCGCTTCCTGATAGGCATTGGAAATCTGGTCGCCCAACACCACGAGCACCAGGGAGGGCGGTATGATCTGGCCCAAAGTGCCCGCGGCGCTAATTGACCCGCAGGCAAGGGAGGGATCATAACCGCGCCGCAACATGGTGGGCAGCGCCAGCAGACCCATGGTGACCACCGTGGCGCCCACGATCCCCGTGGAGGCGGCCAGCAGCGCGCCGACCACACAGACCGATATCCCCAGCCCGCCGCGCAACGAGCCGAACAGCATGGCCATGGTGTCGAGCAGTTCCTCGGCCACTTTCGAACGTTCCAGCATCACCCCCATAAAGACGAACAGGGGCACGGCAATCAGAATCTCGCTGGTCATCGCATTGCCGTAAATTCGGTTCGGCAGAATGCCCAAGAAGGCCAGGTCGAAGACGCCGAACAGATAGCTGCCACCGGCGAAGATCAACGCGGTGCCGGCCAGTGAAAACGCCACGGGAAAGCCGACCATCAAAAATCCGCAGACACCGAAAAACATCAGGATGACGAAAATTTCGCTGGCGTTCATACCCCCGATCCCTCCGCCTCATGTTCGGGCAGATCGATCGGCTCCTGCCCGGTCATGATGAACCAAGATTTGACCAACAAAGAAAAGCCTTGCAACGACAAAACGAACGGAAACACCAGCAGCATCAATTTCAGCAGCCAGAACGGCATGAACGTGCCTTCCGGCGAGCCTTCCCAGACGCGGATCGAGGCGCCTACGAAGATGAGGGATTTCCACGTCATTATGGCGCAAAGCGGCCATAAAAAGATCAAAACGCCGACAAAATTGACCCGCGCCTTGTTATTCTCCGTGGCGCCGCCATAAAAGATATCGACGCGGACATGGCCGTCATGCAGCAGCGTATAGCCGGCCGCCACCAGAAACAGCATGGCATGCATGAAGACGATCGATTCTTGCATTGGAATAAAGCCAAGGCCGAATACATAGCGGAGCAATACGACGGTGAATTGCATCAAGACCAGGGCCAAGGCAAACCACGCCACGATACGGCCGAGCTGTTCGTTAAAGATATCTATGGAGCGTACGACGGCTCTAATTGCGGGCATGTGACATCTTTCGGTACGAGACACAGCGGTGGGTACCCGCGCCCATTTCGCAGCACGGGCACCCTTATCCGTTTATGATTGCCGAACGAGCCGGTCTCAAGAATATTTGAACGGCAATGCCCGCGCATTCATGAAGCCCTGCTCGCCGATCTTGGCCCACGTGATGGCCTGCTTCCGATAGGTGATAAAGCTGTCATAGACACGTTTGGTAAACGCGTTGGTGTTGCCGACATCATTGACCACTTCGCCGGCTACCTCGCCGATCTTGATTAGCATATCTTTTGGATACTGGTGCAATTGCACGCCGTGTTTGGTCAATAACACATTCAATGAACCCAGATTGCGGGCATTGAATTCGGCGAACTGGTTATGGGCCTCGGCATCGATCACCGTGCTCACCAAGAGCTGTTCGTCCTTGCTCAGGCTGTCCCAGAGTTTCTTGTTCATGCCATAGCTGCCGGAGGTGCCGGGTTCATGGAAGCCAGGATAATAATAATGCTTGGTGATCTTGTGGAAGCCGAATGCCAGATCATGCCATGGCCCGACCCATTCAGCTGCATCGATCGCACCTGATGCCAGCGCTGGATAGATCTCGGCCACTGGTAGATTAACAACGGTGACGCCGAGAGCCCGAAGGACTTCGCCGCCGATGCCGGGCATACGGAATTTTAGGCCCTTGAAGTCATCCAGCACGTTGATCGTTTTGCGATACCAGCCGCCCATCTGGGTACCGGTACTGTTGCCCAGGAACCCTTTTAGTCCAAATTCCGCGGATAGCTCGTCCCAGAGTTCCTGTCCGCCGCCGTACTTCATCCACGCGGCATGCTCGGTTCCTGTCAGACCATAGGGCACGGTGGTAAAAAAGTTGAATGCCTTATGCTTGCCTTGCCAGTAGTACTCGGCCGATTGGTACATATCCGCATCGCCCGCGCTGACCGCGTCGAAGACGCCGAAGGCTGGGACCAATTCGCCGCCGCCATAAACCTTGACCTTGATCTTACCGCCCGAAAGCTGGGTGATGTTCCGAGCCACACGCTGCCCGGACGTGCCAAGCCCTGGCGAATTCAGGGGCCAAGACATGGCCAGTTTCCATTGCTTCAGGCCTTGAGCAATGGCAGGTTTGGGAAAGTTTGATGCGGCGACCACAGCAGTGGCAACCCCTGCCGCCGTCGCGCCTTGAATAAATTCACGCCGTTTCATGAGATTTTGCCTCCCTGGTCTGATTGATGTTTTTGGGGCGCGGCCCCTTGCCACTCCCCCACGGCTCAACGTCAGGATGTAAGCCACCCTTACACCAACCCGCGTCGACCGAAAGCTTAGTCGCCCCACGACCCTGGTGCAACGTCTCATACGGGCATTGTCATGTGTGGACGGCCTCTGCATTGCAAGTGTTTTCTGCTGATGGTCTGTCCCCGGTCGGGTGCGGTCATGTGTCTGGCCTTTTGATGACGGACAGCGGGTAACAATAGGATAGTGCATCCCGATGGAAGTCCAAGGGGCCCGGCCAGCGAACCCCGCCACCCGGCAAATTCCCCAACCCACGCGATCCGCGCTCCAGGGCCCCCGGGTCATGGACCGCAGGCCAAGGGTCTGGGATTGTGGCTAACAGGAAGTTCTGAGACCTAATCCTTCGACTTTGTGTTTGTGTCTGATGTGGCTAATCTTGCGTGTATCAGAAGAAATTATGTTATCGACTTTATAATTCAAATTAAATAACCATAGATCATATTTTGTCAGTGCTCGTATTCAGAAGATAAGACCTATGATCAAATTTCGTTTCGCTGCTCTCATATCGACCCTGCTGCTCTTGGCGTTCCCATTGACTCCCTTAAAATTCTTGTCATAGCCTTAATAAAAGGGGACGGTAGCCGATTGTCGCCTTTCCCCTAAATCGAAGTTAAAGAACTAGAACACGGCAGTGGCTGACACTACCAATCAGTGCCTTAAAGGAGAAAACAATGGCCTTATACATGTTGCAGATAAAGTACTGTCCGACGTCAGCGCCCCTGGGACATATTGAGGGGTTTTAATAAGGGAGGATTTCTGGCTCATCGTAGTGACCGAAGGGAACGAAGATGAGGCAGAAATCGTTGCCGTAAAGCAGTAAAGGGACGAATTAGAGATAGATCAAAACGCTAAAATGCCTTAAATATTTTGATGTAGGATAGTTAACCGCCGGAATTGATTTAGATCAAGTTACGACTAGCCAACAATTAGTAAAATTATTTATATGGCTCGTATAGACAATATATTTGGTCCGTCTCTCGGCGGCGGCTTTGGCGGAGCCACGTCAGTTTTGCGGGCTGAAGCTAGTGATAGTTTTCTTGTCATTCCCAATGGTGAT
>PCBT01000102.1 GCA_002731375.1 Rhodospirillaceae bacterium | reverse complement strand
TTCATCCTGGTGGCGCAGCGGCTGCTCTCCAACGTGACCTATCTGACCTCGCGCCGGATGGTTATCGGCTCGGCCTTGCCGTCCCTGCACCTGATCTACCAGCTGCTAGAAGATGCGCCGAACAGGGAGAAGCTGGAGGAAGGCCTGACCTTCGAAGGTCTGAAGACGGATCTTGTCTGCCGCGGCGTGGCCTTTGCCTATGCCGATGGCCGGGTGGTCTTCGACGGCCTTGATCTGACCATTCAAAAAGACAAGACCACGGCCCTGATCGGACCATCGGGCGCGGGCAAGTCCACATTGGTGGATATTTTGACCGGCTTCCGGCGGCCTCAGCGCGGTGATATTTCCCTGAACGGTCACGAGATCGGTGAGTACAGCCTGATCTCGCTACGCGACCGCATCGGCTATCTGACCCAGGAGCCGGAGATCTTCGATGACACGGTGCTGGAAAACATCCGCTTAGGCCAGCCCGATGCCTCGGATGAAGCCTGCAAGGCGGCGGCGAGACTGGCCCATGCCGATGAATTCATCGCCCAGCTACCACAACAATACCTCACGCAAGTCGGCGACCGGGGCAAAGCCCTGTCGGTGGGCCAGCGCCAACGCCTGGCCCTGGCCCGGGTCATCGTGCGTAGGCCGGCTATCTATATTTTTGACGAACCTACCTCGGCCTTGGATCACGAGTCAGAGCGTTTGGTTCAGGAGTCAATCCAAACCCTGTCCGGCGAGGCGACTGTGATCCTGATCGCCCACCGGCTTTCAACCGTCAAACAGGCCGACGCTATCTATCGGATAGGGCGGGAAGTGGACGAAGTTGCCCTGGCGGATTTTGATGATCGATAAATTCTCACGCCGACTATTTGCTGCCGTGGCAGACGTAGAGGACCTTGCGCGCACCGTCGATCAAGCGCAGCGGCGGCAGCAGGTACATCGCAGCGGCCAATATGGGCGAAAAGTAGGTTTCGCGTGCGGAAAGCGCGCCATAGGAGCGTTTCTTGACCTTTGTAAAACGCGCCGCCAACAGGGTATCGATCTCGTCCACGAACGGCATGTTCCGCTCGCCGAGATTAAAGATCAACATACCGCCCGGGCGCAGCATGTCGCACATGGCCCGGACCGTCGAAACCGTACGCTCGGTGGCGAAATAGCGGTTGTGCATGACCTGAACGCACAGTACCACATCGCCGACGACGTCAGCATTTTCAATTTCGGCACAGACCGCTCGGACACCGGGATATTTCGATTCATTCGCCGCCTGCCGCGCCTGATCCACGTCAATGCCCACATAGTCCCTGGTTTCGAACAGCATACGGTTTTGCATCAGGCCGCAGCCAGCATCAATGCCGACCTCGCGGCCACGGCTGGCCCGCATCTCGCGCCACAGCCACAGCCACAACAGCTGTTTCGACGGCTTCAGGGAAAGTCTCGGTTTGCGCGGAAGCAAGGGCATTCTATGATTTGCCGATTCGAATCTATTGTGGAAACAAGATGCCGGACGATTACGGGATTAAGCATGGACGGTCAATCCTTTGGCCGGGCGGCTAGGGTTTGCGGGCAGCTATAGCTATGAAACATTTTCTTGTCCATGTCGCGGGCCGGGGCGTGATGGAGCGTCTGGTGCGGTTGATGGCGGGCCTGCATCAGCATTTCATCGTCGCCATCCTGTTCCGCATGCTGACCCGGCGCATGCCCAGCGCTGCCGATCAGGGTGGTGCCAAGCGCTACCATGTACTGATGATCGACAAGGACACATTTTATGAAGACGTCCTTGCCTCGCTGGGCGCCTCGCCCGATGTACGGGTCTATGTGGCGCACCGGGTGATGGTGAAATCCATCGCCGCCGCCTTCCTGCCCCCCGAACTGGACGATAATTTCTACGTCAGCGACGAGCTGAGAACTATCCACGCCAAGCGGAACTATGGCGCTTTTCTAACCGCCATGTGGCCCTATCTGACACGGCTGCTGCGTATTGATGCCGTGGTATCAGCCAATTTCGGCTATTACGCCGAGCGCGAGTTCGCCGGCGCGCTGGAAGCCCTGGGCGTGCCCTTCCTGGCCCTGCACAAGGAAAACTTGAAAAGCCCCGGCCGCATGGATTTTTTCGCCGATCTCTACCGTTCCCGCAGGGGGCCGTTCACGGGCCGGCGTATCCTTGTCTACAACGAGATCGAGCGCATCGTGCAGACCAGGGCGGAAGTAATCGCCCCGGACCGCATCACCATCTGCGGCATGCCACGCCTGGACCGGGTGCATTATTGGCGGCGGCATGAAGCGAATGGTACGGCTAATGATGCCGCGAACGATACTGCAATCAATACTAGCCGCAAGCAGGTGCTGTTCTTTTCCTTCACGACAAAGACCGGCCTGCCGCAAATTCGCCGCAAAAGCCGTTCCGGCTTCGCCAATCTGGCCGAACCCATGGACGATGCGCTGGCGAAGCTGTCGTGGGAGACATTGTTCCGTGACAGCCACCAGGCACTCTATCGTCTGGCCCTGGAACGGGCCGATATCGACGTCGTGATCAAGACCAAGCCACGCCCCCGGGACTATCAACCGGTAATCGAATTGCTGGGCGCGTCGGCGGCCTGGCCCAAGAACCTAAGACTTGCCTACAAGGGCGATCCGTTCAAATTGATGATCGCGGCGCACACGGTCAGCGGCTTCAACACCACCGGCCTGTTTGAGGCGATCACCGCCGGCAAGCCAATCGTGGTGCCGCGGTTTGCCGAAGCGCTTGATCCCGCCTACGAGCCCTTTATCGTCGATTACGAAACCGCCGCCAGTTACGCCAATTCCGGCGAGGACCTGACCGCCAAGTTGCAGGCCAGCCTGGAACAACCTGTCCAGGAGACCGAGCTTGCCGCGGCGACAAAGGAACTGCTGGAGAAATGGACCGGCAATCCGGACGGCAAGGCCTCGGAACGGGTCACCCAGGCGGTGCTATCCGAGATCGATGCTTCGAGGAATGGTTGAGGCGGTGGTCAACGAATCGCCATGGCTGTTGCTGCCCGTGGAAACCAAGGCCCGGGAATTTCACGCCAAGCTGTTGCTCGCCGCCCTGGCGGTCGAACGCGGCTATCGGGTGGTGTTGGGGGAGCAGAACGCCATGGTGCGCCAGATATCTCATCTGCCGCGCGGCCTGTACGTGGATAAATCCATCGCCAAGACCAAGACCAAACATTTCCAGCAACTGCGCCAACAGGGCAACAAGGTCGCCGCCTGGTGCGAGGAAGGCCTGGTCTACCGCGACCGGGACGCCTACTTGCGGCAACGGATCGACTTGGCCTCACTGGCGGAGGCGGACCGGTTCTTTTGCTGGGGCGAGGTGCAACGGGCCAACATCGCGGGCAAGGCTAGGAGAGAGGCGGCCAAACTGGTGGCTACGGGCAATCCGCGCTTCGATCTGCTGCGCCCGGGCTACCGTGGACTGTTCGCGGACGAAGCCCAGACGCTGCGGGACCGGCATGGCGATTTCATCCTGATCAACACCAATTTTGCCCGTTACAACCATTTTTATGGCGAGGATTATTTGCTGCAATCCCAACGCCATAGGGGCACCGTTGAGGGTGCGGAGGACGAGGCATTTCTACTGGCCTGGCGTGATTTTCTGGGCCAGATGTATCATGGCTTCGCCGCTATGCTGGAACCTCTATCCAAGGCCTTTCCCAAGTACAAAATCATCTTGCGCCCTCATCCGTCGGAAAATCACCAACGCTGGATGGCTGAATGCGACGGCCTGGACAACGTGAGCGTGGAATTCAGCGGCAACGTGGTGCCCTGGCTTCTGGCCGCGCAAGTGCTGGTCCACAATTCCTGTACCACCGGCCTGGAGGGCTATTTACTGGATTGCCCGGTGATCGCGTATCAGCCCGTACAATCGGCGATCTATGATTCCTATCTGCCCAATGTGGTCAGCCACGCGGTAAGCGAAGCGCAACCGTTGATCGGAGCCATCGGCGCTGCCCTGGCGGGCCAGGCCATGAACGGCGGCGCGGCGGGCCGGGCGGCGGCGGTGGAATATTACGCGGCCCTGGATGGTGCCGAGGCGGGAGAGCGGGTGCTGGATGCCATTGACGGTCTGGATCTGTCCCTGCCGCAACCCAGCGGAGCCAGCTATGCCCTGGGCCGGATGACGGGTTATCTGACTATTCCGGCCCGTGACCTGGCGCGACGGCTGCTGCGGCCCCAGATCGCGGATTACGCGAGGCAGAAGTTTCCCGGCCTTGATCTGGACGAGATGCGCCGCGAATTGGACCGATTGTCGGCCGCTTCGGGACGCTTTTCGGGCGTCCATGTAGCGCCCCTGGCCTATCAATGCTATTGCTTGGCGGCATGAGCCGCGGCGCAACCCAACGTCTGGAACGAGGTCTGAAAACCACCTCGCGCCGTGGCCTGCGCCTGAACCTCCGCCTGAAAAAACTGTTCGGCAAGCGCGGCAAGACCGTCTTTATCTCGGCCCTGCCGAAATCCGGCTCCACCTTTTTGGTCAAAGTGCTAGGACAGGTCACCGGCTATCAAACGTTCTTTCTGGGCTATCACCAGCTGAACGAACAGGACCTATACCTGCCCAATTTGATTGATGCCTGGTCCATGAACGTGATCAGCCATCAACATACCCGGCCCAGCGCGCCGAACCTGGATTTGATGCGGCAATTCGCGATCCGTCCCGTGATCCTGACCCGCAACGCCTATGACGCCACGGTCAGCCTGACCGATCATCTGGAGCGGGAGTCGCCGGAAACACCGTTGTTGAACGTGCCCGATGATTTCATGGCGCGTGAACGCACGGCGCGTTTGGACATGGTGATCGACCTGGCCTTACCCTGGTACATCCGCTTTGTCGCCGATTGGGCCGATGCCGGCCACGACTACCTATGGCTGCGCTATGAAGAATTGATCGACGGTGGCGCGGACACGGTTCGGCGGGTTTTGGCCATGCATGACCTACCGGCGGGCGACGACGTTATCGAAACTGCTCTGATCCAAGCGCGGGGCGAGGGCAGCCGCCTTAACAAAGGTGTCGCGGGGCGCGGGACGGAAGAGTTGAGCCCGGCGCAAAAGACCCGCATCAATGCCCTGACCCGGCATTACCCGGGGGTTGACTTTTCCTGCCTCGGTCTGGCGGGAGCGGATTAGATGTGTGGTTTGGCGGGATCGTTGGAGTTTGAGCCGGCCACCTCGGCCGAGGCCCTGGCCCGTCAGGTCAAGGCCATGGCCGATACCCTGCATCACCGGGGACCGGATTCCGATGGCCAATGGCTTGACGCCAAGGCGGGCATCGCGCTGGGATTCCGCCGGTTGGCGATTATCGATTTGTCCGAACACGGCGCCCAGCCCATGGCCTCGCACGATGACCGCTATGTCATTGCCTATAATGGCGAGGTCTATAACTTCCCTGAAATGCGCGCGGAGTTGGTGGACCGGTGCCATGAATTCAACGGTCATTCTGATACCGAAGTGATTCTGGCGGCAATCGTGGAATGGGGCCTGGAGGCCGCCGTTGGCCGCTTCGTCGGGATGTTCGCCTTTGCCTTGTGGGACCGGCGTGAGCGGACCCTGGCCCTGGTTCGGGACCGCTTGGGGATCAAGCCGCTTTATTATGCGCAATTTGGCCAGCATTTGATTTTCGCGTCGGAAATACGGGCCTTGCGCACCCATCCGGCATTTCAAGGCGATGTCGACCGGGATGCCCTGGCGTTGTATCTGAAACGCAATTGCGTACCCGCGCCCAAGACTATTTTTCAGAATGTCCATAAATTGCCCATGGGCACGGTCCTGCGCTGCGATGGCAAAGGCAAGATAGAGCTGACACCTTATTGGTCCCTACGCCAGGTGGCCGAGGGCGGCCAGGCAAGCCGTTTTCAGGGTAGCGAGGCCGATGCAAGGGTGGAGCTGGAGCGGCTGTTGGCCGAGGCGGTGCGTTGCCGCATGGTGGCAGACGTGCCGCTGGGAGTATTTTTGTCGGGTGGGGTGGATTCGTCCACCGTTGCCGCCCTGATGCAACAGCAGTCCGCGCGCCCGGTGAAGACCTTTTCCATCGGCTTTGACGATGCCGGTTATGACGAGGCCGAGGATGCCAAGGCTGTCGCCAGGCATTTGGGCACCGAACATCACGAATTGTATCTGTCCGAGGCCGATGCCCTGGACGTGGTGCCACACCTTGGCGGCATGTATGACGAACCCTTCGCCGATTCATCCCAAATCCCCACCTATCTGGTTTCCAAGGTGGCTCGTGGTAAGGTCACCGTGGCGCTATCGGGCGATGGCGGCGACGAGTTGTTCGCCGGCTATAACCGCCACATGTGGGTGCGGCGCCTGATCGCCAAGACCGGCTGGCTGCCGGGGCCCATCAAGGCGGCCATGGCGGCGGCGTTGACCACCCTACCGCCGCATCAGTGGGACCGCCTGGGCGGATTGCTGGGGCAGCGCAACCCCGGGGACAAACTGCATAAACTGGCCGGTGTGCTGCATGCCCGTGATGCGGCCCAGATGTATGAGGGCCTGATCAGCCATTGGCCGGGCGCCGAGGCAATGGTGCTGGACCGTTCCGGCGATCTGCCATGCACGGCCGGCGCGGATCTAGACGATCCGACCCATGCCATTATGTATCTGGACGCCATGACCTATATGCCCGACGACATTCTGACCAAGGTCGACCGCGCCTCCATGGCGGTAAGTCTGGAAGCCCGCGTGCCATTGCTGGATCATCGGGTGGTGGAGTTCGCTTGGTCTCTGCCGCTATCCATGAAGCTGGGGGGCGGTGTCTCAAAACGCCTGTTGCGCCAGGTGCTTTACCGCCATGTGCCCCGCGAATTGATCGAACGGCCCAAGATGGGCTTCGCTGTGCCGATCCATGACTGGCTGCGGGGCCCCTTGCGGGACTGGGCCGAGCAACTATTGGCGCCGGAGCGTCTGGCGGGCGAGGGCTATTTCAACCCGGCGCCCATTCGCCGCACCTGGGCCGAGCATCTGTCGGGCCGGCGCAATTGGCATCATCAGCTGTGGGATATCTTGATGTTCCAGACCTGGCTGGATGGCCAGGAATCATGAGCGACTCCAATCGTCCGGTGCGTCTGCTATTCTTGATGAATGAAGCCTTGTTCTTCACCACGCACCGCATATCGGCCGCCCTGGCGGCCCAGGCCGCTGGTTACGAGGTGCATGTTGCCGCACCGTTCGAGGCTGACCCGGTCAGCGTTATCCAAGGCTGCGGTTTTCACTACCATGACCTGCCGCTAAAGCGTGGTGGCCGCAGTCTGTTTGGCGAAGCCCGCCTGCTGGCCCGCTGTGCTCGGCTTATTCGCCAAATCAAGCCGGATCTGGTGCATCATGTGGCCATGAAGCCGGTGATCTTTGGCGGTCTGGTTTCGCGCTTGCTGGGCGTGGGCGCGGTGGTGCATGCGATCACCGGTATGGGTTTTTTATTTATTCGTGACGATTGGCAGGCGCGCCTGCTTCGGGCCCTGATAAGGCCACTGTACCGCTATGCCCTGGGGCATCCCAACGGACGAGTGATCTTTCAGAATCCGGACGATTTACAGATGTTTCTCGAGCAAGACTTGGTGCGCCGAGATATTACGGTGACGATCAAGGGCTGCGGCGTCGATATGACCACATTTGCACCAGTTGAGCCACCGGCAGAACCTTTGGTGGTTATGTTTCCGGCCCGTATCCTGGGCGACAAAGGGGTACATGAATTTATCCATGCGGCCCGGACCTTGAAAGCGGCTGGCGCCGGGGCGCGCTTTGTCCTGGTTGGCCGCCGCGATCCGGCCAATCCCACGGACGTGGCGGAGCCCGTAATCCGTGCTTGGGAAGCGGAGGGCCTGGTCGAATGGTGGGGTTTCCGTGCCGATATGCCGGCCGTGCTGCCCCAGGCCCATATCATCTGCATGCCCAGTTACCGCGAAGGACTGCCCCGTGGCCTGATCGAGGCGGCGGCCTGCGGCCTGCCCATCGTGACGACGAACGTGCCCGGCTGCCGCGAGGTCGTCCACGATGGCCAGACCGGTTTTCTGGTCCCCGTCCGCGACGGACCAGCAACAGCAGAAGCCATCGGCAAACTGCTGGATGATGCCGAACTACGCCGTTCCATGGGCCGGGCGGCGCGGCTACTGGCCTTGGATGAATTCACGGTGGAAGCCTTCGTCGCCGATACCCTGGCGACCTATGATGCGGCCTTGTCCAAAAAAGGCGCGGGATGATGCCAAACGCCCAAGCGAGGCCTCTGTTTCTGTTGCTGCTTCTCTTCGGGCCCGTGGGCGTCATTGCTGCCAAGGGCTTAGTGCCGTTGCTGTTCATTGTTGCCTTTTGGCTGCTAATACGGCGGTTGAGGCAGGGTCAGGTTTGGCGGCCCTTTACGCGAATTACCGCCACACTTGCCGCTATCGCCACGGCCTGGGCTTTATTCTCCGCCCTTTGGGCCCTGGACAGTGCGGCGGCCCTAACCACTTTCGCCAAACTGGCGGGTGTAAGCCTATCTGCATTGATCGTGCTGGACGGCCTCAAGGATCTGGATAGATCCGATGTCCAGGCCTTGGGCTGGGCGCTGGTTGGCGCCTTTGCCTTTGCCGCACTGTTGCTGGGCGGGGAAAGTCTGTCGGGTCTGGCGGGGCACAAATGGTTTGTCTGGCAGGGCCGCCGCGATGAATTCGACCTAACCGTTTTGAACCGGGCCGAGGCATTGCTGCTGATAAGCGCCTGGCCCGTTGCCCTGATCCTTTGGCAACGGGGCCGGCGCGCCTTCGCTCTGGCTGCGATCATGGCAGCGACGGCAGTAATCATGTATGGCGTCTCCAACAGCAATCAGATGGCGCTGCTGCTGGCCCTGCCCATTGCGGCGCTGGCTTGCTGGGCCGGGCCGTGGCTGCAACGGTTGCTAGCGGTGCTGGTATTCGCCGGCATGCTGGCCGCACCGCTATTGGCGGCAACAGTGTTGGCGCCGGAGCGTCTGGCCGGCTATTTCGATGAAAATCACTATTCCGGCCTGCACCGCCTGCATATCTGGCGCTTCGCCGCCCAACGTATCGCAGAGGCGCCGGTACTGGGCTGGGGCCTTGATGCCGCGCGGCGCATACCGGGTAGCGACCGTAAGCTACCGGGCGGCGGCAATGTGATGAGCGTTCACCCCCACAACGCCAGCTTGCAGATTTGGTTGGAATTGGGTGGTATTGGCGCCGTCCTGTGGGCAGCATTATTGGCCAGTCTTTGGCTGCGTGTTGGCGGCTTGCCCCAACCCAGTGCGCGGGCGGCAGCTACGGGCCTGCTGTTGAATGGCCTGGTGGTGGCAAATCTCAGTTTCGGCGTTTGGCAGACCTGGTGGATGGCGGCCTTGGCACTTAGCGGGATCATCTTCGTCCTCGCCCAGAGCTTAAAAAATAAATGAGCGGTTAAACATATAAAGATTTTTTTATACTTGCTTCCACACAGCCTGTTTGCTACATAGCGCTCCAGATTTCGACAGCTATGGATTTGAACGGTCATGCGGGCTGCAATCGGCGCCCTGATGGACCAACGTTATGAACTCTGGAGAGACCTTTCATGAGCACGTTCACCGACTATAAGGTTGCCGACATTTCCCTGGCTGACTGGGGCCGCAAGGAAACCACCATTGCCGAAACCGAAATGCCGGGCCTGATGGCGCTGCGTGATGAATTTGGCACTTCCAAGCCTCTGGCGGGCGCGCGCATCGCCGGTTGTTTGCACATGACCATCCAGACGGCGGTGTTGATGGAAACCTTGATCGCCCTGGGCGCCGAGGTGCGTTGGTCTTCCTGCAATATTTTCTCAACCCAGGACCAGGCGGCGGCGGCGATGGCAGAAGCCGGCATTCCTACTTTTGCCTGGAAGGGTGAGACGGAAGAGGAATTCTGGTGGTGCATCGAGCAGACGATTGTCGGGCCCGACGGCTGGCGTCCAAACATGATTCTGGATGATGGCGGTGACCTGACCGGCCTGATGCATGAAAAATACCCCGAACTGATGAAGGACGTGCGTGGCCTGTCCGAGGAAACCACAACCGGCGTGCACCGTTTGTACGAGATGGAAAAGGACGGCTCATTGGCGGTTCCCGCCATCAACGTTAATGATTCGGTGACCAAGTCGAAATTCGACAATTTGTACGGCTGCCGGGAAAGCCTGGTGGACGGTATCAAGCGCGCCACCGACGTGATGATGGCCGGCAAGATCGGCGTTGTCTGCGGCTTTGGCGACGTGGGCAAGGGCTCCGCGGCCTCCTTGCGCAGCCAGGGTGCCCGCGTGATGGTGACGGAAATCGATCCGATCTGCGCCCTGCAGGCGGCCATGGAAGGCTACCAGGTAGTCACCATGGACGAAGCTGCCTCCATCGGCGATATCTTCGTCACCTGCACCGGCAACAAGGATGTCATCACCATTGATCATCTGCGCGATATGAAGGACCGGGCGATTGTCTGCAACATCGGCCATTTCGACAGCGAGATTCAGATTGAGGCCCTGCGGAATCATCCCTGGCACAACGTCAAGCCGCAGGTCGACGAAGTCGAAATGCCCGACGGCCGCCGCCTGATCGTTCTGGCCGAGGGCCGTTTGGTGAACCTGGGCTGCGCCACCGGCCATCCCAGCTTCGTGATGAGCGCCTCGTTCACCAATCAGGTGCTGGCGCAGATCGAGCTGTGGGAAAAATCGGCTGATTACGAGCGCAAGGTCTACACCCTGCCCAAGGTTCTCGACGAAAAGGTCGCGGCCCTGCATTTGGAAAAATTGGGCGTGAATTTGACCACCTTGAGCAACGAACAGGCTGAATATATCGGCGTTGGCGAGCAGGGTCCGTTCAAGCCCGAGCATTACCGCTACTAGGGCTTTCAGGTCCACCTTGCTTGTCTTGACGGCGAGGGCAGTTTAAGCTTTCGCCGCGAAAGAAGGGCATAGGGGGCGACCGGGATGGTCGGCTTGACTACTTTGTTTGCCGTGGCCGCGGGTGTGGGTTTTGCCCTCGCCCTTGGGCTATGGCTGCAAGGACAAAACTTTTCACAAGGGACAGGCCGAGTCCCGCGCTGCGTTGCCGGTCGGATGCAACTGGATTCCACCCTGGGCAAGGGCACCCGGGTAACCTGTTTCCTGCCGCCAAAGCAGAATGTTGCCGAAATAACCGCCGCCTTCGGTGATGGCGATTGACCACCATGGAATTTATTGAATGCCGGTGCACCTTGCGGGATGCGGCGGCAACGGCGGCGGCGGCGGCGGTCCTGGCAAAGTTGAGCCAGCCAGGCGATATATTCTGTCTGCTTGGCGACCTGGGTGCCGGCAAGACCACCTTTGCCCGCGGCTTCCTGCGTGCCCTGGCGGTCGAGGAAGAGATTCCCAGCCCAACCTTCAACCTGGTTTTGACCTATGATACCGCGCGAGGTACGGTCTGGCATTTCGACCTGTATCGTCTAAACGCGCCAGATGAAGTGATCGAATTGGACATGGAGGACGCATTCGCCGACGGCATCTGCCTGATTGAGTGGCCCGATCGTTTGGGACCCTGGTTGCCCGAAAATCGTATCGAAATCCGCCTCTCCGATAGCGATGATGGCGCCAGTGGCAACATGGGGCGGGAATTGCTACTGCGCGCAATAGGCACGGATGCCGAACGCTGGCGGACACCATGGTAGATCCGGACGGTGCCGCCATCTTTCTGCGGCGGCAGGGTTGGCACGGTGCCGGCCGCATGCCGTTGGCCGGTGATGCCTCCACCCGGCGCTACGAGCGCCTGATCCAAGGTGACCGGTGCGCCTTGCTGGCATTCGTACCGCCGGGCGAGAGCCATGATGATTTTATCAAGATCGCTGGTTTGTTGCATGCCGTTGGCCTGTCGGCGCCGAAAATCATGGCGGACGATCCAAACCAAGGTCTGCTATTGGTGGAAGATTTTGGCGATGGCACCTACAGCGCGCTCTTGGATGGGGGTGTGGCGGCGCTGCCGCTTTATGAACTGGCCACCGACGCCTTGATCCATCTGCACCGAAACTTCACCGCCCCGCCCGCCGCGGATTTACCTGTTTTTAATCAGGAATTGTTCCTGCAACAAACCATGCTGTTCTGCGAAACCTATCTACCCAGTGTTCTTGGAGCCGTGGATGAAACGATCAAGGATGACTTCAGGGCCGCCTGGGAAATGCCTCTGGCTCAGGCCTCGCAGGTGCCGCAATCCCTATTGTTGCGGGACTTTCATGCGGGCAACCTGTTCCGGCTGCCGGATCGGCCCGGCGCGCGGGCCTGCGGTTTGATCGATTTTCAGGACGCCGGTACCGGGCCGGTGAGCTATGATCTGGTATCCCTGTTGCAGGACGCTCGCCGTGATGTTGGGGGGGAGGTCACGGCGGCCTGTCTGCCACGATACCGCGCCGGGTTTCCCGAGACCGACGGCGTTGCATTTGAAACCTCCTACGCGGTGCTGGCGGCCCAGCGCCATGTTCGGGTGATCGCCGTCTTTGCCCGCCTGGCGGCCCAGGGCCGCCCCGAATATCTGGAGTATTTGCCGCGCCTGTGGCGGCTGTTAAACGAGGCTCTTACGCATCCGGCGTTAGCCGGGGTCGCAGCCTGGTTCGGGGCGCATGTCCCGGCGGCTGTACAGATAGACCAGCAGTCCCGTCAGTAACAGCGGCGCGACGGGTGCGTCGGCGAAATTCAAGGGCATCACGACCAACGGTGGGACCCGGCAGAGAGCTACAATGATGAATTCACCACGCCGCCAGCCAGCGTGCAGCGCCAAGCTTGTCAGGCAGATCAGCGCTACCGATATCAGGCCCATGTCATAGTTAATACCAACCGACATTGATTAGAACCCATGGCCCATTTCCTGAGACCGATTGACATTATTCTCCATGGCTGTTTGATCAGTTTTGTCCAGGCCTC
>PCBT01000101.1 GCA_002731375.1 Rhodospirillaceae bacterium | reverse complement strand
GATTGGCGCACCCGACAGGATTTGAACCTGTGACCTCTGCCTTCGGAAGAAAGTGGTTACATAAAAATACCATTTATATCATATACTTAATGATGTTATGATCTGTGTGTGTATGATTTGTGTATTCCTGCCTGCGCACTTAACCTACTATAATTACTGATAGTTTCATTATTATCGTGTGAATAATACCGCCCATATTCCACCAGAATAGACCAGACAGACCCGTTATTTCGCATGGTTGTATCTATCAGATTATCCAAGGGGTGCACTCCTGGGCGTCGGCTAAGGCATCCACACCGCCTTCGAGAGTGTCATCGCCCGTGCTGCCGTACAGGTTGTCATTGCCATCGCCGCCGTCCAGGGTGTCATTGCCCCTACTGCCCTCAAGAGTGTCATCGCTGCCAGCGATCCCACAGCTCCGTCTTCTCTGCCGTACTGAACCCTCGACGATATCCTTGCTTCATATGCAGACACTCCATCTTTGCGTTTAAGATAAAGTGTTGCGTCGATCAGTTGAGACCACCCCCAAAATGTGCCTCGGCCACGGCGTCGAAATAGCCAGTGCCGACGCGGCGGGCCGCCGATGGGTGCAATGCTTGCTACACATCGCACGGCGAGCCATTATACTTCATCAGACGGAAGATTTGACGGCCGGAGCGCGACGGCTATTCCGTCTGCGAGGAAATCCGTAAGAATCCGGCCTGGTCGGAAGTTCGGATCATTATGCTGACAGCCAAAGGCCGTGAAGCCGACCGCGAGCGCGGCCTTGACCTGGGCGCCGACGATTTCGTCACCAAGCCGTTTTCGACCCGCAACCTGGTGGCCCGGGTCAAGCAGGCCGTGGGCATGGACGGGTAATCGCGGCGCCTGTGCCGTGGCGAGATTGACGCCCCGCGCCAAGAAACACATCGACTCCCGCAAGGCGGGGGAACTCTCCGTCGCGCTCTTCCTGTTCGCCTTCATTGCCTTGGCGACACCGCTGATCACGCTTATCAAGGGGGACGCCACGGTCTTCGGCTTGCCCTTGGTGTTTTTCTACTTGTTCACGGTCTGGATCGGCATCATCGTCGCGGCACGGATCATCGTGGTGCATAGCGAGCCGCCCGCCGAAGACGCCCAGCGGCCGGAACGCTAAGATGCTCCAGGCCTGGGTCATCTTCCTGTTCGCGGTGGCCTACCTGGGGCTCCTGTTCGCCATTGCCTTCTACGGCGACAAGCGTGCCGACAAGGGACGCAGCCTCATAAATAATCCCTATATCTACGCTCTTTCCATCGGCGTCTACTGCACAAGCTGGACCTACTATGGCAGCGTTGGGCGGGCCGCCACCAGCGGCATGGATTTCCTGCCCATCTACCTGGGACCAACCCTGGTCTTCATACTGTGGCCGTTTATCCTGCAGAAGATCGCCCGCATCAGCCGTGACAACCGGATCACCTCCATCGCCGATTTCATCGCGTCGCGCTACGGCAAGAGCACCTGGCTCGGCGGCATTGTCACCGTCGTCGCGGTGTTTGGAATTCTCCCCTACATCGCCTTGCAACTGAAAGCCATCTCGACCAGCTTCACGGTGCTGCTGCAATATCCGGAAATCATCATGCCCCAGGAACTGGGCAAGGTCTCCATTTTCCGCGATACGGCGTTTTTCGTCGCCATGTTGATGTCCATCTTCACCATCTTGTTCGGAACCCGGCATATCGACGCCAGCGAGCACCACGAGGGCATGGTGCTGGCCATCGCCTTCGAGTCCGTAGTCAAGCTGTTCGCCTTCCTGGCCATCGGGCTCTACGTCACCTTCGGACTTTATGATGGCTTCGTGGACCTGTTCGCCAAGGGCAACGATGTCCCCCATGTGGCGCAGCTCTACCAGCACTTGGGCGCCGGCGGTTACGCCGAATGGATGACACTTCTGATCCTCAGCATGGCGGCGGTCATCTGCCTGCCGCGCCAGTTTCAAGTCGCCGTCGTCGAAAACGTCGATGCCAGTCATGTGCGCAAGGCTGCCTGGCTGTTTCCCGCCTACCTGCTGTTGATCAACATCTTCGTGCTGCCGATCGCCATCGGCGGCCTGCTGCAGTTCCCGGACCGTGGTGTCGACGCCGATACCTTCGTGTTAACCATTGCCATGGCCAACCACCAGGAGGGGCTGGCTCTGTTCGCCTTCATCAGCGGCCTGTCGGCGGCTACGGGCATGATCATCGTCGCTACCATTGCGCTCAGCACTATGGTCTGCAACGACCTGGTGATGCCCGTACTGCTCAGGGTCTCGTGGTTCCAGGAACGGCTGAAGGGGGATGTCACGAGGCCGCTGCTCGGCATCCGCCGGACCAGTATCTTGATGATCTTGATGCTGGCATACGGGTACGTCTATTTCATCGGTGATTCCTATGCACTCGTTACCATCGGCCTAGTCTCGTTCGCGGCCGCGGCGCAGTTCGCGCCGGCTCTTGTCGGCGGTATCTTCTGGAAGGGCGGTACCCGCAACGGCGCCATCACCGGGATCGTGCTGGGGACCTTGGTCTGGTTGTACACGCTGGTCTTGCCGTCCTTCGCCCGCTCGGGATGGCTACCCATCGACTTCGTCAAGCACGGGCCCTGGGGAATCGAGTTTCTGAGGCCCTACGCGCTGTTCGGCATAGAGGGCATGCATCATCTGTCTCACGCGCTCTTCTGGAGCATCTTCGCCAATGCCGGCGGTTATGTCTGGGTCTCGCTGTTGGGCCGGCCGTCGGATATCGAACGCCTTCAGGCCAATGTTTTCGTCGATGCACTGCAGCAGACCGGCCACCGGGTCGGCGGCACTTGGCACGGGTCGGCAACCGCCGGCGAGTTGAAGCAGGTGCTGTCGCGCTTTCTCGGCACTTCACGGGCCGAGAGCGACTTCGCCGAGTATGTCGGCCACCATGGGGAGGCGCTAAAAGCCAACCATCAGGCAGACTCCGGGATGATGGACTTCGCCGAGCGGCAATTGGCCGGCGCCATCGGGGCGGCCTCGGCGCGCGCCACCCTGGCCACCGTCACCAAGGGTGAGATGGTTGGCGCCGAGGATCTCATGAAGATCCTCGACGAGACCACCCAGGTTATCGAATACAGCCATCAACTGGAGCAGAAATCCCGCGAGTTGGAAATCACTACGGAGGAGCTCCGCTCCGCCAACGAGAGGCTGCAGGAACTGGACCGCCTAAAGGACAGTTTCCTTTCCGTGGTCGGTCATGAGTTCCGTACGCCGCTGACCTCCATCCGCGCCTTCGGGGAGATCCTCTTCGACAACCCCGATCTCGAGGAAGCACAGCGCGAACAATTCTACAGCGTCATCATCGACGAGAGCGAACGCCTGACGCGGCTCATCGACCAGCTCCTTGACCTTTCAAAAATGGAAGCTGGGAGAACCGTCTGGAACATCACCGAGGTTGACGTCAAGGCAACCATCGAAACGGCTCTCGCCGCCACTAGCCCGCTGCTCCAAGCCAGCAACCTGACGTTGGAGGTGCAGTTCCCGAATTCGTTGTCCAAGGTGCAGGCCGACGCCGACCGTTTGATCCAGGTGCTCATGAACCTGTTGTCCAACGCCGCCAAGTTCTGCGACCACAAAGGCAGCCAAGTCTGCGTCTCGGCGGAAACCCTCGGCGACGACATCCGGGTCAGCGTCGCCGACAACGGGCCCGGCATCCCCGCTCACCTGCGCGAGCGGGTCTTCAACAAATTCCAGCAGGTGGGAAACGATACCCTGACCGACAAGCCGAAGGGGACCGGCTTGGGGCTGGCCATTTGCCGTGAAATCATCGAACACTTCGGCGGCGCTATCTGGGTCGAGTCCAACGAGGGCCAAGGATCGGTGTTCCGATTCACCCTGCCGCTGCGCGGCGCCGACACCTAGGAAGACCGCCGCGCCATTCCCGGAGCAAAGAATTTACGCACCCCATAATGACTTTGCACAAGGCCAGGCTTGCCTTTGAACGTAAATAGTGAAATTTTGTAAAGACTGAACCGGCTATTGTATTGGAGGGAAAACCGTTGGCGAAACCTCCCATGTTGGGGGCGAAGATTCGGCGCCTACGCAAGGGTCGAGGGCTGGCTCAGATGCGTCTCGCCGAGATGCTCGGCATTTCGGCAAGTTACCTCAACATGATCGAACATAACGACCGTCCCCTGACGGTGCCGTTGTTACTGAAACTGAGCGAGCATCTGGACGTCGATCTGCAGGCTTTCTCGGAAGGCGAGGAAGCGCGCCTCAAGCGCGATTTGCAGGAAGTTTTCAGCGAGCCCCTGTTCACGGACCTGCAACCGTCGGCCCTGGAGTTGGATGACCTTGTCAACAACGGGCCGGAATTCTGCCAGGGGTTCCTGCGCCTTTACCGGGCCAACCGCTCGGCTCGCGAGGATATGGACGCCCTCAATGACCGCATCGCTTCCAGCCCCTATCTCCTGGCTTCCAGCCACGAGGTGCGGACTCTGCTGACCTCGGTCCGGAGTTTTTCGGAGATCCTCCACGACAACGTGGACTTGGCCGTCGAGGAGCGCCAGCAGTTCCTCTCCATTGTTGTCGAGGGGGCCGAGAAACTGACCCACCAGGTGGTTGAGCTGTTGGCCTTCGTCACTGGCGACGGCATGCAGGGCCTTATGGGCAACCGCGCGTCGGCCGACGAGGTGGCCGATTTCGCCGAGACCCAGGACGACTTCTTCGATGACCTTGATCGTCGGGCCGAGGAGCTTCGCGAAGAACTCGGCCTAGGGGCACAAGGACTTTACCCCGCTCTCATCTCCTATCTGACCGACCCTCTGGGCATTGATGTCGTTCCTTACGCTGATGGCCAGGATGCTCCCGTTACCGACGGCGATGGCGCCATCCTTTCCCTGCAAGAAGGTCTGGCGCCGGAAGACATCCGCTTCGTTCTTGCCCGCGAAATCATCCGACACGCGGCGGCGTTGGAGATCGAGACCCAGATCGAGGTTGCCGGCCTCGGCTCCGATACGGTGCGGCGCCTGTGCCACGACTACCTAGTCGATTACGGCGCCGCCGCGCTGCTCATGCCCTATAGGGCGTTTCTGGCCCGGGCCCAGCGGGAACGCTACGATATCGAACAGCTGGGCCGCGCCTTCGAGGTCAGCCGCGAGCAAGTTTGCCAACGCCTGACAAGCCTGCGGCGGCCGGGCGACGAAGGGGCGCGGTTTCATTTCCTTCGCATCGACAGGGCCGGCAACATCTCCCAGCGGGTCTCCGGATCGGGCCTTCCCATTCCCCGGTTCGGCGGTATTTGCCCGCGCTGGAACATCCACGCCGTGCACGGCCATGAAGGGCTCATGAACACGCAGATCCTGAATCTGGTCGACGGCAGCAACTATTTTTGCATCGCCTTCGCGTCGCGCGTATCCGGCCTTCGCCACGGGCAACCGGAGACCCACCACGCGCTCGCCATCGGTTGCCGGCTCGAAGCCGCCCACCAATTGATCTATGCCGACGGACTCGACCTCGCCAACAGCGACGTCTTCACGCCCGGCGGCATCACCTGCCAGCTGTGCGAGCGCGAGGACTGCCTCCAGCGGGCGTTCCCCTCGTTGGTGCTGATTGGGCAACAGGGCGACGAGGGCGCCACTCCGTCGGCGTGAATCGCCGAGTCAAATTTGCCTCCCTCAAAAAAACGCGGGGGCAAAAACCTCCGCGTAATATCAAAATAGTGTCACTATGGAGCAAAGGGTAAAGACCGCCATGGCCGGATTGAGAAGGATCGAATACGGCGTGCCGTCAGGGAACGATGCCCTAACGGTCAGGTTTGGGATCGAGGTAGGAACCTTCGAGGCCGAGGGTCTGGACCTGAGCGTGCGGATAGTATTCGGCGGGCCCGAGTTGGCCCAGGCTTTCAGCAGCGGCGATCTTTCGATCGGCAGTATTGGTTCGCCTTCCGGGTTGAACGCTATGGCCGCGGGTGGAAATTTTCGCATTATCGCCAGCGGCTGCCGGCAGCGGGCGCATATGTACCTTGGCGTCCGCAAGGATATCAAAAGCTACCAGATGCTCCGTGGCAAGCGTCTTGGCTTGTTGAGCATTGGCAGCTGCCCCTCATGGATCGCGCGCCGGATGTTGATCCAGCATGGCCTGGACCCGGACGCCGACATTACCTCGGTGCCGTTGTTGGATGATTATCCGCGCATTATCGACATCATGGAAGAAGGCGGGATAGACGCCTGTCTGGCGACCGAGCCCAATCTATCCATTGGCGAGGACCGTGGCATTTTGGAGATCTGGGCGGCGGCCTATGAAGACGCCTATCTGCCGAACTATCAATGGATTGTCCGCGTCGCCCACACCGGGTTCATCGCCCAGGAACCCGATACTGTCGCCGCCGTCTTGCGCGGCTGCCGCCGCGCGGCGCATCATGCGGCGGGCCATCTAAATGACTTCGCGGCCTTCGTGGCGGGGCTTTACGGCACCACCCAGGCAGTGGCGCGCCGCGCCATGGCGCGCGAATTATCCCACTATCAACTAGACTGCCAGGTCGATATGCCGGGACTGCAATGCTCCCTGGACATGTTGCACGAGTTCGGAGGCATCCCGCGGCCCGGCCGGGCAGAGGAATTCACCGACCTGCGATACCAGCCGGACAGGAGCATCCGCCCATGATTTTGGTTCAGATTTCCGATACCCACATTGATGAGCCGGGGGCACTTGTCTATGGCCATTTCGATACCTCGTGGGCACTCACCAAAGCGGTCGAGATTGTAAACGCCATGGACCCAGGTCCCGATTTGGTGCTGCATACCGGCGACATCGCCTCCCACGGCAGCGTGCCGCGTTATCAAGCGTTCAAGGAAATAACCACTGCGCTGGAGGCGCCGCTGGCTGTCATTCCCGGCAACCATGATGACCGCGATGCCCTGCGTCTGGTTTTCGGCGGCACATCTTCATTGCCGACGACGGGTGATTTTCTGCATTACGTCATCGAAGACCAGGCGGTACGGATCATCTGTTGCGACACGGTCATAGCCGACGAGACGCCGGGGGAGATGTGTCCGGAACGGCTGGCCTGGCTGGAGGCGCGCTTGTCCGAGACGCCGGACCGCCCCACCATCGTGGCACTACATCACCCGCCCTTTTATTCCGGCATGACAGGCAGTTCCGCCAAGGGTCTTGTTCGTGGCGGCGCAGAACTTGACGTCCTGCTACGGCGCCATGGCCAGGTGGTCTGTGTCCTGGCGGGACATGTGCATCGGTCGATCAGTACGAAGTTCGGCGGCACCATCGCCATTTCCGGCCCCACCACCTGCTATCCCTTCGGTCTGGATACAGGGCCGGAGCGATTGTTGAATATTTCCCATGAACCGCCCGCCATCGCGGTACATCTGTGGCTGCCGGATGCAACACCGGCAGGCCCCGGCCTGGTCTCCCACACCCTACCGATCGGTGATTGGGCGCCGCCGATCACGCTGTTGAAGGCCGGCGTCCGAGTACTGGCGACCTGAAGCCTACTCTTTCCCGTCACGAAAATGGGCGTAGTTCTGTTTGGCGAACCAGAGCATGTAATCCGTATAGGTGGTCGGCTCGTAGCGCGGCGGATTGCTGGCGTCGGTGCAGGTGGGCAGACATTCCTGCACATAGTCGGCGTGGGCATCAAAGAAAAATGGAATGGCGTAGCGGTCCCGGTTCGCGATCGAAGCCACGGCCCGGTGCGGTGTGGAAAGAAAACGGTGGTTGCTCCAGCGCCGCAGCATATCGCCGCTGTTGATCACGAAGGTACCCGGTATCGCCGGGGCATCGAACCAGGTGCCGTCGGTACGGCGGACTTGCAGACCTTCGACCTTGTTCTGAGCCAACAGGGTCAGAAACGAAGAATCCGTATGGGGCGCCAAGCCAAATTGGTTGTCCTCCGCCGCGGCCGGGGGATAGTGAGCCAGTCGCAGGGTATATTGCGGTTCGGAGAACGCTTCGGCGAAAAAGCCGGCCGGCAAATCCAGGGCGCGGGCATAGATGGGCAGCATGCTTTTACCCAACCGCTCCAGCGCATCCATGTAGGCGATGGCGGTCTCGCGAAAGCCAACCAGACCGCTGGGCCATTGATTGGCGCCGCGGAACCGCTTGTTATTGATGATATCGGGATGGTCAGCGGGCAATTCACGTTTTAGAAAAAAGGCTGCCACCAGATTGGTCTTTCGTTCGCCGTCGTAGACCTGACTGGCCCGCGAGATGGACGCGCCCCGCCCCATATAGCCGATGTTATGTTCGTTGGCCTTGAGAGCCATTTTTTCCTCTTCCGGCAAGTCATGAAAGCGGCGCGAGGCTTCGAACGTGGCGTCGATCAGGTCCTGGGGCACGCCATGGCCGCTAATAAAGAAAAAGCCAATATTTTCAGCGGCGAACTGCAATTCCTTCGCCACCGCTTCCAAGGCACCTGGTTCCCCGGCCAGAAAATCACTCAGATCAAGGATGGGGATTTCACTACTCACGCGATGACCTCCGATAGGTGCCTGTCTTTGCCAATTCGCCCCGGGGGGATATGCCGTGCGAGGGGCAAGGGTATCGCCATTGCCGCAATGTAGGCAAGTAAGTGGCAAATTTCCGGCATGGGAGGCGAGACAAGGGAAGTCCAGCCCACACGGTAAACCGATGATTTACCAATAGGCCCGTGGGTGGACCTGACCAGGTTAGCAAAAGCTCTTAAAGACTGGCCCCGTTCCAGACGTGTTTTGCCCAGCAGGAAATCCACAAGGACGCCGGTAACCGCGCTGAAACGCTCCGAGAAACAGAAGAAGCGCAAATTCTCGTCCATCTCCCAAAACCAGTCCGAAGCGGAGGTGGCGAAACCCGTTGGCCGCCCATTTTCGTCCAGGGAATATTGTGGCGGCCAATGGGCTGGTACGCCAACGATAACGGTGCGGCCTTTGGCGCCATTTTCAACCGTATTTTCCACCCGCGCCGGGGTGTCCGTCTTTGCCGCGAGGATGCCCGCGGCGGCGGCCAAGCCGAAAACAAGCGCACGGCCACCGCAATGGCGTGCCCATTTTGAAATACTTAATTATCATTTGGCGCACAAATGTCGGCCTCTATCCGTCATAGTCATGGCGAGATACCGTCAAATTAGCGCGATTATATTAATATTCAGTTGTATTGAGACCATTCCGAGTTTTTGTATAATACGAAATCACTGGTGGCGGTCGCCAACGCCAAAATTAATACGGAAGCGGAACAAATTTCGAAAAAGCAAGAGGGTGTTCGGGCTATTCCGACCCCGATGGCACCAGCACGTTGCCCTCCATCAGGCGGCGGGCGGTGCGGTAGGTGGTGATGTAATCGACCGTGCTATTGGCGCCCGCGCTTTCAACCTTGGCGCCGATTGGAATTGGCCCGGACGGGGTGCCCAGGCGGACATCGCCATCTTTTCCAGGCCGCGCCATACGATGAACAAGACTGCCCGCCAGATTGGCGGCCACGGCGAGGCACATGCCCCCGGTCAATGGTACGGCGCGGTGCGGCTGGCCCATGGAAATCATGCGTACGGAAAGATCCACCTGATCCGACGTCATGGTGCTGCCGTCCAGCAATGGGGCGTTGGCGGGCGGGCCGACCATGGCGATCTTTGGGCTGGCGCGCGAGCTGTTGGAGATTTCAGCCGCACTGTCGCCCAGGCCCATGCGGACACCGGCCAAGGCACGGATTTCCTCCAGCTTAGCGAGAACGCCGCCCATAGCCTCTAGATCAGTGGGCAATTCCGTGGCACTCAGTCCCAGATCAAAGGCAGCGATGAAAACACAGGGCGTGGTGGCATCGATGCAGCAGATTTCAACGCTACCGCCATCGGCCAGTTCGATGACATCGTTGATCTGGCCGCTGGGTATCAGAGACCCAGTGCCGGCACCGCCAGGATCGAGAAAATCCAGGCGGACACGGGCCGCGCTGCCGGCGACGCCGGGAATGATGAAATTCCCTTGTGTTTCGGCGGCGCCATCGCGGACCGCGAAGCGGCTTTCCAACACCTTGGCGGTGTTGGTGTTGTAGATCCGCACCACCGCCTCGCCGTCAGCGGCATCGACCAAACCCTCATCTACCGCAAAAGGTCCGACGGCGGACGATAAATTGCCGCAAGTGGCGCCGTAATCAACCTCCGGCGCATCGACCACCACCTGGCCAAAGGTATAATCCACATCAATGCCGGGCCTATCCGAAGGCTCGATCACCACCACCTTCGACAAGGAAGAAAGACCACCACCCAGACCATCAAGCTGCCGGCCATAAGGGTCGGGGCTGCCGATGGCGGCCAGGAAGATGGCGTTGCGTGCCGCCAGATCGGCCGGCAGATCCCGGCCATGAAAGAATACGCCCTTGGAGGTACCGCCGCGAATAAAGGCCGCCGGGACCCTTTCCTGTGTCATTCCGCTGCTTTCCGGGCCGCGCTGGCGCCGGCAATCCTGCCGAACACGGCGCCAGAAACCAGCCCCGTGCCGCCTGGATAGTTGAAATGGAACAGCCCGCCGACCATCTCGCCACAGGCGAACAGTCCCCGTATGGGCCGCCAGTCCGTGCCAATCACCCTGGCATCTTCATCGATCTTCAAGGCGCCAAAGGTGAAGGTGACGCCGCCCGTGGCGGAATAGGCCAGGAAGGGCGGCTGATCCAGGCGCGTGGCCCAATTGGTTTTTTCGGGGCTCAGGCCAGAGGTGGAGAGACCATCCTTTTGCGTCGGGTCAAAGCCGTCGTTGGCGCCCCGGCTGGGCGCGGCGGCGTTATAGGCCTCCAACGTTCGCAGAGCCTGGGGTTTGTCGTCCACATCTAAGTGCTCCACCAGATCCGCCAGGGTATTAGCGGTGATTGGATCGGAGGTGGAATAGCGCGGCTCGAGCAAATGCACCGTCTGCTGATCAAAGATCTGCCAGGCCAGAGCGCCCGGTTCATTCAGGATCCGGCCGCCGTATTTGGCATAGGTGTACATGCCCATATCCTCGCCTTCATCAAGAAAGCGAAGCCCAAGGCGGTTGATCATCACGGAATAAGGGAAGGACAGCCGGTTGCTGCGGTCGGTGCGCTCGCGGTCGGCGAAGTCGGGCCATTCGTTGGAGATCGGCGTGGAATGCCGGCCGCTCCACTGCCCCCAGGGCAGGGCGCCGATTTCCAAAGCCATGCGCAGGCCATCGCCCTGGTTATGGGCCGTGCCGCGCACCTTGGCGTGATCCCAGGGTGCGCCCAGATACTGTGCCCGCATTTGCGCATTGGCCTCGAAGCCACCGCACCCCAGCACCACGGCAGGAGCAGTAATCTCCTCCAAAGTTTCGCCGTTGTTGACTTCCACACCAACCACGTTGCCATCCTCGTCCTGCAATAAAGCCGTCGCGCCGACGCCATAGCGGATGGTGATGCCATTGGCCTCCGACTTCGCGAACCAGGAATTGGACAGGCCGACGCCTTCGTGCTCTGCCCGGATAATGCCACCCTTTTGCCATTTCACCCGGTTGCCGACCCGGATGCCAGTCAGGCTGATGGCGGGCTCCATGGGAATGCCGCCGTATTCATGCAGCCAGCAAATGGTCTCGTAGGATTTGGAGATCAGGGTTTTCGCCAATGTCTGGTCCGTCTTGCCGGCGGTCACCCGCATCAGATCGGCCATCATTTCGTCTTCGGTATAGGTGGGCACGTCCTCGAAAAAACCAGGCAGTTCGTCCTCGACGCCGGGCAGCAGAGGGCGCAGGGCCTCCGCTTCGCCATAGGCGATGCGCATCATGCCGCCGCTGAAATGAGTATTGCCGCCCCGGTCCGCCTCGGGCGCTTTTTCCAGCACCAGAACCTGTTCGGCGCCCTGCTCACGGGCCGAATTCGCCGCCGCCTGGGCCGCATTGCCCGCCCCGACAACGATGACATCGTAATCTGACATGTAATCGAACTCCCAATTCCAACAATCTGAGCCGCATTATGCTGGAGGGACGATGCCATTGAAAGACGTATCGATCTAGCCTACATTTTTGAACAAATAGAGAACAATGCAGCACTGATATCCCACGGACATCGGAGCAAGAGACCACCGTTGATCGTTTGATCAAGGCTGGCGTATTCCGCTCCAAGGAAGCCGCCGTGGCCCGTAGCCATGATTGGCTAACGGCGGAGCTGATAAACTGGAAGCGCTGCGCGTCGACATCAAGACGGGTGTTGATCAGGCCGAACGGGGTGAGCTGCGTACGGTCACGGCCGAAGATATCATGCAACGGGTGCGTAAACGGTTGGAAGACGAGAATTCCACTAATCCGACGGCATGACGCAGGCCCAATTCACAGCAATTGCCGAGGCAGATTTAGGCGAAATTGCTTACTTCATTGCGCGCGATGATCCGAAGCAACCGTGCCTTAATTTTGGATTCGGGCGCGGGAAATTGATCTTCCCCTAAAACACCCCCTTGTCCTTCATCGCGACGACGTCGGCCTCGCTGTAGCCCACATTGCGCAGGTTGGCTTCCGTGTGCTGGCCCAGATCAGGCAAGTCAAAAACCACCTTGCCCGGTTCGTCGCGGAATTTCATGGGGATGCCAATGTGTTCCCAGCCACGGTCATCCTCGATAATCATTTCCCGGTGCCGCAGTTGTGGATCATCCGCGCCCTGGCGCAGATTGTTGACCGGGGCAAACGCCGCATCCACGCCTTCGAACCAGTCCACCCAATAGGCCTGGGTTTCGGAAAGAAACTTCTCGGTCAGGAATTTCTTGGCCGGTAGTTGCGTGGGGCCAGGGGGCGGCTCACACGCCTCAATCAGATCCGGACGGCCCATCTTGTCCAGGACAGCCTTGGCGAAATGCATCTCCGCACCGCCCAGGACGATGTGCTTGCCGTCCTTGGTCTTGTAAATATTGTACATGGCATTGCCGCCCCAGGAGCGTTCCTGTTTCGGCTCCGGCGGGCGCTTTTCCGCGAACACTGGCCCGACGTTGTTGGGCATGGCGGCGATGATGCTGTCCATCATGGAAAGATCGATGTAATCGCCCCGCCCAGTGTCGCGGCGCCGGTACAGCGCCATCAATACTGCCGACAGGCCCATCATGGATGACAGCATATCGGCGTTGGCTATGCCTGGAATGGCCGGTTCGCCATCGGGGCCCACATTAACGCTGAGGATGCCAGCATAGGCCTCCGTCGCCATGTCGTGGGCCGGCTTCTTGGCATACGGTCCATCCTGGCCAAAGGCCGAGATCGAGGCATAGACGATGCCCGGATGCTGTTCCACGACCGCATCATAGCCGACGCCCAAGCGGTCGACGACGCCGGGGCGGAAAGCCTCGATCATGACATCGCAACTAACTGCCAGGCGCAGGGCGGCTTCCACGCCCTCGGGTTTTTTCAGGTTCAGCTGCACACTTTGTTTGTTGCGATGCGTATTGGCGAAAAATACCGTAGTGCCGTCGCGCTCGGCACCGATAACGCGGTTCGGCTCGCCGCCATTGATGGGTTCTAGTTTTATCACCTCGGCGCCGTGATCGGCCATCATCTGGGTCAGCAACGGCCCCGGCAGGAACAGGGATAGATCGAGAACGCGGATACCTTCGAGTTTCATTTTTCGTACTTCCTAGATGGCCTTGTTGGAACGCAGGCGTTCGATTTCTTCTATTGAATAACCCAATTCCGACAGGATGTCTTCGCTGTCCGCGCCCAGCTTGGGGCCGGGCCGGGCCGGGATGGGTTCGCCGAGGCGAATGGGGTTGTTCAGCAGTTTAAGACCGTCCGGCTTGTCCGGATGCGCCACCGTCTGCACACCGCCGCGCTGGTTGAAGTACGGATTGTCCAAAGCCTGGGCCAGATCATTGACCGGGCCGGCGGGAACGTCGCCGGCAAAAAATTCGATCCAATGGGCCGTGGTCTGCTTGATCAACTGGGCATCGATCATCAGGGTCAGGTCGTCCCGGTGTTCGTGGCGGCCTTCGTAATCGAGAAAACGCGGGTCGGTCTTCCATTCCGGCTTGTTCATCTTGTCGCACAGGTTTTCCCAAAA
Source organism: Rhodospirillaceae bacterium (assembly GCA_002731375.1). Classification (GTDB taxonomy): domain Bacteria; phylum Pseudomonadota; class Alphaproteobacteria. Next base: position 4,180 of record PCBT01000101.1, on the reverse strand, counting down.
GCGCTGGTGCTGCGCCATGATGAAGATCCAGCCGTCCTTGGTGCGGTACAATTGCGAAGGCACAATAAAGGGGTGGCCCGAGCGCGGTCTTCTGGTGGAGACATCGCCTTCGTTCAGGTACCACACGCCGGGATAGCTCAATTGATGCATGGCCACATCGTACAGTGAAACCTCGAGATCCCGGCCCTTGCCGCTTTCCCTGGCCGCCAGGATGCCGGCCAACAAGGAGAATGCCGTCGTGATGCCGGTCATGTAGTCGACAATAGACAGGCCCATGCGCGCGGGCGGGCCGTCGGGCTCGCCACTCATGTACATGAAACCGGCCTCGGCCTGCATCAGAAAATCATAGCCGGGCCAGCCGGCCCGCTCCCCATCATTGCCATAGGCCGAAATATGGGCGCAGACTAGGCCTGGATTGTGGGCCACCAGATCCACATGGCGCAGACCCAGTTTAGCCGGTTGATCACCACGCAGATTATTGACCAGACCGTCAGATGCCGCGGCCAACCTGTGCAGCACCTCCTTGCCGTCCAGATGCTTCAGATCCAGAGACAGAGAACGTTTGTTGCGGTTGAAGGCCTGAAAAAACTGGCTGTCGTCCTCCCCGAGATAATGCGGGCCGACGCCACGGGACATATCGCCACCCATCCGGCGGTTCTCGATCTTGATCAGATCGGCGCCCAGATCGGCCAGAAAACCGGTACCGTAGGGGCCCGCGCCATAATGTTCGACCGCGATGATACGCAATCCAGCTAACGGTAAGCTCACACCGGATTCCTCTCAACCAGTTGCCGGGCGATGATGATGCGCTGCATCTCGTTGGTGCCCTCGCCAATGCACATCAAGGGTGCGTCGCGGAAATAGCGTTCCACGTGGAATTCCTTTGAATAGCCATAGGCGCCGTGGATGCGCATGCATTCCGTGGCGTTCTCCAATGCGGATTCCGAGGCGAACAGCTTGGCCATGCCCGCCTCCATATCGCAGCGCTGGCCCTTATCATAGGCCGTTGCCGCCGCCTCCACCAACAGCCGCGAGGCCTCGCACCGGGTCGCCATATCGCCCAGCTTCAGCTGGATCGCCTGATGCTGACAGATCGGCTTGCCCATGGTTTCCCGCACCTGGGAATAGGCGGTGGCCGCCTGTAGCGCCGCATTTGCGAGACCAACGCCACGGGCCGCAACGTTGATGCGGCCCAGCTCAAGGCCGCCGACCGCATGGCGGAAGCCGGAGCCTTCCTCGCCGCCAATCAGCTGGTCGGCGGGGATGCGGTAGTCCTCGAACACCAGTTCGGCTGAATCTATGCCTTTATAGCCAAGCTTTTCCAGCTTGCGCCCGACGCTGAAGCCAGGGCCTTTTTCGGCGACAAACAATGATGTGCCCTTATGCCGTGGCTCCATATCCGGGTCGGTCTTAACCAGCAGGGCAACGCAACCACCCTCGATACCGTTGGAAATCCAGGTCTTGGTGCCGTTGATCACGTAATCATCACCATCGCGGACAGCACGGGTGCGGATGGCCTGCAGATCGGTACCGCAATTGGGCTCGGTCAAGGCCAGGGCGCCACGCAACTCGCCGGTGGCGAAGCGCGGCAGGTAATGACGCTTCTGGGCTTCCGTGCCAAAGCGTTCTACCGCCGCCGACATGATCAGGTGTGAGTTGAATATGCCACTTAGCGACATCCAGACCTCGGTCACCGCCGTGACTATCTTGGCATAGGTGCCGGCGGGCAAGCCCAGGCCGCCGTATTCCTGGCCGATGGTGGCCCCAAACAGGCCCAGCTCCTTCATTTGTTCGACCATCTCGTGGGGATATTCGTCGGCATGTTCCAGTTTCAGAACCTTGTCGCGGACATCCCGCTCCAGCCACTTTTGCACCGTATCCAGCAATTGCCTCTCGTCCTCGCGGGTAATGCTCTCGCCCGCGCGGTTTGTCAGGGTCTCAGTCATCTTAAATCTCTCTTATTCTTGAGCGGCCAGAATTTTGTCATCCACGCTGTGCCCGCGTTTCGGCACCAGGACCGTGCGCCTAAAGCTCATGACCAGGGTGCCGTCGCCTTTATGTGCCCGTGTTGTGACATCGACAATGCCCTGGGTGGGGCGGGATTTGGACTCCTTTTTACCCAGCACCTCCGATTCCGCATACAGGGTATCGCCATTGAAAACCGGCGCCGGCATGACGATATCAGTCCAACCCAGATTGGCGATGGCTTTCTGGCTGACGTCCGAGACGCTCATCCCTGCGACGATGGCCACGGTCAGGGCAGAATTAACGATGGGCTTGCCGAATTCCGAATGCTTGGCGTATTCGGCGTCGAAATGCAGCGGGTGCTGGTTCATGGTCAGCAGGGTGAACCAGGTATTGTCGGCTTCCGTGATGGTCCGGCCGGGGCGGTGTTCGTAGATATCGCCAACAGTGAAATCCTCGTAATAGCGGCCAAAAGTCTCCCGATAGCGGTTTTCGCCGGTCTTGATCACGCCGTCCTTCATGGCGGCACCTCCTTAAACTTAAACAAAATTCGCCCGCATTCTCGTGGCACATGGACTTACCGTCAATGCACCCCTATGCCAAGCGCCCCCGGTTCCGCTATAAAGGGCACAAATGTAGCAAATTCAGGGGCCGGCATCGTCCGGATGTATCATGGATCTTTCCTTTACCGACGACCAGGTCGCAGTGCGCGATACCATCGCCAAATTATGCGAAAAATATGACGATGCCTATTGGCTGGCCCGCGATACGGATGGCAAATTTCCGGAGGACTTCGTCAAGGATCTGGCGGATGGCGGCTGGCTGGGCATCGCCATGCCGGAAGAATACGGCGGCTCGGGCCTGGGCGTGATCGAGGCTTCGTTGATGATGCAGACCATCGCCGAAACGGGGGCGGGATTTTCTGGCTGCTCCGCCGTGCATATCAATATCTTCGGCCCCAATCCGATTGTAGTGCATGGCACGGATGAACAAAAAGAGCGCCTGCTGCCACCCCTGATCGCGGGTAAGGACCGCACCTGCTTCGGTGTGACCGAGCCCAATGCGGGCCTGGATACCACCCGGATCGAGACCAAGGCGGTCTGGGACGGCGAGAAATACATCGTCAATGGCCGCAAGATGTGGACTTCGACCGCGCAAACCGCCAACAAGATACTTCTGCTTGCTCGCACGGCGGCGCGCGAGGACAGCGCCAAGCCTATGGACGGCATCACCATGTTCTACACCGATTTCGACCGGGACTATTGCGAAGCCCAGGTGATCGAGAAAATGGGCCGCAAGGCGGTCGATTCCAATGCGACCTTTTATGACAACCTGCCAGTGCCCGAGACCGACCGCATCGGTGAGGAAGGCAAGGGTTTCTATTACCTAATCGACGGCATCAATCCCGAACGCATTCTGGTGGCGGCGGAAGCGGTCGGCCTGGGCCGGGCGGCCCTGCGCAAGGCAGTGGATTACGCCAAGGAGCGTGTGGTCTTTGACCGGCCCATCGGCCAGAATCAGGCGATCCAGCATCCGCTTGCGGCGGCCTGGGCCCATCTGGAAGCCGCCGACGCCGTGGTCTGGAAAGCCGCCGCCCTGTACGACGCGGGCAAGCCTTGCGGGGCGGAAGCCAATGCCGCGAAATATCTGGCGGCGGAAGCCTGTTTTACCGCCTGCGAGACCGCCGTGATGACCCATGGCGGTATGGGCTATGCCAAGGAGTTCCATGTGGAGCGGTATATGCGGGAGGCCTTTATCGCCCGCATCGCGCCGGTCAGCCGCGAGATGATCCTGAACTTCATTGGCCAGCATGTCCTTGACATGCCGCGCTCATACTAGGCGGAAGACGGCCGAAGACTTGTCAAGGCAGTGAATTAGTGAATTGGCAAGTCGTGCGAATCACCTATTTGGACGGTTTTTTGGAATCGCCGCGTGGCGCAACACCTCGCGAATACTGGTGAAAAACCCCGCAATTACCCTAAAGTCCAGGCTGGCTAGGCGAATCCGAAGGGTCGTGCTTGTCATGAAGGAGTCGCTCTGCTAGATGAAACGAATCACCAACTTCTGGCATCAGTGGGAACATAGATATGAGCAAAGCAGCACTCGTTGAGCGCGTTGCCAAAAAAGGCAAACTCTCAAAAGCAGAAGCCGGCCGCACGGTCGACCTCGTCATGGGCGAAATTCAGGCCGGCCTGAAAGCCGCCAAGAAAGAAGG
>PCBT01000100.1 GCA_002731375.1 Rhodospirillaceae bacterium | reverse complement strand
TGTAACCTTCATCGGCAATGGCGCGAAGGATGGGTTGGGCCAAGTCAAGGCCCGCAAAATCAGTCATATAGTCTGTATCTTTCTTGATCAATTCATCATTGTCCGCCACTCCAAAACAGATTGGCGGGGGCTTAAGCACGGCATATGCCATGCCGACGCAGTCCATGTCTTGGCCGCGCCAAACGGCTGCGCCAAAGACAATGGTTCGTCTATCGAAACGCCCAAATGTGTCGTAAAATAAAAGCCGGCCGCAAGTTCTTCTCGGGATCATACCAAGATCATCCCAGTGAACTAACCCGAAGGGGCTGCTTAACTAAAAGCGCCTATCGGACCGGCAAGCGATCGAATTTCGACCTAAAAGGTAGTGTCGCTGGCGCCCAAAGGCCCGAACGGGGCCGTGAAGTCAAGTAATTTCGTTATCAGCGATTTTTTGCCAGCCCCTTACGCGCGGGCGATATCGGTGATTTTAGCCCGGCGCTGGCCGGAGCGTTGGGCAATCTCGTTATCCTGATCCTCTATAGCCGTGCGGGCCAGATCCTGAATGCTATCGCCAAAGGATTGGTCCAGCAGATCGTTGGAAATCCGCCGGTTCGAGGTCACGGAGCCATCTTCGTACGTGACATTGAACATCATGTAGGCGGCACTTTTACCCTTGGGTTTCTTACGAGCCATGATCCGGTCTCCATATCCATGCGGGACAGGCTCGGGCGGATGCGGTCACCTTTGCAGGTCCACACCGGAGCAGCGGTCCAGATTAATTTGATCGCTGCTTATGACACAAAGTATCGCAGCGGTCCAGACGCACGATCTGGGCATTCGGCAAAAATATCAGGGATACTTGATCCTGGTCAGGGCACCTGCAGCAATTTGGCGGCAGAATTTTTGCATATCCACCCTATATGTGAAGGTGTGGCAAGACGGGAGAAAGGTAATATGGGATCTGGTCCTATTACGGCAGGATCTTGTTGAACAGTTAGGGGAGCTGGCCATCGCGTTGATGACTTCGAGCATGATCTGAGGGAGCCCTTGGAAGCCGATTTCGCTGAATAGGCAACGCAGATGGAGAGCAGCGAAGTCACCTCCGCCCTGGAATATACGGCGATGTTGCAGGCGCAAAAGATCAAGGCCGCGATTGAGCGTATTGATGCCGGTAGCTACCGCGAATGTGTCGATTGCGGTAACCAGATCAATCCGGAAAGACTGCGCGGCCTAGCCGCCAACGCTTCTAGCCGCCCAAGACCGCTTGTGTCTGGGTGACGCGCGCCACCCGTTTGCCAGCATCGTCGGTCAGCTCCGTATCGATCACGATGGTGCTGCGGCCAACATGCAAAGGCGTCGCCGTGGCGAATATATAGCCTTCACGAACCGCACGAAAAAAATTCGTCTTGCTTTCGATGGTGGAGGTCGCCGTCGCCCCCTTGGGCAGATTCATGAACGCCAAGAAACCGCCCAGGCTATCCGCCAGGGCCATGATCGCGCCGCCATGCAATATGCCTGCGGCGGTGCAGCGTTCCGGCGCCCAGGCCATGCGGGCCCGGATACCGTCGGGTGCGGCGGCATAAAAATCAATGCCAAGGGTCCCCACCAAAGGCATGCGCACCTGAAGGGTATCCGTCAGATCTTGATCAATATCGCCCACGCCCATGCTAGCGGGTCTCCTCATGGTAATTACCTAATATTCAGCATACGCATTAACGAGTATTATCGCATCTGTTTCAAATACGGGACGACGGTAGAAAGCAACATCAAAACCTTTGACGCGGCCTGACCGGGGCAATCGAAGGGACAAATGCTCGGTAGTTCGGTGCTCATGGCGCGAGCCTTTTAGATAAATCGCCAGAAATTAAGGATGATTAAAAATTGGCCTCATCTATTCTTCATTAGATAATATTTTATAAAGCCAATTTTTAAAGACCGGTATAACCAAAGAAATGCTGGACTCATGGGCCTCGGTCTGGGAAGTGTCAGGCAAAATTTCGCAGCATAGGAAATCATCATGAGCAAGCCCATCAGCCGCTATCCGGTTCCCGAGATCAATGACCTGCCCGATGATATCAAGGAAATGGCCCTGGCAATTCAAGAGAAGGTCGGCTTCGTGCCCAACGTCTTTCTGGCCCTGGCCCACCGGCCGGAAGAATTCCGCGCCTTTTTCGCCTATCACGATGCCCTGATGGAGAAGGACAGCGGTGTTTCCAAGGCGGACCGCGAGATGATCGTGGTCGCCACCTCCGCCGACAACGGCTGCCAATACTGCGTCATGGCGCATGGTGCCATTCTGCGGATCAGGGCTAAGAATCCTCTGATCGCCGATCAGGTCGCGGTCAACTACCGCAAGGCGGATATCACGCCGCGGCAGATGGCCATGCTGGATTTCGCCATGAAGGTCTCCAACGACAGCAAATCCATTTGTGACGAAGATTTCGAGACCCTACGCGGCCACGGTTTCTCGGACGAAGACATCTGGGACATTGCCGCCGTCACCGGCTTTTTCGGCCTTTCCAACCGCATGGCTAGCTTTACCTCCATGCGGCCCAATGATGAATTCTTCGCCATGGGGCGCTAACAACTGCACACAATGGGGCCTCCGGGTTGTGTTTCCTTGGCTCGAGAGAGGACAATATTTATATTCTGTATGTATTTTTTGTACAGAATATATCCTTTGTTGGAGATGACCATGGAGCGGGTCAACATCACTGAACTTCGCAGCAATTTGCCTTTGTGCCTGCAAAAGGTAAAGACGGGGGTCGAATTGCAGATAACAAGCCATGGTAAAAGCCTGCCCGGCTGGTGCCGGAGCAGGATGAAGTCAAAAAGGCCAGCGCGCGGCTTTTGAAGTTGCGCCGCACCATGATTACCGGAAATGTCGTTGATCCTATTGATGCCGAATGGGGCGGCGATGCTGACAATCTGTGACACCCATGTCCTGATTTTCTGGCAGGACGACCCACACCGTCTAAATGACAAGGCCAGAATTGCCATGGAAGAGGGCTTGAAGAGCAAAAACCTGGCCTGTCCAGATATCTCCTTATAGGAAATCGCCACGCTCATTCGAGGCGGGCGTTTGCGTAGCGACGTCGATGCAGGCCAATACACCAACGATCTGTCTCTTACGCTCTCGCTCACAGTCCTGCCCATCAGCGCGGAAATCGCCGGACTATCCCAAACAGATTTTTCCCACCACAAAGACCCTGCTGACAGGTTGATCGCCGCGACGGCAATTTGTCACAACGCACCATTAATTTCGTCAGACGGCAAACTGTCGAACATCAAGCGGTTGAATGTAATTCAGTGAGAACTCTGGGCAGCGTCACAACTGCCTGCCATACAGCGCTAACAAACGCTCCCAATGACGCTCGGCAGCAGGCTTGTCATAGACCTTGCGTCCCGGAAAGGCAAAACCGTGATACACGTCCGGGTGCACCTCCAACTCACCGGGTGATCCCGCCGCCTCGAACAGCCGGCGCAGTTCGTCGACCATGTCCAGAGGTGCTAGTTCATCGTGTTCGGCGCAGGAGATATAGACCTCGCCCTTGACTTGGCCAAACGTCAGATGGGGGCTTTCCTCCGCATCGTTGACCAACCAGGTGCCGTAGAACGAGGCCGCCGCCTTGACCCGGTCGGGGTAGCGGGCGGCGGCAGCCAAGGAATATGGTCCGCTCATGCAATAGCCATGGGTGCCCACCGCGCCCGATTTCGCCATGTCCTGGCCATCCACGTACTCGATCATGGTGCCCACGTCTTCCATGATAGGGGGAATAGTCATTTTGGTGCGGATGGCGCGCATAGCGGTATGATCGGCGCTGCCAGCAACCAGCACATCCGGGCCATACTTGGTATTGCGCCCCGCTCGGTAATACAGGTTCGGCAGCAGCACATAATATCCCACCGTGGCCAGGCGCCGTGCCATGTCGTACAGCTCCTCGCGAATACCCGGCGCATCCATCAGCATGAATACTGCCGGATAAGGCTCGCCGCGCTCCGGATGGCAGACAAAGGTCTCCATGGCGCCGTCCTTGGTGGTGATATCGATGATCGCTTCACGCATGTACCGCCTCCCCTTCCATGATTTAAGCCACTATATGGCAAAATCCAAATTCGATGGCATACTATGGCCAGCGACAAAATTCGGAGGATGGGCACATGGGGCATACGGACGACTGGTTAGCTTTGACGTCGGAAGAGACGCTGGAGCCGGAGGTGGAGATCTGCGATCCGCATCACCATTTGTGGGACGCCGGTTTCGATCCTGCCGCCAAGTTCCGCAACGAGCAGGTGGAAACGCGCTATCTGTTTCACGAGATGCTGGCAGAGGTGAACAGCGGCCATAACGTGACCTCCACCGTGTTCATCGAATGCGGCTCCATGTACCGAGACGATGGACCACGGTGTATGAAACCGGTGGGTGAGACCGAATTCGTCAACGGCATCGCCGCCATGAGCGCCTCGGGCCAGTACGGTGATTGCCGCATCGCCGCCGGCATTGTCGGCTTGGCCGATCTGAACCTGGGCGCCGGCGTGAAAGAGGTGCTGGAAGCACACATTGCCTGTGGGGCTGGACGCTTTCGCGGCATCCGCCACGCGACATCCTGGGATGCCAGCGACGAGATCCGCAATTCCCATACCAAACCCACCCAGCACATGATGGCGGATGCGACTTTCCGCGAAGGCTTTGCCCAACTGGCACCCTTGAACATGAGCTATGAAGCCTGGTGCTATCACCCGCAGATTTCAGAGGTCACGGATCTGGCCGGCGCCTTCCCCGAGACCACCATGATCCTGAACCATTTCGGCGGCCCCATCGGCACCGGGCCCTATGCGGGCAAACGGGATGCGATTTTGGCGCAATGGAAACTGGACATCGCCGAACTGGCCAAATGCCCCAATGTGGTGGCCAAGTTGGGCGGCATCAATATGAAGATCAACGGCTATGACTGGGATCTAAACGACAAACCGCCGTCGAGCAAAGAACTGGCGGCGGCAACGCGGGTCTATTACGACCATTGCATCGAACAGTTCGGGGTCGAGCGCTGTATGTTCGAATCCAATTTCCCCGTCGACAAGCGGACCTGCAGCTATCATGCGCTGTGGAACACCTTCAAGCGCATTGCATCGGGCTGTTCCGACAGTGAGAAAGCCGCGTTGTTCCACGACACGGCAACGCGGGTTTACCGCATCGAGGCCTAATTAAGAAAATAGAGTAGGAAGAAACAATGACCGAGCGTATCGCCGTCATCGGCATGGGGCAGATGGGCTCCGCCATGGCCGGCCGGCTAAGCCAGGCCCAGTACGACGTCATGGGCTATGACATCAACGAAGCCACGCGCCAGGCCCTGGAGGCACAGGGCGTCAACATGGCAGATAGCCTGGCCGCCGCCCTGGCGGACCGAACGACCGTTCTCACATCGTTGCCAGATCCAAACACCGTGAAAGGCGCCTGGCTGGGGGATGGCGGCATCATCGCCCTGGCGGAACCGGGCAGCATGCTGATCGAATTGAGCACCATTGATCCAGACTGCATGAAAGAGGTAGGCGCGGCCGCCACGGCCAAAGGCCTGGCGGTATTGGATTGCCCGGTTAGCGGCAGTCCGAACGAGGCCAACACCGGCAAGCTGGTGCTTTTGGTGGGCGGCGAGGCGCCAACCCTGGAACGGGCCGAACCGTTGTTCAACCTGCTGGGCCAGACCTGGCAGCATACGGGCGGCGTCGGCACGGCCAAAGTGGTCAAGCTGGTCAACAACATGATGTCCATGGGAAACGTCCTGGTGGCATCCGAAGCCTTCGCTCTTGGCGTGGCCGCCGGCGTCGAGCCGCAAAAACTGTTCGACGTGATATCCGTCAGCGGCGGGCGCTCACATCATTTCACCAAGCGTTTCCCCAATGCCCTGGCCGAGGACTTCGCCCCCGGTTTCAAGATGGAGTTGGGCGAAAAAGACCTCTCCCTTGGCGTCGATCTGGGCCGGGCCATGAAAATGCCCACCCCCGCCGCCTCCCTGGCCCGTGAGATGTACGCCCTGGCAGTGGCCGAGGGCTACAAGGGCCAGGACATCGTCGCGCTGATGGATATGTACCGGCAGTGGGCGAAAGGCCGGGAGTAGGCGCAGGGAGACAAAGAGAGCGAGAAACGCCGAACTGCGCCACCTAACCGCCTAGCCGTTCAGGCCATCCAGGAACGTCCGCATGGTTTGGCTACATTCCCCCGCATGAGAGAATGGCAGGCCGTGCTTGGCGTGGGGGAAGATTCGCAGCTGGGAATTGGGCAACCGGGCATGCAGATTGGCCATGGTGGGCACATCGATAAAGGGAGAGGAATCCGGATGCATCAACAAGGTTGGCACCGCCATATCAGGCAATTGCACGCTTAGATCCGTGCCAACCAGCGTGGCCAATAGCGCCAATACCGTTTCCGGATCGGCACTGGCCTGCTGGGCCCGATACCAGGCCGCCATATCCTCGGACAGGGTGCCAGGGAAGAAACGATGCTCCATCATGCGCTCGGACCAGGCGCCCATGCCCTCGCCCTCCCCATCTTGGCAGCCAATCATATCCTGCCAGAAATCCAGGTTCTGGATACCACCGCCTACGTGCGAGCCGTTGCTAACTGTCAGGCTCAACAGACGGTCCGGATGCTCAATCGCGGTTTGCAGGGCCACGGTACCGCCGACAGACCCGCCCACCAGATGAAACTTCGCGCAATCAAGAGCATCCGCCAGGGCCAAGGCATCTTGCACCATCGCCTCAATTGTTATCCCGTCATCGCCGGGCTGTGATTGCCCATGGCCGGGTAGATCGAATGCCACCAGGCGGTAGCGGTCCTGCAAAGCCGCCGCCCAACCCAGCCAGCAACGCCAATTGGCGCCCACGCCATGGTGAAAAAGGATGGTTTCCAACGGTTCGGCCCAGGGCACCGTGAGATCGATAATTTCATAGTTCAGATTGTGTGTACCTGTCTTCAGTTCTGGCATGGTTATCCTCCCGCCCGCATGGGCAGTTCATGATTGTTGGCCCATTCGGACAGGGAATTGTCATAGATGCCGGCATTGTTATGGCCCAGCAGGGTCAGGGCGAAGGTATCCACAGTGGCCGCGACGCCACCGCCGCAATAGGCCAGGACCTTCTGCTCCATGCCGATACCGTTCTGGGAAAATTTTTCGCGCAAACCGCTGGCATCAAGAAATCTGCCGTCGTCCGGATTCAGCAGATCGAGAGCCGGCAGGCAGACACTGCCCGTGATCCCGCCGGGCCGGCCATAATCCCGCTCCGATGTCCCGTCATGCTGATCCCGCGCCAGGGCGTTGACCACCACGGCATTGCCGTCATCCAGCGCCGCCAAGACCGCACCACTGTCCACGATCAGGCCGGGACGCGCTTGTGCATTGAAACGGCCTGGCGGATAACTGCAATCGTCGTCCGTGCTGACGGCGCGCGCCTCCGCCCGCCACTTCCGCCAGCCGCCATTCAGTATGGCCGCATTCTCGAAGCCGAAGGCATACAGCATCCACCACACACGCGTGGCCCAGGACACCGCACCCGTGCTGTACAAGACAACCCGGCTGTCCTCACCGATGCCCCTAGCGCCGACAGCCGCCGCAAAGTCTTCAGCGCTAGGCGTGGTAAATCGGAACGCACCGCCGGGGTCCGACAATTCCGCCTGTAGATCCAGGTAACCAGCGCCCGAAATATGCCCCGTCCAATAGTCCGCCAGGGCACTTTCAGCCCGCAACGTGCCATCAGAATTCGGCACCAGATGCGTGGTGCAATCGAATATCCTTAGGTTTGGATCATCCAGGTGATCCGCCAACCAATCCGTTTCCACCAGAAATTCCGGCCGCGTGTAGCCGCCACTAGATCCACTCATGCTATCGCCTCCCCCGCATTTTGCGCTTAGCATAGGGCAAACCATCAAGGAGGCGAGAGTTAAGCATGAAAATTTGTATCATTGGCGCTGGCGCCATGGGCGGTCTGTATGGCGGTCATTTGCTACTGGCCGGCAAGGATGTCCAATTCATCGAAATCCGCCAGACAGCGGTTGATGCCTTGAATAACGGCAGTTACATCTTTGACGGTATTGATGGCGAGCACCGCCTGAAAGCGCCCGCCGCGGCCACCGCCGACGGCCTGCCTCCCGCCGATATCGCCTTCATCCATACGGACACTAATAATACCCGCGCGGCGGGCGAGCACGCCAAGGCGGTGCTAAAGCCCGACGGTTGGGCCGTAACCTTTCAAAACGGCGTCGGCAATGTAGAGGCCCTATGCGATGTTCTGGGCGCCGAGCGCGTGCTGGGCGGCATCAGTTATCATTCCGCCGCCTCGCCCAAGGCGGGTCACGCCACCCATACCAATGCCAACAAAACTTGGATTGGCGAATTGCTGGGCGGCGGCAGTGACAGGGTGGAACAATTGCGCGGCCTGCTGGCGGAAGCTAATTTCGACCCGCACATCGCCGACAATATCCAATCGGTGATCTGGACCAAGTTTATGCTGAACTGCGCCGTCAATCCTCTGTGCGCCATCAGCGGCCTGCGCTCGGGTGAGGTCGGTACCGATGAGGCGGCAGCCGAGATGCAGGAACTGATCCTGGACGAAACCCTGGCCGTCATCGCGGCAAAGGGCATTGTCTTGATGGACCCGGACCCCAAGGCGTCCATAAAGCGCATTTTAGGCCGGGCCTTTAACAAGCCATCGATGCTGCAACATATGGAGGCGGGCCAGCAAACGGAGATCGATAGCCTGAACGGCGCCGTGGTGCGCGAGGGCGCGGCTTTGGGCATCCCCACGCCGTACAACCACGCCCTTACCATGATGATCAAGGCTCGCAACGCCAACATGATCCGGCAAATCCATGAACCGCCGATTGATTACGCGGCCCTGGAAGCGGCGGCACAGGCAAAACGATAGCAGTACGGGAAAACTCATGACCAAAAATGAAGCCGACGACTTTGCCGCCTATCTTGAGCCCGGCGCTACAGTCGAGAGCAACCATCCCGACATCGTCGCGTTCGCCTCCACCGCCGGCAATGCCGCGACGCCAAGGGAAACCGCCATGGCGTTGTATTACGCGGTGCGGGACCAGATCCGCTACAATCCCTATATCTCGGCGATCGAGATAGAGGCGTTCCGCGCCACAAAAACACTGGCCGACAAAGAGGGCTATTGCGTGGCCAAGGCGATACTGCTGGCGGCGGTCTGCCGGGCCAAGGGCATACCGGCGCGCCTTGGTTTCGCCGATGTGCGCAATCATCTATCCACGGAAAAAATGCGCCAGCGCATGCAGACCGACCGGTTCTATTGGCATGGCTACACCGATATCCATTTGGACGGCAAATGGGTCAAGGCGACGCCCGCCTTCAATATTGAACTGTGCGAGAAATTCGGTTTGCGGCCCCTTGAATTCAACGGCAGAGAAGATTCTATTTATCACCCATTTGATGTTTCAGGCAGCCGGCATATGGAGTATTTGAACTTCCGCGGCGAATTCGCCGAACCGCCCTTGGAGCAGATACACGCGACCTTCGTGCGCGAATATGCCCACTGGCGCAACAGAACCGCCGAACCCATTGGCGACTTCGCGGCCGAGGTCGAAGAAGATTTAGGCTCGGGACACTAGGCCGAAGCCAAGGATAGCCGCCGAATGGCCAACGATGAAACATTCCTCGCGACCATCCTTGCGGATTTATGTGCGGACATGGGCGCGGAACTTAGCCTGGAAGCCGCCCATGGCCGCGCCGGGTTCGTGACGTTCAAGAATGGCCGGCGCTGTTTTTTCAAGAACGCCTGCTTTGACATCAACGGCATGGGCGCGGCCCAGATTACCAAGGACAAGGACTACTGCGCCAAGTTCCTCGATGAAGCCGGCATAAACACGCCGGCCAGCCGGATTGTTTTCGCGCCCAAAGCGATAGAGGCATTCAGCTTGAAGAACCCGTCCTTGGGCCGGCAGTTGGCGGCCAATTCCGATGCCATGAAAGTGGCAACCGAATTCGGCTTCCCCCTCTTTGTCAAACCCAACGAAGGCGCCGAAGGCAAGGGCGTCCAACTGGTCCATGCCATGGACGAATTACAAACCCATCTAAATTGCCTGTACCAGGCCCATGACCGGGTGCTGCTGCAAAAACCCATTGCCGGCAACGATTACCGCATCATCGTATTGGATGGCGAAGTGGCCGCGGCCTATCTGCGTCGACCTCTTGGCGTCCTGGGCAATGGTATGGACACAATCGAGCAATTACTCTTTAAACGGCGCGGTGAAATAGCTCACATGGGGCGGCCATCTTCGATTGCGCCCGGCGACCCGAGAATTCTGCAGCACCTGCGCGGCCAGGGCCTGGATATTCACGACGTTGTCGAAGATGGCCTATCCGTGCGCCTGCTGGCGAATGCCAATCTATCTTCGGGTGGCGATGTGATTGATGTGACCAATACGATTGATGCCGGGTACGAACGTGTTGCCACGGATGCCGCCGGGGCCGTCGGTTTGCGGTTCGCGGGCATCGATGTTCTCTGTCAGGCAATCGATCGTTTTGATGATGCCTATGCTGTGCTTGAGGTCAACGCGGCGCCGGGATTAAACAACTATAGCGCCACGGGAGAGCGCGAGAGGCAGACCGTCATCAACATTTATCGGAAACTTTTGCTGGTGATGGAATTTGGAGATCCGGCATGAAGAATTCCGCACGGCAGTTTGTCTCCATCATCAAGACATATTGCGAGCAGAACAAGATTGAGATCATCTCCCTGTCTCATGACTGGATATTCGTTTTGCGGGGGGCCTCGGGAAACAAGATCATCTTCGGCTATGACCTTGGCCTCAATTCATCCTCCGTCCTCTCGACGGCGCGGGACAAAGCCGCGACGTTTGACGTCCTGGGCGCCCTGGGCATTTCGGCGGTGGAGCACAAGATGTTCCTCGCACCCCGCTTCCTGAAACATATCGAACAGAGCGGAAACTGGCAGCGTATCATTGACTGCCATGAGCGGAATAACCTCGCCAGCGTCGTCAAACCCAACGAAGGCACCGGTGGTTTGGATGTCTTTCTCGTCCATGGCGCCGATGAACTGGAAGGCGCTGTGCACGAGGTCTTATCGCGAGAGCGTAGCGTCGCGCTGTCGCCGTATCTATCTATCGAGCGCGAGGTTCGTGCCTATGTCGCCTTCGACGAAGTGCCGCTGTTGTATGAAAAAGTACGGCCCTTCATCACCGGCGATGGCGCCAGCCAGACGGCCGAGCTGGCCTGGAAGAAGTTTGGAGCCGATGCCTTGAGCGGTCTTGTTCAGGACCGCCCCTCGGATCGGCGCCAGGAATTTCTATCGCGCATACCGGCGGCTGGAGTTGATGTTCCACTTGGTTGGAAGCACAACCTGGGCCAGGGCAGCAAACTCCGCGCCTTGAGTGTCACGGCGCATGAGCGGGAGATTCAGCTTGCCAAGGCAACCGCCGCCGCCATGGGACTGAATTTCGGCGCTATTGATATTGTTGAAATAGATGGCCAGCTGAAGATCCTTGAGGTCAACAGCGGCGTCATGTTCGAGAACGCCATTCGCGGCGGCGGCATTGAATACGACGTGGTTTACGGCATCTACTCCCGCGCCCTCGATACGCTGCTGAAAAAATCTAGCCCTATGTAAATAAGGCTTTACGTATTGCGGACGATGAAGGCCTCGAAGACCGCGGCCATATCCGTCACCATCATCTGGGTCGCTGGCATGCTGCGTTGCTCGATAGGCAGGCCAACCTGTTCGCGCAGCTCCTGATTGGACATGGCGCGGGCCCATTTAGGGTCGTGCTCGGTCAGGCGCCCAAAGAAATTGTTGCTGTCGCTGGCGGCCCCGGCATAAAACATGCGCGCGAGGCCGACCTGATACATGGTCGCTACGCACATGGAGCACGGCTCGCCGGAAGTATAAAGATCGGCGCCCTTGAGGGAGATAACGGAAAGCCTGGTGCAGGCATCGCGGATCGCCTCTACCTCGCCATGGGAAGTCGGATCGCAGGTGGCGCCGGCCCGGTTCAATCCCTCGCCGACAATCTCGCCATCCATGACGACAACGGCGCCGTAAGGCAAGGTACCGGGCGCATTGATGCTTTCAGCGGCGATCTCAATGGCACGGGCCATGAATTTCTCATGCATGCGTGATCCTCCGGATTGCCCCCATGGTCGGGTTATGCGCGGCCTGCCTATCGATACTAACGCTCGCTAAAGCGTTCTTCAATGCGCCGCTGCAGATCGTCACGAACCTTGCGGAAAGCGTCAAGCATGACTTCGCGGCTGCCATCAATGCCGGTGGGATCCAGACTAGGCCAATATTCCAGTTCAACGGCCATGGTCCGCGTTAGCTCCACCGCCTTGTGCTGAGCCTCTGGCGTCAGGCTGACTACCAGATCAAACGAGGTATCTTCCAGATCATCGAAAGTCTTGGCGTCATAATGGGAAATATCGATATCGACTTCCGCCATGGCTGCGATAGCAAAGCCATCGACGCTACCCTGACGCACACCGACGGAATCGAAATAGATCGTCTCGCCAAACAGCTGCTTACCCAGGCCCTCGGCCATGGGCGACCGAACGGAATTAAAATTACAGGCAAACAACACACTGGTGGGCCGCCGGAGCGCGTCCATGACTAGCTCCTGATCTGCAGAATACAGAGCAGGGTAAAGAGGCGCCGGGCGGTTTCGTTGTCGATCTCAATCTTGCCCTCCAGGCGCTCGCGCAGCAGGTCCGAGCCGTCGTTGTGCAGGCCGCGCCGGCCCATGTCGATGGCCTCGATTTTCGAGGGAGAGGCCGATTTGATGGCCTGAAAATAGCTTTCACAAATCGTGAAATAGTCCTTGATGATGCGGCGAAACGGCGTCAGGGGCAGCAACACACGGATCAACGGCGCATCGCTTTCGTCATGGATATCGAGCGCCAGACGGTTTTCCTCCATACCCATCAATACGTGGTACGGCCCTTGGAAATCACCAATGGGGCGGAAGCTGTTGCCCTCCAGCAAATCGAAAATAGCCACTCTGCGTTCATGCTCGATATCGGCGGAGCGGCGGATAACCGTGCGCTCATCCAAGCTGATCCGGGCGATACGCTGCGTCTCGGACATGGCCCGAGCCTAGGGTCTGCGTTGGTTAGACTGCAGACGCACGGAGATGGCGCGGGTGTGGGCGGACAGGCCCTCGGCCTCGGCCAGGATCATCGCATCGGGGCCAAGATGGCTCAGACCATCGCCATCGCAACGAATGATCGAGCTGCGCTTCATGAAATCAAGCACCGACAGGCCGGAACTAAAGCGCGCGCCCCGCGCCGTAGGCAGGACATGGTTCGGCCCGGCGATATAGTCACCAATTGGCTCGGGTGTATAGGCGCCTAGAAAGATCGAACCCGCATTGCGTACCCGCGTCAGCATGCCTTCGGCATCCGCCAGCGCAATGGCCAGATGTTCCGGCGCGATGCGGTCCACAAAATCCACCGCTTCGTCCCAGTCCCGCACGATTATGATACTGCCGTAACGGTCCCAACTGGCGCGCGCAATCTCGGCCCGCGGCAAGCTTATCAAATGGTCGGCCACGGCAGCGACGACTTGATCGGCGAAAGCCCCATCATCGGTGATCAGGATCGATTGCGCGGCGGCGTCATGTTCGGCCTGGGAGAGTAGATCGGCGGCAATCCATGACGCATTGTTATCCCTATCGGCCAGCACCAAAATTTCCGACGGGCCGGCGATCATTTCAATGCCAACGGTGCCAAAAACCTGCCGTTTGGCCGCCGCCACATAGGCATTGCCAGGACCAACAATCTTGTCCACCGGCGCGATGGACGCCGTGCCATAAGCCAGGGCGGCAATGGCCTGGGCTCCGCCCATGCGATGGATCTCATCCACGCCCGCGATCCGTGCCGCCGCCAACACCAGCGGGTTGATCTGCCCATCCGGGCTGGGCACTGCCATGGCAAGACGCGGCACGCCCGCGACCTTGGCCGGGACCGCGTTCATCAATACCGACGATGGATAAGCCGCCAGGCCACCAGGCACATACAGCCCCACCGCCGCTATAGCCGTCCAGCGGTGCCCCAGTTCAATACCATACTCGTCCTTATAACGATCGTCCTGAGGCAATTGCCGGCCATGATAGGCCGCGATGCGGTCATGGGCATGGCGCAGGGCCTGAACCTGTTCTTCGGGCACACTTTCAAAGGCCCGGTCCAACTCGGCCCCGGTCAGGCGCATTTCCGCGGCGCTGTAGTCGATCCGGTCGAATTTTCGGGTGTATTCCAGGACTGCGTCATCACCCCGGCTATGCACCTGGGCCAAAATATCGGCCACGGCCTGGTTGACGTCCACAGCGGTCTCGCGCTTGTCAGCCAGAAAGGCGGCAAAACGCGCCTGAAAATCAGCAGTGCCGCTGTCCAGTCTAAGCGGCATTGAGGGCCTCCTGAAAACGCTCGGTCCAGCCGCTCAGATGGTCCGGCCGGGTCTTGGCCGCGGCCCGGTTGATAATCAGGCGCGAGGTCACATCGGCGATACGTTCGACCTCAACCAGACCGTTGGCGCGCAAGGTTTCGCCACTGCTGACCAAATCGACAATACGGCGGCAAAGCCCAAGGCTGGGCGCCAATTCCATGGCGCCGTTCAGGTGAATACATTCAGCCTGGACCCCACGGGCGGCGAAATGGCGTCGGGTTATGCCGGGATACTTCGTGGCCACGCGAATATGGCTCCAGCGGCCCGGATCATCCTTGGCCAGCATTTCCGCCGGCTCTGCTACCGCCATGTAACAGCCGCCAATGCCCAGATCCAAGGGCGCATAGATTTCCGGATACTGAAACTCCATCAGAACATCGTTGCCCGCGATACCGATCTGTGCCGCGCCGAAGGCCACGAACGTGGCCACATCAAAACTGCGCACACGGACGATTTCCAAATCCGGAATATTTGTCTTGAAGCGCAGCAACCGCGAAGTCGGATCATCGAAGGCCGCTTCCGGCTCGATCCCGGCACTGCGCAACAGGGGCATGGCTTCCTTCAAAATGCGCCCCTTGGGCAAGGCAATCACCAGTTTCTGCGACATTTCCAAATTTCCCGTGGCCCCGCGGCCAATTGCTAAAGCCAGCTATAGCTTAAGGTTGTGGTCAGGCCGGCTCGGCGTTGGCCAGCCCTGGTCGATATCACTCATGCGGCAGCTGATCGCTTCCGCCTCCAGGCGCAGACTACCGCCACCGGCAAATTGTAACAGTATGGCGACACCATAATCCGCGTCCTCGCATGTAACCGCCAACAATGGCAATAGGCCAGTCTGGTCGCCCATGTCGATACCTTGTGCCTGAACCCGCAGCACATCATCAAAATGCACGCCGCAGCGCACCCGCACGCCGCCTTCGCTGCCTAATTCATCAGCCAGCTCCCAGCGGAAGCGGGTCAAAACCAACGCGAAACAGCGCAGGCGCGCGTTGTAGGACATATCGCCGATGCGGGCGATGGCATCCTGCAGACAGCTGGAGATCACGGCCAAGTCGTCCGCTTCCTCCGCCCGCAAGCGCAACAGTGAATTGACCATAGCCTCTGCCATTGGCCTCCTACTCCGTCAGCCGCACGATATCGGCGCCACAGGCGGAAAGCTTTTCCTCCAGGCGCTCGTACCCGCGGTCCAGATGATAGACCCGATTAACCATGGTTTCCCCCGCCGAGGCCAGGCCAGCCAGGACCAGTGAAACCGAGGCGCGCAAGTCCGTCGCCATGACCGGCGCCCCATGCAGGCCGCCGCCGCCAGGGCCGCCACTGCCGCGCACCACGGCGGTCGCGCTCTTGACGGCGATATCGGCCCCCATGCGCATCAACTCGGGCACATGCTGAAAGCGGTTCTCAAATATCGTCTCGGTGATCATCGCCGCGCCATCGGCCACCGACATCAAGGCCATAATCTGGGCCTGCAAGTCGGTCGGAAATCCCGGATACGGCGCCGTGGTGACATCGATACCCCTGACGCCGCCCTTCGCGCCCGCATCGACCCCAACACGTATGCCGCATTCCGTACGTTGCACGTTCACATTGGCTTCGCCCAAGGCGGCCAGCACCGCCTCCATCGTCTCCGTTTGGGCGCCTATCAGCTCCACCTCGCCGCCCGTGATGGCGGCGGCGATGGCATAGGTCGCCGCCTCGATCCGGTCGGGCAGGACGGCATAATCGGCGGCGCCCAGTCTATCCACGCCCTGGATCCGCAAAGTGTCACCGTCGATGCCCTCGATTCGCGCGCCCATGCGATTTAGACAATTGGCCAGATCACCGACCTCAGGCTCGCGGGCGGCATTCTCCAGCACCACTTCGCCCTTGGCCAGGCTGGCGGCCATCAACAGGTTCTCCGTTGCACCGACCGAAACCCGGGGAAACACAACCACGCCCCCCTGCAAACCATGGGGCGCCTCGGCGATAATATAGCCATCATCCAGTTCAATCTCGGCGCCCAGGGCTTCCAGGCCGCGGATATGCATATCCACCGGGCGGGTGCCGATGGCGCAGCCCCCCGGAAGCGAGACTCTGGCCCGGCCGCATCGCGCCAGCAACGGACCCAGAACCAAAACGGAGGCACGCATTTTCCGAACGATGTCATAAGGCGCCTCAGTCGAGGTGATCTCGCGGGCCCGCAGTTTCAAGACGTGACCCATATGGCCGCCGCCAGGATGTTCACCGGCCATGGAGATCTCGGCGCCATGCTGGGCCAGCAGATGGGTCATGGTGGCGATATCCGCCAAATGTGGCAGATTGCGCAAAACCAGGGTTTCATCGCTCAGCAAACTGGCCGCCAAGAGAGGCAGGGCGGCGTTCTTGGCACCGCTGATGGGGATCTTTCCCCGCAGGGGCCGTCCTCCACGTATGCGTATCTTATCCATTCAAGTTCTGGTCAATTCCTGGCGGCACCGGCGATGGCCGCAATGGCCGCGCCGAAACTCGCTATAACATCCACGGTTGCCGGGTTTTTATCCTATTGCACCGCGCCTGCAAACCGCCAGATTCCCAATAAGGTCATTAGTTGCCCCCAACAAGCGCCCGAATTGCGGCGCCGAGATGGCAAGATAAGATTTTATTCCCCGGTTCCAGTGGCGGCGCTGCCAGCTAGTCCAGGCACGGCGGCATCCACGGCCGTCTCGCCCGTTGGCTTTTGCTTCTTACGCCGGCGCAAATTATCGCGCAATGCCTGGGCCAGACGGGATTTCCGCTGCTCGGCCGCCTGATTTGGGCTATTTGCGGTCCGTTGTGACTTTTTTCTCTTCATGGGTGATCGGTGCCATATCTCGCTTGCCCTGACAAGGGCACTTGTGGCAGTTTGCCGGACCGTCGCACGGCGGCAAGCTGCAACAGGTACTGGCGGCACCCCGCCCACATAGCTCAGAGGTAGAGCACTCCCTTGGTAAGGGAGAGGTCGAAAGTTCGAATCTTTCTGTGGGCACCATTTTTGCCTTTAAATACTGCCAAAAATAAGCGGCCTGGCGGAACGCCAAAAGACACCAAAACCGTGAACACCCCATGAACTCCCCTCAAAACATGGGGAAGATGCTGCTCGCTCGTTCGTTCTCCCCTCAGGTCAGTAGGATGTCCCGCATCTTCCGGTTATAGAGACCAAGTTCGGCGGACAGTCGCGTTGCCGTGTATCGGTCAGTTGATTCGAGCATTAACCCCTCGTCCAAAATTCTGTCACTAGAAATCATTCGGGGTCGCGCGTTTCCCGCAATTAATTATGCGCAGAAGGACCCGCTACAGACCTTTTCGAACGCCGGTTCCAATGTTTTCAGTTTTTTATTAGGCGCGCGTAAACGGCGTGGACGTAGCGGTGATCACTGGAGTCGAATATTCCGTCAGCAATATCCGTTTTATATTCTTCTAGCTCCTCACGGAATTCAGAAGAAATACCGTCACGCGCCAGAAGTTCTTCAATTAGAGAAAGTGTTTGTGTTTCATCACCAATGAACCTTGTATCAGGTTCGACAATGTCCTCTTCAATGTCGTCATTCTCGTCACCCTCGTCAGGCAGGGAACCAACTTGCGCTTCCTCCTCGACTTCTGGTTCATCTCCAACCAACAAGTCGTCCCAACCCATTCCAGATTCGGTAACCTGACTGTGAAGCATCCGCGCCGCGGCGAGCACATCCGCATCCTGTTCGCTGCCTAGTTTATCCAGAAGCTCAACTACCTGGTTCCGTTCGAGGGTCACGCTCATTGGTCGCATCTCCGTAATTTCGTCAGATATTTGGACATCTCGGTTGGGCCTTAAAGTTAGCACGACTCTTTATATAAGGTGTTTCTATTAGCATGAAGGACCCCAGTGAGCTGTAATGGATTTCACTTCTATCGCCGCGCAGTCCCGATCGCGTGACTGAAGTTCTTGCTGAACAGCCTGGGCGATACCGCCCTCGTGATCCGTTCGGCATCCTCATAGAAGCGTAACCATTACCCCAACCTTGCGCTAGAGAGCCTCAACATAGCGAGTTACGATGCCTATTCCACCCGTTGTAAATCAGATAGCGATGGAGATTGGTTGCAATTGTAGTAGTCTGAAGAATATCTAGGAAAAGTCTATTGAGGACGCATTCATGGCAAGGCCGGTACTGAAGACAGCAATTTGCCAGCAACTCAGCATCGAATATCCGATCCTGCTGGCGGGGATGGGCGCCCGCGGCAAGGCAACGCCACCAGCCCTTGTCGCCGCCGTTTCGGAGGCGGGTGGATTGGGCATAGTGGGCGGCTCCGGGTTGCCGCCCGAAGTGTTGCGCAAACAGATCCGCGAGACGCGGAAATTGACCGACCGGCCGATCGGGGTCGATCTCATCCTNCCGGGCAAGGTNGCGCAGGATGCCGGNCTGACNCGNTCNGCNGTGCGCCAGAANCTGNGNGCGCANTTNCCCGAACANGTCGCCTTCGTCGAGGGCTTGCTGNNNAANNACGGNCTTGAACCNGCNCCGGTCGANGACGAGTTNGTCGTNGCNGANACCTCGGGNNNGGGCGGCAGCACGCCNGGCAACNCNAACCGNAATATGATCCANCAGCANGTNGATGTNATNATGGAGGAGGANGTNCAGCTNTTNGCNGCNGGNCTNGGCGANCCGNCCTGGGTGGTGCCNCTGGCGAAGGCGCGGGGCNTGCAGGTNATNGGNCTTGCNGGCTCGCCGCGCAATGCNGTNCGGCANANGGANGCNGGCGTCGATATNATCGTNGCCCANGGCCANGANGCGGGCGGCCATACTGGCAANATNGCCAATTTNCCGCTGATTCCNCAGGTCGTTGACGCNGTNGCGCCNATGCCGGTGCTNGCCGCCGGCGGCATNGNCGATGGCCGTGGNATCGCCGCNGCCATNGCCNTGGGNGCNGTGGGGGTGTGGGTCGGCACNGCCTTCCTNGCNTCCGANGAGTGCGCNATNCACGCNGACAANAAGCAGCAGCTCGTNGANGGNCGCTCGCAGGATTTNGAGGTGCGNCACNNCTANACCGGCAAGACCATGCGGAGNTTCAGGAACCNGNTNATCGAGGGCTGGGACGACGCNGGTCTCGCCACGNTNCCNGTGCCCTACCANAAGATCCTGATGGACGATCTTAACGCGGCCGCCGAAGCGGCGGGGCGTTACGATCTGCACAGCAACCCGGCGGGCCAAGGGGCGGGACTCATCCGCGAAGTGCGTCCAGCCGCGAAGATCATGGAAGATCTAGTCGATGGCACGATCGAAACACTGACCTGGATGCAAGATCGCGCCAATCTCGTGGCGTCGACGTGAGCACAATGTTCCGGTTTGCTTCGAAATCGTTTTACCTTTTTCCCGTCACGGAGAAAGGTGGGGCAGAGGCAAACGCCATAGGTTCCTAACGACGTTAGTTGGTATTATTGGTCGACCAGCGCGTTTCCCGCTTCCACTGCGGTGGCTTGCCGAACCTGATTCTGATCCCGCCAAGATGGTAGCCCACATGATGCAGCCGGCCCCGGAGGGCGTTCGGCGCGGCATAGGCGGCGGAATGGCGATGCGTCCTAATCGTGCCCGCTTAGTCCCCCCAGTCGCATATAGCTGTAGGTTGCCACGATCAAATCGATCACGGGCCGACGCGCGCAGCTTGGTCTTGGTTGCCCAGCGCACCGCGTCGCCGGTGAACATCGCGGCCTT
>PCBT01000099.1 GCA_002731375.1 Rhodospirillaceae bacterium | reverse complement strand
GGATCTGAACAAAAGCGCCTGGCGGAACAGAACAAGCCGGCAGGTGCTATACCCTCCATTGAATTCGGCGACTACCATGCACTGGTGATCGGCAACAACAATTATACCCACCTGCCAAAACTCAAAAATGCCGTGGGGGATGCAAAGGATGTATCGTCTGTACTGACGCGGATGTACGACTTTCAGGTGAGCACTCTCCTGAATGCGACCCGATCTGATATTTTCAGTGCATTGGTTAAGCTCCGGGCAGAACTTACATGGGGAAGCAACCTTCTTATTTATTATGCCGGGCATGGCATAGTTGATGAATATACGGGTGTTGGATTTTGGCAACCAGTTGATGCGGCAGAAGAAGATCCATCGAACTGGATTTCCAATTCGGACGTAACCAATATGCTCAACGCAATAGGGGCCAAGCATGTCATGATAATTGCGGATTCCTGTTACTCCGGAACTTTGGTGCGTTCGACTGGAAAGGGATTACGCACAGCCAAAGATCGTGATGTCTGGTTAAAACGGATATCCCAAAAGCGCTCTCGCACGGCTCTGGTATCTGGTGGCATAGAGCCTGTGATGGATGGCGGTGGTGGAAAGAACTCTGTATTTGCCAAAGCTTTGCTGGATGTGCTGAAGGAAAATCAGAGCGTCATCGATGGCACTGCGGTCTTCGAAGCTCTAAAGAGGCGGGTTGTGCTTGGTTCGGATCAAACTCCTGAATATTCCGATATTCGAAAAGCAGAGCATGACGGAGGGGATTTTTTGCTTGTTCGGAGGGGTGCAATTACGGAGCAGCCGAGCATTACTGAAGGTGCAGATGCGCTAGAAGGAGCAAAAAAACAATGCTCTCAACTTGGATTTACTGAGGGCACGGTAGAACACGGCAAATGTGTCATGAAGTTGTATAAGTGATGACCTGCAAGGCCCGTCGTCGTTGGAGCCGTGATCAGAAGGCTTCCGTGCAGGGTAAGCTAGATAGCGTGCTGGCTACCCTGCGGTAGGTTCTAATTCTGTCACAATACGGTCACAGCAAGGGGTCTGAATGTGCTATAATTCGGGTTCAACCCAAATCGTGATGGGAGCCGGGATTTAAGGGATAGGTCGCAGAAAACTGCAAGATTTCAATAGCGGGTATGATTACGAAGTCGTAGCTCAGTTGGTAGAGCACCTGACTTTTAAACAGGTTGTCACAGGTTCGATCCCTGTCGCGCGTACCAAATAAAACAAAAGCTTAGCTGGTTTATACGCTGAACCTTTGTTCCTTCTAGGAAGCATATAAGGAGCGCAATAGTGAGCGACCGCACCTTTTAGGCTTAGCTAATGACCCCGTCGTTATGCAGCGGACAGTTGAACTCTTTGCTCTTGCCCAAACAATCCTTTTTTAGTTCCTGCCCTCTCAAAATGCGTCTCTAAGAGGCCAACTCGAAACTAATTGAGTGATTTCAGCATGTTGTGGTTCTCTCCGTTGCGTCAAAGCAATGGAGAGCACAGCATGCGGCCTTCAACTATCTGCCACCAACTTCCAGGACTACGGCCATTGCGGAGTCGCCCGCCGCACAACCTTGAAAAAGGCCGCGCCCGCCACCTTTCACGGCCAACTCCTCGATCAATTCAACAATCGTCCGCAAACCTGTGGGGCCTTGTGGATGACCCCATATCAAGGAACAGCCATAGTTGTTCATCGCTTCGAGGGCAAAACCTGTTTCGCGGCTGAAGACGATATCATTGACGGCAAACGGATTATGCGATTTCACCGTATCAATAGCGGCCATATTCAGTCCAGCATCGTCCAAGGCCCGCTGCGCCGCTTCCACGGGAGCTTGGGGCATATAGCCCTTTTCGGTGCGTGATTGGCCAAAGCCTAGCAAACGAACACGGATCGAGGTATCGGAGGCGTACTGTTGGGCACTGTCCTCAGTTGTCACTAGCAGGCCCACCGTGCCGTCGGCGGGATGTGTTTGGCCGCCGAAGGTAATGCTACCGCCTGCCTTGACCGGCCTCAGTTTAGCCAGTCCCTCCGCGTTGGCCGCGGCCACGCCTTCATCGCCGGACAGGATGGCTATGGTTTTACGGAGGCGGTTGTCGGGAACCTCAAAGGGTAAGGTCATGAAGCGTTTTTGAAACGCGTGATCGTTGGCCAGTGCGTCCTGATATTGATCATGGCGGCGCAGCACCACGTCATGCTGCTCCGCTGTGCTGATTTGATATTTGGCGGCGACATTTTCCGCTGTGTCGATCATCGCGTTCCTGGCGTGGGGGTCATGGTTGAAGTTATCCATCACGACATCTTCATGGTCGCCCGTGCCGCCAGGTCCGGATGGGGCGGGATAATAGACATGCGGTCCGTTGGAGGTTCGGTCAGCGGTCAGGATCAGGGTGGTATCGGACAGACCCGCGCTGACTTCGTGCGTGGCGGCGGCCAGGGTTCGGGCGCCCGTGGCGCAGGCCTGATTGATGGTGGGGCCGGCGACGTCTTCGGCGCCCATCATGCCGGTAACCCAGGGCAGGCCATAGAACGACTGCTGCTGGGGCACCGTCATGCCGAGGATGCCGTGGTTGATTTCGGCCAAGGAAATCTCGCGCTGCGCCAGTTCACTCTTCGCGGCATGGGCAGCGAATTTCAGGCTATGAAGATGAGACAGGCTGCCTTGCCAGCGGGCAAAGGGGGTGGACCAATAGGCACCATAGGGGATCTCCGCACCACGGAACATGAGGCTCTTCCAATACTAATTATTCAGGGGCCTGGCCGCCCGCGTTTGACAGCCAGGGAACATGCGGCCAACCTAGCGCAGAATTCTGGATTTGGGCAGCGGCGAATGGAAGCAACCGGTTTGCCACAGCCGGTAAAAAGAAAATTTTTGCTTTGGAGGAGTATGGTGATGAGTGAGGCGCGGGTGGATACGGTAAGGCTGCAAACTGTGGTGAAGGGGTTTTGGGAATCCGCGGCCCTGATGAGCGGTGTCGAGTTGGGATTATTCACGGCAATTTCTGAAGGCCGGAATACGGTTGAGGCAGCCGCCGCCGCGATGGCTATAGAGGTGGAAAACGCCGAGCGTCTGATGACCGCCCTGACCGCCATGACGATATTGCAGCGGGATGGCGATAGCTTCGCCAACGCACCTGATGTGGAGCGCTTTCTGGTCGCGGGCAAATCCAGTTATGCCGGTCCCTGGATGCTGTTTGGCAAACCGAAGTGGGACGATTGGGGTAAATTAACCGAGCGCCTGCGCTTGCCCAAGGAAAGCCAACGGGTGCTGGGCATGTACGAAGACAGTTTCACTGTTGAAAAGGCCCGCGCCTATCATGAGGCGACCTACTCCATCGGCATGGGGGCCGCGCGCTGGTTCCACAAACAGGTCGATCTGACGGGGCGTAAGCGGATCATGGACCTAGGTGGCGGTTCGGGCTGTTATTGCATCAACGCGGCCATAAAATTCCCTGAAATTACCGGCGTGGTACTCGATCTGCCCTCGGTCGGGGTGGTGACCCGCGAATTCATCGCCGAGAACGGTTTCACGGACCGGATCACGGCGGAGGCCTGTGACTTTACCGCCGATGCCCTGCCTGAAGATGCGGATGTGGCGATCATGGCCTCCAATCTGCCGCAATATAGCCGTGAAATTATCGCCGGTGTGGTACAGCGGGTTTACGATGCCTTGCTGCCGGGCGGCGAATTTCATCTGATTGGCGAAATTCTTGATGATGACCGCTGCGGCCCCATCGCGCCCGCCCTGTGGGGCCTATCCGAGGCTGTCAGCAATTCCACCGGTCTGGCCCATTCCGAGGCTGACGTGATCGGGTATCTGTGCGATGCGGGTTTCGCGAATGTAACCGCGACAGAATTTATCCCCGGCACCTTGACGCGGATTACTGGGTTCAAAGCTTGATGGTTTTCGGACGGACGCCTGTTGGTGCCAAAAAATGTGCCTCTTTTTTAGGCGGCATAAGCGGCATAAGTAGAAAGAAATATTTAATATATGAGTAATTAACCATTTTGAAATAGCTCCAGTTGATAGTTGTCATCGTAGCGAGCATGGAGTTTCGGACGGTGAGCTGCTGTTTCGGTGATTTCAAATGTCCTGGAGAAATAATGTCTGAAACCTTGCGTCAAAGCGTTGATGATTTTCTGGCCAAGGTACACGCCGGATAATTTCAATCCATTTTTCTGTTCTAGGGCCTTTCATCCTGTTTGGGTGAAGGGCTCTTTCCTTGTTTCCGCCGATGTCGGGGTGAGGGTATTATTGCTGCCTGTAGTTTAGATGGAGGCGGGTGATGGCGGACGAAGCGATTTTGGCAAAAGGCAGCGTGGCCTTGGTAACCGGTGCCAGCGCGGGTATTGGACGGGCCGTGGCGACGGGGTTGAGCGCGCGGGGTGCGCGGGTCATTTGCGCCGCTCGGCGGCTGGACAGATTGGAAGACCTGGTTGCCGGGTTGCCCAGCCCCGCCCTGGCATTTGAGCTGGATATCGCCGATGGCGAAGCCGTCGATGGTCTGCTGCAACGCTTGCCCGAGGATTGGCGTCAGATCGATATTCTGGTCAACAATGCGGGCCATGATCTGGGCGGACGGCAGCCTTTTCATCAACGCGATGCCGCAGATGTCGCGGCCGTGATCGAGACCAACGTCACCGGCATGATACGCACCACACTGGCGATCGTGCCTGGTATGCGGGAGCGGGGCAGGGGCCATATTGTCACCATCGGCTCAGTCAATGGTGTGGAGTGGACCGCCAACCATAGTGTCTATGTGGGCTCCAAATTCGCCGTGCATGGCTTCACCAATAGCCTGCGCCAGGAATTGCAAGGCACCGGCGTGCGTTTGACGGAGGTGATGCCGGGCTTGGTACGAACCGAGTTTGCCTCCGCCCGCTGGTTGGGCGACGAAAAACGGGCCCAGGAATTCTACGACCGCTTTGATGCGGCATTAGCGCCCGAGGATATCTCCGACGCCGTGCACTATGCCCTTGACGCGCCGGCGCATGTCAACATCTGTGACCTGGTTTTGCGCCCAGCTTGAGCCTTGAGGCGGGTCTGGAAACTGATTGCTTAGCCCAGGATTCCAGCGAACTGCGCCGGATCGACATTGCCCCCCGACAGGACGATGACCGTGTTACCTTTGCTCAAATCCAGCTTGCCTGCAAGGGCGGCGGCGAGGGCGGTGGCACCGCCTGGTTCGACCGCCAGTTTCAACTGGCCAAATGCTGTTGCCATGGCGACGGCGACGTCTTCATCGCTGACCACTAGGCCGCTACTGCAGAGCCATTGATTAACCTGAAATGTAATCTGGCCCGGCTCTGGCGCCAGCAGAGCATCGCAGAAACTGTTGACGCCCGCTGGGTTGCTCTGGCGGGATTGGCTGGCCAGGGAGCGGGCGGTGTCATCAAAACCCATGGGCTCGACGGTATGGATCTCTGCCTCGGGACAGTGATGCTTAACCGCCGTGGCCACGCCTGCTGTCAGACCACCGCCGCCGCAGGGCACCAAGACGCGGTCGGGCACCAGGCCACATTCCGCCAGCTGTTCGACTATTTCTAGGCCCAGAGTTCCCTGGCCGGCCATGATGAGGCGGTCATCGTATGGACGGACTATGGCGAGGCCGTGTTCCTCCGACAATTGGGCGGCGATGGCTTCGCGTGTCTGCGCGCCCCAGCGGTCATAGGTGACGATCTCGGCCCCCCATGCAGCGGTGCCTTGCTTCTTTACCACTGGCGCATCTTCAGGCATGACGATCAGGGCGGGGGCATCGCAATAATGGGCTGCGGCAGCCACGCCTTGACCATGGTTACCAGAGGAATAGGCGATCACCCCGGCGCGTCGGGTGGCTGTATCCAGGCGGCTGATATGGTTGTAGGCGCCACGAAACTTGAACGAGCCGGTGATCTGCAGTGGTTCCGGCTTAAAGAATAGACGCCCGCCCACGCCCTCGTTCAATGTCCTGTTCTCCAATAGCGGGGTGCGTACGGCGATGCCATGCAGAACCTGGGCTGCCGCTGCTACGTCGTCATAACTTACTGGCAAATCAATGTTTGGCTTGTCCATAGGTCTCCAGAAAATCATCTATGGCCGCGATGCAGGCCGGTTCGGTCAGTTGCGGTACATGGCCGCGATTGGGCAGGCTGACTTGGATCAGGTCTGGCTTCTCCTCCGCCATGCGGGCAAAGGTGGCGGCGCTAAGAATGTCGGATAGCGCGCCGCGAATGGCCAGTGTGGGGAGATGCGCCAGAGATTTGAAGTAGGGCCAGAAATCAACCGGGCTGTCACCTTGATCCGTCACCATGTCGGCAACGGCTGGATCATAGTTTTGCACCAACATGCCGTCCTCGCGCTGGCGGAAGGTACGCAAGGCTTCATCCCGCCATTGTTCCTCGTCCCAATCGGGATAGGCCGCGCTGAACAATTGCCGCTGATGTTCGGCGGCTTGCTCCAGATCCATCGCCGCCGGCGTCTTGCCCGCATAGCCGGAGATGCGAGCGACGCCGGTTGGATCGATCTCGGGCCCGATGTCGTTCAGGATCACGCCCGCCAGGGCCGTCGGCCGCGCCGCGCCCAGGGCCATGGTTAGGATGCCGCCCAACGAAGTGCCGATGACGATGACCCGATGACACGCGGTGACGTTCAGTAAATGGCCAATATCGGAAAGATATGTCGCCGGGTTGTAGTTGCCGGGATTTGGATCATGGGCGGACTGCCCCCGTCCGCGCAGGTCCAGGGCCAGTACCCGCCGCCTTGGGCATAGGTGCAAGGCCAGTTCATGGAAATCAGGCGCGCTACGGGTCAGGCCAGCCAGACACAGGACCGGTGTCGTTCCGGTCCGGCTGTTGCCATAGTCGCGGTAGGATAGCTCCAGATCGTCCTGGGCCCGGAAGCGCCGTTGCTGAAAGTCCATCCTCAGTTCCTCAAGCCGACGATTGCGGGCAAGGGCTTCAGATTATCCAGCATGATATCCGGGTTGCCGGGCAGTCGCTCCCTGGCTTGTGAAAAGCGGTTTATCCAGACCACACGAAAGCCGAAGTTCGAGGCCGCATGGGCATCCCAGGCATTTGAGGATTGGAAGCTGATGGTCGATGCCTTGACGCCAAGTTGATCCACGGCCAATTGATAGACCGCCGGCGCAGTCTTGTAGACCTTGATTTGGTCAACTGAGATCACCGTATCCAGGGCATCGCTAATGCTGGCATTGTCGACTGCCGCTTGCAACGTCTTGGGTGAACCGTTGGAAAGTATGGCCGTCTTCATGCCACCGTCACGCAACTGGCGTAGCACATCGCCAACTTCTGGATAGGCATCCAGTTGCAGATACAGTTCCATCAGACGTTCCCGCAGCGCGGGGTCCTTGATCTCCAAGGCTTCCATGGCGAAGTCCAGGGCTTCCCCCGTGACCTGCCAGAAATCCGCGTAATTCTCCATCAAGCTGCGCAGCCAGGTGTATTGCAGTTGCCGGCCCCGCCACAGTTCTGCCAGGGGTAGCCATTTGTCACCCAGATCGGCGGTGCAATGCTGTGCGGCGGCATTAACATCGAACAGGGTGCCATAGGCATCAAAGACGCAGGCGCCGATATTCTCCAGCCTGTTCGTATTCATGATCAATCCCCAAAAATTAATTCTAATCTGCCATTGCTACGGCACCATCACTTTCCAATTGTCTGATCCGCGCACCGTCATAGCCAAGCTCCATCAGGATTTCCCGGCTCTGGGCGCCGATGGGTTGTGGTGCGAGACGCACGCCCGGACGTTCACCGTCGTAGCTGGCGGCGTGCGCCACCAGGGTAACCGTCTCGCCACTTGCCAGCTTGCTCTTCACCAGATTGCCGTTGTGGCGGATCTGAGGATCGGACACCACTGCGTCATAGCCCATGACCGGTGCATGCCAGATGGCGTGCGCCTCGAACTTATCACACCATGCCTCGGTGCTGTCGCCTTCGATGACGTCTTGGATCAATCCGGTGGCCTCCTCGCGCTGCTCCCAGCCATCCGCCTCGGTCATGGCGGCCAATTCCGGACACTCAAGCACCGTGCCAAGCAGTTCCAGGGTACAGATCGAGATGGCGATGTGGCCATTCGTTGTGCGGTAGAAGCCATAGGGCGCCTGATAGAGCCAGCCGGCGATATGTTCAGGCGAGCGTATGCCGCGTTCACGAGGGCCGTTCAGATGGGCGACGATGGATTCCTGCTGCAGATCAAGTGCGGCTGACATCAAGTCAACCTCCACCCGCGCACCCTTGCCCGTACGGCCCTGGCGTACCAGGGCAGCGAGGATGGCGGAGGCAAATACGACGCCGCCGTGATGGTCCGTGGCCGAGACGCCGACGGGTGTCGGCGGTGCTGATTTGCTGCCCGTGATCATCGCCAGGCCCGAACGTGCTTGGATAAGCAGATCCTGACCAGGGCGCGAGACGTAAGGACCGCTGGAACCCCAACCGGAGGCAGACGCGAAAATCAGCCGGGGGTTGGCGGCGCGGGCCGTCTCCCAGCCAAGGCCGAGGCGGCCCATGATGTCGGGGCGAAAATTCTCCATCACCACGTCGGCATCCTTCATTAGCGCCAGGGCGATATCGCGGCCGGCATCCAATTTTAGGTCAAGGGCGATGCTGCGTTTGTTGCGGTTGGCTACCAGGAAGGCGACGCTTTCCCCGCCTACGAAAGTATTGCCGCCGCCCCATTGGCGCTGAAAAGCACCGCCGATCGGCTCGATCATGACGACATCGGCGCCCAGGTCGCCAAGATTTTGCGCGGCCAGCGGACCAAGCATGAAGTGATTGAAGCTGACGATCTTGACGCCGTCCAGCATGCCCATATTACGTCTCCTCGGAATTTGCGTTACGCGGTACCAGCGCGGACCTGAATATAATATGCGGTATTTACCATCGTTTTCATTCGGTTCACGATTTTGGACAATAGATTCAATTGAGCGGCGATCAATCACTTATATGGAGCGGATAGAGCAATGGTAACGTTCACCCGCAGAAATTTTGAGCCGTTCAGATGTATTTGATGAAGGTGATGCCGCCGCGTTGGTCTACTTCCTACGCAGCGGTTTGGTCCGAATCTGTGTTGCGGCGCAAAACGGAAAATCCAAGACCCTGGTGGACGTGAAGGTTGGCGAGGTATTTGGCGAAGTCGCTTTGTTGGAGAACCGCCCGCACTGGGCCTTCGCCATTGCTTTGGAGAAGTCGGTGGTATTGGAGATCCTGCGCGGGGAATTCATGCGCCATCTGGATGCGGCAGGCGGTTGCGGTGCAAATCCTGGAGCAAAGCCAGCTTCGCCCCCTTGGGATTTAAACGCCAACGGTAGACCTGCAGATTTTCAAGCACCCGCTGTACATAGTTTCGCGTCTCGGAAATGGGAATGGCCTCGATCCAGTCAATAGGATCGACATTGTCCTTGCGTGGATCGCCGTTTTTCCGCCGCCAGCGGTCCACCCGGTTTGGGCCGGCGTTATAGGCCGCCAATGCCATGATGTAAGAGCCGTGATAGGCCTTGACCAGTTGGCTAAGATAGTCGGTACCTAGGCGCATGTTGTAGCGGCCATCGAACAAGCGGTCCTGGCGATAACGCAGGCGCAGCTTCTTGGCCACCTTGCGGGCGGTGCGCGGTAGCAACTGCATCAGGCCCCGGGCTGAGGCGGAAGATACGGCGCGGGGATTAAACTCGCTTTCCTGGCGGGCGACCGCATGTGCCAGGGCGGCTTCGACCGGCATGGGCGGCAGGTCCGATAAAATGGGATAGCCGGTGCGCGGTAGCAAAGTGCCGGCGCGCAGCGATAGTTTCGCCGCCCGAACCGCCAGGGCCGGCTGGCCCAGGGCCTGGCCAAGGCGGGCCGCCAGCAGGCGCCCATCAGCGTCCTCCGCGCTGCGGGCCAAATGCAGGATGAAGGGCCGCAAATGATCCTCCTGCTTCAGCTCCATAAAAATGCGGCTCAATCGAACTATTTCTCGGCTGTTAAATTGCTGCATGACCCCATCGCGTGGAGACGGCTCCCGCGGCATGCGCCAAACTGCCTTTGGGCCCAGCGCCTGAATGGCAAGCTGGCCGTAATAGGTAGAGGGATAGCGCCCGGCGGCCTGGTACCATTTCTTCGCATCGATAGGACGGCCCATGGCGATATTGGCCCGTCCCGCCCAATAGGCGGCCCGGGCCAGACTAACGGGAAAGCGGACATTGTTATAGAGCGCGGCGAAATGGCGTAGGGCCTGGGCACTATTGTCTAGAAAGCGTAGCGCGATCCAGCCCGATAGCCATTCCGCCTGGGCGAAGCTGAAACGTCCCGGCACCTGGCCATGGCTTGCGGCCAAGCGGTAGGCCAGTGCCGCATTCTTCTCGCGCAAGGCGCCACGGGCCTGAATATGGCGCTCCAGCCACCATTTTTCCGGCCGTGGGCCAAGCTCGGGACGCGGTATCAACAGCAGCTCGCGGGCGGTCTTGTCCAAATTCTTGCGCCGCCGCCAACGCACGCGCTCATAGTTCAAACCGCCGTCGTTCAATAAATTGGCCGGCACCGCGCGGATCTTGCTGTCCACGCCCGGCCCCCGCACCATCAGGCTTTCCCGTGCCTCGGCCAGTTTGCGGTAGTTCTTGGGCACCACGGTGTACAGCCGTCGGGCGGAATAGCGGCGTCCCTGCCACAGCAGATGATCCAGGCGCGCAATATGGTCGTCCATGGTGAACGTTTTGCGGTAGCGGCGGTACAGCCTTTTCGATTGCCGTCGGGCGAAGACATTGTTGATCCAGGCATAGCGCAGCCATTGCAAGCCGTCTTCCTGCATGCCGTTGGCCAGCATGGCCTCGGCCAGACGGATTTGACCGGGCCCCGACAGCGGGTGGTGCAGGCTAAACCAGTCCAGCGCGGTTTGGTCGCTGACCCGGCTTTTCTCCATCGCCTCTTCCGCCCGCTGGATTAAACGCCGGCGCGAGGGCCAGGCCGGGTTGGCGTCCAGGAAGCCGGAAATTTCGGCGAAGCTGACCCGATTGCCGCTTTCCCGATAATTCAGCCAGCGCAGGGCCTTGGCGGGCAGGGGGTCTTTCGCCCGCCGTGCCAGGCGATGGGCTCCGGGCCAATCCTTTTTCTTGGCCGCTCGGTAGGCCTTGCGGTAGTAGGCTCGGTCGTCATGGGACAGCAAATTGTTCGCGATCTGCGCTATTGCGCCGCCACCCACCGGCAATGCCAGGCCCGGAATAAGCAATATAAACGCAAGCATTATTGCCGCAACGGCGCGGCGTAGGATATTGGAGCCAAAGCACGCAGCCGATATATTACTGATCAAGATTGCGATTAAGGCACGGATTATGCATTCTCGCTGCTTGCCCCCTTGCCGGGGAAAGGGTTAAGTTCGCCAAACTTATAACAGAATAGCATTTTCCTAGGAGAGAACCATGTTCAAGGGCTCGATTGTTGCGCTTATCACACCATTCCGTGATGGTCAGGTGGATGAAGACGCGCTGTGCAAACTTGTCGATTGGCATGTTGAGCAAGGCACCAACGGTATCGTCCCGTGCGGCACCACGGGGGAAAGCCCCACGTTGTCTCATGAAGAGCACGGTCGGGTGGTCGAACTAGTGGTCAAGCAGGCGGCGGGCCGCCTGCCGGTTATTGCCGGTGCGGGGTCGAACAATACGGCCGAGGCAGTGGCCTTGACCCAGCATGCCCAGGTCGCGGGTGCGGACGGGGTGTTGCATGTGGCGGGGTACTATAACCGCCCGAACCAGGAGGGGCTGTATCAGCATTTCAAGGCGCTGCACGATTCCTCCAACATCCCGATTATCGTCTACAACATACCGCCCCGCGCCATTGTCGATATTCTGCCCTCTACCATGCAGCGTCTGTCGGAACTTCCTCGCATTGTTGGCGTCAAGGATGCCACCGGCGATGTTGCCCGGGTCAGCCGGGAACGCCTGTTGCTCGGCTCCGACTTCTGTCACCTCTCGGGCGAGGACGGCACGGCCTTGGCCTATAATTCCCAGGGCGGCCATGGCTGCATTTCCGTGAGCGCAAATGTGGCGCCGAAACTATGCGCGGAATTTCAGGCTGCTTGCACGGATGGCGATTACGCTCTGGCCCTGCAATTGCACGACCGCCTGATGCCCCTGCATGTGGCGCTGTTTCTGGAGCCTAGCCCGGCGGGCGTAAAATTCGCCGCCTGGCGCCTGGGCCTGTGCGAGGCAGAGGCCCGCCTGCCGGTGGTGCCATTGACCGAGGATACGGCGGAGGAGATTGATGTCGCCCTCCGGCATGCGGGTCTGCTGAATTGATCCAATGAGCGCCTCTTGAGAAAACCGGCATGAGCAAATCGGTTGCCGAAAATAGAAAGGCCCGCCACAGCTATTTCATCACCGATACGCTGGAGGCGGGCCTTATCCTGACCGGGACGGAGGTGAAATCTCTGCGCGCAGGACAGGCTAGCATTGGCGAAGCCTATGCGGTGGAGCGCGATGACGGGCTGTTCCTGATCAATTCTCATATTCCGGAATACAAGGCGGGCAACCGCAACAACCACGAACCATTGCGGCCTCGGCAATTGCTGTTGCACAGGCGCGAGATTGACAAATTAAGCAGTTCCGTTGCCCGCGCCGGCGTCACGATTGTGCCGTTGAAGCTGTATTTCAATGAGCGTGGTATAGCCAAGGTGCTGTTGGGCATCGCCAAGGGCAAGAAGCAGCACGACAAACGGGCCACCGAAAAGGACCGAGACTGGAAGCGGGATCAGGCTCGCCTGATGCGCGACAGGGGTTGAATTCTATCCGCGCTTAGAGCTGCTTTCAGTGGACCAAGAAAATTCTCATAGGCGCGCCAGCTTTCCGCAGCGTTGCTATAAATAGGATGGCGAACCTGCCATTTTGCAAACCGACCAGGCCAGGTTGAAATTCGACATCGCATGCGCTGGCTTCACCTGCAATGCGGCCAGCAGGGCGGCCTCGGCCTCAGCCGGCGGTGCGGCTTGGCCCTAATGTTCCGAGGCATGCTTGCCGACCGTAAATTTAGAGGCTATCTGAGGAACGATGGAAGATACACATTATCGTTATGACGAGGCCATGCGAGCCCGCATTGCCGCCAATCTAGACGGTTTCACGCGGGCCCGGGCCTCTACAGAGGGGCTGAAGCATGCCGCCGTGGCGATTACCCTGGTTTGTGATGATCAGGGTGAAGGCGCTTACGTATTGACCCGACGCACTCCGCGCCTGAACAGCCACGCGGGCCAGTTCGCCTTGCCTGGCGGTCGTATTGACGAGGGCGAGACGCCCATCGAAGGGGCGCTGCGGGAATTGCGTGAGGAAGTAAACCTGCGCCTTGGCCAAGAGGCCGTCATGGGCGTCCTGGACGATTATCAAACCCAGTCAGGCTATTTGATAACGCCAATCGTGGTCTGGGGCGGCATTGATGCCAGAATGGAAGCCAACCCGCAGGAGGTTGCGCGCATTCACCGCATCACCTTCCGCGAGTTGAACCGCCCGGGCTCGCCGGAATTTGTCGATATCCCCGAAAGTGAACGCCCGGTGATCCGCCTGTTGATGGGCGATGACGATGCTCTGCATGCCCCTTCGGCGGCCATGGTCTACCAATTCCGCGAGGTCGGCCTTCATGGCCGACAAACCCGCGTTGCCCATCTAGGCGAACCTGTCTGGGCCTGGCGCTAGAGTATGATGTCTAACCTTAACCTTGATCCAGTTCGGCGCGAATTGTGGTAAAGACGGCGTGGAACATTTCCGGTGTCAGGCGCCGGGTATTGGTGTTGTAGCGGGAGCAGTGATAGCTGTCGTACAAGGCCCGGCCATCGCCCAGATCATGGCGGGCGCCATGGCTGAAAGGATAGTCGGCGCGGCGCAGCTCGAGGGTGGTCAGTAGGCTGTCATGGGCAATCCGCCCAAGGGCCAGGATGGTTTTCGGTCTAGGTGCTTGCGCCAATTGCGCGATCAGGAATTGCCGGCAGGTCTTGATTTCGGCACCGACGGGCTTGTTTCGCGGCGGCACACAGCGTACCGCATTGGTGATCCGGCAATCCAGCAGGTACAGGCCGTCATCGGCGCGCTTGTCATAGGTGCCAGTGGAGAAACCGTGCGCCGCCAGGGTTTTATATAAAAGATCGCCGGCGTAATCACCGGTAAAAGGCCGGGCCGTGCGGTTGGCCCCCGACAAACCAGGCGCCAAGCCAACGATCAGCAGTCGCGCATCCGGGTCGCCAAAGGAGGCGACGGCGCCGTTAAACCAATCGGGATTTTTTGCCTTAGACTCTCCGCGAAAGGCCACCAGGCGCGGGCAAAGGCCACAATCAGCAGGCGGGTCCGCCAGTTGCTCTCCCGCCATCAGGCGCTTTTGCTCTCGTCGTCATCGTAATCGGCATAGTGGTCATCATAGTCGCCGTAGGCATCGTCGGCATAATGTGCGTCTTCATCATCTGACAAGGGGGACTGCTTTGGCTCCGCTAATTTGCCCGCAGCGGCTGGTTGGCGGTTGCCAACACGGGAGATCTGCGGGATCAATTTTTCCAATTCCAGGAATACATCCGCCTGCCGCCGCAACTCGTCCGCCGCCATGGGCGGAGACGAACGCACGGTCGAGACAACCGTGACCCGCTTGCCCTTGCGCTGGACCGCCTCCACCAAACGGCGGAAATCGCCGTCACCGGAAAATACATAGAGGTGGTCAAGGGTGTCTGCCATTTCGAGCATATCGACGGCAAGTTCGATATCCATGTTACCCTTGATCTTGCGCCGGCCCGTGGCATCGGTGAATTCCTTGGTCGGCTTGGTCACCATGGTATAGCCGTTGTAGTCCAGCCAATCGACCAGGGGGCGGATCGGGGAATATTCTTGATCTTCGATCAGGGCCGTGTAGTAAAGCGCCCGGACCATGTAGCCGCGGCCTGTGAAGAATTCCAGTAACTTCTTGTAATCAATATCGAAACCCAGGGCCCGGGCGGCCGCGTACAGGTTCGATCCGTCGATAAAAAGGGCAATCCGTTCATGTGGCTGGTTCATAATTATTCCTTTTTTAAAAATTAATTGAATAAAAAAATAAAAAATAAGACGTTATGTTTATTCATGCAATGGTTTGTACATGAATGCCATGACGCCGGAAATCTCTACACGGAAATCAGGAATGGGAATACCTATGATCATGATTGGGCTTGGCGGCAATCTGACCTCGCCTGAATTCGGCCCGCCCATCAAGGTTCTTGCCGGCGCCTTGGCGCATCTGCAACAGGCCGGCGTGCGGCTGGTGGGCTGTTCGCCGTGGTATAAATCCGCTCCCATACCGGCGTCGGATCAACCTTGGTTCGTCAACGGCGTCGCCCATATTGAAACAGCGTTGGCGCCGCAAGCCTTGCTGGCATTGTTACACCGCACCGAGGTGCGTCTGGGCCGCCGCCGCCGCGCCGGCGATGCACGCTGGGCCGCCCGCATCATTGATTTGGACCTTTTGGCATATGGTGATCATGTGACGGGGGATGGCGAGACGACCGGAAGCCTGCATTTGCCCCATCCTCGCCTCGGTGGGCGGGCTTTTGTGCTGGCGCCGTTGGCGGCATTGGCACCCAGCTGGCGGCACCCGGTTTCGGGTCGAACGGCGTCGGAAATGCTGGCGCTACTGGAGCCTGGCCAGGAATTGCGCGAGATAAGCGACTAAATAGCTCTAAGCCATTTGCACTATTGGCGAATGTGCTTTACATGGTGCTTGAAATACCAATGCCGCTGACTTATTTATAGCGCCCCTGACAATGGGTGCCGTAGACGTCTCGCATACGGCGTAATGGAGATATCGCGACCATGGCTCGTGTCACCGTAGAAGATTGCATTGATAAGGTTCAGAACCGGTTCGATCTGGTGTTGATCGCGGCAGGGCGTGCCCGGCAGATTGCCGCTGGTGCCGAGTTAACCGTGCCTGAGGACCGGGATAAGAATTCGGTCATCGCCTTGCGGGAAATCGCCGAGGAAACCATTGCCGCCGATACCCTCCGTGACAATGTCATTCAGACAATGCAACGCCATGTGGAAGTCGACGAGCCGGAAGAGGACGATATGGAGGCGCAGATGGTGAGCCACCAATTCGCTGACAATATCGATGAATCGGAAGTTCTGGTCGCTGATCCTGCGCCTCTCGGTGAAATGCCGGGCGATGATTCCGCGGATGACGGGGATGCGGCCTAAGGCGGCAGGTGCCGCGACATACGCCGAGAAGCGATTGGGCACATAGCCGGCACCGCACTAAGCGCGTTAGGCGGGAATGCGCTTAGGCTCTTAGGGGTCGAGCAATTGAACCGAATACTTAAACCGCGAAAGCGGTCACGTTTAATTGAAAATTGCTCTTTCGCGGCGCTGTCGTTGTCTGGGCAAACCTCACTTTTGGCCGCATCATGATCCGTCAGTTTGAATTGGTCGAGCGGGTCGCCGACTATGACAGCCAAGTGGATGAGGATCTGCTGAATCGCGCCTATGTGTTCTCCATGAAGGCGCACGGCACTCAATTGCGGGCCTCGGGCGATCCGTATTTTTCCCATCCGGTCGAGGTCGCCGCCATCCTGGCCGATTACAGGCTGGATTGCGCCACCATCGTCACCGCCCTGTTGCATGACACAGTGGAAGACACCTTGGCCACGGTCGAGGAGATCAAGCAGACCTTCGGTGATGACATTAGCCAGCTCGTGGACGGTGTCACGAAATTGGCTAAGTTGGAGTTGCAGCCGGAAGCCAATCAGCAGGCGGAGAATTTCCGTAAGCTGGTGCTGGCCATGTCCAACGATATTCGGGTCCTGCTGGTGAAGCTGGCCGACCGCCTGCACAATATGCGGACGTTGCACCACCTGCGTTCACCTGAAAAACGTTTGCGCATCGCCACGGAAACCATGGAGATCTATGCCCCCCTGGCCGAACGCCTGGGTATGCAGCGTCTGAAACAGGAATTGGAAGACCTGGCTTTTGCCGAGCAGAACCTCGATGCCCGAGAATCCATGCTGCGCCGTTTGGAGTTCCTGCACGATGAAGGCGAAGACCCGCAGGGACGGATCACGGCGGAGCTGGAGCAAACCTGCGAGGCGGCGGGCATTCCGGTGGAAGTCAGTAGCCGTGTTAAGACGCCGTATTCAATCTGGCACAAGATGCAACGCAATCATATCGCCTTTGAGCAATTGTCGGATACCGTTGCATTCCGCTTGATCGTCGATACGGTGGCGGATTGCTATCAGGTTCTGGGCGTGGTGCATGGCAGCTATAAAATGGTACCTGGCCGTTTCAAGGATTACATTTCCACACCCAAGGCGAACAACTATCAGTCCCTGCATACAACGGTAATCGGTCCGGAAAACCGCCGCATCGAAATTCAGATTCGCACTTCCATGATGCACCGTATCGCCGATCTTGGCGTGGCGGCGCACTGGCAATATAAACAAGATATCGGGCCTGGCGACGGCAGCCAGTTTCGTTGGCTGCAGGGCCTTTTGGAGATATTGGAACACGCCCATAACCCAGAGGAATTCCTGGAACACACCAAGCTGGAGATGTATTCCGATCAGGTTTTTTGTTTCACCCCGCGCGGCGCAGTCATTGTTCTGCCGCGTGGCGGCACGGCGGTGGATTTTGCCTATGCCCTGCATACCGATATTGGCAATACTTGTGTTGGCTGCAAGGTGAACGGGGCCGTCGCGCCGCTGCGTACATGGCTGAAAAATGGCGATCAGGTGGAAATCCTGCGCTCCACCAAAACCGCACCAGAGCCTGCTTGGGAGAGTTTCGTCGTGACGGGCAAGGCACGGGCCGCGATCCGGCGCTTTGTCCGGGCTGAACAGCGGGAGGAATACCGCAAGCTGGGCCGTGCCATCGCAGCAAAGGCGTTTCGCGAATCCGGTCATGAATTTTCCGACCGGGCTCTGGATAATGTCCTGCTGATCTTCGATGCTGCCAGGGCGGACGATATTTATATTGAACTGGGCCAGGGCCATTTGACGTCGAGGCAACTGCTGGCCAAAATTTTTCCGGGTGAGAGGCGCTGGCGCGCCGCCTCGGCGTTTGGCGCCATCAACCGGATGCTGCCAGCCCGGTTGCGGCGGGGTGCCGGCGGCACCGTGAATGGCGCCGAGGCGGAGCATGCTATTCCCATACGGGGTCTGACGCCGGGATTGGCCGTGCACTATGGTGAATGCTGCCATCCCTTGCCCGGTGACCGTATCGTTGGCATTGTCAATCCCGGCAAGGGTGTTGATATCCACGTCATTGACTGTGCCCGTCTGGCCGAATTGCCGGAAGAGCGCGACGATTGGATTGATGTGCGCTGGGATCTTGATCTGGAAGACCCTGGGCTATTCGTGGGCCGGATCGATACCGTGGTCTCTAACCAGCCGGGTAGCTTGTCCAGTCTGTCCAGCGTTATAGCCAAGAACATGGGCAACATTTCAAACCTCAAGGTGGTCGACCGTAGCGCCGATTTCTTCGAAATGCAGGTGGACGTGGAGGTTGCTGACCTCAAGCATCTGACCAATATTATTGCCGCCCTGCGGGCCACGCCGGACATTAGTTCGGCCGAGAGACAAAGAGAATGACAGGGAGAGTGACCGCACAAATGAATGATCAGGACGTACTGCAACACTACCGCGACGTCGGCGCTTTGCTGGAAGGGCATTTTATTCTAACTTCGAACCTACGCAGCCCGACCTACCTGCAATGCGCCAAGGTTTTGATGCATCCCGACCGGGCCGCCATTCTGTGTGGTGAGTTAGTCGGTCGTATCGTCGCCACCTTGGGCCAGGGGACGATCGATCTGGTGGTATCGCCGGCCATGGGCGGGGTCGTTGTCGGTTACGAGATGGGACGGCAACTGGGTTGTCCGGCCATATTCACCGAGCGGGAGGATGGCGAATTCGTACTGCGGCGGGGCTTTGAGATTCCAGCCGGTGCGCGCGTTTTGATGGCCGAAGATATTGTTACTACCGGCCTGTCGTCGCGGGAATGCATTGCCTGTATCCAAGAACTGGGCGGCGAGGTGGTCGCGGCTTCCTGCCTGGTTGACCGTTCGGACGGCAAGGTGGATGTCGGCGTGCCCCTCTTTGCCCTGGTTGGGCTGGAGGTGCCAGCCTATGAGGCGGATAACCTGCCGCCTGAATTGGCGGCTATTCCCGCCGTCAAACCCGGCAGCCGCGGTCTGCGCTAAGTTTGCGTTAGGGGGGCGTAACGTGGCAAATAGGTCGCCTACTGCTTGTTTTGGAGCTTGATATGAGCAATCCGTTACGCCTTGGCGTCAATATTGATCACGTCGCGACCATCCGCAACGCCCGTGGCATCACCCATCCAGATCCCATCCGTGCCGCCCGCATGGCGGCGGAAGCGGGTGCGGATGGCATCACGGCGCATCTGCGCGAGGACCGCCGGCACATCTCGGACGAGGATATTGAGCGCCTAAGTGATCAGATCGAGCTGCCCTTGAATTTAGAG
Source organism: Rhodospirillaceae bacterium (assembly GCA_002731375.1). Lineage (GTDB taxonomy): Bacteria > Pseudomonadota > Alphaproteobacteria. Next base: position 17,877 of record PCBT01000099.1, on the reverse strand, counting down.
ATGGCCGCGACAGACGAGATGTTGGCTATCGCCCTGCGCCATCATCCCCATGCCGCCTGTATCGTTCCCGAGAAGCGCGAGGAATTGACCACCGAGGGTGGATTGGACGCCCATGGTGGGGAGAACCATCTGCGCCGCTATGTGGACGAAATGGTGCAGGCCGGTATCAAGGTCTCGTTGTTTATCGACCCTGAGAAGAGGCAGTTGCGCGCGGCCTCTCGTCTGGGTGCGCCGGTGGTGGAACTCCATACGGGCTGTTATGCGGAGGCCGGGCCTGAGACATGGGAGGCGGAATTGCAGCGTTTGGTGACCGCCGCCGCCATGGCCGAGGACTTTGGCCTTGAATGCCACGCCGGGCATGGTTTGAGCTATGACAACGTCGGACCCGTCGCCGCGATCACCAATGTGCGGGAGTTGAACATTGGCCATTTCCTGATTGGCGAAGCGATCTTTGGTGGCTTGGATTCCGCCATCAAGCGCATGCGTGCCCTGATGGACCAGGCCCGTGCCGAGGCCAGTGGCAGCCGCTCCGCTTGATTGGTGGGAATAGGTATTTGGCATGATCATCGGCATTGGAAATGATCTGATCGATATTCGCCGTATCGAACGCACATTGGAACGGTTTGGCGAGCGTTTTATAGAGCGCATCTTTACCCCGTTGGAGCGCCAGAAGGCGGAGCGCCGGCGCAACCGGGTGGAAACATATGCCAAACGTTTCGCTGCCAAGGAAGCCTGCTCCAAGGCGTTGGGCACGGGTTTTCGCCGTGGCGTCTATTGGCGCGACCTGGGCGTGGTCAATCTGCCGGGCGGCAAGCCCAGCATGAAGCTGACAGGTGGCGCCTTGAAACGCTTGCAAGAACTGACGCCAACGGGCATGAAGGCGCAAATTGATCTGACGTTGACCGATGAACCCCCCTTGGGCCAGGCCGTTGTTATTATCTCGGTCGTGCCCGCTGATCCGGAGGGTGGCGGCGATCAGGTGATCTGACACATCCCTAAACTCGATATGGTTAAGATGAATTCAGAACAAATTTCGGACGGTAAAGCCGATAAACATGAAGGCTGGCGCGAGACCGTCAAGACCGTGGTCTATGCTGTTTTGATTGCTCTGGTGATCCGGACGGTGGCCTATGAGCCTTTCAATATCCCCTCGGGCTCCATGCTGCCGACTTTATTGATCGGTGATTATGTTTTCGTCTCGAAATTCCCATACGGCTACAGTAGGCATTCCATGCCGCTTAGTCCGCCATTATTCAGTGGCCGGATCAATAGCGCTCCGGTGGCGCGTGGCGATATCGCGGTGTTCAAGCTGCCGACTGACAATTCCACCGACTATATCAAGCGGATCATTGGCCTGCCGGGAGATCACATTCAGGTCCGCGAGGGCGTCCTAATTATCAACGGCAAGGTGGTTAAGAGGGAGCGGGTCGATGATTTCGTGCAAAAGCACAGCGGTGCCCGCTATGGCCAGGTGCGGCAATACCGGGAGACCCTGCCAAACGGGCGGAGCTATCTGACCCTGGATCTACAGCCCCGGGGCATGGCCGATAACACCAATGTCTATGTAGTGCCCGCCGATCATTATTTTGCCATGGGCGATAACCGGGACGATTCCACGGATAGCCGTTTCCTCGAACATGTTGGCTTTGTTCCAGCCGAAAACCTGGTTGGCCGCGCTGATATGATTTTCTTTTCCGTCGATGGCAGCGCTCGTATCTGGGAAATCTGGAAATGGCCTTCGGCGATCCGTTTTAGCCGCTTCTTCGACGGTTTCGGTTAAGCCGTGAGCGAGCGGGATTTATCTGATCTCTATCCCCTGTTGGGACACCAATTCGCGCAACCGGAGCTGTTGGCGGAAGCCTTGAGCCATCCCTCGTTGGGCCGCCGCCGTCAGGGCGGACGGGACTATCAGCGCATGGAATTCCTTGGTGACCGGGTTCTTGGCTTGGTGATCTCCACCGCCCTGTATCATGACGACCCCGGTGCGGACGAGGGCGGCCTAGCGGTTCGCTTTAACACCTTGGTGCGCCGTGGCACCGTCGCCGATGCCGCGCGTCTGATTGGGTTGGGGCCATATATTCTGATGGGCAAGAGCGAGGCGCGCCAGGGCGGGCGGGACAAACCGGCTATCCTGGCCGATGTTTGCGAGGCGGTGATTGGCGCGTTGTATCTTGATGGTGGTTTCGCGGTGGCGGAGGCGTTCGTGTTGCGCTATTGGGCCGGCTTCATGGCCAACAGCGGTGCTGCCGGCAAGGACCCCAAGACCGAGTTGCAGGAATTGATCCAAGGCCGCAGCGGCGAACCGCCTGGCTACAAGATCGTCTCGCAAGAGGGACCCGATCATGAGCCCTCCTTCACGGTGGAGGTGCGGGTCGACGGCCTGGAAGCCGCACAAGGACAGGGCGGCTCCCGCCAGGAGGCCGAAAAAGCAGCGGCGCGTGCGATGTTGAAAGTTCTCGATAAATTGCCGGACTGGGGTGAGGATGGAGGTAAGAAGGCGAAATAGCATGGCCGAAATAGAACACGACCATGGACCTGAGCGTTGCGGCTTCGTCGCCTTGCTGGGCGCGCCCAACGCGGGAAAATCGACCCTGACCAACGCCTTGGTCGGCAGCAAGGTTTCCATCGTCACGCCAAAGGTACAGACCACGCGGGCCCGGATCACCGCCATCGCCATCCACGAAAATGCCCAAATTGTCTTCGTCGATACGCCGGGTATCTTCGCCAAGACCAAACAGCGACTGGAAAAAGCCATGGTGGCCGCTGCCTGGAGCGGCGCCGCGGATGCCGATATCCGGGCTGTGTTGGTAGATGCGGACCGTGGCATGGACGGCAATACCAGGGTCATCATCGCCGGCCTAAAGCAGGAAGGCATGACGGCGACCCTGGTGATCAACAAGATCGACCTGGTGCGCAGGGAGAATTTGCTGGCCTTGGCAGAGAAGCTTCACGAAGAAGGCGTCTTTACGGAGGTCTTCATGATCTCTGCCCTGAAGGGCGATGGCGTCGCGGATCTATTGGCGGCCCTGGCGTCCAGGTTGCCTGTCGGGCCGTGGCATTATCCGGAGGATCAACTGGCGGATATCTCGGAACGTCTGCTGGCCGCAGAGATCACCCGGGAAAAGCTGTTCCTGCGCCTGCATCAGGAATTGCCCTATGCTTCCACCGTGGAGACTGAGTCCTGGAAAACAGTCAAGGGCGGCGCCCTGCGTATCGAACAGGTGATCTATGTACGCCGGGATACGCAAAAGGCTATCGTGCTGGGCAAGGGCGGCCAGCAAATAAAACAGATTGGCGCCGAGGCGCGGGAGGAGATGGCCGAGATCTTTGGCTGCACCGTGCATCTGTTCCTGTTCGTCAAGGTGCGCGACAATTGGCAGGATGACCCCGAACGCTATCGCGAAATGGGTCTGGATTATCACCGGTAGGGAGTTGAGTATGAAACGCGAGGGTTCTCAGGGGTTGATGGCATTCTGGGCCGATATCGAGCCGGCCAATCTGTTGCGTTTTCAGGAATGGCATAATTGCGAACATATCCCCGAGCGCATCTCCATACCTGGTTTCAACCTTGGCCGCCGTTATCGGGGGATTGGCGAAGCGCCAAGCTTCCTGATGTTTTACGAAACCGATGCGGCCTCGGTGTTCGCCTCGGATGCCTACATGGCGCGCCTGAACGACCCCACCCCCTGGACCCAGGAAGCTCTGACCTACTTCCGCAATCCATCGCGCAATATTTACAGCCTGTTGGCCGAGACCGGGCAAGCTGCGCCGATGGAAGCGCCGTATATACGGACCTTCCGATTTAATATGGCGGAGGATGCCGTGTCTCGTTTGTCGCAGGAATGGCTGCCGTCGGTTGGGGCCATGGCTGGCGTTTACCGCGTGCGCCTCTATGCGGTGGATGAAGAAATCTCGGGCATTATGACATCCGAGCGGCAGATCTATGGCGGCGGACCGGGACAGCAGAGATATTTGGCCATGATCGAATCCGAGCGGTCGGATAACGGCGGTGAGGCCGGTGCATTGACTGAGGCGGTGGATCTCTTCGCCGAAAGCTTCTGGCTGGAAATCGCACTGCATCCTTCGTCATGAGTACGGAATTTCTGATCACATCGTTCATTGTCGTCATCGTGCCCGGTACCGGCGTGCTTTACACTTTAGCGCATGGTCTCTCGCGTGGCGCAATGGTCAGCGTGGTCGCGGCCTTCGGCTGTACCCTTGGTATTCTGCCCCATATCGCGGCAACGGTATTGGGCCTGGCCGCCCTGCTGCATGCTTCCGCCGTGGCGTTCGAGGTCGTCAAATATCTTGGGGTCGCTTACCTGCTGTACATGGCCTGGGCTATTCTACAGGAAAAGGGCGCGCTGGCGGTCGAGGCGGAGGTGGACAGCTGTTCCATGGGCGGCGTCATCGTCAAGGGCATCCTTATCAATATCCTCAACCCAAAACTTTCGATATTTTTCCTGGCCTTCCTGCCGCAGTTCGTATCAAGCGGCGCGGGCGGCGGCGCCTGGCGCATGCTGGGCCTGGGCGTGGTCTTCATGGCCATGACCTTCGCGGTTTTTATCGTATATGGTCTGTTCGCCGCCGCCGTGCGCGACAGCATTATTTCCCGACCAAGGGTGATGGCCTGGTTCCGCCGCGCCTTCGCTGGTGCCTTTGTCGCTCTGGGCCTGAAGCTGGCCCTGGCCGAGCACTGAGTTAATCTTCTTCCAGCCAGGCATTGAACTTCGGTACTCGTTTTTCGACGAACGAGGCGATGCCGTCGCGGGCGTCGGGGTGATAGTCGACAACGGCTGTCCTGGCGGCAATCTCGTCACAAGACTGCTCGAATGTCAGCTCGGCGGCATTGTAGATCGAGCGCTTCAACAGGCGCATGGCGACCTGTGGCCCGTCGGCTAACTCACGCGCCAGATCGCCCGCCGCCTGGGCCAGTTGATCGCCGGGGACCACTTCGTGCACCAGGCCCAGATCAAGGGCTTCGCCCGCAGAAACGATGCGTTTGCGCATCAGGAAATCCAGGGTCTTGGCCAGGCCCATGTGCTGGACCAGCAGATGTTGGCCGCCTTCATCGGGCAGCAGGGCGAAACGTAACGTGGCGCTGCCCATTTTGGCTTCTTCCGCCGCGATACGGAAATCACAAGCCAGCGCCAGGGAAAAGCCGGTCTGAATGGCGATGCCGTTCAGGGCCGCGATGGTCGGCTTGTCGATGCTGCGGATTACCCGGTTCAGCTCCTGACTGACCGTGCGCAGGCCCGCATAAGTGCCGATTGGGGTGTCATGGCCGGGGGAAATGGGCGGCACCAGGCCCTGTTCGGCCTCCAGGCCCTTGGAATAGGATTTCAAATCATCGCCAGCGCAAAAACCCCGGCCCGTACCCGTGATGACGATGATGCGCACGGCGCTGTCCATCTGTGCCTGGTGCAGGGTTTCGATCAGGTCGCGCTTCACCGCCGGCGTCATGCCGTTTAGACGTTCGGGCTGATTAAAGGTAATCCAGGCAATGCCGGGTTTTTCCAGGCGAACGTCGAAGCCGATAAATATTCCAGTCTGCATCGTTTCCTCCAATTTCTAGTTACGGTTTTGGCCGATCTTAGCGGCCTTGATGGGATCTTCCCACCAGGTTTCCAGGCGGTAGCCATAGACCGGCGTCGCCTTGGGTCTACCAAAACGGTCCCACAGGGCGATGCGGTCAGCTTTTAGATGAAACAGCGGGATCACATAATGGCCCCATTGCAGCACCCGGTCCATGGCACGGACGGCGGCCACCAGGTCGGCGCGGTCCTGGGCATCGGAAATCTTTTGTACCAGGGCATCGATGGCGGGCACCTGGATGCCGGGATAGTTGCGCGTGCCCTCCCGTTTGGCGGCTTCCGTGCCCCAATAGAAGGCCTGCTCGTTACCCGGTGAGAGTGAAGGATCCCACCAATAGATCATGGCATCGAAGTCATAGGTGTTTGTACGCTGTTGGTATTGGGCGGTATCGACCGTGCGTACCATCACCTGGATGCCGAGTTTCTTTAGATTTCGGGCCAGATGCAGGGCCAGCTTTTCGTTGCCCCGCCGTACCAGCATGACCTCGAATGAAAACGGCCCAGCCCCGCTTTCATGCATCAGTTTTAGATCCTTGATATGCCAGCCGGCCTCGCCAAGCAGTTTGCGCGCCGTGCGCAGATTGCGCCGCAACCGGCCGCTGCCATCCGCGCTGGGTGGCGCATAGGCCTTGGTGAAGATTTCACTGGGAAGATCGTCCTTGAAGGGCGCCAACAGGGCCCGCTCCGCCGCGCTGGGCAGGCCGGTGGCGGCCAGTTCTGAATTTTCGAAATAGCTTCGTGTGCGCCGATAGGCACCATGGAACAGGGTCTTGTTCAGCCACTTGAAATCGATCGCATAGGCCATGGCCGCGCGCACCCGTGGATCATGAAACACTGCGCGGCGGCTGTTCAGGGCGAAGGCATACATGCCCGCCGGGCGTCCATTTGCGAATTCCATCAACTGGACCTTGTCCTGGCGCCAGGCCGGGAAGTCATAGGACTGCGCCCACAGCTTGGGATCGGATTCCACGCGCAAATCAACCTTGCCGGCCTTGAAGGCTTCCAGCATGGCGCTGTCGTCACGGTAATAATCGTAACGTATGACATTGAAATTATTCAAACCCTTGCCACTGGGTAGATCTTCCATCCAGTGGTTCTTGATTCGCCGGTAGTGTATGGAACGACCCGGATCGACCTTGTCCACCATATACGGCCCGCTGCTCATCATCGGGGTTAGAGAGACCCGGTCGAATTCCCGGTCTTGAAACCAGGCACGCGAAAGAATGGGCATCATACCCATGATCAGGGGCAGTTCTCGGTTGCGGCTGTCCTTGAAACGGAAGCTGACCGTGCGGGGACCTGGCCGTTCGACGGCGGCGACCTGGCCGTAGTAAAATCGATGGTTGGGCCGGCCCTTCGTGCGTAGAATTTTCAGCGAAAAGATCACGTCGCCGACGGTGATCTCGCTACCGTCATGAAAGCGGGCGCCGGGACGTAGATGAAACGTGACCGAGGACCTGTCGGGCGGGGTGGAGACATCGTCCGCGATCAGGCCGTAGAGTGAGAATGGTTCGTCGTAGGCACGGGCGAGGAGGCTTTGATGGCTCAGCCGCCGGCCATCGGCACGGGCCCCGCGTACGATGAAATGCTGTAGGCTATCAAAGCTGCCAACCCGCCCCAGGACCAGCCGCCCGCCTTTGGGCGCGTCGGGATTGGCATAGGCGAAATGGCCTTCATTAGGGCCATATTTAGGTGCGCCGTGCATGGTGATGGCCGGTGCTGCCTCGGCCCAGGAAACTGTCAGAGCTAGGAAGGAAATCAGTAGGACGAAAAACTTGATCATTCTTGCCGCCGTTCAAACCTCAGGGACATCCAGGCCGCCGCCACAGCCACGGGTAATACAATAATGCCGCCCATCAACATGGGCCAGTTCGGCCCCAACTGAGAAAACAGCAGACCGGCCACGGGAGGCGAGGAGATACGGCCCAGAGCGGCAATGGAGCTGGCGATGCCCATCACAGTGCCTTGGTGATCGCCATCGGCACGTTGGGAAATCATCGCCGTTAGTACCGGGTGGCAAAACGAGGTCCCCAGGCACAGCAATATGACATCGCCGGCAAAGGTGGCAATGCTATTGATCCAGGGGATCAGCAGCAAACCGGTGCTCAATGCCACTGCGCCCAGCAGCAGCACCCGTGGCGGTCCCAGCGCCTTGGTCACGGGACCGACCAACACGCCTTGCATGCCAGCAACCAATAGGCCGATATAAGCATAGCCATAGCTGACTTCCGCCGCGCCCCAGCCCAACCGGGTCTGACACCAAAGGGGAAACAGCGCCATCAAGGCCGTGAAGGCGAAGGTAACCAGTAACGTGAGACCGATGATCCCCGGGATGCCATTGGAGATGACGGCTGTGCGCAATTCCTCAAAGCTTGCGCGACGGCGTTCTTTGGGTCGGTGTTGGGCCGGTTCCTGCAGTAGGAAGAGGCCAAGCAGGATCGCCGCCGCGCTAAACCCGGCGGCGACCAGGCAGGGCAGGACGAAGTCCCCCGCGCCGGGGTCCTGTCCGATCAGCAACCCGCCCAGTATGGGCCCAACCACGAAACCCAGGCCAAAGGCCGCGCCCAGCCGGCCCATGGCACCGGCGCGTTGCTCCGCCGTCGATATATCGGCGAGGTAGGCTTGCGCGACGGCGATATTGCCGGCCATAGCGCCACTAAGGCCGCGGGCCAGGAACAACCCCAGTAGAGAACCCGCATAGCCGAACCAGATAAAAGCTATTCCGCCCCCCGCCAGGGTTAGTAGCAGGATGATCTTGCGCCCATATCGGTCGCTCAACCGGCCCCAAATGGGCGAGCATATGACCTGGCAGCCGGAATGGACCGAAACCAACAGGGTGATGTCCACCGGCGTGGCGTCGTAGGCCAGGGCATAAAATGGCAGGATCGGCAGAATGATACCAAAGCCGACCAGATCGACAAATACCGTAAGCAACAGGATGAACATGGCGTTGGCCGCGGCGTCTTTGGCCGGTCCTAGCTGTTGCCGCGCGCCGCGACGGGCCAGATCTCCACCAACGTATCACCGCGCACCACGTGATAGTCGTTGAACAGATTGACATTTGGATCGCAATGGGGGGCAACGCATTCAACCCTGTCGCCAAGGGTCAGTCTTTCGGAACCGCTCCCGTAGTCAATGGCGCCGTGTTCATCACCCATATAGCGGTAGCTGGCGCCTGCCGGCGCGCCGCGCGCGATAATGGGGAAGGGGCCGTCGGTGGCGAAGGATTTTAGGCCGGCATCGGTGACCGCATAGCCGGGGTGATTGATGTTGACCACGCTGGTCTGCACGAACAACGAGGCGGCGTAAGGTTTATCGTCTGCCTCCGACTGCTGCACTGTCAGATACTGCACGTCCATGAACAGGTAGGAGCCGACCTGGAATTCACCCAGGGTGCCATATTCCGCGTCCAGGCGATGGGTACCCGTACCGCCGCCTGAGACCACGGGTGGCGGCAGGTTAGCTTTGATCAAGGCGTCGACTTTGGCCTGTAAATCCACGGTATCTCCGTCTAGGCGGTCGCGCCGCTCCGCGTGACGGTCGATGTGCTGTAGGTGCCCCATATACCCCTGCACGCCGGCATAGTTTAGCGCAGGGTGCGCGGAAATCTGTCCGGCCAGTTCGATCGCGATCTGGGCCGACGGTGTGCCGGTACGGCCCAAGCCCACATCCAGATCAACGAAGATGTCCAATGTCACGCCCGCTGCCTGCGCCGCCGCACCATAAGCCGCCACTAACTCAGCATGATCAGCGACCACAGCCACATCGCCACCATTCTTAATCAGCTCAATAACCAGCGGCGCCTTGCCCGGCGCGAGTGGCGTGGTGATCAACAGGCCCTTAATGTTGTGCGCTGCCATCACCTGCGCCTCTCTTAACGAGGCGCAACACAGGCCAACGGCGCCAGCGGTTGCCTGGCGCCGGGCGATGTCGGGTGATTTGTGGGACTTACCATGGGGACGCAATGCGAAGCCGCCAGCCTTGGCCCAGTCTGCCATGGCGGCGATATTGGCTTCCAATGCATCCAGGTCCAGGATTAGCGCCGGCGTCAACAAATTCCAGCGAGAGCCGGGCCGGCCGATGAGTTTGCTGTTTGCTGCTTCGGAATTGCTCACGTTTTTCTCCGATTACTGGTTCGCGCGGGTGTTTGCTGGATATCGCCGTTCGAGAATCGGGAACTAGATTAGAATGCGGGCGGCCAGAGTGCTATTTATTGTCAGAAATATATTGGTTTTAATTTGCGGAAAGTAAGATTTTCCTATTGGTCGATTTTCCTCGAGTAATGGGAATTTCATGAGCGGCAAAGTGAAGAGAACGGCGCCTGCACCAGTGGCCCGCAATGCCACATCGCCGAGCGGATCCTGCTCACGTTTGGCTATCAGGTGACTCCGTTCAGTCAGGCGCAGGATGCGCTGGGTTGTCTATCAAAAGAACAGCGGTTTGATCAGTTGCTGATCGATATTCTGCTGCCTGGCGGCATCGGCAACGACCTGGGTAAAATCGATAACGACAATACCGTCCAAAATATGTTTCATGTTTTCCTGAATACCAAACCAAACAACAGTACGCTGGGCGCATAGTAGAAGGATTAGTTAGAGATGAAAATCACCGCGATCGAGACCGTTCGGTTGGAGGAATTCCCCAATCTGCTGTGGGTTCTGGTGCATACCGATGAAGGCCTGACTGGCCTGGGTGAAATCTTCTACGGTGTTCCCTCTGCCGAGGCCCATATTCACGGCTTCGCCGCCAAGCACCTGTTGGGCCAGGATCCGTTGTGCATCGACTATCATTCCAAGGTATTGACCGGCTATGTGGGTTTTACCGGCTCCGGGGCCGAGATCCGGGGCAATTCTGGTGTCGATATCGCCCTGTGGGATATTTGGGGCCAGGCCACCAATCAGCCGATCTATCAATTATTGGGCGGTGCCAGCCGGGATCAAATCCGGGTCTATAATACCTGCGCCGGCTATCAATATGTCCGCAATCAAGTCAAGCAGAGCACGGCGAGCTTCAACCTGCCCAGCGGCAGTTCGGGCGAGAACACGGAGGGGCCATATGAAGACTTGCGGGGCTTTCTCCAAAACGCGGATGAACTGGCCGTCAGCTTGCTGGACATGGGTATCACCGGCATGAAGATATGGCCGTTTGACTATGCGGCGGAGGCATCCGGCGGGCATTATATCTCCCCCGCCGATATGGATACCGCGCTGGAACCGTTCCGCAAGATCCGCGATGCGGTTGGCTCAAAAATGGACATCATGGTGGAATTGCACGCATTCTGGGATCTGCCTCAGGCCAAGAAGATCGCCCGGGCCCTAGAGCCGTTCGAGCCGTTTTGGTTCGAGGATCCCATCAAGATGAGTAATTTGCGCAGTTTGAAGGAATTCGCCGATTCCACCCGCATCGCCACCACCGCGTCGGAGACCATCGGCATGCGTGGCGAGTTCCGCGAGCTGTTGGAGCTACAAGCCTGCGACTATGTGATGTACGATCTAAGCTGGTGCGGTGGCCTGTCCGAGGCGCGCAAGATCGCGGCAATGGCCGAGGCTTGGCATCGCCCCGTGGCGCCCCACGACTGCACTGGGCCCGTCCTGCTGACCGCCTCGGTGCATCATTCGCTCAATGCCACTAACGCCCTGATCCAGGAAATGGTGCGGGCCTTTTATTATGGCTGGTATCAGGATTTGGTGACGGAATTGCCGCCTGTGGAAAACGGCATGATCCGGGCTCCCGGAGGCCCCGGCCTGGGCACCACGCTGCAGCCGGATGTCTTCAAGCGGCCCGATTGCCATATCATGCGCAGCGATCTGAATGATTAGGCGGGGTCCTCCGCGGTGACGACCTGGCGGCGCACTTGCACGACGGTCAGGGTGGTGACGGCGAGGAAGCCGGCGGTGGCATAAAACACCGCCGCCGGGTAACCCTGATCCATGGCCCAGCCCAACAGTAGGGGAACCAGGGCGGAACCGAGGTCGAGACCGGAGTAGACAAAACCGAAAACCCGGCCCGAGGCGCCTTTGGGGGCCGCGGCGCGGACCAGCATGTCCCGCGATGGCGTGGTCACGCCCGAGGCCACGCCGCCGGCGACCAATAGGCCTAGGAGCATTGCCGGGCCCAGACCGGCCGTCATCGCGATATAGAAGATGAACAGAGCTGAGACGACCATGCCGAAGATGGCGATGCGGTCATGGCGGTCCGTGCGGTCAGCCAGGATGCCGCCGAAAAAAATACCCACCGCCGTGCCCAGCAGAAAGCCGGTGATGCCGTGGCTGGCCTCGGCCAGGGTCAGGCCGTACATGTTGATTATGGCCGGTATGCCGAAGCTTTGAATGCCGATCAAGGCCGCCGCCAGGAAGGCGAAATATAAGAAACACGAGATGATGGTGGCCGAAAGTAACAGCCGCGCATTGTCCATCAGCCGGCCCATTGGGATATGCTCGACCTTGGCGGAAGCGTCCGGTGTGTCCTCCAGATCTGCACCCCAGATCAGAAAGGCGGCGACGATGGTCAGGCCAATCAGACCGGCGCAGATGATGGCGACGCGCCAATCCCAAATCTGCGAGATAGTGATCATGAAGGTGGGCGCCGCGGCCCAACCCAGATTGCCGCATAGCGCATGGGTGGCATAACCGCGGCCCAGGCGGTGGGGGCTGATTTTCGCCGTCAGGATCGATAGATCCGCGGGATGAAAGACGCTGTTACCGATGCCGGCCAGGATGGCAAGCGGCAGCAGCATCCAGTAAGACTCGACCAGACCACAGGCAAGGGTGGCGGCGGATAGCAGCGCCAACCCGGCCAGCAAGACACGGCGCGCGCCATAGCGGTCGACCATGAACCCCGCCGGCGTCTGTGCCAGGCCCGAGGCGCCATAAAACAGCGCGGTCAGCAGGCCGAGCGCGGCGAACGAGACCTCGAACTCGTCGTGCAGCAGCAGGAACACGGCCGGTAGGACCAAATGATAAAAATGGCTGACCCAATGGGCGACGCCAACCAGGCCCATGACTTTGATATCACGGCCCAGAGACGGCGCGGCTGCTGTGGAAGATATCATGGCAACTTTAGATCAGACGTGGTGGGTAGGGTCAAGCCAGGGTGCCAATTCATCTAATACAAGGTTTTGTATGATTTCTGACGAAATCAGGCTGAAGGATATAATCTATTTAAGGTATAATTAGGCGCGAATGAATACTCGCTAAGGAGCGGACTATTAGCGCGGAGTGCTAGAGTATGTTAGCCAAGGGATGCAGCCGTTTTGGTCTCCATGGGTGAGTTGCCGCGTGGATTGACCGGTGGCGAGCTTGACAAAGCTAGTTTGTCGGCTTGGTGAGGCGGTGGCGATTTTCATCGCGGCCGAGGACGATGCGGACGTTAGGGATTTCCTTGTTTTGGTGCTACGGCACCTGAGTTATACCGTGTTGGAGGCAGGCGATGGGCCAACCGCGCTACGGTTGATGGCGGTGTCCGATAGTATTGATTTCCTGCTGATCGATGTAATCCTGCCGCGGTGCCTTTGACGATGATGTGATTATGCTTGGAAGACCATTTCCGGCGCGGGAGCTGGCGGAACGGATTCGACAGGCCCTCGACGCCCTGAAATAGGTTGTACCCCTGTTGACTGGAAACGCGTCAGTATTCGCGTTCGTGCCCGAGAGTTTTCTGATAGCCTAAGACAAGGATTTACGGCCTAAACTCGTGGGCGTTTGGGGGAGCATCAAATGGCGAACGTGCGGATAGATTATTTTTTTCACCCTACGTCCAATACGTACACCTATGTGGTGGCGGAAGAAGAGATGGCGGGGCACTGCGTAATTATTGACAGTGTCTTGGATTACGATCCCAAATCCGGGCGCACGGCAACCGCCGCCGCCGACGAGATCGTGGCTCATATCCGCGATCACAATCTGGTGGTGGATTGGATTCTGGAAACTCACCCCCATGCGGACCATATCACCGCCGCGCCCTATCTGAAAGAGCAACTGGGCGGCAGGACCGGTATCGGTCAGGGCGTTTGCCAAGTGCAAAAGAATTTTAAGGCGGTCTTTAATCTGGGCGATGAATTTACCACCGACGGCAGCCAGTTCGATCATCTGTTCGCGGAAGGTGAACGCTTTGCCTTTGGCGCTGCATCGGGCCAGGTCTGGTCCACGCCGGGCCATACGCCCGCCTGCATCTGTTATCTGATTGAGGATGCAGTATTTGTTGGCGATACGATCTTCATGCCCGATTTCGGCTCCGCCCGTTGTGATTTTCCCGACGGTGATGCCCGCACCCTGTTTCATTCGGTCAAGCGCCTGCTGGCACTGCCCCCCGAAACCCGCATGTTCATGTGCCATGATTACGGGCCCGGTGGGCGGAAACTCCGCTGGTTGACCTCTGTGGCCGAGCAAAGGGCCAATAACAAGCATATGAAGGACGGCGTTGACGAAGAGGAATTCGTCGCCATGCGCACGGCGCGGGACAATGAGTTGGATATGCCGGCTCTGTTATTGCCTTCGGTACAAGTCAATATCCGTGGTGGTCAGTTCCCGCCAGCGGAAGAGAACGGCGTCTCCTACCTAAAGATGCCCCTAAATACGGTTTAGCTAACTGAACTGTAATACGGCAATACCCAACGCCACCAGACAGGTGGCCAGGATACGGCGGCCGCCAAAGGGTTCCGAGAGAAACAGCATGCCGATCAGGGCCGCGGCGATCACGGAGGTTTCCCGCAGGGCGGTGACAATCGCCAAGGGGGCCAGGGACATCACCCAGATTACCACGCCATAGGCGGTCGAGGATAGTACTCCGCCAAACAGACCCGGTAGCCAGTAACGGCGCAAGGACGCAGCAAGCTCCACCGGACCGCGCAACAATGGCAAGACCAGGGGCAGGGGCAGTCCGTCGAGCAGGAATAGCCAGACGATATAGGCCAGGGTATCGCCGGCGGCCCGCCCGCCCAGGCCGTCGGCCACAGAATAACCGGCGATGGTCAGGGCTGTGAACAGCGCCCAGGCGACGGCCAGGCGGTTACCCCCTTGGCCGCGTCCGGATAGGGCCAGGTACATAATACCGCCTGTGATCAACAGGATCGCCATCAGGGCGCCGGGCCCCAGAGCCTCGCCAGCCCAGATCCAGGCTGCCGCCGCTACCAACAAAGGCGAGGCGCCGCGGGCCAGAGGGTAGACCTGGCCAAGATCGCCGAAACGGTACTGCATCACCAAGCCGGCGTAATAAGCCTGGTGGATCACCACGGAGGCGATTAGGTATGGCCAGCTTTCCGAATTTGGCAGGCCGACGAAGGGCAGGGCGGCGAGGGCGATTAGGGTATGGGTAAAATTGACCAGGGCCAGCGAGACCAGGCGGTCGGAAACCACTTTAACAATGGCGTTCCAACTGGCATGCATCAATGCGGTGGCTAAGACCAGTACCAACAGAAAAACGGTCATATTTGCCGCTCCGCCGTACGCGATTTGTGATAGGCAGGGCCATGACCAACGATTATTACCTCCGGATTCAGCATTCCGTGCACCGCTTTCCGCGCTGGCTACGGTTGTGTGTTGGCGTGCTGTTGCTGTTTGGCGGCATCCTCGGCTTTCTTCCCATCCTTGGATTTTGGATGTTTCCCTTGGGTCTACTGGTGCTGTCCTACGATTTGCCCACGGTACGCCGATGGCGCCGGCGTCTGGAGGTAAAGTGGTTGCGGCGCTGGCGGGGCCGTAAAGTGAACTGAGCCAACTGGGAAGGGGCTGGAGGCGCGGACCGCGCTTCGCGTTTTAGCCTTTTCAACAACTTAGAAAAAAATATCAGCTTTAACTCGTTCAAATAAATATGTTCAGATGGAGTGGTCTCACTCGTAGTCCAGAGCGCATTAGCTTCCCCCCCAACTCCGCCTTCGCTTTCAGTCCGGTGTTCCTGCGTCCCGATTGCGATGGTTCGGTTCACATCAAAAGCGCAGATCGTATTGCACCGTCAGAGTTCGAATATAAATTCTTGCGCATTAGCTACGACGGAAAGGCAAGTCTTCACGGTATGCGCGTTTTCTACTAAATTGCAAATCAATTGGCCCTTCCGAATTCCATGGTCGAAGAGGTCCTGCCCAGTTCACATCCATCAACAGTGACGAAGCCCCTAGCGGTTGTGAGGGCACGGGGCATAGCCAATTATCACTCGGCTGGCAGTTGCCGTTTGGATTTGGAAGTAGTTTCGACGATGGTCGCCCTTTTGCGCGCATACGGCATCGCCAGTCTTCGTATCGCCAATGCGTCATTAATGCCACCAATCATCAGCGGCAATACGAACGAACCGATAAACACGATTGGTAAAAAAGCTGCAGCGATTGTTGTGGAAGAAGCCGCTTAGGCATCTAAGTAGTCGTGTTCGGCAAGAGTACACCAAATTCACCGCTCGCCGCCGCTTCGGCACCACATTTCATAATTAGCAATTCCAAACGCAGTGCCACGTATTTAATTTCTTGCTATACGGCGAAGGCGTCGGCGTAAAGCGTTCGTTGGTCTACCGCTTCAAAACCTAGGGTATTGATGTCTTTTGCCAATTGTGCCAATTCCTCCTTACGGCCAAGTTGACGGCAGGAATCAACTAAGATCTGGACAAAAACATCCCGTTGCGCCTGACTGCCGCCCATGNCTGCGAGGTCATGCCGGACCGGCATGAAACCTGCAATCACAGCCTCATGATCCCCCTTGCGGTGGGCGATTGCAGCTTTGGCCACAGGCAGAGCTGCTTTGCGCATGCATACGCCACACGGGCCGTCATCAGTATCCGCGAATTCCGTCATGGAGCGGATCAACTCGTCTGCTTTCTCGAAACGGCCGCAGGCGGCCAGGATGATGGCAGCATGGGCGCAGGTGAAGGGATTGACATGATTGTCGATGCGACCCTCTGCAGGTTCCGCCACTACCTGCCAGCGCTCTCCAACATCAACGCCGCGCAAGTCCAGCCGCAGCAGCAGGGACGCAGCATTCGTAACGTCGATGACGTTATCCGGCATAGCCTTCGTTAGCGGTGATTCCAGATTGTATACCTTGCTGTCATAGAGCTCCAGGATACGTTCGTGGTCGCCCTGTTCCAGCAGAAAGAGACACAAGTGCCACCAGTCGTGGTGGACGATCTGGTTTTTTCCAGCCCAGTTGCCGCATAAGCCCTCGAGCCAATCCACACCTTCCTCAACTCGGCCTTGCATGACCAAAACATGCGCCACTGCATGAGCTCCCCATGGATCGCTCGGATTCAGTTCGATTGCTTCGCGACCATAACGCTCGGCCTCGGCGTAATGCAGCATTTCTTCATTAGCGAAGGCACGGTTGCCCATGAAGATCGGGTAGTCCCTCATCTCAGGCGACCAGTGCGGAGCCGCCTTCTCCACTAATTCGTACATATCCGTTTTTCGGCCGAAATTGAAAAGATCCATCTGGGCCATCCGATGGATAAACATATCGCAAGGATGTTCATCGAGAATGCACTTGTAGACTTCGAATGCCAGGTCCGAGCGCAGGTCGACCGCATGTTCGAGCGCTTCGATATAGGCGTTTTCGTGTGCGCTTAACGGCGCGCAACCGGCCTTCGCTTTTTCGAGACCGCTTTGCATCATCGGAATATATTTTTTATGGCGACCAAAAGTAAGCGCGAGTGCCCTGACAGCATGGGCCATTGCGAAATCAGGGTCAGCGTTCAGGGCGGTCTTGATGTCATCCATAAAATCCGCTTCCCAAAGGCACATACCGTGCATGGCCTTCGCCAAGGCATCGCGTGCCAGTGCTCTGTCGCTACTCAACCGCATGTCGCCGTTATTCATTCGCCTACATTCCTATTGTTGATTGTTATGACAAACGTACTTCAAACTTAACAAAACGGTCGAGCCTAAAAAAACGCGAATCTTCTTTTAAATTGACAGGCGATATTGCTAAGAAATTCCTCAAACTGAGGGAAGGAGGTAGATGCAGCGAAGTTACCTTAAGTACATCATCCGCTGCGAGGAGAAGGGCGGGGTGGTCGATCTGGAAAAGGCGCGCTGGTATCTGGACCGGCTGATCGACGAAGAAATATCTGGCTGATGGATGGACATGGCCGAGGTGATCACAAGGCTGAATGAGGCCGCCAGCGTCCTGCGCCGGTTACTGGAAGGCAATCGCTATGAGCGCCCCTTCCTGACTAGCTGGCCGGACTAC
Source organism: Rhodospirillaceae bacterium (assembly GCA_002731375.1). GTDB lineage: Bacteria > Pseudomonadota > Alphaproteobacteria. Next base: position 119 of record PCBT01000099.1, on the reverse strand, counting down.
AGGCCTGATCCGAACACGGCCTATGGCTACGAGGATGTTGAGGTGAAGCCGCCGATACCAAGTCCGGCAGCGATCCAGCGGATGGAGGAGGTGCTGGACTGGCTGCAACTGGTGCCGGT
>PCBT01000098.1 GCA_002731375.1 Rhodospirillaceae bacterium | reverse complement strand
GCGAACGCTATAAGGCTCTTTATGCATCCGGTGCGCGCGAACTTACTCTTGCGATGGACCTGCCGACACAAATAGGCCTCGATTCTGATGCGCCGCTGGCTGCCGGCGAGGTCGGGAAGGTTGGTCTGGCGGTGGATACCTGCGATGACTTGCATCGGGCCCTTGAGACCATCCCGTTGGATGAAATGCGTCTCGCCACGGTCGGCAATTGTAACTCTCCCTGGATATTGGCGATGTTTCATGCCCTGGCGGAATCCAAGGGACATGACCCCAAGGACATGCACTTCCAAATTCAGAACGATCCGATCAAGGAATACACCGGGCGCGGCACTTATATTTTCTCGCCTTCAGTGGCCATCGACATATCATCCGATGTGACGGAGTACATCTGCAAGAAATTGCCGAAATGGGCACCGCAATACAACTGCACGACGACAATGCGGTGGGGGGGCGCTAGTGCGTCGCAAGAAGTCGGGTTCGGTATCGCGAATTCACTTTGTTACATCGATGCGGCCCTGGCCAAGGGAGTCGATCCGGTAGACTTTGTCCCGCGAATGCACCTGCATATGTCTTCCGACAATGATCTGTTTGAGGAAGTGGCGAAGTTCCGTGCGGTCCGTCGCTTGTGGGCCAAGATCGCCGGCGAGCACCTGAAAACAGATGATCCACGAATACTGGCTCTGAGAACCACGGTTTTCACCGCAGGGGACAAGCTGACGGCGCAAGAACCGCTGAACAATATCACGCGAACAACAATGCATGTGTTGGCGGCGTTGCTGGGCGGTGCTGACAATATCGTTGTTCCCGCCTATGACGAAGCGCTGGCTTTGCCAACCTATGAATCCGCACGAATAGCGACGTTGATAAAAAATATTCTGCATGACGAATGCTACGTGGGACAAACCGCCGATCCCATGGGAGGCAGCTACTTTGTCGAAAGTCTGACAACACAGATCGAAGAGAAAGCCAACGAATGCTACCGGCAGGTCAAAGACATGGGCGGGGCGGCTGCGGCCATTGAAAACGGCTTCTATTTGAAGGAAATGTCTGACGGTATGTATCGCCAGTTCACTGAAGTCGAATCGGGTGAGCGCACTCTGATTGGCGTCAACAAGCATATCCGGGAAACGGAAACCCCAATCGACATTTTCAAAGGCGATCCGGAAGCCGAGCAACGGCAAATCGATCGTCTAAAAGAATCGCGTACGAACCGTGATCAGAAACGAACGGCGGCGGCATTGGCCGAAGTGCGCCGGGTTGCAGAAGCAAAGAATATGGGTAATCGGGAAAATATTGTTCCCAGCTTCCTTGAAGCTGTCCGTGCTCGAGCAACGGTTGGGGAAATTTTTGATGAATTACGAGAGGTGTTTGGTGAATATCAAGCTCCAAACGTTGTGTGAGAAAGAAAATTGATGTCAAACATTGCGCGCGTACTAATTGGAAAACCTGGTCTTGATGGACATGAAGCCGGAGCCAAAGTCGTTGCAAGAATGCTACTCGATGCCGGTTTTGAGGTGATCTATACTGGTGCCAGACAAACGCCCGAGATGATTGTTCGCTCAGCCTTGGAAGAGGATGTGGATGTCATCGGCCTAAGCCTGCTATCGGGTGCGCACTACGAGTTGTGTAGACGGATCTTGGAGCTGATGAGAGAAGAGGGTGTAGAAGACATTCCTGTGATTGTCGGCGGTATTATCCCAGCGGAAGATATCCCGAAATTAGAAGAAATCGGTGTGAAGGCTGTTTTCGGTCCAGGAAGTGGCAGTAAGGAAATCGTCGATACGATTAGCACTATTCTGGAGCACGCAGCGTAATACTAGGCTCGTTTGCACGAGTTGCCGGTGTTTCACCATGTCACCATATCGATCTTGCCTGATGCCATGGGGAACCCTCGCGGTCAGGCCCCTTCTACGAGGCAGGCTGTTTCAGCAACTCCCCAATTTCCTCCGCCGAGTAGCCAATTTCCGACAGAATCTCGGCACTGTGTTCTCCAAGCATGGGAGGGGCCCGGTAATTGGATGGGGGCGTTCCATGCCATTCGCTGGGCACCGCGGTTTCCCGAATAGTTCCCAGCGTCGGATGCTCCACCTCGCTGAAGAACCCAATGTCCCGCAAGTGCGGATCTTCCAAAAGGCTGTCGAACGTGTGCACGGGAAATACCGGGATGTCAGCGTCCGTTAGTAGATCCTTCCACTCTGCAGTTGTTTTCTTTGCCAACTCCTCCTTCACGAAATTTCCCAATTCTTCACTGTGAGCCGTTCGCGTAGTTATCGTTGTCAGGCGCGGGTCGGTATCCCACAACTCGCTTTGACCGACAATTTCGAGAAAGGCCTGCCAATGATGATCGTTGTATATCGTGCAGCAGACATATGCATCTTTCGTTTTGAAAGGATGACGAGAGGGTGAGAGAATGCGGGGATAGCCAAAGTCGCCTTTCGGCGGTAGGAACTTATGTCCGTAGAGATGGTCCCCTAATATGTACGGGACCATGGTTTCGAACATCGGAACGTCGATTTGCTGTCCTCTCCCTGTCTTCTCGCGGTTGAAAAGTGCAGTTGTGATGATGCCGAACGCGTAGAGGCCGACGGATCGGTCTGCAATGTTGAGTGGAACATAGCGCGGCTCAGCCTTTGTGTTTGCGGCAATCGCCCAGGGCAAGCCAATGGCAGCCTGAATCAGCTCGTCGAACGCCGGAGAGCGGGCATATCTGCCGCGCTGTGAGAATCCGATCATACTCAGGTAGATGATAGCAGGATTGACCTCAGCCAGATCTTCATAGGTCAGGCGAAGGCGTTCCATTCCCTTTGGCCGTATGTTGCAAGCGACGACATCTGCTGTCTTCACCAGGCGGAGGAAGGCTTCGCGCCCTTTTTCCTGCTTTAGATCGAGAGCTATGCTTCGCTTGTTGCGATTTAACCCGAGAAAGATCGGCCCCATTTTTTCATCACCAAACGGTCCGATATTTCGAGTCGAGTCGCCGTCGATGGATTCCACCTTGATAACATCGGCACCGAGATCACCCAGGAATTGCGTTGCCGACGGTCCCATCAAGACCGCCGTCAGGTCCAATACCTTGACGCCCGCCAGGGGGCCGGAGTGGGTTGCTTGAGAAGGTGATGGGATTGCGTTCATCTCGTTCGCCTTTTGCTTTCGAATTCGGTCCGCGCGGTATCCCTGATCCCCGTCGCCAGTGGGCACCACGGCACATACGTTTTGTCCCGCCCGCGCAATCAATCTGCGATTTTGAAGCGGAAAGCACCGATATCAGTGTGGCGATGGCCTTTGGACTCAAAAACGAGCGCATCGTTAAGCCGAATAGGACCTTGACATTCGAATACCGGTCTATAATGTCAGAGTTTGAACCGATAACGGTTCAAGTGCAAGCGTGGCTCTTACCACATTCGCCAGGGGCGAGGGCACGGATGGGCCGGCGCAGGAGCTTTCGGCGAGCTCTCCGTCGATCTGGGGGGACAGTAGCTTAGTCATTGTAATTGCAAGGAAATATCGGAACAAATCATGGATTTTGCCTACACCTCCGAACAAGAAGGCATTCGCCAATCGATCCAAAGCCTGATGAAGGACTTTCCCGACGAATATTGGATGGCGCGCGATCAGGCCCATGAATTTCCCATGGACTTCCATGATGCGATCGCCAAGGCAGGCTATCTCGGTCTGGTGATTCCGGAGGAATATGGTGGCTCGGGTTTGGGCATTACCGAGGCAGGCATAGCTTTGATGGAGGTTGCCGCCTCAGGGGCGGCATTTAATGGAGCGAGCTCCATTCATCTAAGCATTTTTGGCATCAATCCGGTGGTCAAGCACGGCAGCGAAGAGATGCGGCAAAAATATTTGCCACGAGTTGTCTCCGGAGATTTGCATATCTGCTTTGGCGTGACCGAGCCGGACGCAGGCACCGATACTACCCGTATCAGCACCCGCGCCGTGCGGGATGGTGACCGCTATATCATCAATGGCAAAAAAGTCTGGCTTACCAAGGCAGGCGATAGCCAAAAGGTCTTGCTGCTGACGCGGACCACACCTCTGGAAGAGTGCAAAAAACGTACGGATGGGATGACATTGTTTTTTGCCGATCTGGACCCGTCGGCAGTTACCATCCGACCGATTTCCAAGATGGGGCGCAATGCGGTGGCCTCAAACGAGGTCTTCTTCGACAACCTGTCGGTTCCCGCGACAGACCTGGTCGGGCAGGAGGGGCGCGGTTTCCACCATCTGCTGGATGGACTGAATCCGGAACGCATTTTGGGATCGTATGAGGGGATCGGCGTCGGTCGTGCCGCCTTGAACCGGGCCACGCAATACGCCAAGGATCGACACGTTTTTGGCCGCCCTATCGGCGAGAACCAAGGAATTCAATTGCCGCTGGCGGATTCGCTGGCGCGCCTCCATGGCGCCGAGTTGGCGGCGCAAAAGGCGGCATGGCTATACGACACCGGTCAGCCTTGCGGCACGGAAGCGAATATCGCCAAATTCCTTGCAGGCGAAGCTGCTTTTCAGGCCGCTGACCGTGCCGTGCAGACCCACGGCGGTTTCGGCTACGCCAGTGAGTATCATGTCGAACGCTACTTCCGAGAGGCCAGGCTCCTACGCATTGCGCCGATCTCCGAGAACCTCATCCTTGCCGGTCTGGCAGAACATGTGCTGGGGCTCCCGCGTTCCTATGGACGCTCCGATGGGAGCTGAGTGTAGGGAATTCATACCGGTCTGAACGTGTGTTTTCGCAGGGTTGCCAGTCGAGAGACATAATGAGCAAGAAGACCGAAAACAGCAAAGCAGTAGCAACTGAAGGATCGGATGCGTCGGGACCGAGGTCTCCAACGCGAACACTCAGGATCTTGGAGCTAATCGCTGAAAACAATAACAATCTGACGCTGGCCCAGGTGAGCCAGCATCTCAGCATACCGAAGACGAGTTTGCTCAGCCTGCTGCGATCTTTAGTGGCGCAAAACTACCTGATTAGCCAAGATGGCAAGTACCGATTGGGTTCGGCAACATACCGCCTGATGTTCATGGTCAACCGCAATCCGTTTGTCAGGACCATCCGGCCCGCACTCGAAAGAGTGGCACAGTCCATTGGTGAGACAGTTTCATTTTGCATGTTAGATGCCAGCAAACGCGAAGTAGAATATTCGGACATAATAGAGTCGGCGCGCTCCATCCGATATGTCGTTGATGTGGGTACAACTCGCCCGCTTTATTGCGTTGCAGCAGGTCTTGTAATTCTCGCATGGCAAGACCCGAAATGGATTGAAAACTATCTCAACACGGCACTTTTGAAGCAGATAACTGCAGCGACAATAATCGACAAAGCATCGATAACCGAACGGTTGAGCGACATCAGGACGAAGGGTTATGCGATATCTGCTGGTGAGTTCTCTGATGATGTATTCGGGTTCGCTGCGCCTGTTTTTTCTCATCCAGGACAGGTTTCGTTTTCAATCGGAATTGGTGCTCCCAGTGTCCGAGCATTCTCGAGGAAAGAAGAGTACGCAAAAGTAGTGCGTGATGAAGCGGCGGCAATTTCACTCGCGCTGCAGGGCCGCGACTCGAGCAACAGCTAATTACGAGAACAAAAACAAAGGAAAGAGAGAATTATCCATGCAGTCATTTCTCGAACGATTTTCAAAACAAAAAGACAACTATGCTGGAGAATACAGTATAGCAGGAAGGCAATACTACCGCATGCACTGTGGTTTATTGTTCTAACTGCCAAACTTTCTCTTTGGAGGACTTTTGGCAATAAAAAATACGGGCCGGTGGAATGTGGTCCGCAACAGAGATGGGAGAGTATCAAATGTCGTTCTATCTTCAGAATAAGTCAGCGTTGGTGGCAGCGACGGCAACCGCCGTGATGTTTGCCATGACGTCCTTGGCGGCAGCGGAGAGTGTAAAATGGAATCTGTCCGTCTGGGGTAAAAGCCGGGCGTCCACCAGGAACATCGAGGGTTTGGCGGCGGAAGTCGCAAAGAAAACAGGGGACCAGTTCAAGATCAAAATTCACTATGGTGGTCTATCCAAGCCCAAGGAAAATCTCGACGGCATCAAAATCGGCGCTTTTCAGATGGCGGTAATGTGCAACTTCTATCATCCGGGTAAAACCCCCACCATGGGTGGTCTGGACCTGCCGTTCCTGCCGATCTCACACCTGGGAGTACGGCAGGCGGTGGAAGAAGCCTATTACAAGCATCCGGCGGTGATCAAGGATTTGGCACGCTGGGGCGCCATGTTCGTCATGGGCGGCGGGTTGCAGCAATATGAATTCATGGGTTCCGGCAAGCCGCCGTTGGCTTTGTCGGACTGGAAAGGCCGGCGGGTTCGGATCGGTGGCGGCATGGCCAAGGCGATGGCTTTGCTCGGCTCGGTGCCTACCACGGTGCCGTCCCCGGAAGTCTACCAAATGATGGAACGTGGCGCCGTCGACGCGGTGGGCTTTCCCTACTATGCCTTTGCCGCTTTCAAGTTGCCCGCGATCTCGAAATGGTTTACCGGCAATATGGCTTTAGGAACGGTGGGCTGTCCCACGATGGCCAACATCAAGGCTTTCAATAAGCTGTCGAAGGAATATCAGGACATATTGATGAACGCGCGGTTCGCCGGTTACAAGTTTTCGCGGGCCAGCTTCGAAGCTGCCGACAAGAAGGTTGTGCCGGGCTTCCGGAAAGTCTTGCAAGAAATTCGCTATGATGACGCGACCATGGCGGAGTTTCGCAAGATCGGCGCCAGGCCAATCTGGGATAATTGGGTTAAGGAAGCGACGGCGAAAGGCGTACCGGCGCAGGAGCTGCTCGACCTGATTCTCGCTACGGCCAAAAAAGCCAATAATTAGAGAGTGATTGTTTTGAGTTGAGCTGACTTTGAACGCAGGCGATCGCAAGATCGCCTGCGTTATTTCTTCTGGCTACATGAATTGGAAGAAGTTCATGAATGACGCGACCGGCGCAACAGGCCTCAAGAAAATCGACATTGTGTTTTCGCGGCTTGAGGACGCCTGCAATCTGCTCGCGGCGATCACCATCATGGCTCTAATGTTTATGGCCGTCTATCAGATTGCTGCGCGCCGTCTCCTGGATGCACCCATTTTCGGCTATATAGACTTCATCGAACAGATGATGGTGATCTTTGCTTTCCTCGGTATCGCCTATTGTCAACGTATGGGCGGCCATGTCCGCATGGAACTGTTTATCTCGCAATTCCGCGGTCGCTCGTACTGGCTGTTGGAATGCTTTGGTGTTCTGGTTGCCTGGATTGTGATCGGCGTTCTGATAAAATCAAGTTTTGAACATTTTCTTCGCGCTTGGGAGTTGGGCGATTCCACCATCAACGTGGAACTCCCGATTTGGCCTGCGAAACTCCTGATCCCGCTGGCATTCACCATACTTTGGTTGCGGCTGGCGATCCAAATTGCCGGCTATTTCCGCATGTTCATGGAACCGGATCGCCGGCCGGTCGCCATCACCACCATCAAGCGTGTCGAGGAAGTGGCCGACCGGGAAATTCGGGAGGCCTTGGGCCAAGAGGTTCAAGCAGGTTCAGAGGAGGCTGACGATGCCACTCGCTGAACAATTGGGCCTGGAAGCCTTCGACGTTGGCCTGATCGGGGCCGGCGTCATGCTCGTTCTGGTGCTTGCCGGCGTCCGTGTTTTTATCGCCGCGGCGCTGGTCGGGCTCTTCGGTCTGATCGCCTTGCTCGGCTGGGAAGCTGGTAGCGGCATGGCCGGCACTGTTCCGCATTCCAAATCGGCGGCCTATGCACTCAGCGTGCTGCCCATGTTCTTGCTGATCGGCTATCTGGCTTTCCATGCTGGCCTGACCGATGCGATCTTCGACGCGGCGCGAAAATGGTTCAGCTGGGCTCCTGGCGGGCTGGCGGTGGCCACGGTCTTCGCCACCGCCGGATTTGCCGCGGTGTCGGGCGCCAGCACAGCGACGGCGGCGGTATTCGCCCGTGTCGCCATCCCGGAAATGCTAAGCCATGGCTATGACCGGCGTCTGGCGGCGGGCGTGGTGGCCGCCGGCGGCACCCTGGCCTCGCTGATCCCCCCCAGTGGCATCCTGGTAATCTATGCCATTATCGTCGAGGAATCGGTTGCCAAACTGTTGCTCGCCGGGTTTATCCCCGGCATCATTTCCGCACTCATCTATGCCCTGTTGATCTCGGGCCGGGTTGTGGTTAATCCCAAACTGGCGCCGGCAAGGGAATCCTTCAGCTGGACACAACGCTTTAAATCGGTACCGGGGACAACCCCGATTATTGCCGTGGTGGTGATTATTTTTTCTGCCATCTACGGCGGTTGGGCGACCCCGACCGAGGCCGGCGCCTTGGGAGCTTTTGTCGTCTTGGTTATCGCGCTGGTGCGCGGCATGAAGATGAAACAACTGAAGAACGCCCTCTTTGAGACCGCAATGCTAACGGTGATGATTTTCTCCATCGTCTGGGGCGTGCTGTTGTTCGTCCGCTTCCTGGGCTTTGCCGGCCTGCCGGATGCCTTCGCCGAGTATATCGCCAGTCTGGACATGCCGCCGGTAATGATCGTTATCATGATATTGATTGGGTATACGGTTCTGGGCATGTTCATGGATGCCATCGGCATGCTGTTGCTGACCTTGCCGGTGGTTTACCCAGCCGTCATCGGTCTCGGCTATGATCCGATCTGGTTCGGGATCATCGTCGTGAAGATGGTGGAGATTTGCCTGATTACCCCGCCGATCGGTCTCAACTGCTACGTGGTCAACGGCGTTAGACCGGACATTCCGCTGGAAGATGTGTTCAAAGGGATTGCCCCGTTCTTTATCGCCGACGTAATCACGGTCGGCGTGTTCATCGCCTGGCCCGAAACCATTACTTTCCTGCCGGACCTGATGGTGGCGAACCGGTGATCCCGGTCAGCCGCCGGCTGGAAGTTGCGAATATTTCGGGACTGTCGTGCCGATGAAATCGGCACAATGCCGAATCGACAATCTTGTCGGGAAATCAAACTAACCGAAAGCATCCAAAAGCCATGACACTTGCGTTTTCCGGCCTCAAGATAATTGATTTCACACAGGTTATGGCAGGGCCCTATGCCTCGCAGTTGCTTGCCATGCTGGGCGCCGACGTCATCAAGATCGAAACTCCGGGCCAGGGCGATCAACTGCGCGATATGTTAAAGGCTGAGGAAACCGAACAGTACGGTATGTCACCGGCCTTCATGTCCACCAATGTTGGCAAGCGCTCCATCACCTTGGATCTGAAACATCCGATGTCCAGGGAAATCATTGAGCGATTGCTGCGAGATGCCGATGCGATGATGGAGAATTTCAAAGCCGGTAGCATTGAGCGATTGGGTTTCGGTTATCAGGATGTCAAGAAAATCAATCCGAATATTGTCTATTGTTCGCTGACCGGCTATGGCCAGCAAGGTCCCATGCGCGGCGCCGGCGCCTATGACGGAGCGATCCAGGCGGCATCGGGCATGATGTCCATAAACGGTCATGCCGCAACCGGGCCGACGCGAACCGGTTTTCAGTCTGTCGACGTGCCGACGGCGATTACCGGGGCCTTTGCTATTTCCAGCGCTCTCTACCGCAAGCTTGCCACCGGGGAGGGGCAGTATCTCGACGTTTCGATGTTGGATACCGCCATAACCGTGATGCAGGGGCAATTTGCCCACTACATGATGAGTGGGGTTGCAAGCGGCCTAAATGGCAATAATTCGCCGGTTGGGCTGCCCACCCAGAACGTATTTCCCACCGCCGACGGCTATATCCAGATCACCGCCCTGACGGAACCGATTGCCGCAAAGGTGCTGCGCCTGATCGGCTGTCAGGCGGTGCTTGATGACCCCGCGACAGCGGACAATGAAGGCCGCCAACAACATCATGACGCGGTATGGCAGAAAATGGCCGACGCCCTGAAAACCGACAGCACCGCCATATGGTGCGAAAAACTTGGCGCTGAAGGTATTCCCGTGGCGGAGATCCGCGACATTCCCTCGGTACTGCAAGACCCGCAGTTGCAACATCGCGCCGTCATCCATAGCGTCGCCGCTCCCGGTGGCGGCAGCGAAAAACATCGCCTGGTTGGGGCTGCATTTGTCGCCGACCGGGACGGCCCCAAAACCGACCGGCCGGCCCCGCTATTGGGCGAACATAACGCCGAGGTGCTGGCGGAACTCGGCTATGGGCCGGCGGAAATCGATGTCATGCACGCGGACGGCGTTTTTGGCAGCTAGAGCAGCGCTCGCGCTTTCCTATTTGCCCTCGAATTGGGGTTTGCGTTTTTCAAGAAAGGCCGTCACCCCTTCGGCCCAGTCATCCGTCGCCGCACAAATACCAAATCCTTCGGCTTCCATGGCCAGATGCTGGGCATAGGAATTGGCGTGGGAGGCATACATCAGACGTTTGATATTGCCATAGGAAACGGTCGGGCCATCGGCCAGACGCCGGGCCAGCTTGGCGGTCTCGGATGCGATATCAGCCGCCGGCACCACCCAGTTCAGCAGACCCAGGCGATGAGCCTCGGCGGCATCAATTTTGCCACCCAGCATGGCAATTTCCAGTGCCTTGCGCACACCGACATTACGCGGCAGATGATAGGACCCTCCCCCATCCGGACCGGCACCGATGGCCAAATAGGAAAACGAGTAATAGGATTCGTCCGACCCGATGGCCAGGTCACAGGCGCTCATGAGGGAAAACCCGCCACCGGCGGCAGCCCCTTCCACACTGGCAATCATAGGTTTTTCCATCCGTCTTAGCGCCAACATCATGGCGTTCACGCCATGCACACGGCGTTCAAATGAGGTGCGCCGTTCAAAGGGTTCCATTTCCAGATATGCCTTGAAATTCTTGACGTCTCCGCCGGCCGAAAAATTCCCTCCAGCGCCGCGCAGCACCACACAGCGGATCGATTTGTCATGTTCAATGTCATCCGCGGCATCGAGCATGGCACCACGCATTTCCATCGACACGGCATTGCGGGCCTCGGGCCGGTTCATGGTCATCGTGGCAACACCGTCTTCCACGGTGACGAGCAGGTGGTCAGTCATTCTTTTTGTCTCCGGTTCGGGGCCGCGTCATCGCGACCACTGATGTGCAGTCAGTATCGAGATAATCAATAGGGGATCCCGTCGGCCTTTCAGTCGGGCTCGCGCATTTCATTTGTGCCGTTTCCGGCGGGCATCGGAAAAGCGTCTGAGGTGGTAATCGACATTGCCAAACAGTTTGTCGATGGTCTGCAGTCGTTTGTAATAATGACCAATGGGGTATTCATCCGTCATGCCGATGCCGCCATGCAGCTGGATGCCCTGTTCGCCGATAAACTTCGCGGCTTCACCGATCCGGACCTTGGTGGCCGAGGTGGTTTGCACCTGTTCGTCGCCCCAGGTAGCGGTGGCCATATCCGCCCGCATGGCCGCCATATCCGCCATGGCCTTGGATTGTTCTTCTTCAATCAACATGTCGGCCAGGCGGTGTTTGATCACCTGGTTGCTGCCAATGGGGGCGCCGAACTGTTCGCGGGTCTTGACGTAATCAACGGTGATCTGGTTGACCCGGCGCATGGCACCCACGGCTTCGGCGCTGGTCGCACAGATGGCCAGGTCGATGACCTTTTCGACAACTGCAAAGGCCTGCCCATCGACCCCCAGCAGGGCGTCCTTGCCAACGCTGACACCGTCCAGGATAACTTCGCTGGCGCGCTGGCCATCCAGCGTCCGGTAGGATTTGCGCGATAGGCCCTTGGCGTCGGAATCAACCATGAACAGGGAAATACCTTCGCGCTGGCGTTGGTCGCCGCCGGTCCGGGAGGTCACGATGATCTTGTCGGCGGACCCGGCATGGTAGACCAGCGCCTTGTGGCCATCGATCACCCAGCCGTCAGCCGCTGCCCTGGCCCGGGTTGTCACGTCAAACAGGTCAAAGCGGGACTGTGGTTCGGAATAACCAAAGGCCAGCTGCATTTTTCCTGCGATCAGGGGGCCCAGGATCGCCGCTTTCTGATCGCTGGTTCCGGCCATGTCCAGCAGACGCCCGCCCAGCAGCACGGACGCCACATAGGGTTCCACCACCAGGCCTTCGCCAAAGCTTTCCATCACGACCGCCACGTCGACGTTCGATCCGCCATAGCCCCCGCTTTCCTCGGCAAAGGGCAAGCCCAGCCAGCCCATTTCAGCAAACAGGGCCCAGTGATCACTGGAAAATCCCTGGTCGCTGGCCACCAGGCTGCGCCGCGCGGTGAGCTCATAATTGTCCCGCACAAAACGATCCACGCTGTCCTTCAGGAGGATTTGTTCGCTCGAGAGTTCAAAATCCATTTTGCCCGGTCCCTACAGGCCAAAGATCATTTTGGCGATGATGTTGCGCTGGATCTCGTTGGTCCCGCCATAGATCGTGGCCGCTCGCTGATAAAGATTGTCGGCCTGAATGCCATGGGCATGATCCGGCCCGATCGCTCCGTCATTGCGCTCAGCGGTTTCCTCATCCGTTTCATACGGCGTGCCATAGACCCCCAGTGCCTCAACCAGCAGCCCTTTGATGGTCTGGGCAATTTCGGCGCCCTTGATTTTCAGCATGGAAGGCTCCGCCGTCAGTTCGCCACCGGCCAGTTCCCGGGACAGATAGCGCAGTTCCGAATATTCCAGCGCCATCAGGTCGATTTCGGCTTTGGCGATCTTGCGACTGAAGTCCGGGTCATCCAGCAGGCGCCCGCCATAGGCCACTTCCTTGCCGGCGATATCGATCAACCGGTTCAGCTGGTGTTTTGACCGCGCCACACGGGCCACAAGATTTCGTTCGTTGCCCAAGAGAAACTTGGCATAGGTCCAGCCCCTGTTTTCCTCGCCGACAAGGTTTCCCAGCGGCACCCGCACATCATCAAAAAACACCTCGTTCAGGCTGTGCTCCAGATCAAGGCCGATGATCGGCTTGACGGTCAGGCCCGGCGCGTCCATGGGGATCAGCAAGAAGGAAATTCCTGCCTGGTTTTTGGCTTCCGGATTGGTGCGCACCAGGCAAAACATCATGTCGGCCAAATGGGCCCAGCTGGTCCAGATTTTTTGGCCCTGGATGACATAGTCATTTCCGTCCCGCACGGCGCGGGTGCGTAAGGACGCCAGGTCGGACCCTGCTCCCGGTTCCGAATAGCCCTGACACCACAGGGTATCGGATTTCAGGATGTCCGGCAGGTACCTGGTTTTTTGTTCGTCACTGCCAAAGGTGTAGATCACCGGGCCGACCATGTTGATGCCAAAGGGTGAAACCTGGGGCGCGCCGGAGAGAAAATATTCATGATTGTAGATGTATTTTTTCGTCAGGGACCAGCCGGGACCACCATGTTCCCGCGGCCAGTTTGGCGCAATCCAGCCTTTCTCATAGAGCATTTTCTGCCACAGGATCATGTCTTCGCGGCCCGGGTGCAAGCCCCGGTCAGAGCGATCCTTCGTGCCCGCTCCTAGGTTTTCAGCCAAAAAGGTTCGGACTTCATGTTGGAAGGCAATATCTTCGTCACTGAATGATAAATCCATAATCCCTCACCGCTTTGCCGTACTCTATTTCCCGGTCCATTCTGGATCACGTTTTTCGTTGAAGGCAGCCAGACCTTCGTTTGCATCTTCGGTCAGGGCGAGCAACGCGATTTGACTCTCCATATGGGCCAAAGCCTGCTCAAAGGTCATATCACTGATAGCGCGAAGGGCATATTTGCCACGACGAATAGCTGTGGGTGATTTGTTGATCGTACGATTGACAAGCCAAGTAACTTTATCATCCAATTCCTCCGGCTCGATGACATAGTTCACAAGACCATATTCCAATGCTTCGGTTGCGGAGATTAGCTCACCTGTAATACACATTTCATCAAATTTTCGACGCGGTATCATTGTTTGCATCAGTGCCGCAACTTGCATCGGGAACATACCAATTTTCACTTCAGGTAGACCAAACAATGCTTTCGAAGTCGACACAACCATGTCACACATCGCCAACACGCCCATTCCTCCGGCAAGACAATGACCGTTTACTCTGGCAATAATAGGCAAGATGCAATTCCTCCCGGCACGAAAGAGCCCGGCACCAACAGTGCGCGGCTCCGCGGGATCAAAATCAAAGGTTTTTGAGTCCGATTTGAGATCGCCGCCAGCACAAAAAGCGCGATCACCAGCACCAGTGACTACAATAACGCGATTCGACGAATTTTCTTGGGCCCGCTCTATTCCCTCTCGTAGTTCGATCATGACTTTGTCATTGAGCGCGTTGCGAACGTCTGGCCGATTTATAGTGAGACGTACGACACCATTTTCGGTTTCGTAGATGATAGAATTTTTCAATGGTATGTTCTACCTCCAGGTTTAGAAGGTGTGATTTTTTTTCGTCCATTTTTTGCCTCGAAAACAGTCAGAACGCCAAGCCGGATGGCCTCTTGACATTCTGAAAACGGACCATATAGTCAATTCTAGAACCGATAATGGTTCGATTGCAAGGACGATTCTTGGCGAAATGGCGATGGCGTGGGTTGAGATCCGGCGACGCAAGAGGCTATTTCGCACTAACCGTAAATTTGCAGGTCAGGGGGACGGCCACTGACGCCGCTGGGAAATATTGGAACAAATAGTGGATCTTGCTGGAGAGGCGTTCAACACCTGTCATAGAACGCAAAAATGGTGCGGGTGGAATGTATTTGTTTATTGCTGATCTGGATCTACCGCTAGATACCGTCAGACCAATTTTGATGATCCAATAATTGAACAATAGGAAATATTTTCAATTCTATAGAGCTGTGCAGTTCGTCACTCTGAGAAAGGGAGATTTCTTTAGCGATGACAGCCAGGACGGTTAAGTCGGAAATGCGCGGCGGAGTGCTTATTTTGACGCTGAACGCTCCGGAAAAGAAAAATGCGATTTCGACCGAAATGCGTACGGACCTGCGCGATCAACTTACCCAGGCGATGGCTAATGCGGATGTTCGGGCCATCGTGCTTACAGGGGCGGCAGGAACATTTTGCGCCGGGGCGGACGTCTCGCAGATGGTCGTCAAGGATATATCTAGTGCGCGAAAACGTCTTCGCATTCTTCACGATGTTGTTCGGCTGTTGAGGACCGGTGAGAAACCAACAATTGCGGCGGTTGAAGGTCATGCGGTCGGCGCAGGACTGTCTTTGGCGCTGGCTTGTGATTTTGTCGTGGCCTCGGAAACAGCCAAGTTGGGAGCGGTATTTGCAAAGATGGGCCTGATCGGGGATTGCGGTTTACTGTGGACACTTCCGCAACGGATTGGGCAGGCGAAAGCCAGGGATATGCTGTTTTCGGCAGGTATCCAGAATGGCTCCGAGGCACTTGCGGATGGACTGATTGACGCGTTGGTTTCGCCGGGAGAGGCGTTGGATGTCGCCGTAAACAAAGCTGGCGACTACGCCGCTGTCGCACCGCTGGCAATCTCGGCGACAAAATCCGTGCTCAACAAAGGAGCAAGTTCCATCGAGGATATTCTTGCGATTGAAGAGGACGTTGGAGCGAAGTTGGCTGAATCGGCGGATCACGCTGAAGCAAAACAGGCATTTCTTGAAAAGCGAAAGCCCGTGTTTAGCGGGAAGTAACCCCGTATTGCGAAGCTGAAAAATTCTTTGGGAGCGGTAAATGAAAAATTTGGTGTCATTGGATGGCAAACGGGTTGTCGTGACAGGCGCTGGCCAAGGGATCGGTCGTGCCGTGGCTGAACTATGCGTCGAACTTGGAGCGCGTGTCGCGGCGGTGGACTTGAACGCTGACGCAGTCAATGAGTTTGCCGAAAATCGGAAGGATAGTGTCCTGCTTTTTGCTGGGGACGTGGCCGACCCGGATCTTGCTCCGAAAGTCATTGCTCAGATGATTGACACATGGGGAGGAATCGACGGTCTGGTGAACAATGCCGGGATCACTCGCCCCGCGATGATTCACAAGATGACTATCGAGCAATGGCGCCAGGTGCTCGACGTACATTTGACCGGATCTTTCTTGTTTCTTCAGGGCGTTGGTTCGCACCTGTTGGAACGTGCCAAAGGAGGCGAAAAGGCTCCGGGTTCTATCATAAACGTGTCATCCGACGCCGGTAGGCGTGGCTCCATAGGTCAAGTCAATTATGCCACAGCGAAAGCAGGAATGATGGGCATGACCATGGCTGCCGCGCGGGAGTGGGGCAAATATGAAATTCGCACCAATACGGTTTGTTTTGGCGTCGTGGAAACTCCGATGACCGAAGTTGTGCGTGGGGACAAATTCCGCGAAAGCGTTCTGGCTCAAATTCCCATGGGGCGCTGGGCCCAGCCGGAAGAGGCTAGCACGACCATATGCTTCCTGTTGTCCGATGCATCTTCGTACATCATCGGCCAGCATATTTCGGTAAATGGCGGCTATCACATTTCAACTTGATACAATACTCGGTTGGCAACTAGGGGAATCAATTATGGACTTCGTTAGCCCGGAAGCCGAGTTTCGGGATTTTCTCGCAAATGGAAAATTCATGATCCAGCGCTGCCGCACGAGTGGGCGGTATGTGTTTTATCCCCGAATCGCCGAACCAGGC
Organism: Rhodospirillaceae bacterium; assembly: GCA_002731375.1. Classification (GTDB taxonomy): domain Bacteria; phylum Pseudomonadota; class Alphaproteobacteria. The sequence goes on along the minus strand of PCBT01000098.1, from coordinate 4,904 downwards.
ACTGGCGATACAGATCTTGAATGGGTGGCACCTTCGGGACGTGGCACGATCCATAGCTTCACTGTTGTCATGCAGCGTCCACCAAAGCCGGCCTATAACGTCGCCCTGATCGATCTGGAAGAAGGTCCGCGTCTGATGAGCCGTATCGTCGGCAGCAACAACGATGCCCTGGAGATCGGACAGGAGGTTACCGCTGAAATAGAACCCGGAGAGGAAGAAGAACCCGTTTTGGTGTTCAGACCAACGGGCTCCGGAGTTTAATGGTGATGGAGCCTTACGAGCAGAAACCGGAAGATTTCCCGCGCGGTAAAACAGCGCTCGCCGGTTGGGCGACCCATGGCATCGGTGAAGCACCGGGGCAAAGCTCCATCGATCTGGCTGCGGGCGCCGGGTTGAAGGCCTTGGCCTCGATTGGTCTGAAGCTTGATGACGTGGATGCGCTCTATCTGGCACTACCGGACGACATGCTTTCGGGGCTTTCTTTGGCGGACTATTACGGCATCCAGCCTCGAATTACGGGCAATAATCGCACTGGCGGTTCGGCATTCCTTGGTCATGCACTCGAGGCGGCCTTGGCCTTGGAAGCGGGTTTGTGCGAAGTCGCGCTGATCACTTATGGCAGCAACACCCGTACCAACACCCGCAGATACGGTCCACCGCCTGGATCGTCGCCTTACGAAACACCTTACAGGCCGATTTTGACCTCCTCTTACGCCTTGGCGGCGCGGCGTCACATGCACGATTTCGGCACCACACGTGAACAATTGGCCGAGGTGGCGGTGGCGGCGCGGCAATGGGCGAACAAGAACCCGGAAGCTTATATGACCGGGGATTTGACAGTTGAAGACGTGTTGTCTTCCCGGCCTGTCTCCACGCCGTTGACGGTACGTGATTGTTGTTTGGTGACGGACGGTGCCGCCGCTGTCGTAATGACAGGCGCGGACAGGGCGCGGGATCTGAGGGAAAAGCCGGCATATTTGCTGGGTGGGGCAGCGGCGACGACCCATCGCTATATTGCCAGTATGCCCGACCTGACCATAACGGCCGCTGCGATGTCGGGACCGCGGGCCTTTGCCCAAGCGGGGCTGGAGCCTTCGGACGTGGATGTTCTGCAACTTTATGATGCCTTCACAATCAACGTCATTCTGTTTTTGGAGGATCTGGGGTTTTGTCCCAAGGGTGAAGGGGGCCGTTTCGTTGAGGGCGGCCGCATCGCCCCTGGCGGATCTTTACCTGTCAATACGAACGGTGGTGGCCTGTCCTGCGTTCATCCCGGGATGTATGGATTGTTCACCATGGTCGAAGCTGCACGTCAGATCTCCGGTGAAGCAGGTGAAAGGCAAATCGACAATGTAGACGTGGCGCTGGCGCATGGTAATGGCGGCGTGTTGTCCAGCCAGGCAACGTTGATCCTGGGATCCGGAGCGACATTGTAATATTCTGAATGATTTCCCTTAGGGATTGATGACATGATTGACTATCAAAGCGCCTTAGCATTGGAAATTTCGCCGGTTGAACAAAGTTATTCCGAAAAAGACACAATTCTATACTCACTTGGTCTCGGATTGGGTGGAAACCCTACCAACGAAGAAGAGCTGACATTCGTCTATGAAGATGGCCTTCGGACCATGCCGACTATGCCGGTGGCAATGGCTTTTACCTCGTTTCGGGATATTCCCCTGGACGTCGACTACCGGAAGCTGGTGCATGGCGAACAAGGCCTTATCGTGCATCAGCCGTTACCCGTGTCAGGCACAGTCGTCGGTCACACCTTTGTTCGCGAGGTCATTGATCGTGGCGCAGACAAAGGTGCATTGATCTATTTGGAGCGCGAAATTCGAAACAAGGACGATAATTCACACCTGGCTTCAGCCACAATGACGGCTTTTTGTCGAGGCGATGGCGGGGTTGCCGGAGCTCCGGATAGCACCACCCCAGCCGTGCACCCGATCCCAGAGCATCCGGCCGATTTGGAGGTATCTACAACGACGCTGTCGCAGGCCGCTTTGATCTATCGTTTGTCCGGCGATCTTAATCCGCTTCATGCTGATCCGTCACTTGCACGCAAAGTGGGTTTTGATGCGCCGATACTGCACGGTCTGGCTACTTTCGGCATCATGGGTCGGGTAATTGTTGAGAATCTTCTGAACTGGAGGCCCGAATTCCTACAAACCCTGGATATGAGATTTTCTGCACCAGTCTATCCAGGTGAGACAATTGTAACCGAACTTTGGCGCGATGGAAACGAGGTTAGCTTTCGTGCCAAAGCGAAAGAGCGCGATACACTTATCCTGAACAACGGTCGTGCGCTCGTGACTGGTTGAGAAAACAATACAGGGTAACGCAATGGATTTTGGACTACTTCCAGAACACGACGACATTCGTCACTCAGTTCGCGAGTTGATGCGAGCATTTCCTGATTCGTACTGGGCAGAGAAGGATAGCGCCCATGAATACCCGTCCGAATTTTNTAGGGCGTTTGCCGATGCCGGATATCTTGGTACCGCAATTCCGTTGGAATATGGAGGTTCCGGTTTAGGTATCCTCGAGGCAGGATTGGTGCTGGGCGAAGTTGCCGCTTCGGGCGCCGCACTGAATGGTGCGAGTGCCGTGCACATTTCGATTTTCGGCATAAACCCGGTAATCAAGCACGGCACGGAGGAAATGCGCAGGCACGCCCTGCCGGCGATTGTACGTGGCGATCTTAAGGTCTGCCTAAGCGTTTCCGAGCCGGATCTGGGGACCGACATCTCGAATATCAAGACTACCGCCCGACCGGTCGACGGTGGCTACGCAATTAACGGACGCAAAACGTGGTTGACCACGGCCGCCGAATCTCACAAGGTTTTGATCTTAACGAGAACCAGCCCGCGCGACGAAAGTCGAAACCCGTATGATGGACTGACAATGTTCTTTTCCGACCTTCCGCATAAATTTCTTGATATACGGCCTATCGACAAAATGGGCCGCAATGCGGTTACCACGTACGAAGTTGTTTTCGACAATATGATTGTCCCGGCGGAAGATATGGTTGGTGCCGAGGGAAAAGGGTTCAAACTGCTTCTGGACGGTTTGAATCCTGAACGTATTCTGGCGGCCTTTGAGGGCATTGGAATTGGGCGTGCCGCACTGGCAAAAGCAGTGACTTATGCACAGGAGCGACGGGTTTATAGCCGAGCGATCGGGCAAAACCAAGGGGTGCAATTCCCGCTTGCCGATGTGGCAATGCGATTGGATGCGGCTGAACTTATGACGATGAAAGCTGCCTGGCTTTACGACAATGGCAAACCATGCGGGGAAGAAGCGTCGATGGCAAAATTCCTGGCAGCCGAAGCCGGGTTCCAGGCCACTGATCGTGCCTTGCAAACCTTGGGCGGTTTTGGCTATGCCTCGGAATTTCACGTTGAACGATATTTTCGAGAGGCACGGCTTCTCAGAGTTACACCAATCTCGGAGAACATGATCCTGGCATATCTTTCGGAACACAAACTGGGACTGCCGAAGTCCTACTGAAGGTTCTGCCAATTCATAGGATTGTTGGGCGAAGCGCCATTTAGGCTATTAGATGTGAGATAAGGCACGGCGGAACTCAGCCGGAACGAATGACTTGGTGACTAGTGGGGAGAACGTGGCAATGACCGGACTGATCATTAGCGGCGAACGCAGGATGACCAAGGTCGAACTGGCGGGGCGGGCGGCTCGTGCCGCGACGGCGTTCAGCGACCTTGGCATCGCTGAAAACGACACCATCGCGCTGATGCTGCGCAACGACTTCGCCTTTTTCGAGGTCACCGCCGCCGCCGCCTTGCTGGGCGCCTATGCCGTGCCGCTGAATTGGCACTCGGTGACCGAGGAAGCCCTTTACGTGCTCGAGGATTGCGGTGCCCGGCTGTTGATCGTCCACGCCGATCTCTACCCCGTCATCGCCGCCCATCTGCCGGCCGGGGTGACGGCGGTGCTGGTGCCGACGCCGCCCGAGGTTTCGGCAGCCTATGGCCTGGCCGAAGAAGCCTGCCAGGTTCCCGAGGTCGCTTTGCAGTGGAGCGACTGGATCGAAGGTCGCGAGACTTGGACCGGGCCACCTCAGGCCTTGCGCTCCAGCATGATCTATACCTCAGGCACCACCGGCCGGCCCAAGGGTGTGCGACGCCAGCCCGCCAGTCCAGAAGATGCGGCTCGCATCGCGGCNNCCGTGCCCCCTGGCCTNGGCTTTCNTCCNGGCAAGGAGGTCCGNGCCATCGTCACCGGGCCGCTCTACCACTCGGGGCCCAATTCCTACTGCCGGCTGGCCATGCAACAGGGCGGCCTAGTGGTGCTGCAGCCGCGCTTCGACGCCGAGGAACTGCTGCGTCTGATCGATATCCACCGCCTCAGCCACATGCACATGGTGCCGACCATGTTCATGCGGCTCCTAAAGCTGCCGGCCGAGGTTCGGTCGCGCTACGACGTCTCCTCGCTGGAATTCGTGGTCCACGGCGCCGCGCCCTGTCCGCCCGAGGTCAAGCGGCGCATGATCGACTGGTGGGGGCCGGTGATCGGCGAATACTACGGCGCCACCGAAACCGGCATCGTCATCTTCAACGACAGCCGACAGGCCCTGGCCAAACCCGGCACCGTGGGTACCCCCATACGCGGCGGCGAGGTGCGCATCCGCGGCGACGACGGGAATGAGGTTGGCGTCGGCGAGATCGGCGAAATCTACCTACGCATCGCCAGCTACCCCGACTTCACCTACCACGGCAAGGACGACAAGCGCCGCGAGATCGGCTGGAATGACCTGGTTACCGTGGGCGACATGGGCTATCTCGACGAGGACGGCTATCTTTTTCTCTGCGATCGCAAAAACGACATGGTGATCTCGGGCGGCGTCAACATCTACCCGGCCGAGATCGAGGCGGCTCTGG
>PCBT01000097.1 GCA_002731375.1 Rhodospirillaceae bacterium | reverse complement strand
GTTTTGACGTTGAGGAAGACCGAATTTTTTTTCAACGAGATCTAGATAATTGGGATTGGTGAAGTAAGTCTGCCACGCCTCGTCGCGGAAGCGTAGCACATCGGCGGCGCTCAGGTGCTTGGTGGGCAACGGCTGGCTCTCGTAGGACAAAAAGGCGTAGCCGGCATAATCGTTCGGCAGCTTCCAGCCTTCCTGTTGCGCCCGCAGGTGCAGCGGGCTGCCAGGCAGTGCCTGGCAGGGATACATATTTGCAAATTCCGTGTTTAACTCCAGCGCCAGCGCCAAGGTCTCTTCCATGCTCTCGCGGGTATCATCCGGAAAGCCAAAGATAAAGTTAGCACCCACGTTGATGCCGCTATCTTGTATGGACTTCACCACCTCGCGAATATTGATTTCTTGGAAGGTGCCCTTGGAGACCTCTTTGCGAATCACTTGGTCCGCTGCCTCAATCCCAATGCCCAGCCAGCGCATGCCGGCCTTTTGGAATAAGTCCAAGTACTTGGGCCGCACGGTGTCCACCCGAGCATAGGACCAAGTGCGGATGGGATAATCGCGCTCCACCAGTCCGGTTAGCAATGGCTCAAAGAAACGGCGGTCGAGAAAAAACATTTCGTCCGAGATTCGAATGGTTTCCACGCCCATCTCCGCGAGTTTATCGAACTCTCGAAGCATGAATTCCGGTGACCAGTATCGCATGTTGGGCGAGTGCGCGGATACCACTCCATCGCCATCGTCATTGCGGTTGACGATGTTAATCATGCAAAAGTCGCACTTGAAGCGGCAGCCCAGCGAGGTGTAAATGGCCGCGAAAGGCGTGCGTTTTGCATGGTCATACTCGGTATGCCAAAAATGAGAGCGGTATAAATCCAATGGCTTCTGGTCATAAGGCAGCAAATCCCAGGCATAGCCGGGCAGGTCTTCATCCATGCGGTCTTGGGGCACCACCTGCTCGGGCGGATTGAGCGTGGGCAGGCCGTCCAACTTGTGGCCCACGCCTTTTACCTTTTTCAAATCTTCCGGCCCCAAATCGGACGCAAGCAGATTGTGAAGGGCGTACACGCCTTCATTATACAGCACCAGATCGATGCTCTCGTGATCCCGAAGCACTTCGAGCGGCAACGCGCTGGAGTGTGACCCCACAAAGCAAATCAAATGCTCGGGATACTGTTCTCTTAACATATCGGCCAGCGCGGTGTTGCCAATCATGTTGGTGGTGCCCGAGTTGGGGTTCTGCCCATACACCACAAAGCAGACCAATCGTGGGTTGGCTTCGTGAATTCGCTCCACAGACTGGGCCGAGGAAAGGCGCTCGGCGGTGCAATCAAGAATGCCGGCCCCATAACCTTTGCTACGGCAACTCTGTGCCAACAACAGCGCCCATGTGGGCGGTTCAATGGCTGAATAGGTTTTAGCCAGTTCCTGATACGCCTGAATGGATGAATCGGCACTGACGAACAGAACGTCGAGTGGTTTTTGAATTGGCCTGATCATGAGTTATAGAGCATTTAGAAGTTTACAAAGGTGAATGATTTTCTCCGGCTCAAGGTCGGGATAGTTGCCAATGTACCAGCCAAAAAAATGCACGTGGTTGGTAAACGGATAATTTTGGAACTCATCCCCAAACCGCTCGCGGGCATAAGGCTGGCGAAGCTGGTTGCCGCCGCCGGCGGTGCCGCGGCGGAACTCCACTTTCAATTCGCGCAGCGTTTTCTCCACGCGATCGCGCAGGGCCTTGTCGGGGCTGCGCAGGATGAGAGTCAAGGCGTAATTGCTGCTGCCTTCCACGGCGAAGTCGGTCTGGTATCTGCCCGGGTCCAGGCCGTTCAGAAAAAGTTTCAGGTTGCGGGTGCGGATGGCGTTGTTGTCGTCCAGCCGTTTAAGTTGGTTGCGCCCGATTACCGCATTGAGTTCCGTGCCGCGAACGTTGTAGGCGGGATAGGCGAAGATGAAATCGGGATTCAAATCCGGATGCTCGGATTGATACCGGTCTTTCGTTTTCTGCTCAGCCGCTTCTCGCACCATTCCGTGCGAACGGTAAATGCGGATGGCCTCGTAAAGCTCATCATCATTCGTGCAAACCATGCCTCCCTCAACAGTGCTGAGATGGTGCGCGTAATAAAAAGAAAAATTCGAAGCCCAACCCATGCTGCCCACGCGTCGGTCGCCATATGTCGCACCGTGCGCCTCGCAGCAATCCTCGATGAGAGGGATGTTACGTTGCTTCAATTCATCGAGCAGGCGTTGATCGAGGCCATTGTAGCCGAGCACGTGCGTGAGAAAAACGGCCTTGGTATTGTCGCTCACTTTATCCAGTACTTGGCTGATGTCCATGCCGAGCGTGCGCGGATTAATGTCTACAAACACTGGCTTCATGCCGGCGTGTAGCACGGAGGCGATGTCACTCACCCATGTGAGAGTGGGCACAATCACTTCGCCATCGCCCTTGAGCTGGCGCAGAGCGGCCATGGTCACGAGATTGGCGGCCGAGCCGGAATGCACAAACACACTGTGCTTCACGCCCAGCCACTCGCTCCATTCGCGCTCGAACTCACGCACGTTGGTCGATTGGGTGAGTATGGGATCATCCTGCCGGAGAAACTCGATGAGGCAGTCGAGGTCATTGCGTGTGATGTTGTTGCGTATCAATGGCCAGTCGAGTTTTTTCAGTTTGGGTTGAAGGGCAATATTCATGGGGTTGTCTCCAGTTTCACCGGCTGAATGAGGCGGGCGATTTTTGATTTCAGCTGGCGCAAGTCTGGGAAGACAGTTTCGCTGTCGGGCAATATTTCCAGGTCGTGGGCATCGATGCCGAGGAAGGCGATGCCGGTGTCTTGCGCGGCCTGCCAGTCGGTCAGGGAATCGCCGATCATCACCGCTTGGCGCGAGTCCAGTCCGTAATGATTGAGGATTTCCCCGATCCAGTTCCGCTTACTGTTGGGTGAGCCAACGACGCGCTCAAAGTGGCGGCGGATTTTCAGGCGATTGCAAATCACATTGATCTCGTCGTGCGGGGTGCCAGAAATGACAAACCGCAGCGTGCCTTCGTTCGGCGACGTGATGGCCTCCATTGCCCCGGGCAGGAAAGAAGCCTTGAGCACTCGGCTCAAGACGCGTTCGGTATATTTTTTGACCAGCGCTTCCAACCAGGCCGCGGTCAAGGGCGTGTTGAGAATGTGACGGTGAATGTGGATAAATTTTTCGCGCCGGGGCATCCCACCCTCGGTTAGGCAAAAATCCATCGTGGCCTCTGTCTGCGTGGGAGTGAGGCCGGGGAGCAGTTCCACAAACAGCTGGGCCTTGATGATCGCGGTGTCGAGCAGGACGCCGTCAAAATCAAAAAACCAGGCTTGTGGGTTATGGCTGGACATGGTCAGTTGAGCGTGGGTTCGGGGGGTTTCTGTTGGCCGATGGTGTGGCGGACGCTCCGGACGATTTGCTCGGCGCTCGGGGTGCCGTTATCGTGCCGGGTGGCAAAGCCGGCGGAGCGATCTTCCAGGCCCAACGCATGCACGGGATGTCCCGTTTCGTGCATCACTTCATAGGCAATGGACCGGCCGGCGGCGGCCACCTCAAAATCGGAATCAATCACCAGTCCCAAGCCGGTTTGGTCCAGACTGTCGCGGATGCTGTCCTTCAGCAAAAATGGCTTGAGCCACACGGCGTGGACGAGGTGGCAGCGAATGCCTTCCCGGGAAAGTTGCTCGATGGCTTCCAGCGCATTGAGCCGGGCGGCGCTGATGGCAATGAGGGTGATATCCGCGGGCCCGGATATTTCATCCTCCATTTCGTAATCAATGGGAAACCCGCGCCGGTGTTCGCTCATGTAAATGGGATCGTCATGCTCCAGAAACCAGCGCCAGCCCTCGAGCCATTCGGCGGGGGTCATCGGGGCCATGACGGGGATGCCGGGCATGCGCATGACCATGCCGTGATGGCTGGCCGAGGCGACGGGGCCGATTTGGCCCTCCATGGCAATGGAGCGGACAAAAAGCGGGCAGGGCACGTTCCAGAGGTCCTTGCTTTTGGCCGCGTAGTTGAGAATGGGCGCGGCGTTGTACCACATGAATCCTTGATAACGGATGACGTAGATTGGCCGGCGGCCCATCAAGGCAGCGCCCACCGTCACGCCCGCCCCGGCCACATCGGCCATGGACAGTTCCACGATGCCCTCCTCCTCGGTCATCTCCGGCACCGTGCCGCCAACCCAACCCACAGCGGTCACACATTGGCCAAAGAGCAAGCCGTTGTCCCGCTCCAAGTGGTTGCGGGTTGCTTGTTGGATGGTCTCGGCGAGGGTCATTGTATTATCATTCAGGCAAGTTCCTTTACCAGCAAATTGCTCGGGTGCTTGAAGCCGCCTTGGCCGGCCTCTTGTTCATCCACCCGAGCGGGAATCTGATAGACTGCTATCAAGGGGGATGGCCGCTGGCATTCAAATTGAGTGGTCAATTCATCGAAGTCCATTACACGGGCATTCAGATCCGAATCTAGTTTGCTTTGGAGAGTCGATTCGTATCCAATAGTTGTTGCATTATTCATGATTGTTCATTTTTAGCTATTTTTCCACAAATTCAGTGCGCGCTCACGCTCTTCGCAATCGATCTTCCCGCACGACTTGCCCAACCCCAAGTCATTGAGTCGGGCTTGGATAAGCTCAAATCGGTGCCACTCCGGTGGACCATCACAACCCGCTCCGGCATGCCACAGATGACGGCAGGTACGAATGTTCAGAAATGCAGGCAAATTGGTATCCATTTGAGCAATGTGCCAGGCGATCAGCCATGGGTCGTCAGCAATATCCACTGCGTACATCCCCAGCGAACGAACCACATCAGTCATATTCCATTGGCGGCGCGTAGCTACTGGAGTAAGAATCGAGAGATCATTATCCTCACAAACAAATAAAACGGGCGCTTGCTTGGCTTGGGCGTATCCCATCGCACTAAAAACATAATCTTCCTCCACCGAGGCATCGCCAGTAACCGCCAAAGTGGCGCGGCCCGAGGCGATGGCTGCACCGACCGCGATCGGGATTTGGTCGCCCATCAGTCCGCTGTGGCCGAACATGGGAATAGCCGGATCATGGATCGAGGCCGATCCCCCCTTGCCCTGGGCGCAGCCCGAGTCCAGCCCCAGCAACTCATCCCGCAAAGCGGCTGGATCGCCACCGAAGGAGAGGTAGTAAGGGTGCGCCCTGTGCTGAGCAAAAATCATTGGCTTTGGAAACGTATGCGCCAGCGTCGCTGCAATGTGTTCCTGCCCCACGGCGAGGTAAGTCGGAGTGGTGATCTTTTTATCAATCAACGCCTCAGCCACCTGCAGCTCAAATTCTCGATTATAGACAATCTGCCGATAAATGCTCAACGCCTGTTGTTCAGTGAGAGCGCTTAATGCCTCAGGCACCCAGCCGTGTTCGCAGGAACGACCGGCTGGATGCGGCTGTACGGGATGACGAACTTGGGGCTGTGTTTTTAGCTGAATGGCGGTTCTCAAGATTTATTGATGGTTAAAACGGTTATACCTTTTGGTGCGTTAAAATTATTTACGAGTCGTTGCCAGGTTACCGGCTTCACAACATCGCCGGCCACAAGTATCGGATCTTCGTCTGGACTATAGAGGCCACCATCGAGGATCATAATAATGTCATCTTGGCGGCGCGGTTGCAGAGCGCATGCGTCGGTGACACGGTGTAATTTCAAGGTGCAGCCGTGTAATTTATAATCAATGGCGAGATCATTTTCCGGCGTGTCGAACACGAGCCGGTTTCGGCCAAGAGGAGAAATGTTCGGTCCGTCTTCGTACGACTGTGCCTTCCGTCCATATGTATCTTCCAGCCGGACAAGATCGCCCTTGAGGCGTGGTGTTTCGATCTCCAGCAACACGATGCCATCTTCGGAAATTGCCTGGGTGGAATGGAACAAGCCCGGGCGTATCATCATACGGCTGGGTGCCTTCATTCTCGCGGAGTCGTTGAGAAAACTGATTTCCGCTTCACCAAAGATGAGCACGAGCCCAGTCTTCTTGCGCGGATGACAGTGTAAAGACGTGGCCGCTCCGGGTTCAAGATGCAGATACCAAAGAGCAACATCATCATTGCCGTACATCATGTACTCAAAGCCCCAAGGCTTCTTAACTTCGACGTTTTCAAATTCCTTAGCGGGCACGACCATTTTGCTTCCTAGGTTTATCGGCTCTCAAAATACTCTACAGTGGCTTTCATGAATTCCGGGTTGTTCCTGTAATGCGGAGCAGAGATTAAATTCCCATCGATTACCAACGGTGCATCCACATATTCCGCACCGGCATTTTCTAGATCAACGCGTATACTCTCNAAGCCGGTCACTTTCCGGCCTTTGAGAATACCGGCTGAAACCAGAATCCACGGACCATGGCAGATGGCGGCAATGCATTTACCATCCTCATTCATGTCCCTCACAAATTGTAAAACAGTTTTATCCAAACGCACGCGATCGGGTGCTTCGAAGCCGCCGGGCAACAGTACAAGATCGTAATTCTCCGCCCTTAGATGAGCCGTTGGCATGGTCGGGCGGGCGGGCACACCGTATTTGCCAAGTACCTGCACTTGGTCTTTGATAGCCACGTCCAACTTATGGCCAGCCTCGAGCAGGCGATAGTAGGGGTACACGTATTCCTCGTCTTGAAAGCCAGGGCCGGTGATTATAACGGATCGGATTTGTTTGTAGGTACTCATGCCTTTATGCGACTGCATAGGTTTCCAAAACAGATTCAGGAATGTCCACGCCCAAACCGGGCGTATCGTTGATTTCAAACTCACCGTCCTTCAGGCAAACCCCTTCCATAATCAAATCATCGTAAACCGCATTACCTGATGTATCCATTTCCAACAGCATGGTGTTTGGCGTGGCAGCCATGAGATGTGCTGTGGCTGCAAGCAAAACCCCTGAAGAAAAGTTATGTGGTGAAACTGGTACACCCGCAGCCTGAGCTACTGCACAAATGTTTTTGGTTTCTAAAATACCTCCGGCTCTTCCTATATCAGGCATTGCTACATCTACTGCCCTGTTACGAAACAATTCATGAAAGCCCTCAGCAAAAAATTCGTTCTCACCCGCAGCAATTGGGATATCAATGCATTGCCTCAAATCGGCCAGAGCATCCACATGGGCCGGCATGAGCGGCTCCTCTAGCCAAAATATATCAAACGGGCTCCAAAGCTTCGCTGCACGCCTTGCTTCATGCAGATTATATCCAGCGTTGATATCCACCATTAGGCGCATTTCCGGGCCAACCGCTTCGCGAATGGCCTTCACTCGTGCCCTGTCTTTCTCCGGCGATTCCCATCCCACATGCACCTTGATTGCGTTGAAGCCGAGATCCTGAATGCGACAAGCATTGTCCGCCATGTACTGGATATTTTCCTCCCAGTAAACATCACTAGCATAAGCAGGAATACGCTTGCGATATAGACCACCGAGCAGGTCGTAGCACGGCACGTCGAGCGCCTTCCCCTTAATATCCCAGCAAGCCATCTCAATCGCGCTTGCGGCACAGACTACTGAACCTTTGCGCTCGAAATAAACCGGCGCATGAAAGAACCGCTCGCGCAATTGCTCCACATTCATAGGGTTGAGGCCTACCGCCTCGGAGCTGAGTTGCGAATCAATTATTGTCTTGATGAGCGGCGCATTGCCAACGCCCTCGCCAAGCCCAGTGATGCCTGCATCCGTATGCACCTTTACCAACGCATGCTGGCGCACTTTGAAGCCTCCTCGTGAAATGTGCATGGGAGAAGTCAGTGGCCTCTTCAGCAGAAACACTTCTATTCTAGTAATTTGCATGTCGGTTCCTTGATTTTGGATGCGTTGAATCCGCCCGTTATGCCATCCTCAAATGAAATCAACTCTTCAGGTGTCCACTGTCTCAGTTCGTTCCCAGAAAATGGCGCTACAACGGTCGGCTTAGATCCAGAAATAACAGTGTTTTCCATGGTTTTATGCAAAAACAGCTGTTTCTTTGCCAGTAACTTCCAATTCATCCAGTTCGCGGAACTTGGTCAGTTGACGAGATTTGTTATCGGCTTCAGTTGCTGAATAATCCTGATCGCGGTCGTAAAAAATGACCTGACTGCCCGCATTTTCAAAATTGAACGGTACATGCAGCAGCTTGGTAAGCTTTTCACGCACCACGGGTTGGTGCTGTGGTGGGACAAAGAGCAGCATAAATCCACCGCCGCCCGCACCGGTAATTTTGCCGCCGATAGCACCCGCACCGCGCGCGGCGTCGTACACCTCGGTAATAGCCGGGTTGGAAATCTTATCGCTTATGGCCTGCTTGGCTAGCCATGTCTCGTGCAACAGTTCACCAAATTCCTCGATAGGGCCCTGGCCGCAAAGGACAAAGATAGCCTCGTCAACCATGTCCCGTAAAATACGGAGTTGACGCCGTTTGCCGTCCAGTGTGGGTAGATAGCTGCCAGCCACCTTGTCGGCTGTACGCTTGATACCCGTGTAAAAAAGCATNAGNTGNGANGTGAGNTCCTCNAANCGATNNGNNGGNATNATNACCGGNCGCACNGANATTTCACCNGACTTATGAAATATAATATGNTTGAACCCACCATAGGCNGCGTTAACNTGATCCTGNGANCCGACATTTTCTCTTAGAATTTCCTGCTCGATCTTGATGCTTTGATTTGCCAACTGTTCTCGGGTGGGCATGTGCCCTTGCAGAGCGTGCATGGCATTTAGCAGACCGACAGTGAAAGACGAGCTGCTACCCATACCGCTGCGTGCCGGCAGATCGCCGTCGTGATGAATTTCAACCCCACGGTTAAAGTTCAAGTACTTCAACGTAGCACGCACTGAAGGGTGCTCTATCTCTTCTATTTTGTTTGTGCTCTCGATCTGCGAATAAACCACGCGAAATTGGTGCTCAAAGAATGGCGGTAAATAGCGTGCGCTTATGTAACAGTACTTGTCTATTGTAGTAGACAAAACAGCTCCACCATGCTCGCGAAACCAAGTCGGGTAGTCCGTGCCACCTCCAAAAAGAGAGATGCGAAACGGTGTACGGGTGATGATCATTACCTGTTTATTTAGCCGTTTTCGGGCTGATTCTCGATGGAAATGCCCTAGAATCTAACGAAGAAGAAGCAAGCTGAATGCCACACCTTGGGAAAGCACCACTTCTAACATCAAACCCCTATAATTCGGCCTTAATAAATCGAATTAGGCAAATTGTGCCTGATTTTCTTCTATGAAAGCCTCAGCTTGTAACAAAGTCTCG
>PCBT01000096.1 GCA_002731375.1 Rhodospirillaceae bacterium | reverse complement strand
GCATGGGGATCTATTTGGCAAATTCGGCGGCGTCGCAATGCTGGCGGTGGCCGTCTATATGATTCTACCGACAACCTCCGCTTAGACATCCGGCATGCCAGCTACTCAAGTCCATGCCCAGAACGACCGCACCCACAGGTTTTTTTCTGGCGTTTGTGATCGATAATGCATCCTCAAAATCTTCCCGGCTCTCGACATCATCGGCCGAACATCAGGGGCTCAAACAGCTGAGCGTGTCGATCTCCGGATCATCGTCCTCGACGCGGTTCGAGTGATCAATCGCGCCGGCAGGCATAGGGCCAGACCAGCTTGGTGTTAGCCGGATATGTCGTGCCGTCCACGAACAACACCGGGATCGGCACGTCCTTTTCAGCCTCGGAAAGGGCTTTCATCGAGGGGGAATCGATCAGTCCTTTTTGGCGGTAAAAGGCCATAGGATCGAGCCAATAGCCATTGACCGGTATAATAGTATCGTTGGCTTCGCCGTAGGCCGCACTGTCGCTGTAAAACATCGCCAGATGAATGGCCGGGCGCCGCCTGTTCGATTGGCCCGATCCTCTGCGGCTTCTGCCACTGATGCCGGAGTTGCCAGTGGGGCCGATGATCTGTCCCATTGCTACGCGCTGGCCGATCACTAGGTCCGGCATGGCATCGAGGTGGCCGTAGGCGCTGTAGGTCCACACGGGCAGATCGGTTTGCTCTGGGGTATGGCGCAGGACCACTTCGGTCCCGCGCTTGGATTGATGGGCCTGGTATTTGGCAACGACCGATCCCGCCGCGACGGCACGCATCGGCGTGCCCCAAGGCGCCGGCAGGTCGATTCCTCCGTGATAACTCTGGCGGTTGCGCTTGTACGTGTAATCCATGGCCCAATAGTCGTCGGCGCCAGCGCAAATAGCGTTCTTTGGAAAACGGGGACCAGTTCCCGTCTCCATCAGGCCGCGCCTCCGCTGATGAACGACGTCGCATTTCCGGGACCGGCCAATGCCGCACAGCGTCTCCTTGTCCAGCGCCTGGCGCCCCACGCGGTCGGCTTCGACGGCGGGGTCGATTTCGACTGTGGGCAGCGGCATGCCTTTGGGAGGCCACACGTATGACCTGTCGTCATGGCCCCTGTAGAGTGCGCGGACTTCCTCGAGGCTCAGGTAGCCATCGGCGTTCCTATCCAGTCGTTGGAAATTGCCGCGGCGGTGCCACTCGACGGCGCTGAGTTTGCGATCGCCATCGACATCGGCGTGCCTGAAGTCACGGGCGACGCGGTCTCTCTTTGGAGCCGAACTCCGATCCCGCGCCTGGCCGAGATCAGGGGACATGACCACCATCATGGCTACCGTCAGAATCAACAAAACCGATCGCATCCGACCCATGACCTGTATCCCACCAGACTGGGATGTTTGGTCGAATTCATCAGATGGCGAGATCCGAAGCGCTTTGCGTTCCCATGTCATGGGATTAAATCTACCGGTCCGTTTCCACATATGGACCGATACTCCCCTGATTATTTCGAAACTCTATGCCAATAGTAGCCGAACGGGACCTGCCCGGAAACCACGAACTGCTTTTTCGGCCCACGTGCTGAGCCTCCAGCCGTAGGGTTGCCATTGTTGTATCAATTCGGGCCAATTCCCCTCCTGGCGCGCGTAGCCGGGTCTTTGGACCCCATGATTACCCCACCGCTCCGCCTTTGTCCTGATCGACCGCCTCAGAGCCCCTCTGGGCGGCGAATAAGGCTGCTTGGCCGCTACGCCTCGGCGGCGGCCAGTACCGTGGGTTCGGAGGCAACCTTGTTTCAGGCGTCCTCTACCCGGCAAATCAAGTTGGCTGTGACAACGTTGTTCCGTGCCCAATGGCGACCAGTGATATCGATCAACGCACTGGAGGTCACGTTGGTACATCTCTTGGGGTCAGGTCTCGGAGGCAAGCCCACATCGAAACCGCAGGATACGTCCGCAACAGGCTCCCAGGGGAAGATTATCCCCCGGGAACCAAGAAATACGCCGAGTTATTGCGGAAACCCCTTGGGCGCCACCTTGGTCTGCCATCCTTCGCCACTCAAGGCATGTAGGAATACCTCGAGATCCCTCTTCTCTTGCTCGGTCAAATTGAGCTTCACGATCTCCTTGTCGAGGAATGGGTTCGGATCACCGCCCCTGTCATAGAAATCGATGACCTGACGCAGGGTCGCAAACCGCCCGTCATGCATGTAGGGACCAGTATCGGCAATGTCGCGAAGGGTAGGGGTCTTGAACTTGCCCATGTCCACCAGCTTCTTGGTTTCATCAAACAAACCGAGATCCGGACGGTGTCCGCCCCAACCAACGCCGATGTTGTGGAATTTCTCGTCCGTAAGATTGAAGCCGGCATGGCACTGGGTGCAGCGGGCTTTCTCCTTGAAGATTTTCAACCCGCGAATTTGCGCCTCCGTAATGGCCCCCTCAATGGCATCCTGATAACGATCGAAAGCAGAATTGCCCGACACCACCGTTCGTTCGAAGGTGGCAATTGCCTTGGCGACGCCGTCAAGAGTGACCACTGTTCCAAAAACCTTATTGAACCTATCCCTATATCCCCTGATGTCATTGAGTTTGTTTATGACAACATCGTGGGATGGCATGCCCATTTCTATCAAGTTGGTAATCGGTCCCTTCGCTTGCTCCTCGAGCGAGGGAGCACGACCGTCCCAGAATTGTGCCTTGCTGAACAGCCGGTTGATCACCGTCGGCGCGCTTCGACCGCCCTTGAGGGTGCCGATGCCGAGCGACACAGGTTGGCCGTCGGTAAAACCCAGCTTCGGATTGTGGCAGGTAGCGCAGGCGATGGTATCGTTTCTGGAAAGCCGGGTATCGAAATAGAGGAGTCGACCCAGTTCGATTTTTTCCTTCGTGATTGGGTTATCGCTTGGTATGGCAGCGAAGTTAGCGTTTAAACCAAGCGGCAGGTTGAGGAGTTTCTCCTCCGCTGCAGTTGGCTTTCTGAATTCAGTATCGGCGGCGGCCTCCACACCTTGCGCGAGCGCCAAAACCATTATGAATGCAGTGATCGATGAATACCTCATAAATTTCCTCCTAGCCTATCAACTCTCTGGGCGATGGTCCGCAGCGGCATCGCACTCTCTCGATACCTGGTCATCTCGCATTGCTCACAGCACCGCCAAATCAATGCCCGCAAATCTTAGGATGGCGCAGTGACGGTTTGGTGACAGAAGGCTACCAGTCAGCCATAGATGAACGTCATGCGGCGGGGGAAGCCGTGTCGGCTCTCTAGGAGGGTTTAAAGGTTTTTGTGGCCGCCACCTGATGGCCCCCGCGCGGGTTTTGCGTGCGACTGCGCCACAGCCGTTGCCAGGTTTTTCGGCGTCAGATCGTTGCCGATCGCTTCAAGGTTTTGCCAGAAGGCCTCCGCCCCGATGCCCGTTCCTAGCAGAATTCAGTTGGTGACTAGGTCGTCCGCAACCTGGCGATCCGCTGATAGAGCTCTTTGGTCTCAGGCATGGGTTCCACCGAAAGTTCGCTGGCCAGGATCTCGCAGCAGCGGAAGTACTGCGCCCGGGCTGAACCGGTACGACCCAAATAAATGAGATTTTCCATCAGCGCACGATGGATATTCTCCCGACACGGATCTTCGACCAAGATGCCACGGCATACCGCCACCGCCTCTCTATGTTGGCTTAATTCGACATAGCACTCCGCCATATCGGTCAACATTTCCAGATGGATTTCGCGCAGCCGCTCCCGTTCTTCCGAGCACCAATCGGCATGAAAATCCTCACTCATATAGTGCCCGCGATACAGCCGCAGGGCCTGGCTGAAGTGGTCCAGCGCGCCCTCCCAATGCTGCCGTTTGCGGCAGGCATCACCGGCAGCGATAAAATCTTCGTAGATGCGGGCATCCACGCAGACCGCTTCGTGTCGCAGCGTATAGGCCCGGCCCTTGGTCTCGACCACAGTTTCATTGATGTCGGCGGCACGCAATTGGCGGCGCAAGTAGTACACCGTCACCTTCAGTCGGCCCCAGCCGGTTTTTTCGTCCACGTCCGGCCACAGCTTGTCGATCAGGACTTCGCGTGGAATCGCACGACCCAAATTCACCAGAAGCAACTTCAAAAGGGTCAGCGCCTGTTTGCGTCCCCAGCTCTCCACCTCCAGACTGCGACCGCCGATAGTGAGGCCGAAGGCACCGAAGGCAAAAATCTGCAACCGCGTGTCTGCCAGTGCCTGCTGGCCGTCCTCCTCCTGACCGCGCAAGAAAATCACCGCCACCCCGGTCATCTGATCGCCATCGCTTGCCTCGCGTGGCATCACCATCGAAGCGATGTCCAGGGCAATCTTGTGGCCGTCGCGATGGACTGCCAGACAGGACTTGGCTTCAAAAGGCTGGAACCGCACGAAGCAGCGTAGACCATCGCAATTCGGGGCGCAGACCGGCTTGCCGTCAAGCGTCACCGCCCGCAGTACCTCGGCACAATCCTCGCCAATCACCTCGCGGCGCCGGTAGTCTAATAGCCGCTCAGCCCGGTCGTTCCAGCTCAAAATGCGCTGCTTACCGTCGATAGCGAAGGCGGCATCAGAAGCTTGGTCAACCAAGTGATGCGCAACTAACATAGTGCCACTCGCAATTTCCTTCCTGCAATGAACGTTCGCTTGGCGACGGATCGCTGCAGCCGACTAACGCTTCACCGTCTGCACCACGCTAGCTGGTTAACAGAAGTTAGCACCATCCAGCTTAGAATTAAATTAGACTAATTAGAATTATTAGGCTGGGACATTTTGCCGCACCCCAACTGTCAGGTCGGGCTACGGTGGGGGGATGGGGTGGTTAGCCTGTGGGAGAGCCCCGAGGAGGCATGCCAATTCTAGGCAACCATTGACGCCCTGTGCTGACGATACAGCTTTTTGCGAAATCGATTGCATAAAATATATTCCAGCGACTCTAAAATGAAATTTATCTCGCATCCAGGCTTATCCGAGATTTGTTCTCAAAATCAATTTGAACACCCTTGTCGCCTCCTTACTTCACCTGTTGCTAGGGTTCGTCTATATCTACGGGAGAGGCACCGCTACGAAGGACAACAACATGAAAAACCTACCAATTCTGCCAACCATGGGTGTGGGCAGCTACGCCATCCCCGGCTGGATGCATCTGTTTCGCCAGCATATGCGCGATGCGGCGGCGCCAATGGATATTGCCGAAGCGTTCGAGGATGCGACACGGCTGGCCATCTCCGATCAGGTGGAAGCCGGCATCGATATCATCTCCGATGGCGAATTGCGCCGACAACGCTTTGTCTACGAGATGTATGACCGCATCTCGGGCATCGCCCGGCAGGAGCGGCCGCGCAAACTGGGCGTACCCGGCTATGACATGGCGCCGCATTTTTTTGCGACCGAGAAAGTCTGTGCCCCGGAAGGCCTAGGTCTAGTTCAGGAATACGAAGACCTGGCCCGCCTGGTACCGGGACGGAACATCAAAATCGCCTTTCCCGGACCCCTGACATTTGCCTCCAATATCCTGCCCGAACCGCATTACCCGAGCGTGGAACCATTGATGGACGATATCATCATGATGCTGCGTCAGGAGGTCGAGGCTCTGCGTCTGGCCGGCGCGGATTTTATTCAAATTGACGAACCGGGCCTGACCTTCGTGCCCGAGCGGCGCAGCCTGGACGAAGCCGCTAACTGCATCAATCAGGTCACCCGTGGCCTGGTGGAACACACGGCGGTGCATGTTTGCTTTGGCAACAACGCTTCCCGTCCGTCATCACCGCGCGGAATGCGGCGGCTGATGGGCGTGATGGAGCAGTTGGAAACAGGCATGCTGGTGCTGGAATTCGCCAACCGCGAAATGGCGGAGCTGGATATCCTGGCGCCGCTGTCGGAGCGCTACAACATTGCCGCCGGCGTGGTGGACGTGAAGTCATTCCACGAAGAGAGCGCCAAGGATGTCGCGGTGCGGATCCGTGAGGTTTTGCGCTATGTCCCTGCCGACAAGCTGACCGTTACGGCTGATTGCGGCTTTTCCGCCATTCCGCGCTGGCTGGCACGGAGTAAGACCGAGGCCATGGTGGCAGGCGCCAGGGTCATGAGGGAGGAGTTGTAAAGATCCGATGGTCCCGGCAAGCGCAACGCGCAGACAGCCGATAAACCCAGCCTACCTAGCTTCAGCGTCTCGCCCGCGGCAGCAGCTGCCACCTACGCCGCGGCCCAACTGAATTCCGTCGCCGGGTCATAGAACTTCACATACCAGATTAAGCCGCTTACGCCGCTGACCCTATCGCCAGGGCATGGACAAAGCGGGTAATATTACCATCGCAGCATTCTTTGCGAGGAGATCGACAAATGGCCCAGCACTTATGAGGGCGCCTGCCTGTGCGGCAGCACGATGTTCTTCACCTCGGACCTGACACCAGGAGAAATGCATGTGGCCCGCGCCCTGATTTCCGGCGAGATTGATCGCGCGCCCCAGGCCCATGCCTTCCATGATCAACGGGCGCATTGGGTGGATATCCCGGACGGCTTGGCCCATTACGACAGCACCGAACCGAAGGTGGAGCGCTACAAGGCCACCAAGGCCTTGGATTAGTCGAGCAATAACCCGGCCAAGTGCTTTCGGTGATGGGCACCGTCGCCATGCTGTTGTTCACACCACAAGGCGCGGCGGCGGTATAACTGGGCATCGCAGTCATAGGTAAAACCAAAGGCGCCGTGGAACTGGATGGCCCGGTCCGAGGCAAAAGCAAAGGCATCCGCCGCCTGAGCCTTGGCCATGCGCACCGCAATCTCTCCCTCGGCCGCGTTGGCGGGATCAAAGATCGTGGCGGCATGATAAAGGTGCGAACGGGCCTGCTCTAAGCCGACCAGTGCATCAACCATGGGGTGTTTCAGAGCCTGATAGGCACCAATGAAATGATCGAACTGGCGGCGGGTCAGCAGATATTCCAGGGTCACGTTAATGACACCGGCGGTGCCGCCGCACATCTCCGCCGCATACAATAAACAGGCGGACAGATGCAGGCTTTTCAGGCAGTCCGCGGCGCCGTCCTGGGGCAGCAGATTGGCGCTAGGCACCTCAACACCATTCAGATCCACGGCATGGCTGCGCCGGGTCTCGTCTATCACCACTTCGCGCCGCAATGCAGCTGACGGCAGGGCTGATGTTTCCAGCAATACCAGTGCCGGCGCACCGTCCAGAGCCACGGACACTAGCAATACATCGGCCATGGCCGCATCCGTGACAAAGGTCTTTCCACCGCTCAGGGTTATCGTGCCGCCGGCGCGTTCGGCGGCGCAGGTTAGATTGCTCAAATCCCAATCGCCATGCGCCTCCGTCAGGGCCAGGGCCGCGACCGTACCACCAGCCAATTGCGGTAGCCAATGAGATTTCTGCGCCTTGTCTCCACCGAGCAGAACGGTCTGCGCCACCAAGGTGGTGGAAGCCAGGGGCGCCGAAAATAGTCTCCTGCCCATGGGCTCGACAATGCTCACAACCTCGCCCAAACCCAGGCCGCTGCCACCGTATTCCTCCGGAATGGCTATACCCAGCCAACCAAGGACGGCCATTTCCCGCCACAGCTCAACCTCGATGGCGCTTTCGGCTTCGATCCGCCGGCGCACGGCGTCGATGGGTGATTTGCTAGCCGAGAATGACTCGGCGATATCCATAAGCTGCGCCTGTTCGTCCGAGAACAGAATTTCGGCTTGTTCCGTCATAATGGCGACCCTCTACTCCGACTTGGGCAGGCCAAGAACCCGCTCGCCGACGATATTTTTCTGAATCTGGCTGGTGCCGCCACCAATGGTCCCCGAAAAGGCATTGAAATAGCCGCGCTGCCAGCGCCCGCCGTCAATGGCATCCGCATCGCCCACATAGCGGGACGCGTTGGCGCCTTGCAGGGTCACGGCGAACTGGTTCAGACGCCGGCGCCATTCGGAATTGGTCAGCTTTCGCGACATGGCGATAGAGGCGGGACGCTCCGATATAAGGCCGGGAATTTCACCGCGCTTGTCGTTCAGCGCTAGGCCGCGTTCTTCTATCAGAAAGGAAACCAGTTGATCGCGGATGATTGGATCTTCGATGACGGGTTTACCATCGCGCATGACGCGCCGCGCCATCTCGACCACCTCCATGGCCGAGACCGACATGGAATGCACCCCGCCCGCCTGACCACCGCTGACCGCACGCTCAAACGTCAAGGTTTTCATGGCAACCTGCCAACCGCCGCCCTCTTCGCCGATCAGACAGGTATCGGCGATACGGGCATCGTTGAAAAAAGTTTGCGTAAAGCCGTGCTCACCGGTTAGCTTCTTGATCGGCGCGGGCTCCACGCCGGCGATCTTCATAGGTGCGAGGAAATAGCTCAACCCCTCGTATTTGGTGTTGGTCTGGGTATCGGTCCGGGCCAACAGAATGATGAAATCCGCATAGGCGCCCAAAGAGGTCCAGATCTTGGAGCCGTTAAGAATGTATTCGTCTCCATCACGAACCGCCCGCAACTGTGCATTTCCGAGGTCCGAGCCATTGTCGGGTTCGGAAAAGCCCTGGCACCAGATATCCTCGGCACTGAGGATACGTTTTATATAGGCCTCTTTCTGCGCCTCCGTCCCCATGTTCAGGATCAACGGCCCGGCCCAGCTCAAACCAATGGTATTGGTCATGAAGGGGACTTTTTGGCGAACCATCTCGGCCGTGGCGATGTCCTGAAAGGCCTGCTCCCTGCCGCCGCCGCCATATTCCTTCGGCCAGGCCATGCCCAGATAGCCCGCCTCATAGACCTTGCGCTGCCAATTACGGAGGAATTCGAACTGCTGGTCCGTGCCCACCTCCATGAAGCTTTGCGGCAATAGAAAGCTCGGATCGGCTGGCTTATTCACGCTGAACCAAGCCGCGACTTCGGCCTGGAATTCGTCAAGTTCCTGCTGAGATGCACTCATCGTTCTTTACCTATTCATTTCGCCTTAAGCCTCGGTACGAATGCCGGAAAAGGCGGCAATTTTCCATCCTTCGCCACGATTTTGCAGAATGTAGAAAGCAGAGACATACTCGATCGGGCTGTCGTCCTCGCGCATGCGTGTCGCGGTAATGACTATGTGAGCCTTGGTTTCGTCAATCGCGATCACATCATAGTCGGATTTACCATGATGAAATCCGGTAACCTCGCGCAATTTCACGGGGTCGAAAGGATACCGTTCGCGCATTTGCACATCGTCCTCAGTGATGTAACCGACCGGCAAATGAACCATTGTCTGGATTTCATCACGGGTGCCGGTTTCAATGGCTTGTTGATAGCGTTCCAACAAATCCAGCACCTCGGCCACCAACCCATCGCGTCTAGACATCGTCTTTACTCCTCGCTCCCAATCCCGCTTCCAGCACCGCGGCCCATGGTCGGCGAGGATAGCGGACGCGGTCACATTCCTGCACCGCTAGATTGCCATATTCACCACGGGGTTTCAGCAAATATGGCGAGATAGGTGTGATCTTTTCCATGCCCTTCAAGAGCGCTTTTAATGATTTCGTAGATGAGCTTCACAAGGCCAATCAGCAGGTAACAAGCCAATATATCGAGACCGTGGAACGTCGGGAACCGATGGAATTCCACAATGAATATACGAAATACGATCCCTCAATTAGGCGAAAACGTTGATGCATTATCGCCGTCTGCTGTTGCCGATGTCCGATGATGATGAGGTGGTTAACATGTTGCTGGGCGTAGCGAATATCCAGCCAATTAGCCGAATTGCCGCGCGGAGCGAGCGGCTTGGAGATTTCATTTTGACATATGTGAAGCTGGCGTTGCACCCCATGGCAACCGGGGGTACAAAGGTAACCAGATTAATCCGTCAGCGTTGAGGGTTGTTGGTGATGAACACTGGCGGATCTTGAATGTCGACGTAAAGCGATGAAGACAACAAAAACAACGGCGAACAAACGCAAACCAAAGTAATCAGATCGCATCCGGAAAGGACTACAAATGGCTCGGAACAAGATCGCATTGATCGGCGGCGGCAACATCGGTGGCACCCTGGCCCATCTGGCTGGACTAAAGGAGCTGGGCGATGTGGTGATGTTTGACATCGTCAACGGCCTGCCCCAAGGCAAGACCCTGGATCTGGCGGAAGCCTCACCGGTCGAAGGCTATAACAGCAGCCTGAAGGGCAGCAATTCCTATGCCGGCATCAAGGGTGCGGATGTGATCATCGTGACCGCCGGCGTGGCGCGTAAGCCGGGCATGAGCCGGGACGATCTGTTGGGCATCAATATCAAGGTCATGCAGCAAGTCGGTGCGGGCATTAAAAAATACGCCCCCAAGGCCTTTGTCATCTGCATCACCAATCCGCTGGATGCCATGGTTTGGGTTTTGCGGGAGGTCACGGGCCTGCCGGCGAACCGGGTGGTTGGCATGGCTGGTATATTGGACTCGGCCCGTTTTCGCTATTTCCTGGCAGAAGAATTCGGCGTCTCTGTTGAAGACGTCACTGCCTTCGTCCTTGGCGGCCACGGCGATACCATGGTGCCCCTGGCGCGCTATTCCACGGTCGCCGGCATCCCGTTGCCCGACCTGGTCAAGATGGGCTGGACCACCAAGGAACGCCTGAACAAGATTATCCAGCGCACCCGCGACGGTGGCGCCGAAATCGTCGGTTTGCTGAAAACCGGCTCGGCCTTTTACGCGCCGGCCTCTGCCGCGATCCAGATGGCGGAAAGCTATCTGGGCGATCAAAAACGCGTTCTGCCTTGCGCCGCCAATCTGAACGGCGAATATGGCGTCAAGGGTATGTATGTGGGCGTCCCCGTGGTGATCGGCGCCAAGGGCGTGGAACGGGTCGTGGAAATCTCAATGAACAAGTCCGAGAAGAAGGAATTCGACAATTCCGTCAAATCAGTCAAGGAGTTAATTGCGACCTGTAAGAAACTCGATCCAAGCTTGGGCAAAAAAACCAGAAAGGCGGCGCCGAAGAAAAGAGCCGCGAAGAAGACCAAATAGCCCGTCTGTTTCTGGTCCTCAAGGGAAAGCATTAGGAATTGCGATGAATATTCATGAACATCAGGCCAAGGGCGTCTTGCAGCGCTATGGGGTCAGCGTACCGGACGGCGGCGTGGCCTATAGCGTGGACGAGGCGGTCAAGGTCGCCAGGTCCCTGCCAGGTCCGATCTGGGTCGTCAAGGCACAGATCCATGCCGGTGGCCGGGGCAAGGGCGGCGGCGTAAAGATCGCCAAGTCGATCGATGAAGTCCGCGGCCTGGCTAGTGATATTCTGGGCATGACCCTGGTGACCCATCAAACTGGGCCGGCGGGCAAAGAGGTCAAACGGCTGTATATCGAAGACGGCTGCGATATTGCGCGGGAGCTATACCTTAGCGCGGTGATGGACCGGGGCACGTCGCGTATCGCCATCATGGCCTCGACCGAGGGCGGCATGGATATCGAGGCGGTGGCCGCCGATACGCCGGAAAAAATACAAACCCTGGTGATCGATCCCATTTCGGGCCTGCAGGGCCATCACGCCCGCCGTCTGGCATTTAGCCTCGGCCTGAAGGGTAAGCAAGTCGGCTCCGCCGTCAAGTTGATCACGGCACTGTACAAGGCCTTCGTAGACACCGATGCCTCCCTGGTAGAAATAAATCCGTTGGTGGTTACCGGCACCGGCGAGGTCATGGCCCTGGATGCCAAGATGAACTTCGATGACAATGCTCTCTACCGGCATGCCGATATCGAAGAGTTGCGGGACGCGGACGAGGAAGACCCAGCCGAGCTGGAGGCCGCCAAGGCAGACTTGAACTATATCAAGCTGGATGGCGAAATCGGCTGCATGGTAAACGGTGCCGGCCTTGCTATGGCGACCATGGATATTATCAAGCTGCATGGAGGTGAACCCGCCAACTTTCTTGACGTGGGCGGCGGCGCCACCAAGGAACGGGTAACCCAGGCTTTCAAGATCATTTTATCCGACAGCAATGTGAAGGGCATTCTGGTCAATATTTTTGGTGGCATTATGCGTTGTGACATCATTGCCGAAGGCGTGGTCGCGGCGGCCCGCGAGGTCCATTTGGACAAACCCCTGGTCGTGCGGCTTGAGGGCACCAATGTGGAAAAGGGCAAGAAAATCATGGCTTCGGCCGGCTTGACGATTATCGCGGCGGACGATTTGGGGGATGCCGCCGCCAAGGTGGTCGCCGCCGTGAAGGAGGCCGCGTAATGTCTGTACTGGTCGATAAAAACACTAAGGTGATCTGCCAGGGCATTACCGGCAATCAGGGCACCTTTCATTCCGAACAGGCTATCGCCTATGGCACCCAGATGATCGGCGGTGTCTCGCCTGGCAAGGGTGGTGGGAGCCATTTGGGTCTACCGGTGTTCGACACGGTGGCGGATGCGATCGAGACCACGGGCGCCAACGCCTCCGTGATCTATGTGCCACCGCCCTTTGCCGCCGACGCCATTCTCGAGGCCATTGATTGTGAGATTGAACTGGCCATCTGCATCACCGAAGGCATCCCGGTGCTGGACATGGTGACCGTCAAACGAGCCTTGCAGGCATCAGGCAAGACCCGCCTTGTCGGCCCAAACTGCCCCGGTGTGATCACGCCCGATGAGTGCAAGATCGGCATCATGCCGGGCCATATTCATACCCGTGGCAAAATCGGCGTGGTCTCGCGCTCCGGCACCTTGACATACGAAGCCGTGGGACAGACCACCGCCGTCGGTTTGGGACAAAGCACCTGCATAGGCATTGGCGGCGATCCCATCAATGGCACCAACTTCATCGATTGCCTGGATATGTTCCTGGGCGACCCCGAGACCGAGGGCATTGTCATGATCGGCGAGATCGGCGGCACGGCGGAAGAGGAAGCTGCGGATTTCATCAAGCGATCAAAGGTCAAGAAGCCAATGGTTGGTTTCATCGCGGGCCTTACGGCGCCGCCCGGCAGACGCATGGGCCATGCCGGCGCGATCATTTCAGGCGGCAAAGGAACCGCCGGCGACAAAATGGAAGCCATGCGCGGTGCCGGCATCGAGGTAACGGATTCGCCCGCCGAACTGGGCAGCACCATGTTAAAGGTAATGAAAGGTTAACCAAACCGCACGCAGTATGCGCGTTAACTACAATCGTGTTGGAGGCGGTGGCAGAAAGCTGCCGGAGCAAGCATGTCTATAACGGACCCTGACGAGACCGGCCTTGAAGGTTCATCATTTCTGTTTGGCACCAATAGCGCATTTATCGAACAGCTTTATCAACGTTATTTGACTTCACCCGGCTCCGTTGATGCCTCCTGGCAGCAATTCTTCGCTGAACTGGGCGACGAGGCGGAAGCTGTGGTGGCCGAGGTTCGCGGCGCCCCCTGGGCCCCGCGCGGCAGCCTGGAAAGCCAGGCCGATCCCTATACCGACAGCGGCGAAGGCCAAAATATTCTGGAAGGCGCACGCCGGGCCCCTTCAGCCCTTGGCGCCGTCAGCGCAGCGCAGGTCCGCCAGGCGACCCTGGACAGCCTGCGCGCCTTGATGCTGATACGTAATTACCGCGTGCGCGGCCATCTACATGCCAAGCTGGATCCGCTTGGTTTGCAGAAAACCGTCTCCCATTCCGAACTGGATCCACGCAGTTTTGGCTTCACCGAAGCGGATATGGATCGGCCAATCTATATCAACTATGTGCTGGGCCTGGAAAATGCCACCTTGCGCGAAATTCTCGATATTGTGAACCGCACCTATTGCGGCAGCATCGGTGTGGAATTCATGCACATCATGGGGCCGGACGAGAAAGCCTGGATTCAGCAGCGGATCGAGGGCCGGGGCAAGGAAATCAACCTTACCGACCATGAAAAACGTCAGATCCTGCGGGAGTTAGTGGAAGCGGAAGGCTTTGAAAGCTTTCTGCAGGTCAAGCATACGGGCACCAAGCGCTTTGGCCTGGATGGCGGCGAAAGCCTGATGCCATTGCTGCATTCGGTGCTAATAAGGGCGGCACAACTGGGGGTGCGGGAAATCTCCCTGGGCATGCCCCACCGGGGCCGTTTAAACGTGCTGTCGAACCTGATGCGCAAGTCGTTCACGGCGATTTTCTCGGAATTTCAAGGCACCTCCGCCCATCCCCAGGACGTCCAGGGTTCGGGCGATGTGAAATATCATCTGGGCACCTCCACCGACCGGGAACTGGGCGGCCATATGGTGCACCTGTCGCTGGCCGCCAACCCCTCGCACCTGGAGGCCGCCAATCCGGTCGTCCTGGGCAAGGCAAGAGCCAAGCAGGACCAGCAGAGCAATGAAACTCGTGACAAGGTAATGGCCCTGCTGATGCATGGCGATGCCGCCTTCGCCGGCCAGGGCCTGGTCGGGGAATGTTTCGCCTTGTCCGATCTGGATGGCTACACGGTCGGCGGCACCATTCATATTATCGTCAACAACCAGATCGGTTTCACCACCAATCCCAATCTCTCGCGCTCCTCGCCCTATCCTTCCGATGTGGGCAAGATGGTGCAGACGCCGATTTTCCACGTCAATGGCGATGACCCCGAAGCGGTATGCTATATCGGCAAGGTCGCGGCCGAATTCCGCCAGCAATTCAAAAAAGACGTCATCATCGATATGTATTGTTATCGCCGCCATGGCCATAACGAAGGTGATGAGCCGAATTTTACTCAACCGTTGATGTACAAGGAGATCGGCCAGCACCCGACCTCACGGCAGATCTATGCCGAGAAGTTGGTCTCCGAAGGTACCATCAGCCAGGAAGAGGCCGACAACGCCGTGGCCGATTTCCAGGCCCGTATGGAGCAGGATTTCGAGGCGGCCTCTGGCTACAAGCCGAACAAGGCCGATTGGCTGGAAGGCCGCTGGCAGGGCCTGGAAACCGCCCGTGGCGAAGCCCGGCGGGGCGACACCTCGGTGAAGCTAGAAACCCTGCGCCACATCGCCAAGGTCCTGACCGAGGCCCCCCAAGGTTTCAATCTGCACCGCACCGTGGGCCGGCAACTGGCAGCCAAGCGCGCGGTTGTCGAAAGCGGTGAAGGCATCGACTGGGCCACCGCGGAAGCCATGGCCTTCGGCTCGTTGCTAATGGAAGGCTTCCCGGTCCGGCTATCGGGTCAGGATAGCGCCCGAGGTACGTTCTCACAGCGCCATTCCCAGTTTATCGACCAGGTCGACGAGCATCTCTACACACCACTGAATAATCTGGACCGTAAGCAGGCGGATTATAATGTCATCAATTCCGCCCTATCGGAAGCGGCGGTATTGGGCTTTGAATACGGATATTCCCTGGCCGAACCGCGCGGTCTGATCATGTGGGAAGCCCAATTCGGCGATTTCGCCAACGGCGCCCAGGTGATCATTGACCAATTCATCTCGTCGGGGGAAAGCAAATGGCTGCGCATGAGCGGCCTGGTGATGTTGCTGCCCCACGGTTTCGAAGGCCAAGGCCCGGAACATTCCTCGGCCCGGTTGGAACGTTATCTACAGCTTTGCGCCGAAGACAACATGCAGGTCGCTAACTGCAGCACGCCGGCCAACTATTTCCACATCCTGCGCCGGCAGTTGCACCGCAAATTCCGCAAGCCGTTGATCCTAATGACGCCAAAATCCCTTTTGCGCCATAAACGCTGCGTCTCCTCCCTGACCGACATGGGGCCAGGCTCCACCTTTCACCGGGCACTGTGGGATAGCAGCGACGGTGACCGGGAGTTGCTTGCTACTGATGACAAGATCCGCCGTGTCGTGATTTGTACCGGCAAGGTCTANTACGACTTGCTGGAAGCCCGCGAGGCGGCCAAGAAAAAGAACGTCTATCTGCTGCGTCTGGAACAACTTTATCCTTTCCCAAAAATTGCCTTGAGCAAGGAATTGGCGCGTTTCCCCAAGGCCGAGGTAGTCTGGTGTCAGGAAGAACCACAGAACATGGGTGCCTGGTGGCACATCTTTCCCCGCGTGGAAGGGGTGCTGGAGAAGATCGGCCATAAGACACAGCGGCCAAGGTATGTGGGNCGGCCNGAGAGCGCCTCCACCGCCACCGGCAGCACCGCCGCACANCAAAAAGAACAAACCGCCTTGGTCGCCAAGGCGCTTGGAAATTGAACGCANCAACCTAGNAGNCGCATGAAACGAGGCGAGGGCCGTCAGATGATCAATATCGTGGTTCCCATATTGGGCGAATCCGTAACGGAAGCAACCGTGGCCCGTTGGCTAAAACAGGTCGGCGAGGCGACAGCCCAGGACGAGCCGTTGGTGGAGCTGGAAACCGACAAGGTCGCGGTGGAAGTTCCGGCGCCCACAGGAGGTGTCCTTATCGAGATCGCCGCACCCGAGGAAACCACCGTGGCCATGGGCGGACTGTTGGGCCGTATTGACGAAACCCAGAGCGCCGGCAACGCCCTGGCGGCGGGTGCTGCCGCGCCAGCCCCAGCGGCAGTTGCGCCCGCACCTGCAGCAGCACCAGCGCCGGCG
Source organism: Rhodospirillaceae bacterium (assembly GCA_002731375.1). Classification (GTDB taxonomy): domain Bacteria; phylum Pseudomonadota; class Alphaproteobacteria. Next base: position 2,470 of record PCBT01000096.1, on the reverse strand, counting down.
CCCGCTTCTACACCGGCAGCAGCGGCACCGCTGTCGCCAGCCGTTCGCCGGCTGGTGCAGGAACATGGCCTCGACCCAAACACCATTCCCACCACGGGCAAGGATGGCCGCCTGCTGAAAGAGGACGTACTGAATTTCGTTAAGGCTGGCAGCGCCCCGGCACCAGCCCCTGCCGCGGCACCGGCATCAGCATCAGCGCAACAGGTCATTCCCGCTGCCAATGTCGCCGCCGCGCCGGCGGGAAATCTCGACGTCGGCCTTCGCCCCAATGCGGGCCTGGAAGAAGTTGTCCGCATGACCCGCCTGCGCAAGACCATTGCCCGGCGGCTGAAGGATGCCCAGAACACCGCCGCCATGCTGACCACCTTCAACGAGGTGGACATGAGCGCGGTAATGGCGGCGCGCAGCAAATACCGCGACNTCTTTGAAAAGCGCCATGGCAGCCGCCTNGGCTTCATGTCGTTCTTCGTNCGCGCCTGCACNCAGGCCCTGGCCGAGGTGCCGGCGGTCAACGCAGAAGTCGATGGTGACAATCTGGTCTACAAGAATTACTACAACGTCGGCGTCGCCGTGGGCACGCCACAAGGCCTGGTGGTCCCGGTCTTGCGTGACGCGGACAACATGTCCTTCGCCGATATCGAGGGCAGCATCGTCGATTTCGGCCGCCGCGCCCGCGACGGCAANCTGNGNATCGANGAAATGCAGGGCGGNACNTTNACNATNTCNAANGGCGGNGTCTANGGCTCGNTGCTCTCCATGCCGATCCTGAACCCGCCGCAATCCGCCATTCTGGGCATGCACAAGATCCAGGACCGGGCCATGGTAATCAATGGCGAGGTGGTGGCCCGGCCGATGATGTATCTGGCCTTGAGCTATGACCACAGGATCATTGATGGACGCGAGGCGGTCACCTTCCTGGTCCGAGTCAAGGAATGTATCGAGGAACCAGAACGCCTTTTGTTCGAAATTTAATGAGATCTGATCATGAATGATGACTCTTTCGATGTGGTCTTTATCGGCGGCGGGCCAGGGGGCTATGTGGGCGCTATCAAGGCGGCGCAGCTGGGCCTGCGCACGGCCTGTGTGGAGATGCGCGGCACCCTGGGCGGCACCTGCCTTAACGTGGGCTGCATCCCCTCCAAGGCCCTGTTGCAATCCTCTCACCTGTATCACAAGGCAGAGGCGGAATTCGCCCAACATGGCATCAAGACCACCGGATTGAGCCTTGATCTAAAAGCCATGATGGCACGCAAGGCGCAGGTCGTTGGCGACCTGACCACCGGCATCGAAGGCCTGTTCAAGAAGAACGAGGTCGAATACATCCTCGGGCGCGGCACCATCACCTCGCCCGGCACGGTGCAGGTGGCCCTAAAGGCGGGCGGCGAACGCAATCTGACTGCGGAGAGTATTGTCATTGCTACCGGATCCGATGTCATGAGCCTGCCCGGTGTTGAGTTCGACGAGAAGACCATCGTTTCGTCCACCGGCGCGCTGTCGCTTTCCAAGGTGCCTAAACATCTGGTGATCATCGGCGGCGGCTATATCGGCCTGGAAATGGGCTCTGTCTGGGGCCGTCTGGGCGCCAAGATCACGGTGGTGGAGTTCCTCGACCGGATCACGCCGGGCATGGATGGTGAGTTATCCCGCAATCTGCAACGCAGTCTGGCCAATCAGGGCATGGAATTCCGTCTGAGTACCAAGGTCACCGGCGTCAAGAAAGCCCGTGACGGTGTAGAGCTGACGCTTGAGCCGGCAAAAGGCGGCGACAGCGAAACCCTAAAAGCCAACGTGGTCCTAGTCTCCATCGGCCGCAAGCCTTTTACCGACGGCATGGGCCTGGCCGAGGTTGGCGTCGCCATGGACGAGCGCGGCTTCATCCCCGTAGACGAGGATTATCAGACGAACGTAGCCGGTATCTTCGCCATTGGCGATGTCCTGCCCGACCGCCCCATGCTGGCCCACAAGGCGGAAGACGAAGGTGTTGTCGTGGCCGAGAAAATTGCCGGCCATGCGGGCGCGGTGAATTACGATGCCATTCCCGGCGTTTGTTATACCTGGCCCGAGGTCGCCACCGTGGGCAAATCCGAGGAAGAACTGAAGGAGGCCGGCATCGCCTACAACAAGGGCGGTTTCAACTTTGCCGCCAACAGCCGCACACGCAGCAGCGGCGATCAGTCAGGCGGCTTTGTCAAATTGCTGGCGGACAAGGAAACCGACCGGCTACTGGGTGCGCATATTATCGGCGCCGATGCGGGTACCATGATTGCCGAACTGGTCCTGGCCCTGGAAATGGGCGCCTCATCGGAAGATATCGCGCTAACGTGCCACGCCCATCCAACCCTGAACGAAGCCGTCAAGGAAGCCGCCCTGGCGGTCACGGGCAAGCCGCTTAATAGCTAAAATAAGTCACGGTTATTCCAACAGATCGATAACCTGCCGACAAAGGGTCAGCACCCGTGGGGCGACGTCG
>PCBT01000095.1 GCA_002731375.1 Rhodospirillaceae bacterium | reverse complement strand
CAGACGCCCAGTGGCTGTTCGTTGAAATTCTTGCTCGATATGGTAAGTTAATTATATAAATTATGAAGAATTTCAACGAAATAAAATATTTTTCTATAAAATTAGTTTAAGTATATATTCGAGATAAAGAACTGAACACAAAGGCTGAGAACGGCAACAGCATCCGCCTATACGCCGTCTGGTGGTTCGGACAGTACAATCAACGGCACTTTCGACAACGAGTTTTTCGAAGTCGATCCGCTATCAATCGTGGGCGTGGTCAGGGACCAGCCCCGGTTCATTTGTGCTATGGCAAATTTGCCTAGCGGCGCTGCGGCAGGCGATGCCATCGCGGTCGACACCACCGTCTATACCGTTCGCGTTATTCTGCTCGAGGGTACGAACGACATAACTTTAGTCTTGGTGATGGATTAACTGCTGGCCAATCTTTATCATTTAGATTTTTTGAAGATCACCAATGGGGTCAGCGCTTTGTTAAGATCGCCCAGCGCTTTTGTCCACTGCTTGGTGCTTTCGCACCCTGCGGTTGACAGGATAACGACCAACATACCTAGAGAAACTATTTTCACATTCATCCGCTGGCTTTAACTGGCCCGGAATATATCCAAGACTGCATCCCAATATCGTCCGTCACATCCTTACGGACCGCTGACGCGATCTTTAAATATTTATTCAACTTCGATTTGTTATCGAACTCTAGGACCAACATACCTTTGTGGTCATCGATTTGGATCAAGGACCAGCGGTTTAAGGTCTTTTCCTTCTTAAATTTTTTGAATACGGGTTTTGCCGATCCCCGAAAAACTTTCATGAACTCGTTCCAGGTTATTGGATTTTCGAAGACCATTACGCGCACTACACTCATAGGAATTTCCTCCATTGGTTCATTCGCGAAAACAGATACGGGACAATGTTGTCACAGCCCTGACCGGTCTGTCTACGACCGGTAGCCGGATCTATGCCAGCGGGGTGGATCCCATAGCAGCAGCCAACCTCCCTGGCCTCTGTGTTTACGCCGAGAGTGAAGAGGTCGCGACAATTACGATTACGCATCCGCAAACTCAGCTTCGCACCCTGACGCTGTTGATCTAAGGCTTCGCCGTTGCGATCTCTGGTCGCTATAATACCCCCGATGCCATCTTTTAGAAGTGGAGGAGGCTTTAGCTGCCGACCCGAGCCGCACCCTGCGTCACCAGCCGTAGCAACGGCTAAGATTCCAATTATAGGTGGCAGGCGACGAAGTGTGCGGGTGTAATCTCACGTAACCTCGGTTCTTCGTCCGTACACTGGGGCATTGCAGAGGGACAACGGGTATGAAAACGGCAGCCGGGGGGCATTTCCAGCGGTGAAGGCACTTCACCGGTAAGCACGATTTCCTCGTTTTGCAGGTCTGGGTGATCTGGCAGTACAGCCGAAAGCAGGGCTTTGGTGTAGGGGTGACCTACTTCCTCAAATAATTTTTCGGTCGGGGCGTATTCGACGATCTGCCCCATGTACATCACCGCCACTTGATGAGCCATGTAGCGCACCGTGGCCAGGTCGTGGGCGACCAGCAGATAGGCGACCGCGCGTTCGTCCTGGATATCCTTCAGCAGGTTCATCATCTGCGCCCGGATCGAAACGTCCAGCGCGGACACTGGCTCATCTAGCACGATGAGCTTCGGATTCGAGGCCAAGGCACTGGCAAGGGCGATGCGCTGGCGTTGGCCACCGGAAAATTCGTGCGGATATTGTTGAGCATGCTCGGGCCGCAAACCGACCTGCTCAAGCAGTTCGGCGACGCGCTGCTCGATTTCTTCGGCACTACCCCATTTGGTGACGACCAGTGCCTCGGCGATGATCTTTCCGATACGCATGCGCGGGTTGAGCGAGGCCCAGGGATCCTGAAATACTGCCTGAACCAGAGCCCGGTAAGCGTTCTTTTCCTCACCCTTCAGGTCGTGTACCGCTTTGCCTAGGATCAGCACCTGACCATCGGTCGGCTGCTCCAGATTCAGCACGAGTTTGGAGACGGTGGTCTTACCGCAGCCTGACTCGCCGACTAATCCCAGGGTTTCGCCTGCCTGAATGGAGAAGGCAACGCCGTCGACAGCCTTGACCTCGCCCACCGTCCGCGACAGCAGGATACCCTTGGTGAAAGGATAATGTTTGTACAGGTTCTCGACCCGCAGCAGTGGCTCACTCATACAGGCTCGAGTCTCCAGCAACTGGCAGAATGTTTCTCGCTGACGTCGAAGGTTTTGGGGTAGGTCGTCTGACAACGTTCTTCCGCAAATGGGCAGCGCTCTTCAAAGCGGCAGCCCTGCGGTAATTCGGACAGGGCCGGCGGTTGGCCTTCGATGGTGTGTAGGCGGGCCTCCGTATGCGCCATCTTGGGGACCGAGGCGATAAGTGCCTGGGTATAGGGGTGCGAAGGATTGTCGAAAACCTGGCGCACCAGGCCAGTTTCAACGATGCGCCCAGCATACATTACCGCAACCCGGTCGCACATCTTGGCGATCACGCCAAAATCATGGGTGATGAACAAGATCGCCATATCGGAGTTCGCCTGAAGCTCCTTCAGCAGTTGCAGGTATTGCAGCTGGATGGTGACGTCGAGCGCCGTCGTCGGCTCGTCGGCGATCAGAACTTTGGGGGCACGACTCGTGGCGATGGCGCCCACCACGCGCTGCTTCATGCCACCGCTTAACTGATGGGGATATTGCCGCACCCGGGTCTCGGGCGCCGCCAACTTGACCTTGCGTAGAGCTTCGATGGCCTTCTGCATGACTCCGCCACCGGGTATCGTGGGGTCTTTCGTCAAGACTTCCGAAAGCTGGCTGCCGATGGTGAAAACCGGATTTAGAGAGGTTTGCGGGTCTTGTAAGATCATGGCGATGCGGCGGCCGCGGATCCGCCTCATCTGGTTTTTGCTCTTGCGCAGAAGGTCTTCGCCGTCCAGCAATACTTGGCCGCCGACCGTGCGGGCCGCGTCGCCCGGTAGTAGCCGTAGCAGCGACAGAGCGGTTACGCTTTTGCCGCAGCCGGATTCCCCGACGAGACCCAACACCTCGCCCCGGTTGAGCGAGAAACTGACGCCGTCGACAGCCTTGACGATGCCCCGGCGCGGAAAGAAATGGGTGTGCAGGTCGCGGACCTCGAGCACGGCGTCCTGGCTCATGTTGTTCATCCTCGGCCCCTCATAGCTGCCGCAGCTTTGGATCGAAGCGATCCCGGAGCCAGTCGCCGAACAGGTTGAAGGCCAGGACCACCAGGGTGATGGCGATGCCTGGAATCAGGGACAGCCACCAGGCCGAGGTGATCTTACCCCGGCCCTCGGCCACCATTAGCCCCCATGACGGCGTCGGCGGCGGAATGCCGGCGCCCAGGAAACTGAGCGAAGCCTCGGCGACGATGACGATGCCGACGTTCAAGGTCAGCAGTACCATGAAGGTATTCATCACGTTGGGCAGGATGTGGGTGACCATAATGCGCAACTCGGAACAGCCGTGCACCTTGGCAAGGGCGATGAAGTCGCGCTCCTTGAGGGCCAGTACCTCGCCACGGATGACGCGAGCGAAACCAGCCCATAACAGCAGGCTGATGGCGATCACTAGTGTGCCTAGGCCTTGCCCCATGGTTACTGCTAGCAGTAGGGCAAAGAGAATGGCGGGGAAAGTGAAGGCGGCATCGACTAGGCGCATCAGGAAGCTGTCGACCCGGCCGCCGATATAGCCTGAGACGATGCCGATCGCTAAGCCCACGCCACCGCCGACCAGAAGCGACAGCGAGGTCACGATCAGGCTGATCTGGGCACCATGCAGTAGCCGGGTCAGCATGTCGCGGCCAAAGATATCGGTGCCGAGAATATACTTGCCAGTGCCCTTGGCCTCCCAGAAGGGTGGCAGCAACTTTTCTGGCAACGATTGTTCGATCGGTGAATAGGGCGTCAGCAAGGGCGCGAAGAGCGCTGCGAATACCATCGCGCCTATGATCAGAATGGATAGCCAGGGAAGTCTTCGCATTAGGCGTACCTGATCCGCGGATCGACATAAGCGTACAGAATATCCACCATTAGATTGATAAAGAGGATCAGCACCGCGTCCATAATGATTACTGCCTGAAGTAGGGGGTAGTCGCGGAACAGCACCGCTTCATAAGTGAGCCGGCCGATGCCGGGCCAAGCGAACACCGTCTCGGTGACGATCGCGCCGGTGACCAGGCCACCCATGAACACGCCCCACAGCGTCAGCACCGGGATCAGGGAATTGCGCAGACAATGCTTCCAGATCACTTGCAATTCGCCCAGGCCCTTGATGCGGGCCAGTTTGACGAACTCGCTATCTAGGATTTCCAGCATGCTGGACCGGATCAAGCGCATGAAGCCGGCGACCAAGAAAGTGCCTAGTGTAACCGTGGGTAGCACATAGTGGGTCCAGCCGCCCATACGGCTGGACGGCAGCCAGCCCAACTTCACGGAGAAGATATAAATCAGTAGGATCCCGAGCCAAAAATTAGGCGTGGCGATGCCAAGCACGGCAATGGTTCCTGAGATCCGGTCGGTTGCCCCACCGCGGCGTAGCGCCGAAACAATGCCCAAGGGGATCGCCATCAGGACCGCAAGGATTATAGCCGCAGGCATAAGCAACAGTGTGTTGGGCAGGCGCGAGAAAAAGACATCGGTGGCCGGCAGGCGGTATCGGATTGAGATGCCGAGGTCACCTCGCATCGCATCGGCCACGAAAACTAAAAACTGCTCGTGGATTGGACCGTTTAGACCGAGTGTTTCGATCATGTCCTGGCGTTCCTGCTCGCTGGCCTCTTCCGGCAGGATCAGGTCAACCGGGTTGCCGGTCAGGCGCCCCACCGCAAAAACGATAGTGGTGACGATGACCAGCAGTACTGCACCTTGCAACAGACGATTGATGATATAGCGCTGCATCTAGTTTAGGTCATTTACTCTAGGTCACTCACTGATGTGCAGGGGCAAGTGAGCTCCCCACCGCAACCGCAGGCACGGTCACGGTAGGGCACTCCATTATCAGGTCCGCCTTCCGTCTACCTCCAGGCAGCTTGTTCCGGCCGCGGCATCCGCTCGAAAACGTCGCCGAATTCATGACGGCCTGGGATAGGCTTGAAAGCTCCGACTTTCTTGGTATTAACGGCCCAATAGCCCTTACCTTCCAGGATCGGTACTGCGTACCAGGAATCCGCTACAAGCTGCATCATCTTTTGGTTGACTGCCAGCCGCTTACCGGCATTCTGCTCAGTTTTCTGGGCATCGTACAGGGTTCGGAAGGCCTTGCACAGTTTCGCACCACAGATTTTTTCGTTGCCGTAAAGCCGGTGTGGGCTCTTGGCGCCGAAAGCGACATTGTAGCGGGTGGAGGCTACAGGCCGGCCGGCGGTTCGGAACATCGAGGCGCCGCCTGCCAACTTCTTCTGATCTCCTCGGTTCAAGGTTCGGAAGGCGCCCCACTCATAGTTGGTGAGTTTGACCTTGACCCCAAGCTTGGACCAAAAATCCGCCACCGCGATGCCGATCTGCGTCATGTAAGGCGTGCCCGGCAGGGCGACGTTGGCGAAATTAAGCTCGAAGCCATTGGGGTAACCTGCATCGGCCAACAGCTTTTTAGCCATTGGCAGATCGTAGCGCAGGGCTTTTCTGCTCCATTTGGCCCAATAATCGGAATCAATATCCACCGTGTAGCCGAAGCTCGCGAACGGCATCGGCCAACCGGCCTCGCCGTACATCACATGGTCGATGATCTGCTGTCGGTCAATGGCCAGCGATAGCGCCTCTCGGACCCGTATGTCGTTCAGTGGGGAACCCTTGAACTGTGGCTGATAGAGGCCCCAGAACTGATAGATCGCCTGCATCGTGGACGGCACCGAAATCACCTTCAGCTTGCCGACCTTGGCTTCTTCTATCGCTTCCGGGCTGATCGCCGCAATCGAGGCTTCACCGGTCCGCACCATGGAAACCCGTGTGCTTTCTTCCGGTACCAGCAGGAAGACCAGTTTCTTGAATTTCGGGGTGCCGCGCCAGTGAGGATAATCCACCGCCTCGAACTCGATCAGATCGCCGAGCACGCTGCGCGTGAATTTCCACGGGCCGCTGCCGATGGGGTTCTTGCGGAATTCAGCCTCGCCAACTTTTTCGATGTATTTCTTGGGCATGATCTGCCCTTCTTGGAAGACCGCGCGGGACAGACCAGAAGGGAAGTGAACCTGAACGCCTTTGGTAAAGACGCGCACGGTGTAATCATCGACGACCTCAACTTTCACCATATTGCGGCGCAGCTGCTTCGCCCGCGATGAGATTGATTCCTTCGATGCGGTGCGCTCCAGGCTGAACTTCACGTCATGTGCGGTGACCGGGTCGCCGTTGTGCCACTTGACCCCCTTGCGGATGAAGAAGGTCCAGCTCTCGCCGTCGTCCGAGAGCACCCAACGCTCGGCGATGCCAGGGCCGACGCCGCCTTTTTCAAGATTAAAGCCGAGTAGGGAATCATACATTGGCGCCTGATAGTGGGCGTGTCCTGGACGACCTTCCTGGATCGGATCCAGGCTCTGACTGCCCAGGGAGTCGAGGGCAACGATGATCGTACCCTTCTGCTCTGCAGCCCACGCGGGGGTTCCCGCCAGCGCCATCGCCATCAGTGACAGCAAACAAGAAATTAAGGTTTTGCGATATTTCATTTCTGCCTCCCCAGAATAATGAGTCTGTTCGTCCTGATATCCTGCATTTTTGTATTGGAGCCCTGTGTTTCTTATTCTAACTTGGCCGTGCGTGTCGCTCTTAGTTGCCCGGCCATTTGGAATTGTAACACAACGAAGAGGTGCCCTAACAAACGCTAGCGCCACCCATCACGGTCTTAGGGCAAATGCTGGTATACTTGTACGTGGCTTGTCAACCTGAACTTCCCCGGTGGGGCCTGTTACGCAGATCCGCGTTTGCCAACGATCACATGCACGGTATCCTGTGCCGCAACCCATACTAGGAGTAGTTTCATGCTTGAGTGTCAACGGCACCTGTTCGATGTGCCGCGCGAGATTGCTTATTTCAATTGCGCCTCGTTTTCTCCCTTCCTGCGAACCGTCGCTGAAGCTGGCCATGGTGCGGTGGATCGGCGGGTGCGTACCTGGGACATAAATTCCACTGAACTGGCAGATGGAGCCGACCGGGTCCGGGCTTTGTTTGCCCGCTTGATCAATGCCGAGGCGGATGCCATCGCCGTTACGCCGGCGACCAGTTATGGCGTCGCCGTGGCGGCGGCCAATCTTGATCTGGCGGTGGGCCAGAACATTGTCGTGCTACAGGATCAGTTTCCATCCAATTATTATATCTGGGTAGAAAAGGCGGCGCGGGCAGGGGCCGAAATGCGCGTGGTGCCCCGGGCGGAAAATGGTGACTGGATGCCGGGGGTGCTGGATGCCATTGGCGAGGATACGGCCATCGCCGCGCTGCCGGGCTGTCACTGGATGGACGGCAGCCTGTTGGATCTCGAGGCAATTGGTATCCGCTGCCGCGAAGTGGGCGCGGCCTTTGTCATTGATGCCACCCAATCCGCCGGCGCCAAGCGCCTGGATGTTAAATCAATCCAGCCAGATTTTCTGGCCTGTTCCGCCTATAAATGGCTGTTGTCGCCCTATACCCTGGCATTTCTTTATGCTGCGCCGCACCGCCGCGGGGGCCAGCCGCTGGAATTGCACGGCGGCAACCATGATCCCAGCCAGCAGCACGGCGCTTATAGTACTGCCTTGCGCCAGACTGCAGCGCGCTATGACATGGGGGAGCGGACAAACCTTACCCTGCTGCCCATGGCTTGTGCGGCGATGGAGCAATTGCTCGACTGGGGCGTTGGTGAGATCGAGGATAGCTTGGGCTTGTTGACCGACAGGATCGCGGACGAGGCTACCCGGCGCGGCTATGCCCATCCACCGCGCCAACACCGTGCCCGTCACTTCATTGGAGTCACCCCGGCCGGCGGCGTGCCCGATTATTTGATCGAGGCCCTGGCCGCCGACAATGTCTTCGTGGCGCCGCGCGGCACATCAATCCGCATCAGCCCACACCTGCACAATGATGAGGCCGATATTGAACGCCTGTTCGCCGCCTTTGACCGACATCTACCGCGATAGTGAGGCACGACACTTCCGCTTCACATGAGTTTGAGGCCAAGGCATGCGCCAATTCCAAGTATCGGCCTGAACCAGTCGGCGTGGATAATTAGCGGGAGTTCCGGGAGAAGACCTGACAGTCAGCGATCTCGGGCATCCAGGCTTGGGCGCTGTCGTTCCAGATGCTCATGCTCGGCTTGAACCACGAGGTGTCGTCGAAACTACCAGCCTTGATTGAAACAATGTCCGGCATGCGGCGAATATTCAAGAGTACCGGTGCGCCGCAGTTGGGGCAGAAATTGATCTCCAATTTGTTGCCGCTGTCGCCGGCGTACTCATAGCCCTTAAGCTCGCCATTCACCGACAATGCCTCGCGGGCGACCAGGGCGATGGTGGAGAGCGCGCTGCCGCTGCTCTTCTGACAAATAGTGCAGTTGCAGACCATGGTCGCGATAGGTTCCGCCGTCAGTTCATAGCGCACGGCACCGCAAAGGCAGCCGCCTGTTCTTGTCTCGGTCATCTGCTATCCCTCCGCTTTGTCAAAACCAGCTCTTACTGTAGCGCCGCGCTCAATATTGTGCTCTAGAATAATGCCGGACAGGGCAAGAAACAGGGTGAGGCGGAGATGCTAAAAATATGCGAGGTGGCCTATCGTAATCCAGGCATGAGCGTGGAGGACTTTCAGAGCCATTGGCTGGGCACCCATGGCCCCATCGTGGCGCGCATACCGGGCATCAGGCGATATGTGCAATGCCATCCAAAGCTGGCGGGCTATCGCAATGGCGCGCTGATTTGCGATGGTCTCGCCGAGATCTGGGTGGACGACAAGGAGGCCTTACGTGCCATGACCCAGACGGCCGAGTTTGCCACCGCCAAAAGGGATGAGCCGAATTTTGTCGATGGTAACCGGTTGGTCGAGTTATTGACCACCGAAACCGCAATCAAGGATGGCCCGGTGCCCAAAGACGGCGTTAAAAGCATCTCGTTATTGACCTTTAAGACCGGTATGGATCCCGCCGCGTGTCAGGCGCACTGGCGGGAAAAATACGGCCCCATCGCGGCCGAGATCGAAACCCTGCGCCGCTATGTGCAATGCCACGTTCTATTGGGTGCCTACCGCAAGCTGGAACCACCCGCGTTCGACGGCATTCCCATGGCCTGGTTCGACAACATCGCGGATATGCGGATCTCCGGCGCTTCCGAACCCTATGCCCGAACCAAGGCAGACGAGGTGAATTTTCTGGAGCCGGGAAAAATCGGCACCATATTGACCCAGGAACATGTGATCGTGGGCTAAACGCGCTCGGCTGCCCCATGCGCTAACCTGGGCGTGGCACGTCGCCGGCGTCGGGTCCGTTGGTGAAGGCCATGATCAGGTCATGGATCGTTTTTCGTTGTTGTCGCGGCAGTCGGCGCAGGGCCTGGCAGAGTTGAAATTCCGACGCCGTCAAGGGATCTTCCGATATTGGCGTTTAGAATAGCCTCGGATGACGCGCCATGCATTCGCGAAGGTGTCCATTCTTGGCGGCTATTTGCCCTCGAAGCGCGGTGCTCTCTTCTCGTTGAAGGCGGCCAGACCCTCTATGCGGTCTTCCGAGGCGGCGTGCTGGGCATTCAGCGCCAATTCATAACGCAGTGCCGCTTCAAGTGATTGCTCCTGGCCGTCATCGACCATGCGTTTCATCCGGCGCAGGCCGATCGGGCTTTTGTTTGCCAGCTTGGCGATCAGTTCCTCCAGACCATCGGTCAAGCCGCCGTCGGCGACCACGTGGTTGACCATGCCCCAATCCATCATCTGCCGGGCGGATAGGAACTCGCCGGTATAGATCAGTTGTTTGGCCCGTGTCGGCCCAATCTTGCGGGGCAGGCGGACGGAATTACCGCCGCCAGGTACCAGGCCATAGTTGGCGTGGGCATCGCCAAGCTTGGCGCTTTCCACCGCGATCACCAGATCGCAGGCCATGACCAATTCTAGACCACCCGCCAATGACAGGCCATTGACCGCCGCGATAACGGGTGTGGGAAAGGCTTCTATCCGCAGTAGAATGCGCCGCAAGGCATCAAGGAAGGCGCTGTTCACCGTGGTCGCGTCCGCGCCGGCCATGCGGCCTTGCGCTGCCTTGAGGTCGGCCCCGGCACAAAAAGCCCGGCCATTGCCGGTAATGGACAGGGCGCAAAGCTGGTGGCGGTCCGCAATCGCGTCTAGCGCCGCGTTCAAATCATCGATCATATCCGGTGAGATACTGTTCAGGGCGTCTGGACGATTCAGAGTTATGGCGACGTGGCTGCCGCGATCATCCACGCTGATGGTTTCATATGGCATTGCGGTATCCCTCGACTTTTCACGCTGTGTTTCCGTGCCGGAGTATTTCATGTTGGCTGGTTCGGGGCGATAGGCGAATGACCCTTTCGCCGCGCCGCCTGCTACGTTACCGTTGGAGCGGGCACCTACGGCAGGGATGAGATGATGCAAAATTTGGCGATCAACAGCGAGCGTTTATGGGCCTCGCTGATGGAGATGGCGCAAATCGGCGCCACAGAGAAAGGCGGCGTCAACCGCCAGGCTCTGACCGAACTGGATGGCCAGGGCCGGGACCTGTTCGTACGCTGGTGCAGGGAGGCCGGTTGCGGCGTCCGGGTTGATGCGGTTGGCAATATCCATGCCCGCCGTCCCGGCAAAAATGATGCATTGGCTGCAGTGATGACGGGCAGTCACCTCGATACCCAGCCCACGGGCGGTAAATTCGACGGTGTCTTTGGCGTCTTGTCCGGCCTGGAGGTGATCCGCACTCTGAACGATCTGAACTATGAAACGGAACGACCCGTCGAGGTCACGGTTTGGACCAACGAAGAAGGCTGCCGTTTTGCTCCGGCCATGATGGGGTCGGGCGTGGCCAGCGGTAAATTCGATCTTGACGAGGTCTATGCCCTGGCGGACGCGGATGGCAAGGCCTTCCGCGATGAATTGGACGCTATTGGCTATCTGGGGGCGGGAGCGCCAGCCGTGGGTGATGTGGCCGCTTTTTTCGAGGTGCATATCGAGCAAGGGCCCATATTGGAAGACGCTGACAAGACCATTGGCATCGTCCAGGGCGCGCAAGGGCAGCGCTGGTTCGACGTTACGTTGGTGGGACAGGAGGCGCATGCCGGTCCGACGCCCATGCAAACTCGGCACGATGCCCTTGTGGGCGCGGCGGAGATCGTTGGGGCGGTCAACCGTATTGGCCTGAAGTTTCAACCCGGTGCCTGCGCCACCGTCGGGCAATTTGATGTCAGCCCTAATTCCCGCAATACTATTCCGGGCCAGGTGGTCTTCAGCGTCGATTTCCGTCATCCCGACGACGCGTGTTTATCGGCCATGAAGGTCGCATTGGAGGCGGCCTGCGCCAAGGCCGCAGCGGACCAAGGGTTGGAGTTGAACTGCCGGCAAATCTGGTATCAGCCGCCCATCGTTTTCGATGCGGATTGCGTGGCGGCGGTGCAATCAGGGGCCGAGGCCGCCGGCCTTGAAGCCATGAAAATTGTTTCGGGTGCGGGCCACGATGCCTGTCACATCTCGACCCTGGCCCCGACCGGTATGATCTTCGTGCCCTGCAAGGACGGCATCTCTCATAACGAAATGGAAAGCGCCACCCAGGATGATTGCGCCGCCGGTTGCAACGTCCTGCTGCACGCCATCATCGACCGGGCCAATGCACCTAGCGCGAAGGCGGAGTAAGAACATGGATATTGCAGAATTTAAGGCATCCCTTGGTGATGATGCACCGCCGAAGAGTTTGAGCAAGGCGATGCAGGCCTTGTGGCGGGTCGCCAAGGGGGAATGGGATCCGGCTCATAAATTGGTCCAGGATCAGGACGATGCCACCGGGGCCTGGGTACATGCCCATCTGCATCGGGTAGAGGGCGATTTGTCCAACGCCGCCTATTGGTACCGTCGGGCGGGCAAACCGGAATGCGCGGCTTCGCTGGATACGGAACGGGACGAAATTGCCCTGGCGCTGTTGTAGCGGGGCAGGGAATGGCGCCGAGGCGGACACCGGGAGAACGAGCCGGAGACTTGATCGGCCCGGCGGCGGAGGCGCAACGAAAGGCAACTGGTAAAGCCCTGACAGGAAGCCGCACGGTCAAGCGGTTGCTGGCAGTGACAAGGGCCGCGCTGGGACGGGTCGAACGTGCTGGCGAATGGGTCAACAAGAACGTGCCACTCATCCGAGGCAGGATTACCAGGGCGATCGCCAGGGCCATGCAGCTGCCAACGCTGCGGATGAGATTCCAAATCGAGGACGCTTCGGTGTAGTGGCTGATATCGAGGGTGGCGAAGGCCAGCAAGCCCAAGGGTGCTATGACGAAACCGACCCCCATACCTTGCAGCCAGCCGGTCCAAGCAATTTGCCGGGCGCCTACCTGCAAGCTCCAACCCGACATGGCGAAACTGGACAGACCCAGACCGATAAAGCCCATCACCAACCAGGCCGTCGTCGGTAAGGTGACGGCGGAAACCACGAAATAGGCGGTCAGCACTCAGGAAATCTGATCTTGCTTGACTGAGAACGCGCCCTGCATATCGGGCAAGGTGACGGCGGCGATGGTCCAATCCAGGGCATACATGGACGAGGCGAGAAATACAGTGACGGTAATCGCTCGGCGTTTGCCCATGTTCGTGTCATGGCTTGCCGGAGTGGGAGACGTCATGCCATATCAGTTACTGTTACGCATTGGGCCAGGATTTAGTGTCATGCCCCAAGATTACGAGGAATAAATGTCGGTAAATCCATTTAGCACGATCCTGGCCCAAAGTGGCGCACCCGGTTCGACAACCGCCTGCTGGAAGGGTGCGGCCAGTTTGTATCACGCATATTTTACCGGTTTGATGCTGATGATTGCGTCGCGAAAAGGCGGCGATACCGCCGGGGAATGGATATTTCGCACTTTCCGGCGGCAACATCACGAAAAATTCCTCTCATCCTTCAACAAATTGGGCTTGGAGAAACTGCCCGATGCGGTCGCGGCAGCGCAATATCATTATTTGTCCAATTCCGTCGGCGGGGCGGAGGTGGAATATATGTACGAGGCGAATGACAAGGCCTGGGTGCATTTCCGCCATCCCCGCTGGATGTACGATGGTACTGCCCTGTGCGGCGCGCCGTTACAGGTCAGCCATGGCTTTCTGCGCGGTTGGTACGGCCACAACGGTGTCTCCCTGGGCAACCCGCGCCTTGGCTTTGTCTGCACCAGCCAGGATATGACGGCGGAATACGGCCTGGCCGGATACTTCAAGGAATATGACCACGATCTGGAGGCGGAGGAACGCCTGCAATTTGCGCCCGGTGAAATGGCACCGCCCTTTGATCCCGATGCAGCCCCCCAATTGAATGCTGATGCCTGGCCTGTGGAACGTCTGCACAAGGCCAACCGCAACTATGCCATGGAATACATCAAGACCGGCCTGCCTGAATTGATTGCCACCCTGGGGCCGGGCGAAGCAAGCGCTCTGGGGAATCTGGCAGCCAATATCATTGGCCGGCAATTTTACGGCGAGGTACGTGGGCTATTGAACACCACAGGTGACAGTGCCATGGATTTCGCCAACTTCATGTCGGCCATGGCCGCGGCCCAGGACGATAGCGCCGTGGTCGGCGGCACGGATGATGATGCCTCGGTTCGTATCAGCGGCTGGCGTCTCATGCGTGGCCGCGACAATGTTCATCCAGCTGTGTTCGAGGCCTGGAATGGACTGTGGCAAGGTTGCTTGGCGGAGCATAACCGTTTTCTGGCCCTACAGATCGTCGAACGCGTGGATTATGGCGACGACGCCTTCGAATGGCGTATCCGCAGGGTCCGCTAGCGCCATTCTCGATTGGTCTCATGCTGTATTTCAGTTCCCGATGCAGCATATCTTGCGGCGTATCAATAACCTATACGTTCCCGGCGGGCGCATGTTGCGAGATTGCATTGCCTGCGGACGGCAAATTAATATGGTCAGAGTGATTTCAGATTATTCCGGAAGTTCCAGTTAGGCGGGGACGCATGAATTTCGACTTTTCAGAAGAACAATATTTGCTACGCGATCAGGCGAAGAGATTCTTGGGCGACAGATCAACGTCGGCTGCCGTGCGCGCGGTTCTTGAAGACGATGCAGTTTCCTTTGACGAAGGACTTTGGCGCGGCATGGCTGAACTCGGTTGGATCGGAACCGCTATTCCCGAAGAATATGGCGGTGCCGGCCTGAGTGGCGAGGACCTTTGCGTTATCGCCGAGGAATTGGGGCGAAGCCTGGCTCCGACGCCGTTTTCCTCCTCCGTCTATATGGCGGCGGAGGCATTGCTGATGACGGGCAGCGAGGACCAGAAGCAGGAATATCTGCCGGCCCTTGCGATGGGCGAGCGGATCGGCTGCATGGCTGTGGCTGAAGGCATTGGCCTTGCCGACCCGGCATCGGCAAAAACCCACGTACGTGCTGGCTTGATCGAGGGGATGAAGGTCCCGGTGGCGGACGGTGACGTCGCCGATTTTGCCATCGTCCTGGCGAATACGGCGAGCGGTAGCGATCCATCGCTTTTCCTAGTAGATCTCGATGGCGATGAGGTTAGCCGCAAGCCGGTGGAGATGATTGATCCAACCAGATCCCACGCGGAGATTACTTTCGCCGGGGCAGCGGCCAAGCCGCTGGGAGAGCCCGGCCAGGGCTGGATGATCACGCGGGCGGTTTTTGACCGCGCCGCGATCCTGATGGCGTTCGAGCAGGTTGGTGGCGCCCAAGCTTGCCTCGATATGGCGGCTGAATATGCCAGGAACCGTTTTGCCTTTGGTCGCGCGATCGGTTCGTACCAGGCTATCAAACACAAGCTGGCGGATATCTACGTTGCCACGGAATTGGCCCGCGCCAATGCCTATTACGGTGCCTGGGCGCTTGCGGTGGATGCGCCCGATCTGCCAACAGCGGCGGCGGCGGCGCGTGTCGCGGCCAGCGAAGCGTATAATTTGGCGGCCCGGGAGAATATTCAAACCCACGGCGGCATGGGCTTCACCTGGGAGTTTGACTGTCACCTGTACTATCGGCGGGCCAAATTACTTTCCCTTGCCCTGGGTGGCGAGCGGCTTTGGAAAGACCGGCTGGTCAGCCAACTTGAAGCCAGCAACAGCATCAACAAAAACAGTTGGGGCGAGGAGTAAGGGCGATGGATTTCAACGATACAGCGCAAGAAGCTGAATTTCGTGCCAAGGCCCGCGCCTGGCTGGGAAACAACGCCGAGCGCAAGGCGCCGGGCAAGGTCTATAAGCATAAGCGCGGCGAGCCGGAGCTGATCCCCGCTGCGCGTGCCTGGGAGGCCAGGAAATTCGAGGGTGGCTTTGCCGGTATCGCCTTGCCCAGGGAGTATGGCGGCCGTGGCGAAACGCGCCTGCAGCAAATTATATTTGCGGAAGAAGAAGCCAATTTTCTGATCCCGCCCGCCGTCTTCAGTATCAGCCACGGCATGGCGGTGCCGACCATGTTGACCTACGCCACCGAGGAACAAAAACAACGCTATGTACCGGCCACCCTGCGCGGTGATGAAATCTGGTGTCAGCTGTTTTCCGAACCCGCGGGCGGTTCGGATCTGGCGGGCCTGCGCACCCGCTCGGTGCGTGACGGCGATGACTGGGTGATCAACGGTCAAAAAATTTGGACCTCGGGCGCACATTACGCCGACATGGCGATCTTGGTCACCCGCAGCGACCCGGAAGCACCGAAGCATAAGGGCCTGACCTATTTCTTCTTTGACATGAAGTCACCCGGCATAGAAGTCCGCCCGATCCGGCAGATTTCAGGCTATGCGAATTTCAACGAAGTCTTCATGACCGATCTACGTATACCCGACAGCCAGCGCCTTGGAGACGTCGGGCAGGGTTGGCAGGTCGCGATCACGACCTTGATGAACGAGCGAGTTAGTTCCGGCGTTCGCCCACCACCCGATTTCGACGACATTTTCGATTTGGTCCGGATGACTGAATTTGAGAATGGTCCGGCGATTGCGGATGGGGCGGTGCGCGAGAAGCTGGCTGATTGGTATATCAAGGCGCAGGGTGTGAAGCTGATCCGGGCGCGCCTGATGACGGCACTGTCACGTGGTGAGAGGCCCGGCCCAGAGAATTCCATATCCAAGCTGGTGTCCAGTTTTCGGCGGCAGGAAATCGCCCATTTCGGCATGGACTTGCTGGACATGGGTGGCGGCATGACGGACCCGGAAAAGGCGCCGATGCGTGCCATGTATCAACAGGCATTGCTGGATGCGCCCGGTGGCAGGATCGCCGCTGGATCGGATGAAATTCTNCGCAATATCATCTCCGAACGGGTGCTTGGCCTGCCCCCTGATATCCGCGTCGACAANGAGCTGCCGTTTGATCAGCTTCCAAGTGGCAGCTAACCGCGAGCACTCAGGACAGAACCGNCCTTAGCCTATCNGCTGCCAATGNCTGGGCCGCGATGGAATCGTCGAGCAATGGCGCCATGGNAAAGAAGGCATGGATCATGCCTTCGAAATCCACATGCTCGCAGGCGACACCGTCGACCGCNAGGCGTTCGGCGCATTCCCGGNCTTCATNGGCNAGGATGTCGCATTCAGCCGAGATCAGCAGGGCCGGCGGCAGGCCGGCGAAAGTTGTTGCCCTGGCGGGTGAGGCNCGCCAATCGGCCAGNTCATCCTCCGAGGTGAANTAATGCTTCCGGAACCAGGGCACGGATTCGGCNACCAGCGGGCCATAACCATTGCCATAGGTCTCGTAAGTCGGCGTGCCGCCGATGTAGTCCATCACCGGATAGACCAGCAGCTGAAAGACGATATTCAGTCTATCATCGGTGTCCCGCGACATCAGAGAGACGACCAGGGCCAGATTGCCCCCCGCGCTGTCACCGCCCACTGCGATGCGGTCGGCGCGAACGCCCATGGCTTCGGCATTATCCGACAGCCATTTGGTGGCGGCATAGCAATCGTCCACGGCGGCGGGGAACTTTGCCTCCGGTCCCATGCGGTAATCTACGGACATCACCACGATGCCCGCATCCCGGCAGATTGCCCGGCACGCGTAATCGTGGGTATCCAGGCTGCCGACCACATGGCCGCCGCCATGATAGTAGACCAAAGCCCCCACGGCGCCTTCAGCACCTTCCGGGCGGTATACCCGCACCGTGATATCACCGGAGGGGCCTGGAATGTTCTGTTCCTCGATACGGCCCAGCTCAATCGGTGTGATGTCACGGGCGCGGACGGCGCCTTCCAGTTGTTCCCGAGCCGCTACCGGGCTTAACTCGTGCATGGGCTTTAGGCCCAGCGCCGCCATCGCTTCCAATAGGGCAACCAATTGCGGTTTCATGACCATGGCCTCTTTTCCTCTTCACGATTATTATGGAATCAATATTGAACGCTGGGCGTCAGGCCGCCATCGATCAAAAGATTGGTGCCGACAATGTAACTGGCCAGGGGGCTGGCCAGAAACACCGCGGCATCGGCAACCTCTTTCGGTGTTCCCATACGGCCCATGGGAATCTTCGCCAGGACGGATTTGAACAGCTCCGGCGTTTCCACTTCGCGCTGATGCTGTACACCACCCTCGAAATAGATCGTGCCCGGTGCGACCGAGTTGACGCGAATGCCCTTTGGCGCCAGTTCGTGGGCCAAATTGGACATATAGTTGAGCAGTGCCATTTTCATTGAGTTGTAGGCGCGGACGCCGCCAAAATGAAACAAGGCAGAGACTGTATTGATGGCGACGATAGCGGCGGCATCCGATTTCTCTAGATAGGGCAAAGCCGCGTTGACCGTATGAATGGTACCCATGATGTCAACTTCAAAGGCGCCGCGCCAGGCTTCGTCGCTATCGCCGACGACGATGGCCGAAACATTCGGCACTAGCACGTCCAGGCCGCCCAGTTCGCTTACCGCGCTGTCGATCCAGGTTTTTAGCGCTGTTTCATCGCTCACGTCCACGGCACCGCCGATGGCTCGTACCCCCATGGTCCGCAGCGCCACGACAGTCTTGGCGACGTCATCCCTGTTACGGGCGCAGACCGCGAGATCGGCGCCTTCCAAGGCCAAGCGCTCGGCAATGGCACGGCCGATGCCCTTGGTGGCACCGGTGACCATGGCCCGTCTGCCTTTTAGTTCCAGGTCCATCCTAATTAATACTGCACGCTGGGCGTCATGGCGCCGTCGACCAATAGATTGGTACCGGATGTGAAGCTGGCCATGGGGCTGCACAAGAAGACCGTGGCGTTGGCAACTTCTTCCGGCGTGCCCATTCGGCCCATGGGATTCATGGCCAGGGCGCCTTTGTAGATTTCCGGCGTTTCGACCTCGCGTGTATGCCAGACGCCACCCTTGAAATAGATCGTGCCCGGCGAGACTGAATTGACACGAATGCCCTTGGGCGCCAGTTCGTGGGCCAGGTTCGACATATGATTGACCAGGGCGGCCTTCAACGTGTTATATGGGCGCACGCCGCCAAAATACTGCAGGGCGGCAACGGAATTGATGCAGACGATGGCGCCGGCATCCGATTTTTCCAGGTGGGGCAGGGCCGCATCGACCGTGTTGATGGTGCCCATGATGTCGATTTCAAAGGCGCCGCGCCAGGCTTCCTCGGTATGGCTGCCGGCCATAGCCGAGACATTTGGCACCAGGATATCCAGGCCGCCCAGTTCACCTGTCGCGCTGTCGATCCAGGCTTTCAAGGCCGGCCCATCGGAGACGTCCACACCGCCGCCGGTAGCTCGGACACCCATACCTTGCAAGGCCTTTACGGCCTCGGCGACTTCATCTCTACTGCGGGCGCAAATCGCCACATTGGCGCCTTCCATGGCCAGCCGGTTCGCGACGGCCCGGCCAATGCCCCGGCTGCCACCGGTGACGATGGCCTTTTT
>PCBT01000094.1 GCA_002731375.1 Rhodospirillaceae bacterium | reverse complement strand
GCCGATCTGTTCAAGGCGGTGCCGGAATTGGAAGAAGAACTGAAGAAATTGCCGCCGGCATAAATAAGGTCTGGCCGAAAAGGTCAAGATTGAAAGGAATTCGATGATCCAGAATATTGGCATTATCGGCGCGGGACAGATGGGCAGCGGTATTGCCCATGTCTTGGCCGTCGGCGGCTACAACGTCATGCTGACCGATACCTCCAACGCCCAAATGCAAAAGGCGATGAAGGTAATCGAGGGCAATATGAGCCGTCAGGTTGGCCGGGGTAAACTGGAAGAGGTCGAAATGGCCGATTCCTTGTCCCGGATCAAAACCGTCGCCGGCTTGCCCGAGCTGGCCAATGCCGATCTGGTGATCGAGGCGGCCTCAGAAGATGAAGAGGTCAAAAGGCAAATCCTGACTGATCTGGGACCAATCCTGAAGCCGGAAGGCCTGATCGCCACCAACACCTCATCCATCTCCATCACGCGCTTGGCCGCAGTCTCGGGCCGGCCGGAAAAGTTCATGGGCATGCATTTCATGAACCCGGTGCCGATGATGGAGCTGGTGGAGCTGATCCGCGGCATCGCCACGGACGCTCCAACGTTTGAAGCGATGCGCGAGATCGTGCTCAAGATCGGCAAGGTTGCCACCAATGCCGAGGATTTTCCCGCCTTCATCGTCAACCGCATCCTAGTGCCCATGATCAACGAGGCAGTCTACACCCTGTACGAAGGCGTGGGCACGGTTGAAGGTATCGACAGCGCCATGCGCCTGGGCGCCAACCACCGCATGGGACCCTTGCAACTGGCTGATTTCATCGGTCTGGATACCTGCCTAGCGATCATGCAGGTGCTCTACGAAGGCCTGGCCGATACCAAGTACCGGCCCTGTCCGCTATTGGTGAAATACGTCGAGGCCGGCTGGCTGGGGCGCAAGACCGAGCGTGGATTCTACGATTATCAAGGCGATAAGCCGGTTCCAACGCGATAGAACGCGCCCTATCGCCGTCGGCTGATTGCATGCCGTTTGCCGCCGAAGGGCGTTAAAACAAGTTCCAAACGCCCAGCAGACTAATCAGCAAAACAGCGGCCCCAAGGATCGAGACGATGACCAGCACGAATTATTGCTCGTGGTTTTGCGCCATGTGTTGATTTCCAACTATCATAGGTCAGATTATTTTACATAATCATTAGCCTGGCGCAGTTCAACTGGCATCTTCGATAATTGAAACCCGCCAAAAATAGCGGAATTTTCTATGCGCTCCCTGGTATCAGGGGCGCATGGCGTGCGATGAGACTCCGGTTGTCCGCAGGGGCGCCGCCGTATTGGCGAAATCGCACAACAGCTCTCGGGTCTCGCGGGGGTCGATAATTTCCTCGATCCAGAAGGTTTCGGCTGAACGGAAGGGCGAGCGCAATTTCTCCAGCCGCTCGGTGATAATCTCCAACTCCGCGTCCGGGTCTGCGGCGGCGGCGATATCAGCGCTGTAGGCGGCCTCAATCCCGCCTTCCAAAGGCAGCGAGCCCCAGCGGCCCGACGGCCAGGCATAGCGGGTCGTATAGCGTCCGCCCACCGTATGCGCCGCCCCCGCGACGCCAAAGACATTACGGATAATCATCGTGCACCAGGGCACCGTGGTCTGCCAGATCGCGCTCATGGCGCGAACGCCCTCCTTGATAACGCCGCTTTGTTCCGCCTGCAGGCCGACCTGAAAGCCGGGACAATCGGACAAATTCACGATCGGCAGATGGAAGGTTTCTGCCAGATCGACAAATTTCTCCACCTTGCGGCAGGTATCCGCCGTCCAGCAGCCGCCATAAGACATGGGGTCCGAGGCCATGAAGGCGACCGGCCAGCCATCCAGACGGGCCAGNCCGGTGATCACNGACTTNCCGTACTCCTTGCCCATTTCAAAGAACGAGCCTTCATCGACCAAGGCTTTGATGATGGGNCGCATTTTGTAAATTTTGCGNATATCCCGGGGAATGGCATCNATNAGCCAGTCAACCCGCCGGNTGGGATCGTCCGTGNGGNCAACNCTTGGCGGCAGCTCGTTGACCGATTGCGGNAGGTAAGAGAGGAACCGNCNGGCGCATTCAAAGGCTTCTTCTTCNGTATTTACCGCGTGATCAACGGCACCGGCACGCAGCTGGATTTTGTAGCCACCCAGCTCATTCTTGGTCAATTTCTGACCGATCCGCTCCACCACCGGTGGACCAGCGACGAACATCGCTGATTTCTCCTTCAACATGACCGAATAGTGCGAGGCCGCCAGATGCGCCGCGCCCAAACCGGCGACAGAGCCCAGCCCCAGCGCCACCCGCGGCACCGTGCCCATATTCGCGACCACCATGTCCCAGCCCGCGACGCCTGGCACATTGGCTCGGCCCGTGGTCTCGATGGTCTTGACCGAACCGCCNCCGCCCGAACCTTCCACCAGGCGGACCAGGGGCAGTTGCAGCGCGTTCGCCATGGCCTCCGCGTTGAGATGCTTTTCCTTGATGGTGGCATCGGCGGAGCCACCGCGCACGGTGAAATCATCGCCGGCGATAACCACTTGCCGGTCATTCAGGCGGGCCCGGCCAAAGACGAAGTTGGAAGGCGTGAAATCCTCCAGATCATTCCTGCCGTCGTATGCGGCCATGCCGGCGATCTTGCCGATTTCGTGGAAGGAGCCGTCATCGGCAAGCAGTTCGATCCGTTCGCGAATGGTATAGCGGCCACCGTCCTTCTGCCGCTTGACCCGCATTTCGCCGCCAAGTTTCTCGGCGAAGGCCTCGCGCCGTTTCAGCTCATCAAGTTCNGCTTGCCATGACATTGGCCGTTTCCTCCNTTNGATCGGATANGAATTTAACCGNGGTATTACCAGTTCGCCGCCAGNTCTTGAATTGTAATNTTTNAAACNTGTCAGCAGAACNGGNCCCGCNGACTATGAATTCCAATTTGCGCAAGCTAATCTCGCTATCTTTCCGCAATTGTTGGACCTGAAACATGACCTCCTATTTAATCGTACGCGCCGAAGTAGAGCCTTCGGTCAAGGATCAATTCGATATTTGGTATCAGAACGAACATCTGCCTGACGCGCTAAAAGCCTTCAACGCGCTCAGCGCCAAACGCGGCTGGAGCAGCGTGGACGCCAACGTCCATGTTGCGTTTTACGAGTTTCCGGATATGGCGACCGCCGACGCCCTGCTAAATTCAGACATTATGAAGGGCTTCATCAAGGAATTTGACCGCCATTGGGAGGGCAAGATCAAGCGCTCAAGGGAACTGGTCGAATTTTGCCAGATGATTTAAGGCGATGTTTTTGGTAACTCAAGGCACCAAGCGGTAACCACCCGGCTCCGTCACTAGGATTTTTGCTGCAGAGGGATTGGCCTCGATCTTTTGCCGCAGGCGGTAGATATGGGTTTCCAGGGTATGGGTGGTGACACCCCTGTTATAGCCCCAGACCTCGTTCAACAGCACATCCCGGCCAACTGCTTTTTCGCCGGCCCGGTACAAATATTTCAGGATCGAGGTTTCCTTTTCCGTCAACCGAACTTTCTGGTTCGAGCCGTCTTCCAGCAACAGCTTGGCGGAGGGGCGGAAAGTATAATGGCCAATAGTGAAAACCGCGTCCACGCTCTGCTCATGTTGACGTAAATGTGAACGGATGCGGGCCAAAAGAACGGAAAACTTGAACGGTTTGGCGACGCAGTCATTGGCGCCAGATTCCAATCCCAGGATCGTGTCGGCATCTCTATCCGCCGCCGTCAACATGATGACCGGGCATTTGACGCCGGCCTTGCGCAGCATTTTGCAGACCTCGCGGCCATCCAAATCGCCTAGACCCACATCCAGCAGCAGCAAATCGAACGGGCCATCTTTGGCTCTTTCCAAGGCCTCCGCGCCCGATCCAGCCTGGGTTGTGGCAAATTCGTCGTGCAGTTCCAATTGCTCTGCCAAGGCGTCGCGCAAGGGCGCCTCATCATCGACCAAAAGAATTTTCTTCGCCGTCATGGCTCTCCCCAATCCGCCGCATGAACCGCCCACCCGCTCTTTTTAGATATAGGCGGGTCGCGCCATTCCGGCAAGCACAAGCGGCAACTGATAAGCAACGGATAAAGCGTCGCCAACGGGCCTTGGCCGGTATATTGTCTGCGGCGATCATGACCAAAATCAACGCCAATATCATCACCGTCGACCGCGCCATCGCCGAATACCGGCGGGGCCGGCCCGTTTTGCTGGAATCCGATGATGGCGACAACGCCCTGGCCCTGGCGGCGGAACAAGCCAGCCCCGACAGCCTACGCGGCCTGTGCGAATGGTACAGCGGCCGGGATGGCGGTCAGGATAGCGAAACCCATGGTCCGGTCTTGGCCTTGACCGAAAGCCGGGCCAGCGCCCTACATATTAAACCTACCGGTCATGGGGTTATTTTGCTGCCGGTCGATGGCGATACGGATGTGGGTATCGTGCAGACCCTGGCGGACGGCAGCACGGATTTGGCCCAGCCCATGCGGGGACCGTTTCAACGCCTTCGCCGGGCCCCGCGCCCGACCGAAAGCGCCGCCGTGCAATTGGCCAAGGCNGCGCGTCTGCTGCCTTCCGCCGTCATNGTNCCCTTGCCCNATGAAACCGATANANNTNGCGCCGAGACNCGCNATCTGAGCGTGAGGACACGGCAGATCGCCGAATACGAACAGAGCNCGGCGGCCACCCTGCGCAAGGTNGCCGAGGCACCNGTACCCCTGNCAGACGCTGAAAACTGCCGTTTGNTNGCNTTNCGCCCGGCTGACGGCGGGGTCGAACACCTGGCCATCGTCGTTGGTGATCCCGACCGTCATCATCCGGTCCTGACCCGGCTGCATTCGGAATGCTTTACCGGCGATCTGTTGGCCTCGCTAAAGTGCGATTGTGGCGAACAGCTACGCGGCGCCATCGCCTTGATGGCGGAACAGGGCGACGGCGTGCTGTTGTATCTGGCCCAGGAAGGTAGGGGCATCGGCCTGATGAACAAATTGCGTGCCTACAGCCTGCAAGCGGAAGGCTTTGATACCGTCGAGGCCAATCTGCGCCTCGGTTTCGACGCTGACGAGCGGGTTTTCCGCCCGGCGGCGGAAATGCTGCGACTGCTTGGCTTCAGCCAAGTCCGCCTATTGACCAACAATCCGGATAAAGTCGCCGGCCTGGAAGCCTGCGGCATCACAGTCAGTGAGCGGGTGACCCACGCCTTTCCCGCCAACCTACACAATGATTTCTATCTGCGCACGAAAAAGGACCGGTCGGGCCACCTGTTATAGCAAGGTGCAGAATCTGAAAACGCCGAAAAACATGAAGCCCCGAAAAACAGCGCAATTTGGCATTTTTCAGCCGCCCGCAAGGGCTTTTCGTGGTTAAGCGGTCCGCCTCATGACGAATAAATGGGAATGTATGCTAGCTTCCGTTGGGAAAACACACTCGAAATGAAAGGTCATTTGTTGTGCTGCTTCACGTCACGGTCGATGGTTTTCTGCGCCACGGCAGCAAGCGGTACCGCTGTGCCCTGGGCCGGGGCGGCGTCCAGGCCGAAAAGATGGAAGGCGATGGCGTAACACCCAGCGGCCGCTATCCCTTGCGGCGGCTGTTGTACCGGGCCGATCGTCTGGCGCGACCGGTGAGTAAACTCGCCATGGCGGAAATCCACCCCGATGACGGCTGGTGCGATGCGCCCGCTGACCCCGCCTACAACCGGCCGGTCAATCTGCCTTACAGGGCCAGCACGGAAAGTATGTGGCGGGAGGATAGCCTCTACGATCTGGTGTTGATCCTGGGCCATAATGATGACCCCATCGTGCCCGGTGCCGGCAGCGCCATCTTCATGCACGTGGCCAGCCCCGAATACGGCCCAACGGAAGGCTGCGTTGCCCTGGCGCGGGACGATCTGTTGGAACTGTTGTCGGATTTGGACAACAACAGTGAAATCAAAATCACCGCCTAAGGGTGCGGTTTACGGGCGCCGAATATCGCCGTGCCGACGCGCACCAAGGTGGCGCCGAACTGGATTGCCACTTCGTAATCCGCGCTCATGCCCATGGATAGCCCCTCCAGACCATTGCGCTGGGCGATCTCGCGGAGCAGGGCGAAATGTAGGCTGCATTCCTCCTCTACCGGGGGAATGCACATCAGGCCGCGTACGGACAAGCCCAACTCGTCACGGACCAGGGCGATAAAGGCATCGGCGTCCTCTGGCCAGATCCCGGCCTTTTGTTCCTCTTCGCCGGTATTGACCTGGATGAAACAATCCAGGCGGCGGTCCTGTTTGGCCATTTCCTTGGCCAGGACGCGGGCCAGCTTGGGCCGGTCCACGGTTTCGATGACATCAAACAGGGCGACGGCGTCCTTCACCTTGTTGGTTTGCAAAGGGCCAATCAGATGCAGGCGCAGATCAGGGTGGGCGGCTTTCAAGTCCGGCCATTTGCCCTGTGCTTCCTGTACCCGGTTTTCACCAAACAAACGCTGACCAGCCTGTATCACAGGCAGAATATCCTCTGCGCCCTGGGTCTTTGACACCGCGACCAAGACCACATCACCCGCGCTCCGGCCCGCTGCTTGCTCGGCGGCAGCGATCAAGGCCTGGACCTCAGCTAGATTTGTAGCCGAATTGACGGCCACATCAACTTGCGTGGCGGCTGGTTCCTTACTCAAAGCCATGGCATGTTCTTTCCTATGTCTGCCCCGAACCTAACAAAGCTATCCCTCCGCCTCAATCGTGAAGCGGGAGAAACCGTTCGCCTGCCCCGGCTTATTCTGCTGACCGACGCGGACCGCCTGACCGACCCGCTACCGGCGGCGGCCAGCCTGCCCCCTGGCGGCGCGGTCATCCTGCGCCACTATGACATTGCCGGGCGCGAGGATCTGGGCCGGGCGCTGATGGCGCTGTGCCGGGCGCGAAAATTGTCTTTGCTGGTGGCCGGCGACTGGCGCCTAGCCTGGAAGCTGGAGGCCCATGGCGTGCATCTGCCCGAATGGCAAACAGCGCGGCCCCCCGTACTGCCTCGAAAACCGGGCTGGCTGGTCACGGCAGCCGCCCATTCCCGGCCGGCCCTGCTACGCGCGGCAAGCCTGGGCGCCCATGCGGCACTGCTCTCGCCGGTCTTTCCCACTGCCAGCCATCCCGGCGCCCACACCTTAGGCCCGCAGCGGTTCGCCCGGCTGGCGCGGGACAGCACTCTTCCCGTGTATGGCCTGGGCGGCATAAATATGGACAACGCGCCGCGCCTGAGCCCCTGCGGCGCGGTGGGTATTGCCGCTATTTCAGGATTGGCGGACCAAAACCATTAGCCACCGCCTACGCATCGCCATTGCCGGCTCCTAGATAACCACGCGCTTTCAGGAAATTGACGATCTCGTCCGCCGCCTGCTCCGCCGACAGGGCAACCGTGTCGATCCTAAGGTCAGCCTGTTCCGGCTCTTCATAGGGCGAACCGTAGCCGGTGAAATTCTTGATCTCGCCGGCGCGGGCCTTTTCGTAAAGCCCCTTGGGATCGCGCTGTTCACAGACCGCAAGCGGCGTATCGACAAAAATTTCCAGGAATTCGCCCTCCACCAGCAGATCGCGCGCCATGCGACGTTCCGCCCTGAACGGCGAGATAAAGGCGGTCTGCACCATCAGGCCGGCATCAACCATCAGTTTGGCCACTTCACCGACGCGGCGGATGTTTTCCACCCGGTCGGCATCGGTAAAACCAAGATCCCGGCTTAGGCCGTGGCGCACATTATCGCCGTCCAGCAAATAGGTATGCCGGTTCATGGCATGCAGTTTCTGTTCGACGATATCGGCAATGGTGGATTTGCCCGATCCCGATAGGCCGGTGAACCATAATACGCACGGGCGTTGATGTTTCTGTTGAGCGCGGGCCTGCTTGTCCACGGTCACCGGTTGCCAGTGAATATTGGTAGCCCGGCGCAGGCCAAAATCGATCATGCCGGCGGCGACCGTGTGATTGGTCAACCGGTCGATCAGAATGAAACTGCCAAGTACGCGGTTCCTGCCATAAGGCTCGAACGCAATCGGCGATGCCAGGGTGATATTGCAGATACCGATTTCGTTCAGCTCCAGCACCTTGGCCGCTTCATGTTCCTGATTGTTGACGTTAATCTTGTATTTCAGCTCCGAAACGGAGGCGGGCACGATCTGATTGGCGGCCTTAATAAGATAGGACCGCCCCGGCAACAGATGTTCCTCGTGCATCCAGATCAGGCGGACCTGAAATTGGTCTGAGGTTTCCGGGCGCCCTTCCATGCTGGCGATCACGTCGCCGCGCGAAATATCGACGTCATCGGCCAGGGTCAAAGTCACTGCATCGCCGGCCGCCGCTGCCTCCCAATCGCAGCCATGGGCAACAATCCGTTCGATGCGCGAGGTCTTGGCCCCCGGCAGAACCACGATCTCGTCACCAGGGCGCAAACGGCCAGCGGTCAGGATGCCGCTGAAGCCTCGAAAACTCAGTTCGGGACGGTTGACCCATTGCACCGGAAAGCGTGCCGGTCCGTCGCTGTTGCCAGCGCCGCCAGCCTCAGCGCTCTCCAACGCAGCCATGAGGGTTTCACCCTGGTACCACGGCATCAAACTGGACGACTTCAGGACATTCTCGTCTTGCAGGGCCGAAAGCGGAATAGCGGTGATGTTTTCCAGGCCGACGGTGCCCGCAAATTCCGAATAATCCGCGACGATGGCGTCGAACACGTCCTCGGCGTAATCGCATAGATCCATCTTGTTGACCGCCAGGATTACCTGTTTGATGCCCAGCATGGCGACGATGTGGCTGTGGCGCCGGGTCTGCGTCGCCACGCCGTTGCGTGCATCGACCAAAATGACAGCAAGATCGGCGGTGGAAGCACCCGTCGCCATGTTGCGGGTATATTGTTCATGGCCCGGCGTGTCGGCGACGATGAATTTTCGCTTATCGGTGGCGAAGAAACGGTAGGCAACATCTATGGTGATACTCTGTTCCTGTTCCGCCGCCAGGCCATCGATGAGGAGGGTCAGGTCCATGTTCTGGCCATGGGTGCCAAGGCGTGTGCTGTCACTTTCAAGCGAGGCAATCTGGTCCTCGAATATCTGTTTGGCATCGAATAGCAAACGGCCAATCAGCGTGCTTTTGCCGTCATCAACACTGCCACAGGTGAGAAAGCGTAGCAGGCCCTTTTGGCCTTGTTCGGCCAGATAGGCTTCTGCCACGGCCCGTGAGCTTTCGCTCGCCAACGTATTTTCTGGATTGTCCGACATCAGAAATACCCTTCCAGCTTTTTACGTTCCATAGAGGCGTCGGCATCCTGGTCAATGACCCGGCCCTGACGCTCAGACGTCGTCGACAACAGCATCTCCCAGATAATTTCCGGCAACGTCGCCGCCTTGGAGCGGGCGGCGCCGATCCGCTACGGACCGAGTGGCGGCAAATCAGCGCTTTCGTAACAGGGGCAAGCGGGACAGACAATCTAAATAGCGTATCATTATGAATTTCTTCCGCCACACCTGACCGTGGCCAGGGAGGGGAATGCAGTTTATACTATGCCTTGGACTGTGCCGGGAACCTTTTTGAATTCGAGAAGTTAGCTTAATGCGCCTAAATCTAGGTTGCGGCTTTGACAAAAAGGCCGATTGGATCAACGTCGATAAGAGCCCGCTGTCAGAACCGGACCAGCTTGTAGACCTCGAAGCGACGCCATGGCCCTGGGAAGACAATAGCGCAGGGGAAATCCAGCTGCGCCATGTGTTGGAGCATCTGGGCGCCAGCACGGACGGCTATCTGGCCATTATCAAGGAGTTATGGCGGATTTGCCGGCCTGGGGCCCAGGTCCGCATCGTTGTGCCCCATCCCCGTCACGATCATTATCTGAACGATCCGACCCATGTTCGGCCAATTACCGTGCAGGGTCTGGAAATGTTTTCGCAAAAACGTAACCGGGAATGGCAAAAAAAGGGCATTCCCAATACGCCCCTTGGGCTTTTTCTGGGCGTCGATTTTGAAATCGTTTCATTTGATGTGCTGCCGGACGAGCCTTGGCGCAGCCGCCTGCAAAAGGGCAAGATAAAGCCGGCGGAATTGCAGGAGGCCATGCAGCTCTATAACAATGTGATCATGGAAACCACCATTGTCATGCGGGCGGTGAAGAACGGCGCCCCGGCGGCGGCGTAAAGGGCCTGAAAAGGATTATCGAATCCTTGGGAGGGGCGCGGCGCGAAGTATGCGCTAAACAACCCCTAAATCCCTTATTTTATTAATAAACATTTAACAAAACGATGGCGACCCGCCAAAAGCGGCGGAAAATAGGGATTTAAGCTCAGTTGCAAATTTGCCGCAGTGAACGATTTTCGACACAGTATCACGTATGATAACTT
>PCBT01000093.1 GCA_002731375.1 Rhodospirillaceae bacterium | reverse complement strand
TGTCGAAGAATGAGCGTCCACTCGAGACATTCGGACGTTTTGCTGTAAGGTTACGGTTCTTGTTGTTTTGGGCTGGGTGAGACCAACGGCAATAACAACAGAAAGGGCTCGGCTCATGGCATCGATGACTGGCCGCGAGCGCGTCATGGGAGCGCTGCGCCACGAGGAAACCGATCGCGTGCCCATCGACTTTGGTGGCACCAACTCGACCAGCATCTACTTCACGGCTTATGACCGGCTGAAGGATTTTCTCGGGCTCGAGCATGAGACGGTGATCGGGCGGCGAATGACGCGGGGTGTCGTCATCGACCAAAGCATGTTGCGGCGCTTCGATGTCGATACGCGTATCCTCGCGCTCGGCGCATTTGAAGGGGCAGGCCATCAGCGCGAGATCGACGAGGATACCTATGCCGACGAATTTGACGCGGTTTGGCGCAAGTCAGGCGACGGCCCCTACCTCAACGTCCACGGTCCCTTCTATGGTGAGCGGGGCACGCTGCGCGACCTTGAGGCCTATGTTTGGCCCGACCCCGATGATTCCGGATATTACCGCGGCTTGCGCGAAAGAGCACAAGCGCTAAAGGCGAATACCGACTGCGCCATCATTCTGGCCGTGCCGACGGGCATCGTTCATATGGCGCAATGGTTACGTGGCTATGAAACATGGCTATTGGACCTCTACAAGAACCGCGACTTCGCCTGCCGTCTGGTCGAGCTAATCACCGACTGGTGGGTTCGCGTGGTCGAGAATGCGCTTGATGCTGTAGGGGAAGATATCGACGTCACGAGTTTCGGCGACGATTTGGGAACCCAACAATCGACACTTTTCGACCCGCGGCTCTATCGCCAGCTGGTCAAGCCGCATCATGCGCGCATGATCGCCACGCTCAAGCAAGGCAGTGGCGCCAAGACCCTGCTGCACAGCTGCGGCGCGGTTTCGGCGCTGTTCGATGACTTCATCGAGATCGGTATCGATGCTGTGAACCCGGTCCAGGTGCGCGCCAAAGGCATGGAGCCGGAACGGCTTAAGGCAGATTATGGCGACCGGCTATCGTTCTGGGGAGCGATCGATACCCAACGAGTTCTGCCTTTTGGTTCGCCTGAGGAGGTGCGCGCCGAGGTCCGCCGGGTCACCAATATCCTGGGACGCGACGGCGGCTACGTCCTCAACTCCGTCCACAATATTCAGGCCGATGTACCGCCCGAAAACATCGCTGCCATGTTCGACGAGGCCAAGGCATACGCCCCGGCCCAATGATCCATATGGCGCCGCGTTAGGCAGGCTCGGCCAGGAAGAGCGGACTCTTGCGTGACGTCTTGACCTGATAGTCGCCATAGGGTGGATAGGCTTTTGCGCTAACGTCCCACAGATGCTGGCGCTTGTTCATCAGTAGCTAGTGGTCTATTACCTAGACAGGTTTATGAGTTCTGCCGATGGTTTGGTCAGTAAACTCGCGATTTTCTATGCTCGCCAGGTAGGCGGTATGGATGGCAAAACCCATCAAGAGTTTCAAGTCGATATTGCCCTATGAGATCCAGCTCGGGTGGGTCATTTGTCCCACCCGAGCCACTGCAAAGGATCCCAGAAGTGCTCGGAACGTGATCCTGGTCATCACCAAGCTCGGCCAGTTGGCCAGCAACGCGACCTCCATCGTCATCCTCCTGATTTCCCGGCGCGCGACTACAACGCTGCCGTGAAACAGGGGCCGCTCTTTTCGCGGTTACCGTGGGTTGGTTTACGGATGGGGGGTGGGATTCGAACCCGCAACGCTGCCGGGCATCATCGAATCTGGATTTAGTCCAGAGGTGCCAGTCTTGGGGTAGATGCCGACGGCGGTGGACATGCTGGGAGTGTCAACGATCGTCAGCCTCCGCATGGCACCGACAACGGGCATCATCGAGTCCGGATTGATAACGCTTATCGACCTGCTCGCGTTGGGCACAATCATTGGGACCTGCACCGGAGGCGTTGTCGACGTAGCCGCTCCGCCCGGATACGGGCCAGTCCCCTGCTTGATGGCTGCTGCAGTCCCCGGTACCGTGCCGATGATGGCGAGGCTGAGGGCGGCGGCAATGGCGAACTTGCTCGTGCTGGTGATACGCATGGTATTCTCCTCTTTGTGTTCTGACACCGCCCCGTGCGGTGTCGTGTTGTCTTGAATAACCAGAAGCTATGCCGGAAGGCGTGATGGAGAAGTGACGCTTGTCACAGAGCAGTCCTATTAGGGTGCTGAGGCGCCGATTTTCCCGAGAGCCGTGACCTCGGCCGCGATAGCGGCATCGATATTGGCAGGGGTCGACGCGCCGATGCAGCCGATGCGAAAGGTTTCCGCTGTAGTGATCTCGCGCGGATAAATGACGAAACCGCGCTGGTGCAAGGCATCAAAGAAGGGTGCGAAAAGCAACCCTGATCATCGCCAAGCTCGACCGGCGGGCTTGCAACGTGGCCTTTATAGTTACCCTCATGCAGACAGGGGCGGAGTTGTTCCGCAGCTTTGGACAGGTTTCCGTGGATCGTGGCGTTACCGTTGCCCTTGGGGGTTCCGGCCCCTCTTAATCACGAGGCGCGATTTCTGTCGGGTTGTCCTTTGTCGCCCTTCCACTTCATGTAAATTGCCTGCGCATCACGACCAAGAGATTATGCTAACCGCCAGCCGCCAAAGAAGAGATGGTAAACCGGCCAACCTCTCTCATAGGATCTGGACCACCTATAAGAACTGGACCACTCAGATCAGTCTGGTCATACTAGGTGCTCAACTGGCGGCAATGACGTTGCGGTGTCTGACTGAGGGCGGGAGGCCTCTGAGGGGGGGCTTAGCTGGTCGTCATGATCCTCTAGAAACCCTTATGCCAGGGCTGCGCCGTCTGATGTCGTCTGGAGTAACAGACTGTCATTTGGGGAAAGAGAGGCTCTCAATGGTATCCAGAATGATCATGTTAGCAGCGGCGTCGACGCTGGCCGTAGTCAGCGGGTCGCAGGCATACGTGTCGGATAACGATCTGGCGCGGCCTGCGAGCGGGGAATGGCTGCATATCAACGGTAGCTGGGATGGTTCGCGCTATAGCACGCTGACACAACTCACGCCGGACAACGCGTCTAATCTCAACGCGAAATGGATCTACTCGATCGGCGGCGAGAGCGATACACAGGCGACGCCGCTATATCACGATGGCCTGCTGTACCTGCCGCAGGACAACGCCGTTCACGCGGTCGACGCACGTTCGGGCAACCGGGTCTGGAAGTACGAGTGGGAACTGCCGGAGGATTGGGGTGGCCAGTTCGTCCCGTTCTTTACCGGCAAGCATCGCGGTGTCGCGATCGCCGGTGACAATATTTACTTCCTTTCGAACGAATGCACGCTGATCGCGCTTAATGCCAAATCAGGCGAGGAGGTCTACGCGCACAAGATTGATCGTCCATATCCCAAGGACTTCGAACAGGCAGCGGATTCGAACGGCTATTTCTGCACCTCTGGTCCAGTAGCAATACCCGGCCAGATCATCGTACCGATGAACGCAACCGATACCGGTGGCCTTCAGGGTTACGTTCACGGCCATGACATGGAGACGGGCGAGCAGCTCTGGGCGGCTAACATGATCCCTGCTCCCGGCGAGCCCGGTGCCGAGACCTGGCCCGGTAATAGCCGCGAGTATGGTGGTGCAGGCCCCTGGATTGTCGGCAGCTACGACGACGAGACCAAGACCTATTACACGGGAACGGGCAACGCCTATCCGTGGAACCCCTATACCGAGCGCGACGGTGCCGGCGCGGGCGGCCAGCGCAATGAGGGTGCGGCGGCGATCGTGGCCGTCGATACCGAGACGGGTAAGGTCAAGTGGCGCTATACGGTGGTACCGGGCGACCCCTGGGACTACGATGCCATGCAGACACCGATTCTGACCGATATCGACGGCCAGAAAGTGGTGATCCAGGCTAATAAGACCGGGTTCATGCACTATCTCAACGCAGCGACCGGCAAGTTTCTGCAGGCGCCGCGAATTGCCGACAAGATCAACTGGGCCAGCGGCTACGACGCCGACGGCAATCCGATATGGGATACTCCAGTGCCGGCCGAAGGCGAGACCGTGGAGATCTGGCCTGGCCTGCTGGGCGCCACCAACATGTACCCGGCAGCGCTCAACCCCAGCACCGGCATGATCTACCTGGCGCGTCGCGAGCACAGCATGAGCTATGTGTTCGAGAAGGTCCAGGTGACCAGCAACGTGCGCAATCTCGGGTCGGTCTTCGAGATCTTGGCCGGCGGTTCCGAAGTGAACTCGGCCCACAACATCAAGGACGGTTCGGAAGCCTGGCGCATCTCCTATCCGAAGGATGGGTACAGTGGCGGCATGCTGACAACGGCCGGTAATTTGACGATCTTCGCCAGTCAGGGCGGCATCGTGAACGTGGCCAACGCGACCACGGGCGAGGTGGTGTACCGCTTCAACACCAACTCCGCATCAAATTCCGGCCCGAGCACCTATCTGGTCGACGGCAAGCAGTACATTACCTTTGCCTTGGGTGGCTTGCCTTCGTTCGGATCGGCACCGGACGACAACCCGGTCAATCATGCCAGCATTCTTGTGACCTTCGGTCTGTAGGACAGCTGGCTGAAACCTAACCAACCCGACAACGGGGGTGGCATGCCTGAGCGCTTGCCACCCCTTCGTCGAGTCGTGCGAGGTGTCAGATAAATGATTGTTAAACTGCTGATGCGAGTGGCTATGGTGGCTGCTCTGGGCCTGCTGACATTGTTGGTTGCCGAAAACGATGCCACTGCCGTGGGCGAAGAAGGCCGACGATCCTCTAATCTCTTGTCCGAAAATGCCGAGGCCGAGCAGGCCGGCCAGCCGATCTATCGCGCCAAATGCGCCTATTGCCACGGCATGAAGGCGGACGGTCGCGGTCGCGGCCTGCCCAATGCGGCTAACCTGCGCAAGTTTAAGCGCGGCTACACCCGCTTCGTCAAAGCTGTCAAGGAAGGCTATAAGACCATGCCACCGTGGGGCGGTATGGGTGAGCTCACGGATGAGGAGATCAACCAGGTCGGCGCCTATTTGGAGACGCTTGCCAAACGCAACGCCAACTGGGCTGATCCTGAGGAGTTGTCGGATGCCGACGGCGTGTCCGTTGATCAGGTGGCGACAAACACGGTAGAGCCGGCTGCGCCCAAGGAATACCAAATTCATATTGGCCACATCTTGGATGCTTGGCAGGACACACCGGGCCAGCTTGGCTTGGCGACCATCCTTGAGCAGGAAGCGGCCATTGCTAGCGAGCATGCGGCGTATGCAGTAGCGGATCTCGAGGATTGGGACGTGATAAGGACCCACACAGCGCATGTGCGCCACGCGATTGATCCAGCGCGCGAGGCCAACGGTCCTGGCAAGGGGTATGGCGTCGTGGCAGCGGCGGAGGCTATTGTGCAACATATGACCTTCGCGCGCGACACTGCTGACGCTAATGAAAGCGTCAAGCTGCATGCAAAGCATGTCCTGGCATCCGTTGCCAACATTCATTTCTGGTGCAGCAAGATCTTGGACAAGGCGGCTCAAATTTCCGGCGGCGCCTCGCCAATCTCATCGGCCTTCTTTGCCGAAGAGATCGTCGAGCACCTGACTTGGATTCAGCACGGGCGCGACGCCGATGCCGACGGAACGATTTCATGGGGTCTGGGCGAAGGTGGGCTGGCGCAAATCAGGGCGCATTTGTCCTACATCGAATAACGGGCGCCCGGTGTCATTGAAGACGGTTGGGATGGACATGCCGAAGCTCTTGTGTGTCGTAGCGCTGCTGCTTATGGGCGTAGCGGCGACGGAACGGATGTCGATCGCGCAGGACGCCGAGATCACGCCGGAGAGCTCGAATTGGCGGACCGAGCCGAACAAATTTGTTTATAGCGACAACCATTGGCGCTGGACACTGCGCAGTGTCCAGCGCATGGATGACAGACTGATTGTCACATTGCGCTTCAGAAATAATGCCACCACTGCGCGGCCAATCCTGCTCGAGGATGATCCCCTGTCGACAATAATCCTCATCGACGAGGCCTCCGATCGCCGGTTTCCTCTGCTGTCATTCGAGGGCATATCGGAGCAGCCCACCGCCGTGAAACGGAAGAAGAGCAAGAGCGCGACATTCACCTTCGCCTATCCCGCCGGCGCTTCTGCGGTCCGGTTTGCCAGTAACTGGATTTCCATGCGCATGGGCGGCGAAGCCTCTATTATGGAGGTCGAGTTCACACTCGATATTCCGTCGGCGAACGCCGGTCAGACCTAGGTCTAATTCCGGATCTAATAATGCCGTCATCGTCATCGTTTGGCGACGGTCGACACCCAAGGATAGCACCGTGATAGGAAGATTTTTCGGCCGACATCCCAGGATGGTGTTGACGACAATATTTTGTCTATGGGCTGCCTCGGTCTGGCAAGCGACGGTCTATGACACGACCGTCGTGGAACCACGTGAGGCGGCGGCGCGCCGAGCCCTAATCGAAAGCGAGATCGCTCGCGCCGATGCCCTATTCGATCGCGGGAAGTATGAGACGGCCGTCAGCGAATATGATTACGTGCTGGCTGGCTTTGCCGGCGAATTGCCCCGTAACGTGGAAGGACGGTTGTACGACCGGGTCGGGTTCTGCCACGTCTCCCTGGCGCTGACGCGCACGGGCGATCCGGGCAGGCTGGAGACGGCATTGGATGCCTACCATATGGCGCTAGACCTGCGGACCGTTGCCGCGGGCCTACGGGCGCATTTCGAGACCCGCAGCCATATGGCCGATGCCTATATGACGATGTCCCGCCTAAATGGCGAGGCGGTACCGGTATCGAACGCGATCAATCTCTTGAACGACGGACTGGTCATCTTGAGCAATGCGGACAACGCAGAGCTCTATGCGCGGGGCCTGCGCGCGCTCGGCAATGCTCACCGCCGGCTCTATGAACTCGAGGCCGAGGCCAACCCCATCGACCGGGCACTCAGCTACTACGCCGAGGCCTTGCGCGTTGCCGGGCCCGTCGCGCAGCCCGTCGTGCACGGCGAGACGTTGATCGAGATCGGACTGACCCGTGTGTTGATGTCGGAGGGGCGCTATCGAGAGCGCGAATTGCAGGCGGCGATCACGGCGTTTGAGAAGGCCTTGCGGATTTTTACCGTCGAGGCGCATCCGCGCTTGCATGCGCGTACCCACAAGAACATGGGCGATACCTATACCCAGCTGAGTTCTCTGGAGCCCAAGAACCGCTCTGATCGGGCACGGCACCAACAGCGAGTGATCCGTTACCAGAACAAGGCACGGCAATCCTACCGGATCGCCAAGAGTTTCGGATTCGAAGCCGAATTCGCTGCAGCTGGAACTGGGGGGTCTGCCGCAGCGGCGGAGCCTGTGGCAGAGTCGAAGGAATAGGGCGGCGCTGCGTCAGTCGGTCTCGCGCGGCGCCTGCCAACCTCGCATCATGCCATCCTTCAGCAAATCCGGTGGCTCGTAATCAACATAGTCGACTTCGTAATTGCCGCCGCCATCGTCGCCGATCCGCATGACGACTACGCTGTAGTCCACATTCTGACCGAGGCGCTCGTAGCGTGTCTTGTCGAAATGCATGCCGTAAAGGCGCGGCGTGAAGTCACGGCCCAGCGTGTCGACGAATATGTAGAGGATCTCGGCCTGTTCATCGTATCGAGATGAGATCATGCGATAGTCGCCCTGGGGCGGATACGGGTTGGGCAGGCCCAGCGTGTCCAGCAACGCAAATAGCGGCAACCACAGGGTAACGGCGCCGGTGATCACGGCCAGCGGTTTGAGCCACCGGCGCCGCAAAAAGATGGCGACCAGCATGAGGGTCGTGCAGGCGACATGTGCGAGCAACAGCGCGCCCCAGTTCAATGTTGCGAAATCGACCACCATGCCAGCCATTACCTTTGCCTACTCATCGTCTCCGAACACTTTCTCGATCGTGAAGGCGTATTGCGGGCCGCGTCCGGACACCTCGTCGCCGATATCGACCGTGATTTGTTTGTAGATGCCGAAATTCTCCGTCACCTCCTGCAGCTTCAGCGCGACGCCGAGATCGAATGGCACACGAACATGGCGCGGCTTCGTCTGGCCCGGCGACACCACCAACAAAAACAGTGCGCCGTCGATCTCGTCGACGTCCCAACCATAGACGTTGTAGCGTCCCGGCTCTGGCCAGGGATCGGGATAGCCCAATGTCTGGTGTGCCAGCATGAGCGGTAGCACCAACGCGACCAGGCCAAGAGCCAGGGTCGCGATACGCATCCACCACTGCCGCAGGTCGTTGACGAACAGCATCGCGAACAGAAAGCACACGGCGGCGGCGTGTAGGGCGTAAAGAATGATGAGAACCAGCAACTCCGACATCGGGCGCCTTTCAGCGATGCCTGAGTATCGATTTATACAGGTTGTGGACGCTGTCCTCGATCAGTTTGCCGTCCGCATCTAGCGTGAAACGCACAACAGTGACTTCTTCCTTGCGACGTTTGAGCAGAATTTCGGTTTCGTAGATCTCGCCGATGTCGCCCTTGCCGGTGACACGCACTTTGACTGGCACCGGTAGCGGTTCTTTGTACTGGTTGTAGAGGTGGATATTAACGACATACTCACCGGCGTTGCGGGTTCGGATCGACATCCACTCGTAGTTCAGTTCGGAAAGATCGTTGATCTTGCCACGGTCGTCGCGCTCCAGGTTGAGTGATGGGCCGGCCTCGTAGATACCCCATCCGACTGGGATACCGTC
The DNA here is from genome assembly GCA_002731375.1 of Rhodospirillaceae bacterium. Classification (GTDB taxonomy): domain Bacteria; phylum Pseudomonadota; class Alphaproteobacteria. Next base: position 4,339 of record PCBT01000093.1, on the reverse strand, counting down.
GGGGCCCATGCCCCATAGATCGACATCATAGCCGGTGCCAGATGGCCAAGTGGCCTCGATTAATATTTGCGTGCGCAACGGCACATCGTTGGGCTTGGGCACGGGATTGACCAAGAAGGTGAGCAGGAAGATGACGACCACCAGGCTGAACACCATGAGGAACAGAATGTCGCGAAAGGCTATCGAAGAGGAATCCTCGATAGGATTGCCGAACGGATCGAATTCGAACATCTGTGAATAATCCCGCCAGGACGCCTCGCGCTATCCCGCCACGTTCTCCGGCGAGCCGGCACCGTCTGCGGCGCGCAGGATCTTCGGGATGATCTCGATATCCGCGCACTCGACAGTGTCGACCACCAGGCCGCCGACGGCGCGCGACAGCATCTGGTAATGAATCTGTAACCAGAGGCCGCCCAAGATTGCGCCGACTAGCGTGGTGAATAGTGCGACACCCATGCCATTGACGATCTGACCGAGCACGCCCTGCACGCGTTCCATGTTGGTGCCACCGGCGATACTGTCGCCCAGCCCGTTCACGGCGATGACAAATCCGACCACGGTGCCGATCAGGCCTAGAAGGATTAGAACATTGCCGACATAGGCGATAATCTGGATCGGCATGAACAGGCGTGCGCGAAACGTGCTCGCCAGTATGCTTTGGTCTACGTTCGGCTCCGCGAGGTTCCTACTTTTGCGTCGCAGCCGGTCGAAATAATCGGCCGCGACACCCCGCTGGGCACCGCCCGCCAATAGGCCGATCTCACGATTGATGCCGACAATATGGTAGGAACTCGTTGCCCAGAAAACTAAGAAGACGGCACCGATGACGATGCTCAGATAGCTTGCGTCGCTCTCGACCACGAGTTCGATCCAGTCGCGCAGCCAGGCGACATAGACCAACAGGAATGCGAAGGAATTGATTACCAACCACTTATAGAGCAACGCATTCGGATTGTTCATCCTTCCCCCCAAGCTTCGGCGCGAACCGATCTACCCCACCCTTTGTCATGCTCAACGCAAAACTTCCTACCGGATAAGCGAAATGGTGCAGCAAGGTCACGCACAGCACACAATTCGATAACCGAAAAGCAATCATCACGCCAGTTCGAGTCGTGCCAGTAGCGCAAAATTAGGCCCTGAAGTGACACGGCAAATGTGGAACATGTAACTCAAATTGCGACATCTGTATCTACGCAATTTTCCTCCCTCAGAGTGCCGTCATGACCGCACAGGGGCGGGCTGGGGCTATGGGTTTGTGCCTGAAGGCTTTTCTCATGAGACCTAAGTTTCCTGCGGCGTTGTGAGCGCGGATTTAGACCACCAAGTTGGGCGGGGTGACAACCGCCGGAACGCTGTTGCATACGGTTCTGCCATCGACTATCCCCAGGGCAAAAAAGGCGGGTCGGAGCCGTCGTCAAGGACTGTCGGCATGTTCCCCCGCAGGGGGACCTCGCCTCTGAGCACCTCGCTCTTGGATATATTCAATCGGTCGCCATAGAGCCGGCTGAAGGCCCCCCCCTGGAGCGAGAGCCGATTCGCGCTGGCAAATCTGAATTAGGGGCGCAACACCAGAAATCTCGGATATGAAACTTTTCGGCCTCTCAAATGGTGGGCAGGCCATGCTTCGCGCCCAAGCCCTGCTGGTCCCTTGCCGATGTTGCCGATGCCTACTCGCTGGAACGAAGCGGGGCGGGCCGATATCGGGGCCTGTATCCGAGCGACGACCTTACTGTTTGATTCGAGTCCGCACGGGAGCCGGCCGAATTCGGTTTGACCGCCTGCGACTGTTGGGTCACAATTCTTGCAGGGGAGGGCCGTATGCAAGGGCAGCAGGCCATTGAGCAGGACTTGGCAGCGGAAACGGGGCTGCCGGTGTCGGTGGAAGATGGGTTACGGGCCGGTTTGTACCGGTTGCTCGGAACCCTATTTTCGCACGCGCCTGATTCCACCTTGCTTGATCAGATCGCGGCGGCTTCGGGCGACGACAGCGCCCTCGGTCGTGCCGTTACCGCTTTGGCGACTGCGGCCGGCGATACAACGCCGGAGGCGGTTGCTGCAGAACATGAAGCGGTTTTTGTGGGGCTTGTGCAGGGCGAGGTGATTCCCTACGCGTCGCACTATATTACCGGCTTTCTCTACGACCGGCCNCTGGCTCATCTGCGTGACGATCTCGACCGGCTCGGTCTTGCGCGGGCGGACGGCGCGGCCGAGCCTGAAGACGGCATCGCTAGCCTCTGCGAGGTCATGGCGGTCTTGATCGAGGGCAGCCTCGGCGTGACGGCCGGCGGCGACGATCAGCGCACCATCTTCACGGCGCATNTGGCGCCATGGGTGGGCCAATTTTGTGCCGACCTGGCGGCTGCTCCATCGGCGCTATTTTACAAAGCGGTGGCGGAATTGGGGCAGTCATTTTTTGAAGTAGAAGGTGNGTGTATTTTGTTAAATGATTGATTTAATGAAATAAAAACAGTTTTGGTAAGGAGTCGAGGCGAATGGCGAAGAAACAACGTGATGCGCATGGTGCGGCAGATCCGCAGCGGCGCGACGTGATGAAAGGGATTGGTGTTGCGGGCATCGCGACGGTCGGGGTGCTAGCGGCAGGGGTATCAGCCGAGAGCGCCGAGGCGGCAGAGACCGGTGCCGATTCGGCAGCCGGACAATATCGNGAAACCGCGCACGTTCGGCGGGTCTACGAACTAGCGCGCTTCTAGGGCGCAAGGGGATNCAGGGTCAGGGAACGCATNATGCTCAGTAAGCGNAAATCTACCGCTGCGGCTGGNGGCAATCTTCGCCAGGCGGTCAATGGAACGGTCTCGACCGCAGTCGGGCGCCGCGATTTTCTCAAGGCGTCCGGTGTTGCGGCGGGCGGCATCGCAGCGCTTGGCAGTAGCCTGCCATTGACGCGCATCCGCAAGGCCGAGGCCGCAGCTGGCGATGGGGCCGGCGAGACAGTGACCGTCAAGTCGGTCTGTACCCATTGCTCGGTGGGCTGCACGGTCATGGCGGAAGTCCAGAACGGTGTCTGGACCGGCCAGGAACCGGGTTTCGACAGCCCCTTCAATCTTGGCGCCTATTGCGCAAAAGGCGCCAGCGTGCGCGAGCACGCCATTGGTGAGCGTCGCCTGAAATATCCAATGAAGCTCGAAGGTGGTGCGTGGAAGCGGATGAGTTGGGACGACGCCATTAACGAGGTCGGCGACCGCCTGGAGGCGATCCGCGAGAATGCGGGCCCTGATTCGGTCTATTGGCTCGGCTCGGCCAAGCATTCGAACGAGCAGGCCTATCTGTTCCGCAAGTTCGCGGCCTTCTGGGGCACCAACAATGTCGACCACCAGGCCCGAATCTGCCACTCCACCACCGTTGCCGGCGTCGCCAATACCTGGGGCTACGGCGCCATGACTAATAGCTACAATGATATCCACAACGCCCGCGCTATCTTTTTCATCGGCTCAAACCCGGCCGAGGCGCATCCGGTGGCGTTGCTGCACATTCTCAAGGCCAAGGAGCAGAACGGCGCCAAGGTCATCGTCTGCGATCCGCGCTTCACGCGCACGGCAGCCCATGCCAATGAGTATGTGCGCTTCCGCCCGGGCACTGACGTGGCGCTGGTCTGGGGCATTCTCTGGCACATCTTCGAGAATGGCTGGGAAGACAAGGATTTTATCCGCCAGCGCGTCTACGGCATGGACATGGTGCGCGACGAGGTTGCGCGCTGGACGCCGGAGGAGGTCGAGCGCGTGACCGGCGCTCCGGGCTCGCAGTTGGAGCGGGTCGCCCGTACGCTCGCCATGAATCGGCCCGGCACCGTGGTCTGGTGCATGGGCGGCACGCAGCACACCAACGGTAATAACAACACCCGGGCCTACTGCATCCTGCAGTTGGCGCTCGGCAATATGGGCACGTCCGGCGGTGGCACCAATATCTTCCGCGGCCACGACAACGTTCAGGGCGCTACCGACCTCGGTGTGCTGTCGCACACTTTGCCAGGCTATTACGGCATCTCCACCGGCGCCTGGAAGCACTGGTCGCGAGTCTGGAACGTGAACTATGACTACATGCTCGGCCGCTTTGCCAACCAGGAGCTGATGGAGGCTAAAGGAATCACCGTGTCGCGCTGGTTCGACGGCGTGCTTGATGCTGATAATGTGGAGCAGCCCAACCCGATCCAGGGCATGGTCTTCTGGGGTCACGCGCCCAATTCACAAACCCGCCTACCCGACATGAAGGAGGCGATGGCCAAGCTCGACACCCTGGTGGTGGTCGATCCCTATCCGACCATGAGCGCGGTGATGAACGACCGTACTGACGGCGTCTATCTACTGCCGGCTGCGACGCAGTT
>PCBT01000092.1 GCA_002731375.1 Rhodospirillaceae bacterium | reverse complement strand
ATTTCCTTGCGCGCGCCCTTGTTGCCTTCCTTGTCCATCTTCCAGGCGGCGTTCAAGACCAGTAAACGGGCCTGATCAATCTCGCAACGGGAATTGGCGATATCGGCCCGAACCGTGTCGCGTTCCGCCAAGGGTTTGCCAAAGGCGACCCGCGCCTTGGCCCGGCGCATCATCTCCTCCAGGGCGCGCTCCGCCTTACCGATCAGGCGCATGCAATGGTGAATGCGTCCAGGCCCAAGACGGCCCTGGGCAATCTCGAAACCGCGTCCCTCGCCCAACAACATGTTGCTTACCGGCACCCTGACATCCTTGAAGAGCACTTCGCCATGGCCATGGGGGGCATGCTCGTAGCCGAATACGGGCAGCATGCGGACCACTTCCAGGCCCAGTGTTTTGGTCGGCACCAGGACCATGGACTGTTGTTTATGGCGTTCGGCAGTGGGATCGTTCTTGCCCATGACGATCGCGATCTCGCATTTTGGGTGGCCGATGCCGCTGCTCCACCATTTGCGCCCATTGATGACATACTCGTCGCCATCCCGGTCGATGCTGGTTTCAATATTGGTCGCATCGGACGAGGCCACATTCGGCTCCGTCATGCAAAAGACCGAACGGATTTGACCATCCAGTAGAGGTGTTAGCCAGCGTTCCTGCTGGGCTTCGTTGCCAAACTGCGCCAACACTTCCATATTGCCCACATCCGGCGCGGCGCAATTGAAGACTTCCGGCGCCATGGGCGTGCGGCCGAGAATTTCCATGATCGGCGCGAATTCATAGTTCGAAAGGCCAGGGCCAAACTTCTCCTCGGCGATGAACATATTCCACAGCCCCTCGGCCTTGGCCTTGGCCTTCAGCTCCTGCAGGATCGGCGGAAAATCATCCCACTGGGTCTCAGGGACATGGGTCTGCTCCGCATAAATTTTCTCCGCCGGATAGACATGGCGGTCCATGAAGACCTGCACCCGTTCGAGGTAGTCCTTGCAACGATCCGTAAACTCGTACATTTGCTTTCTCCGCAGTATGCTTGGGGTATGCTGGCGGTCAGTATAGACGAAGTATGGGAGTGGCGTCATGGGAAGCTTTGATCACACAGCTCTAAAAGCGGAAGTCACAGAATTCGCCCGCAGCCAGATCGCGATGCGCGAGGGGCTGGGTGAACAACATGAATTCCCAGCCGATCTATGGACCGCCATGGGAGAGGCTGGCCTGATGGCGATCGGCCTACCGGAACAATACGGCGGCCGGGGCGGCGACTATCGGGCCCTGGTAACGACCCTGGAAATCCTGGCGGACGTTGGTGGCTATCAGGGCGTGGCCATATCCTGGATGGGCCAAGCCTTGAATGCGCGCTTGCATATCCTGGGCTTAGGGACGGATGAGCAAAAACAGCAGTATCTACCGAACATGGCCAAGGGGCGGCATACCGCCTGCATGGCAATCTCGGAACCAGGCGCCGGCGCGCATCCAAAACGTCTTTCCACACGCGCCGAATTTGTCGGTGACGACGTAATCTTGAACGGGGAAAAGGCTTATCTGACAAATGGTCCCCTGGCAGATCTGTTTCTGGTGCTGGCAATCACGGATGAAGTCGATGGCCGGCGTTCCTTCACAACCTTCATTGTACCAAAGTACAGCAAGGGCCTGGAAATCACGGCTGGCGTGGAAGTCGATTTTCTGCACCCCTCCCCCCATTGCGGCCTGAAACTCATGAATGTGCGCATTCCGGCCAGCAATCGACTGGGCCCGCTGGGCGATGCCCTCAACGCCATATCCCTTCCCATGCGCCGGGTAGAGGACGCCTTGGGCTCAGCCAAGACCGCCGGCGCCATGCGCAACCGATTTCGTCTGTTATGCCGGGCCGCGGCGGAAAAACCTTTGGATGCGAAAATTGAACTTGCCCTTGGTCGTCTTATCGCCATGCCCGAAGCACTGTCAGCCATCGCGGGCAAGGCTGCTGATTTGCTGGATAGCGGGCGCGATGATGTGGATGAAACCTTGTCGTTGCTAGCCGCCGCCGCACGGGAAACCTCAAGGAATGTCGAGCGGGCGGTTGAGGCATTCATCAACACGTGGGATATAGAGGTATCGGGCGCGCTTTCCATCGCCAATCGAGACCTTGTGAAATCCTTGGGCATTGCCGCCACGGCACGAGACCTTCAAGCCCGCAAGCGTGGACAGACATTGTTGAGTAGCAGTTGATTTTGACCGCGCGCCGTAAATGAAGACTGTAAACTAAGTGATTGAAAAGAGACCCATGACCGAACCAAGTACAGCCGAATTCGACAACGTTGAAAACATCGTCGCCGGACTTGGCGATCAGGGCTACATCGCCTCCCGGCAAATTGCCACCGCTATCTTCGTGGCCGAGAATTTGACCAAGCCGATCCTGGTCGAAGGCTCCGCCGGCGTCGGCAAGACCGAACTGGCCCTGGCCTCCGCGGCCTGGCTGGGCCTGCCGTTGATCCGTATGCAATGTTACGAGGGTCTGGATGAATCCAAGGCATTGTACGAATGGAAGTACGGCAAACAGCTGCTCTATACCCAGATCCTAAAGGATAAAATGGGCGATGTGCTGGGTGATGCCCCAGGCCTGGAAGCCGCCATGCAGAAACTGCATGGTTTTGGCGATATGTTCTTTTCCAAAGAATTTCTCGAACCCCGCCCTCTGTTGAAGGCCTTGCGGCAAGAACATGGCGCCGTACTTTTGATCGATGAAATCGATAAATCCGACGAGGAATTCGAGGCTTTCCTATTGGAAATCCTCTCCGCCTATCAGGTCACCATCCCCGAAATCGGTACGGTTAAATCCACCGTGCCGCCTCTGGTCTTCCTCACCTCCAACAATATGCGCGAGATGGGCGACGCCCTGAAGCGGCGCTGCCTACATCTATATATCCCCCTGCCCGACGCCAAACTGGAAGAGCAGATCGTGGCCGCTCGCGTACCGAATATCGAGGCCACGCTGCGGCGTAAACTGGTTTCATTCGTGCAACAGCTGCGGGTACAGGACCTGAAAAAGCTGCCATCCATTTCCGAAACCTTGGATTGGGCCCGTGTACTGATGCTGCTACATACCGATGATCTGGCCCCCGATATGGTCCGCGACACCTTGAATGTGTTGCTGAAGTTCGAAACGGATATTGACGCAATACGACCACAGATCGCCGAATTGACCCGGAAGGCACGTCAGGACGGGGACCGAGGCTATGCAGCGACCACTTGAGAACTTCTTCCGCGCCCTGCGCGCCGCTGATATCCGTGTCTCGCCGGCGGAAAGCATTGATGCCCACCGCACGGTCGACGTAGTCGGTTACGGCGACCGACAGTTGTTCAAGGATGCGCTCTGCGTGGCCCTGGCGAAAACACCCGACGAAGTCGCCAATTTCGAAGAATGCTTCGAGATGTTTTTCCAGCGTGACGAATTCGCCGACCGCGATTACAGCGATGACGAGGACGGCAGCAGCCAGGCACCTGAAAGTGTGGAAAGCGACGCCGACTTTGCTGATCAACTTAGCAACGTACCCCTGGCCGAAATGGTTATGGATGCCGACGGCAGCGAGCTGGCGGCGGCCATGGAACAATCCGCCAATCGTGTCGGTGCGACGGAGATCAAATTTTTCTCTCAACGGGGTTATTTTGCACGCCGCATCCTCGACGACATGGGCTTACGCGATCTGGAGCGGTTAATTGCGACGCTACGGCGTAGCGGCGAAGGGGATGAAGACGGCGAAGGTGACGCCGCGCGGGACCTAGCTAAACGCCTGGAACAGGGCCGGCGTTATCTGCTCGAAGAATCCCGGCAATATGTGGAGCGGCAGTACGAATTATACGCTCGCGCCAACGGTGAAAACTTGCGCGAGGAATTCCTTATGGAAACCCGCATGTCGAACCTGGAGCACCGGGATTTCGACCGCATGCACCGCATCGTCCGCCGTATGGCGAAACGCCTGGCCTCGCGCTATAGCCGGCGGCGCAAACATACCAAGCGCGGCCAACTGGATATTCGCCGCACCATGCGCCGTAACATGCCCCACGACGGCATCCCATTTGAAGTTTTGTGGAAGCAGATCAAGATCGAACGGCCCAAGATCGTGGTGATCTGCGATGTTTCTAAATCCGTCGCGGCGGCCGCGCGGTTCCTGCTGCTGTTCCTCTATTCCATGCATGAAGTGATCGCCCACCTGGAGGCCTATGCCTTTTCCGACAGCTTGGTCAGCGTCGGCGACATTCTGGAAAACAACGATGTGGAACAGGCTATACCGGAAATCATGAACACCATCGGCTTCCGCTCCACCGACTATGGCCAGGCCCTGCTCGATTACGAGGAATGCTTCATGGATGATCTGGACCGACAAACCACGGTGATCATTCTGGGCGACGGCCGTTCCAACTTCACCGACCCGCGTATCGACATCATGCGCCGCATCCACGACCGCTCCCGCTCCGTCATCTGGCTAAATCCAGAACCGGAAACGTTTTGGGGCACCGGCGACAGCGAAATGCCCCGCTACCGCCAGTTCTGCCATGTCGCCAAGACATGCAGCACCGTATTGCACCTGGAACGCGTGGTCGATGACATCCTGAAAAGCTACGCCCGGGCCTGATAACCGACAAGAAGCTGTAATTTAGAGGATGGCCGAAAATTTGTGGGCGAAACATAAACCCATGGGGGCTCGCGGGCCGATCAAGTAGATCGAGTATTGCGGAAACACACTCCGGTCCCGCTAATTCTTCACCAAGCCCTCGATGGATGTCGCCACGATTTGCAGGCCGCGTTCAATGATCTGACTTTCCCATTCCCGGTCATCACGGCAAAAGGCCGCCTTGAAATTCGCCTTGATGGTGCTGCCGTCCCGGTCACGGTGATGCCACCACCAGGCATGTTCATCCTGCAAGGCCGGCAGAATGCCATCAAAAGGCAAAGTGCCGAATTCCAAAGTCAAGCAGATGACTCGCGCGCCCATCAACGCCTCCATGGCGCCAACCCCAGTCTTGCCATGGTTGATCTTGGCAGCGGCGGCGGTAACATCCCCGCCCCACCAGGCCTTGGCCAGGTTGTAATCAGCCGACTTCGGCAAGTGGTAACACATGGGGCTCCCGTATCCCGATGGCCCCAAGCCGGTGTGAATGTCGACGTATGCCGCCAACTTCACATTCGGCAACATCTTAGGCAGATATTCCCGCAGAGCCCGGTTCGACCACGACGGCACCCGGCCACCATAGAACATGCCTTCGGCATCATCGTACTGTCCGCCAATGGCGCGCATGATGTTCATATGGCCCATTTCCACACCAAGGCGCAGCAATTCCTTATCGGCGGCCTCCCGTTCCGGGCCATCCAACCTATTGACCGCTAGGAAATGGGCCACCTTGGCGTAACCGTCGTTATGGGGATGGTCGGCCTCGTGATCGATGAAATTTCGGTTTAAGTCCACATTGTTTTCGTTGACCCGGCGCAAATGCGCGAAGCCGAAAGCATTCAGGCCATGCACCATGACCACGGCAAGATTATCAGGCAGTTGTCCACCATGAGCCGCCAGCCAGGCGCACTGGATGGCCGAGCCCGCGAAACCTTCCGCCCCGTGGGTGCCCGAAACCAGGATTAGGGCGCGTTCGGCATCCGTCGGACCAAGACGCAGAAAATCCGTGCTCAATTCCAACCCGTCAGGGCCAGAGGCAGGATTGATCGCGCGCATCAATTCGCCGCCCAAAACATTCGACAAATTTAGAAAATGCTCCCGGCAGGCGGCATAATCCGGTCGGAAATGACTGTCGCTAGCCATGTTCAGCTATCCCTTCAGGCCCTGGATAGTCTTACGTGCGATTTCCAGACCCCGCTGCCAGATCATGGCCTTCCATTCGCTGTCCTCGCCGTAGAACGCGGTCCGCATTTGCCGTTTGATGTCCCGACCCTTGGCGGAGGCCACATCGCCGTGCAGATACAGCCAGTTATCAGCTTGCAAGGCGCCCAGAACCTGTTCGGGAGGCAAGGTACCGAATTCAATGGCGATGGTGGTGCTTTCGGCATTTTGCAATAAGGCATGGTAGCCGCTCTCGATGGTGCCGTTGACCTTGGCCGAAACACTATCGCCGGAGCCCGGTGTACGAACTTCGTCACCGTACCAGGCCACGGCGCGCAGATGTTCGGCCCCACCGGGCACATCGACCGAGATCAGTTCGCCGTAACCTCTAGGCCCCAGGCCAGTATGGAAATCGATCAGCGCCACATGGCTGCGTCCGATCAAATGTTCTTGGGCCAAGGTTTCAATAGTGCACCGCGACCAGGTTGCCGCCTGCCCGCCATAGAACAGGCCGTCGGGATGGTCGTACTGGCCACCACTAACCGCTGCCTGGTAGGCTAACATGCCATGTTCGGCGATATATGCCTTGATCGCCGCGTCGGCTGCCTGGTGGGCCGGGCCATCCCAATCACTAGGCACCAGCCAGGGGTGGACTTCGTCATAGGCTGGGTTTTCCGGCAGTGGCGCTTCGAAATCAATGAAATTGCGGTTCAAATCGACGTTGTCTTCGGTCACCCGCCGTTCGTGAACGAAGCCATGGGGGTTATGGGCATGCACGTGCAAAAGCGCCATATCGTCAGGTAATTCAGTGTGCAGGCCATCTTGCAGGAAACCGATTTGGCAGCCCGAGCCGCAAAAGCCTTCGACACCATGGGTGCCCGATGAAGTCACCAGCACCTTGGCTGCGTCGGCCGGGCCCAGGTAGGCCAAATCCATGGCCAGATCATCGCCATCGGGACCTTGTAAAGGATGCGCATAGCTTGTCTGGACCGCTCCGGCGGTCTTGGCCGCCGCCAGAAATTTTGCCCGTGCCTCGCCATAGCTGGCGGAAAACCAATCGTCGATTGCCATAAGACTTCTCAACCTCTTCTTAAAACAAGAAGGGGCGGAACCGAAACTAACCGGTTCCGCCCCACCCTGTAGTCGTCGTATTCGCCTAGTTCCAGCGGCGCATTTCCAAACGGCCGATCTGTGCGCGATGCACCTCATCGGGACCATCGGCAAAGCGCAGGGTGCGCGAGTGGGCGTAGGCATGGGCCAGATTGAAGACTTGGCTGACGCCGCCGCCGCCATGCACCTGCATGGCCATGTCGACCACGCGGCAGGTCATGTTCGGCACCGCCACCTTGATCATGGCGATTTCCTTGCGGGCTTCCTTATTGCCAACCGTGTCCATCTTGTGGGCCGCGTACAGCACCAGCAAACGGGCCTGATCGATGGCGATGCGAGCTTCCGCGATGCGCTCGGAGGTCACCGATTGCTCGGAGACCAGTTTGCCAAAGGCAAAGCGGGATTTGGCCCGCTTACACATATTCTCCAAGGCGCGCTCGGCGACGCCGATCTGGCGCATGCAGTGATGGATCCGTCCAGGCCCAAGGCGGCCCTGGGCAATCTCGAAACCGCGCCCCTCGCCCAACAAAATATGGTCGGCGGGCACGCGGACGTTTTCGAACAACACTTGGCCATGGCCATGGGGCGCATCGTCATAACCGAAGACGTGCAGCATTTTCTCCACCGTGATACCCGGCGTATTGCGAGGCACGACGATCATCGATTGCTGGCGGTAACGGTCGGCATTATCCGGATCCGTCTTACCCATCAGGATCAGAACCTCGCAACGGGGATCGCCAATACCGGATGTCCACCATTTGCGGCCATTGATGACATATTCATCACCCTCACGCACGATGGCGGTTTCAATGTTCGTAGCATCGGAGGAAGCCACGGCGGGTTCCGTCATTGCGAAGGCGGAGCGGATCTTGCCATCCAGCAACGGTGTCAGCCAGCGTTCCTTAAGCTCGGCATTGGCGTACCTGGTGAACACTTCCATATTGCCGGTGTCTGGCGCAGAGCAATTGGTGGATTCAGCCGCGATGGGCGACCGGCCCATGATCTCGCACAGAGGTGAATAGTTGAGGTTAGACATCGGCTCCACCTCTTCACTCTCCGGCAGAAAGAGATTCCAAAGGCCCTTTTCGCGGGCCTTGGCCTTCATTTCCTCCAAAATCGGCGGAACGTTCCAGCGGTCAGCGTTCTGATTAAGCTGCTCCTGGTAAAGGTCCTCGTTCGGGTAGACCGTATCGTCCATGAATTTCAGCAGCCGCTCCTGCAAATCCTTCGAGCGGTCAGAAAATTCTGGGATCATCTCTTACCTATCCTTCCTAGCGGGCACGTACACGCCCGGATATTCATCGTTTATTTCTTGCGTCTGGCCAATGTAGCGCCTGTGATGATCAGAGTCTCCTATCAGTTTGTAGCTTGGTATGTGTTATGGTGTCGCGGTAATGATTTTTCCGAAAGGATGTTTCGATGGCAGAACGAACAAAAGAAGATGACGTCCTGGGCTTTGCCGCAGCGCATGATATTCCGGTGCCCTATATGCAACGATTGAAGGACTATTACCTAGCCTTGGGCTATGGCAACCCCTACCGCTGGGCACAGTACACGGCCGTGCCATTCACGCCCCTGGAGAAACCATTGTGGAAAACCAAGGTAGGTTTGGTGGTTACCTCGGCCCCCTATCAGCCCGACCGGGGCGATCAGGGCCCAGGTGCGGCCTATAACGCCTCGGCTAAGTTTTATCAGGTCTATACCGGCGAGGTCGCTGATGAGCCGGATGTGCGCATCTCTCATCTCGGCTATGACCGGACCTATACAACCGCCGCCGACATCAACACCTATTTCCCCCTGGCGCAGTTGAAAAAGGCCGCCAACCAGGGCCGGATCGGCGCCCTAGCTGAACATTTCCAGGGCACGCCGACCAACCGCAGCCAAGTCACCACGATAGAGCAGGATTGCCCGGAAGTACTTAGACGTCTGAGGGAAGACGGAGTTGAAGCGGCGGTCATTGTTGCGGCTTGACCAGTGTGCCATCAGACCGTGAGTCTGACAGCATGTTATCTCGAAGCAAACGGCATCCCCACCGTCATCATGGGGTGTGCCAAGGACATAGTTGAACTCTGCGGCGTGCCGCGTTTTCTGTTCAGCGACTTCCCCTTGGGCAATGCAGGCGGCAAACCCGATGATCCGCAATCGCAGGCGGAAACCATGGCCATGGCCCTGGATCTGCTGGAAAGCGCTACAGGTCCCCGCACCACTCTGCAATCACCACAGCGTTGGAATGACGATGCGGAATGGAAGCTCAATTTCCGCAATATCGAACGTATCCCACCAGAGGAAATTGCCCGCCAGCGAGCGCAAAACGATGTGGTCAAGGAAATCGCCAAGGGCCGACGGGAAGCCGCAGGATTAAAGACCAAACAGCCCGATGCGGCGGAGTAAGTATCATTATGAGTGAAGCATCCGCGAAACCGTTCGAGGGCGTCCGCGTCCTCGACTTCACCCAGGTCTTCGCCGGACCTTTCGGCAGTTACCAACTGGCTGTCCTGGGCGCCGACGTGATCAAGGTGGAACGGCCCGGCGGCGAGGAAATGCGCAATGGGCCCTTGTCCAGGGAATGGAGCGACCGGGGCATGGCGCCAGGCTGGCTAGCGATTAATGCCAACAAGCGGAACATTGCCCTTGATCTGAAAGACCCAAAAGCACTGGAAATCGTCAAGCGTCTGGTTAAGAACGCCGACGTGGTGACGGAGAACTTCCGGCCTGGCGTGATGGAGCGCCTCGGCATCGGTTATGAAGCGCTATCGGCCATTAATCCACAGCTGATTTATTGCGCTGTTTCCGGCTTCGGCCAGAACGGACCGGAGCGGAATACGCCGTCATATGACGGCCGTATCCAGGCGGTCTCAGGCATCATGTCCATTACGGGGCATGAAGGCACTGGCCCGACGCGCGCTGGGTTCGCGGTCTGCGATGCCATCGGGGGCATGACCTCCGCCTTCGCCGTTGCCTCCGCCCTGTTTCAGCGTACCCATACAGGCAAGGGACAGTGCATCGACGTGGCCATGCTGGATTCCACTCTGGCGTTTCTCTCTCCCTTGATCAGCGAGCACACCACCACCGGCCACGTCCATGGCCAATATGGCAACCAGGCCATCAGCCGCCGCCCCACCGCCAATCTATTCAAGGTAGGCGACGATAATCTGCTCCTCGCGGTAAATACCGAGAAGCAGTTTCAAGCCTTGATGGGCGCGATCGGCCAGCCCGAACTGTTGGATGATCCACGCTTCGCCGACTGGCATGGCCGGACCGAGCATGAACCGGCCTTGCGGGAGATTATCGAGACCGCCTTTGCCTCTGACGATATCGCTACCTGGGAGGCCCGTCTGGCGGAGGCCGGCGCGCCTGCCTCCCAAGTGCGCAATCTCAAGGAGGCCATCAACCATCCGCAGTTGGAACACCGGGACGTGTTGCAAACGGTCGAAAGCCCCTTTGGCTCCCTGAAACTGGTGGCCAATGGTTTTCGTCTGGCCCATGGCGGCGCTTCCATTGACCGCGCGCCCGTGGCACCTGGCGCCGATGCCGAGGAAATCTTGGGCGAAGCAGGCTACGACGTCGATGAAATCGTAGCCTTTCGAACCAACGGCGTGATTTAGGTCCGCCGAAGATACATATTGGTGCCCTTGGCGGATTGCACCACTTCATCCCGTTGATTACGGATCTCGCGGTCGAACTCGACAATACCCTTGTCAGGCTTGGAGGTCTCTCGTTTGGACTCTACACGCTGCACCACATGGATGGTGTCGCCATGTTTGACCGGTAGATGGATGCGCCAGGCGTCCACTCCCAGCATGGCAACGATGGTGCCGTCATTGATGCCGGAGGCATAGCTGAGCCCACCCGCTACGGCCCAGACCAAGGGGCCATGGGCAATGGGTTCGCCATAGGGCTGGGTCTTACAGAATTCATGATCGCAATGGGGCGCGTTGAAATCTCCTGAAAGCGAAGCGAAATTAACAATATCGGTCAGGGTAATGGTCCGGCGCGGCGTGACCAATTCCATGCCGATCTCAAAATCCTCGAAATACATGCCCCGCGGCTTTGCCTGTGACGTCATCCTCTGACTACCTCCACTGCATACAAATTATCATCATCCTACCGTGGCCAGATCCTTGTCCGAAGTGATGATATGATTAATCACCCGGCCTGTAATTGGAATTCCAGGTTATCCCGCCGTTCGGGATCTGATTATCAAGGATGCTCAGTGCAAGCTCGACCGTGACTTCCAGGAAGTTATCGTGTTCCTCCTTGTGGACGTCGTAATAGGCGAATTTGTTGGCCCATATGTATTATTCTTCCAGCGCGAAATGAGATGCCGCCAGGCATGAATTTCACCCAGACAAGCCTCAATAGCCGCCGGATCGTCACTATCCGATAGGACGTCATGCAGTTCGTTCAGACGTTCGAACAAATCCTGATGCTCCCAGTCCAGTTTCTCAACCCCGATCAAATAGTCGTCGCGCCATATCAGCTGTTGGGTCATTATTGCTCACTCCCGCTAGCAACTGCAAATGCGCCGCCCCCATCTCACCCTGACAAGGTCAAGATGTTAGCCGATTAGCGCCGCGCCTGGAAGAAGGCGCGCAATAATGCCGCTGCCTCGCCTTCGCCAATACCCGGATAAAGCTCGGGCCGATAATGGCAGCTGGGTTGGTGAAAAATTCTAGGCCCGTGCTCGACCCCACCCCCCTTGGGGTCCGGGGCGGCGTAGTACAGACGCGCCAGACGGGCAAAAGAAATCGCCGTAGCGCACATGGGACACGGCTCCAGGGTGACGTAAAGGGCGCAACCCGGCAGGCGAGCCGCGCCACGCAAATTACAGGCCTGGCGGATCACCTCCATCTCGGCGTGGGCCGTGGGATCAGATCCCGCCTCGGTGCGGTTGCCCGCCCGGGCCAGAATATTTCCAACACCATCAACCAGCACGGCGCCGATCGGCACCTCGTCCCGTGCCCCCGCCGCACGGGCTTCGTCCAGTGCCAGGTTCATGAAGGTTGATTTCGTGGGCTGAATGGGCATGTTGCCACCATGAGCAGCAATACAAAAACGGTCAAGCCCGAAGACGGTGAACGGATAGCCAAGCGCTTGGCACGTGCGGGATTATGTTCCCGACGAGAGGCGGAACGCTGGATTACCGCCGGCCGGGTCAAGGTCAATGGCAAAATCCTTGAAACACCTGCCTGTGTGGTAACAACCAAAAGCCGTATCGAGGTGGATGGCATTCCCCTAGCGGGGGCCGAGCCAACCAAGCTGTGGCGCTATCACAAGCCCAAGGGGCTGCTGACTACCAACAATGATCCCGAGGGTCGGGCCACGGTTTTCGAGAAGCTGCCCGATGACCTACCTCGCGTCTTGTCCGTAGGACGTCTGGATCTGAATACCGAGGGTCTGTTGCTGTTAACCAACGATGGCGATCTGGCCCGCTTTCTCGAGCTGCCCAGCACTGGTTGGCGGCGGCGCTATCGAGTCCGGGTACATGGCACAGTGAATGAAAAATCCCTAACCCGTTTGGCCGGCGGTGTGCGAATTGACGGTATCTCGTATGGCGGGATCGAAGCCACCTTGGACAGCACCCAGCGCGGCAATTCATGGCTCAGCCTATCCTTGACGGAGGGCAAGAACCGGGAAATCCGCCGTGTCATGGAACATCTTGATCTGCAGGTCACACGCTTGTTTCGGCTCTCCTACGGCCCGTTTCAATTGGGTGATCTGTCCCGTGATGAGGTCTCGGCGGTGCCCCGACGTGTTCTGCGTGATCAGTTGGGTGGCAACGCCGCCCGCTTTGGCCTGGCCGCGACAGAGGGCGATGCGAAACGGCCCCAAAAGAAGCAGCCAGCAAGAAAATAGGCCCAAAAAAAGAAAAAGTAACGCAGCCTCAATCAGGCCCGTCCCGGACGGACTGCCAATCCAGGGCGCGTGTCTGCCGCGTCATTAGCATAGGTGTTCCGGCATCATCCCCGGCACGTATGGCAAGCGCGGTATCCTTGGCGATCATCGAAATGAAATGCGGCCACATACCAGGATCGGAAAAGAAATCCCAATTTTCACCCATAAAGGTATTGCCAGTCGAAGTCCCCAATATCTCCATCAATGCCTCGGGCACCATGCCATGAGCCTTGGCTAGCTTCCGCGCTTCCCAGAGCAAACCAGCGCAACCAAAAAGTATGCTATTGTTGGCCAGCTTGGCCACTTGGCCCATGCCAATGTCACCGCAATGAAATATTCGGCCCATGGACTCCAAGGCCTCACGACATTGTTCCACCGCCGCCCCACTGCCGCCTGTCAACATAGACAACGTGCCTTGTGCCGCGCCCATGGTGCCGCCGCTGACCGGGCAATCCAGCACGGCGATTTCCTTGCTGGTGGCCTCCGCCGCCAGATCTTGACAATATTTTGGAGCCAGAGTGCTCATGACAATCACGGCCCCGCCCGGCGCCATTGCCGCCAAGGCGCCTTTCGATCCGCGGAGAACCGTATCTGTCTGTGCCTCGTCCGTCACAACGGTCATCACTATGTCGGCTCGCTCACCCACTGCGTGGGCATTGGCCACCTCTTCAAGGCCCAGGCGTTTTAAGGTTTCGATCGCCTCGCGGCGCCGATGGGCGTGACTAACGACCGGAAACCCCGCGCCGAGCAGCCGCGCCGCCATAGGCTGGCCCATATCACCCAGCCCGATAAAACCAATGGTCTGCCTTGTCACCACGAGATCTCCACTTCCAACCTGGCTCATGCCGGTTAGGATAACCAACACGCGCGGTGCGGAATAGGAAAAGAAAACGAACATGCGAATTGTTAGCGGCAAACACAAGGGACGGCGCCTGAACGGGCCTGCGGGCATGGTGATCCGCCCAACTTCGGACCGGGCGCGGGAGGCGATGTTCAATATTCTCTCCCACGGGGATTACGCCGGCCCGGACGGCCCCATGCCCCAGGGCCTGGCCGTCCTGGATGTCTTTGCAGGCACCGGTGCCCTTGGGTTGGAAGCACTGTCCAGGGGTGCGGCGTCAGTCTGTTTTCTGGAGCAAGACCGTGTGGCGGCACGGGCGATCCGGGAAACGGCAAGGGACATGGACGAGGCAGATCAGGTCAGCGTTCTGATCCGCGATGCCATCCGGCCCGGACAGGCCCGCGATGGTTTTGACCTCGTCTTGATGGATGCACCATACCGTACCGGGCGATCTGAGCCCTCTCTACGCGCCCTGGCTGATTTAGGTTGGTTACGCGCAGGCGCCATCTGTTGCATCGAGCTGGCCAAAAAGGAGCCGTTTGAAGCCGGCACCAGCTTTACGGTCCTTGATAAGCGAACCTACGGTGCCGCGCGCATCGTGTTTCTGTGCTGGGATAACTAATCAGCGGCGGCCAAACAGGCTTTCTATATCGCCCAACTGCAATTCCACATATGTGGGCCGGCCATGGCTGCATTGTCCCGAACGCGGCGTGCGTTCCATCTCCCGCAACAGCGCGTTCATTTCCTCGACAGTCAAACGGCGACCGGCCCGGACACTCCCATGACAGGCCATGGACGCACATACCTGGTCCAGACGCTCACGCAGGGCCAAGGCCTGGTCCATTTCGGCCAATTCGTCGGCCAGGTCACGGATCAGGCCCTGCACGTCGCTCTCCCCCAATAGGGCCGGAACCTCGCGCACCACGATGGCACCATTGCCAAAGGCTTCAAAAACCAGGCCTAGTTCAGCCAGTTCCACAGCACGCGCGGCCAGGCGCTGGGCGCCGTCGTCATTCAGTTCTACGACCTCGGGCAGCAACAACATCTGTCCGGCCACGCCATTGGCGTCCAGCTGCGCCCGCATGCGTTCCATCACCAGACGTTCATGGGCCGCATGCTGATCCACGATGACAATGCCATTTGCGGTTTGCGCCACAATGTAGGTTTCGTGCAATTGTCCCCGCGCCACGCCCAAGGGGTAATCATTGGCAGCAACCACATCGTCTTCCATTGCCTCCACGCGGGCCGAGGGTTCAGTGGCGTGGGCTAAAGGCGCCTGGAATGCGGTGGCGGCCTCCATCAGGCCCACATTGCCGTGGCCAACAGGCTGGCGATAGGGCAGATTAAGGCTCCCTTCATGTGCCCGGCCCAGAGCCATCGCACTGATGGTGGAAGAGCTCCGGTGTCCGGCGCCGGCCAGGGCATGGTGCAAGGCCGAAACCAGCAAACCACGCACCAGACCGGGATCGCGAAAACGCACCTCCGTCTTCATAGGATGCACATTGACATCCACCAGTTCAGCCGGCACATCGAGAAACAGCGCCGCCATAGCGTAGCGGTCATGAGCTAGAACACCCATATAGCCGACTCGCAAGGCGCCGGCCAATAAGCGATCTCGCACCGGTCGGCCATTGACGAACAGATACTGCATACGGTTATTGGCACGGTTCAGGGTCGGCAGGCCGGCATAACCGGTCAGGCGAAGACCTTCCCGTTCCGCATCTATGGCAAGGGCATTGTCGGCAAATTCCCGCCCCATGACCGCCCCCAGGCGGGCCAGGCAGGCATCGAACAGATCGCCACCGCTGATGCTGAGATCCAGGCTGCGCCGCTCCCCATCCGAGAGGGTAAAGGCAATATAGGGCCGTACCATGGCCAGCCGTTTCACCGTATCGGCGGCGTGCTGAAATTCAGTGCGCGGCGTTTTGAGAAACTTCAACCGCGCCGGGGTCGCGAAGAACAAATCACGCACTTCGACCCGACTGCCCGGCGCCAGGGACGCTGGTGTCACGCCGCTGACCTCGCCGCCATCAACATTGATACACCAGGCCTCATCAGCATCATGGGTCCGCGAGGCAATGCTCAGCCGGGCGACGGCACCGATGGAAGGCAACGCTTCGCCGCGAAAACCCAGCCATTCGATATGTAAAAGATCCTCGTCAGGCAGTTTCGATGTGGCGTGGCGCTCCACCGCCAGGGCCAAATCGTCCGGCCCCATGCCGGACCCATTGTCGGTGACCGATATCAGTTGCCGGCCACCGTTCAGCAAAACAATGTCAATCTGCGTCGCACCCGCATCGATTGCGTTTTCCACCAATTCCTTCAAGGCGGAGGCAGGCCGTTCCACTACCTCACCGGCGGCGATGCGGTTGACCATAACCTCCGGCAGGCGGCGCAGATGGTTCACGGCGCGCTGTCCCTGAGATATTGCCGGGCCAGCACCTTGCTCTCCTCCACCGCCGGCTGGCCAAAGGCACTGACACCCACCAGATCAGCGGCGAACAAGGTTTCCAGCATGAAATGCATGAATAAAGCGCCCAACGTCACCTCATCCAATGTTGCCGCCGTCAATCGGCGCACGGGCCGGCCATGCTTTTCAAGGGTTTCCGCCGTAGCCGTCTGCATGGCCGCGATCAAGTCACCGATCGTCCGCCCGGCCAAATAATCTTGTTCCAGGGACTTGGCCAGAGCCGCATCAATTATGGGGCCCCGTCCAGCCTGATCAAGGGTTAGCACGGTGAACTGCTTGTCCCGCGGGCCATCAAGATAAAGCTGCAACTGGCTATGCTGATCAACCGGTCCCAAGGCATCAATGGGCGTGGTGCCCTGACCATTCTTGCCCAGACTTTCCGCCCAAAGTTGGCGGTACCACCTGGCGAACGGCTTCAAGCGTCCGCTATATGCCAGCAACACCGACTGGCTCAAGCCCTTACGCAACAGAGCAACCTGCATGGCAGCACCAACCGCCGGAGGACTATCAATTGTCTCCAAGGCATGGTCCAAGACCGCATGGGCGCCATCCCGTACCGCAGCGGCATCGAGACCCAGGATCATCGCAGGCAGCATCCCAACCAGCGAGAGCACTGAAAATCGTCCGCCAATATTTGGGTCATAGTCCAATACCGGCGCGCCAATATCCGCAGCTAACCGGCGCAAGGGGCCTTCGCCGGGCTCGGTTATAGCCAAAAAACGCCCCGCCATCCCGTCCCGGCCCAAATGTTCCCGCACGGCAGAGACTGCCGTCAAGGCTTGCGCCAAGGTTTCCCCCGTACTCCCCGATTTGGAAATCAACAAGAACCCCGTGTGGGAAAGTTGATCGGGTGCCAAGACAGCCGTCATCAGATCCGGATCAAGATTATCGGGCACGCACAGTTCCGGTCCATCGTCGGAGGCAAGCGCGGCCAAGGTACGGGCACTGAGTGCGGAGCCACCGGTGCCGAAAAGCACCACCCGGCGGAACCGCTGGCGCCAATCCCGGGCGATTTGCTCCAGGGCAGCCAAATCATCGCGCCGTCGGGCTATCGCCAGCGGTGCCAAGCTGCCTGGCTCAGCCGCTAGATCATCGCGCAAACGTGACCGTGTGGCTTCGCATTGCCGCAACAATGGCACCAAGTCGTCCTGGCTCAACCCCGCCAGCTGCAAACAGCCGGCGATATCCTGGCTTATTGGAATCCTATCCATGCCGCACGCTAACAGAGGCCGGTGCAGGCTGAAAGCACCACCACAGCCCTATTCGCTGCTGCTCAGGCCGGTCGGCTGGCCGACCACAACGATCAACAGATTTTCCGGGCGCAACAGCCGTTTTGCAACCCGGCGGATGTCCCCCAGGGTGACGGAATTGATGAAAACCGCACGGCGTTCAAGATAGTCCAGACCAAGGTTTTCCCGCTGTATGACGCGCAAAAGCCTGGCGATTCGCCCAGACGATGTCAGGCGCAGGGGGAACGAGCCATTAAGGTACGTCTTGGCATTGGCCAGCTCTTCCGCCGTTATACCCGCCTCGCCTGCGCGGGCGATTTGTTCCTTGATAACCTTCAGGGTTTCCTTCACCCGTTGGTTCTGGGTGCCGACACCGCCCAGATGAATGGCGGCATGATCAAGGGGGTAAAGATAGCTGTAGACCGAATAGGCCAAACCACGTTTCTCACGCACCTCTTCGTTTAGGCGGGAGGAAAAACCACCGCCACCCAAGACATAGTTCAGCACATAAGCCGCATACCAATCAGGATCATCTCGCTTCAGACCCTGCGCACCAAACATCACCCGACTTTGCGGAATAGTTTTTTCCACCACCTTTAAAAGGCCCGGTCCCTTTAGCGTGGCTTTTGGAACCGTAGCGATCTTGGCACTGGCTGGTAGGGCGCCAAACGTCCTGTCCAACAACGGTCCGAGATCCGCGGCCGAGATATCACCAACCACTCCGATAGTCAGACGGTCGCGGGCCAGGGCTTTGGCCATGAACTTTCGCAGATCCGCCGTGTTGATCGCCTTGACGGTTTCAATGCTGCCGCTGTTGGGCAGGCCATAAGGATGATCGGCAAAGGCCGTGGCGAACCAGGTTTTACTGACGATGGCATCTGGATCCTCCTGGGACTCGATCAATCCAGTCAGGATCTGCCGCCGGATACGCTCCACCGCCTCGGCCTCGAAATGCGGTTCATTCAGGGCCAGTCGCAACAGCTCGAAAGCGGGATCCCGGTTGGCACTCAGGGTCCGCAGACTACCTGAAAAACTATCGCGATCGGCATCAAAACCCATCCGCACAGCCAGTTCTTCCAAGCGGGTTTGGAATGCCAGGGAATCATATGGTCCAGCCCCTTCGTCCAACAACGCGCTCACCAGATTGCCGGTACCCTTGCGCGATGGCTGATCCAGGGAGGCGCCACCGGCAAATGAAAAGCTAACGCTCAACAATGGGATAGAGGGCTCATGCACCAGCCAGGCCGTGATGCCGCCAGGACTGCGGACAACCTGTATCTCCGTGGCTAAGGCGATATGTGGCAGCCACAGAATAGCGGCCACCAGAAACAGCGGTGCCCTGCGTAATTTCGCAAGGGCCCGCATTATTTCGCCTCCCCGTTTTCAGGTAACAGCAGACCCGTCACCGAACGACGCATGTCCAGAACCGCGCGTCCCGCCGCCATCACCTGCTCCATGCTTACCGCCCGAACCTCATCCGGCCAGGCCTCCACCCGCGCCACGCTGAGGCCGGAGGTCAAGGCATCGCCAAAGATCCTGGGCGAGGTAAACAGATTGTCGCGGGCATAGACCGCCGCCGCCAATAGGCCCGTGCGCGACCGTTCCAATGCCTTGGCCGTAAAACCATCCTTCAAGGCGGCTACCAGGGTCGCATCTATGGCCACCTCCAACTTTGCCAAGCTTACCCCCGGAGACGGCGTCGCATACAGCATGAAACGGCTCTGATCCAAACTAGTGGAGCTATAGTAGGCGCCCGCATTAGCCGCCAGTTTTTGCTTCATCACCAATTCCCGATATAGCAGTGACGTCGTACCGCCGCCAAGCAAGTCCGCGAACAGGCTCAAGGGAACGGCATGCCTGCTCTCGCCCGCGCTGCGGGTCGGTGCCAGGTAACCGCGCCGCCAATCAGCCTGACTGACCCTGGCGTCCTTGAAGATCACGCGTCGTTCGGCCAGTTGTGGCGGTTCTTGGGGACGTCTGCGCGCCGGCGTATCGGCGCGTTCCAAGGGTCCAAAATGCTTCTCGGCCATGGCAATGACCGCATTCGGATCCACATCGCCAGCAACCACTAGGATGGCATTATTGGGGGCGTAATAGCGCTTATAGAAAGCCAGAGCATCGGCATGGTTCAACGCCTCTACCTCATGCTTCCAGCCAATCACCGGAATGCCATAGGGGTGCGCCATATATTGCGCAGCGCTCATGGCCTCTCGCAACTGGGCGGCGGGGTTATTGTCGGTGCGCGAGCGGCGTTCTTCCAGAACCACATCGCGCTCCGTTTTCACATCATCAACGGTCAGCACCAAATTGACCATTCGGTCAGCTTCCATGCGCATGACCAGGTCCAGCTTGTCCTTGGCGACATTCTGGAAATAGCCGGTGTAATCATAGGACGTGAAGGCATTGTCGCGCCCGCCGTTGCGCGCCACGATCTTGGAGAACTGCCCCGAAGGGACGGTTGGGGTACCCTTGAACATCAGATGTTCCAGGAAATGCGCGATCCCTGATTTGCCCGCCGGCTCGTCCGCGGCGCCAGCCTTATACCAAACCATGTGCGCCACCACCGGAGCCCGGTGATCCTCGATAACCACCACTTGCATGCCATTGGCCAGGGTGCGCGTCTTGGGGTGAAATAATGCCGCCTGGGCCACTGGTGCATAACAGGCAGCAACGGTCAACAGGATGGTGAATGCAGCTATGATGCGAAACATGATTTAACGCGGCCTTCCCCGAAATCCAAACACAGCAATAACCTGATATGACCTCGGCAAGGCGTAGCGCAAGCTTTCACTGAAAAATAACGCTCAAGGCCTCGTGAGGTGAGCTAGAAAACACCTTCCAGCCAACCGCGCTTGCGCCGCTTGATGATTGGCGTCTCGCCCTTGTTCGGAGGATCACCCGCCGCCGCTGCCTCGCGCAGGCGCTTGGCTTCCTTGCCAGCATCAACAGAAACGCCATAGGCAGGTTTATCCTGCCAGAATATCAGGCGGTCAGCGAAAGACTTATCCTTTTCCGCCAGCACGGATGTCTCCCGATTGACGATTTGCCGAATCGAGGAATCAGATTCCTTCGTGCCGGCCTTTTGCAGCAGGGCGAGTTCACCTCCGGTCGGTTCGGCGGCCGTGCCTGTACCCGTGGCCCCAACTAGAACCGCACCGGATTTACCAGCCTTCCTGCTCGCCGCCAGGATAGCGGTCTTGGCCGTTTCGCGCGGCTGCACTTCCTGCGGCCGTTGGGCGCCCCGGCGCGGTGGACGTAGGGAAAAGTCAGGCGGCATCACCAAAGGCGCCTTGGCCAGGACGGTGAATTCGTCAGGCGCATTTTTTGTAAGCCCAACCTGCTCCTTGAAGGTATCGCAAGCCGATAGGCCCGACAGCAGCGCCGCCGTCCCGATGATTGTCAAAAATTTAGTCTTGCGCCTCGCCATGTTCCTACGCGTCCTTCGCTCCAACGTCGTCACCGCTCCCCTCGTCCCCATCGCTCTCTGTGCGAAAACTATCGTACAATAGCATGGCGACGCCAATGGTAATGGCACTATCGGCTACATTAAAGGCCGGCCAATGATAACCCATCAAATGGAAATCAAAAAAGTCAGCGACTGCGCCACGCCAGATACGGTCGATAATATTACCCAACGCCCCACCGATCACCGCGCCCAGGGCATAGCTGGGCCAGCGCCTGATCTGCCGCCGCAACCAAAACCCCAAGCCAAGACAGACGGCTAGAGAAAACACCACCAACAACCAGCGCCCGGTATCGCCCGATTGCAGCATGCCAAAGCTAATGCCACGGTTCCAGACCATTACCAGATTAAAAAATCCGGTGATCTGCTGCCAGCCCCCTTGGTCCTGCACCCAGCCAATCAGCCAGGCTTTGCTCAGCTGATCTAGAATCACGATAACAGCGGATAAAATCAGGGCCGGGCGCATCCTCAGGCAGCGACGTGAGCCGCGACGGCGGTGTTGCAACGCTGGCAAACAGCGTCTTCATCATCGGCTACGACCTCGGGCAGGATTTGCCAGCAACGGGCGCATTTGCCCCCTTCCGCAAGTTCGACCACGACACCGATATCGGCGACATCTTCAACCATAAAGGCGCCATCCGGCACCGCGCCTTCGTTCAAGGTGACGCTAGAAGTGATACAGATCTCGGCGGCATCCAAGCCATCCATGGCAGCCAGATATTCGGCGGGGGCATGGACCAACGGGTGGCCCTGCAGCGAGGCGCCGATGCGTTTTTCCCTGCGCTCCACTTCCAGGGCACCGGTGACCACGCGGCGCAGGGTACGTACCTTGGACCAGCGTTCCGCCAAGGCATCATTACGCCAATCGCCCGGAGTCTCAGGAAACTGCCGAAGATGCACGCTGTCATCTTCTGGAAAGCGGACGCGCCAAGCCTCCTCCGCAGTGAAGCAGAGGATCGGCGCCAGCCACGCCGTTAGGCGGGAGAACACATGATCCAGCACCGTGCGCGCAGCCCGCCGCCGGATCGAGGCGCAGTCATCGCAATACAGCGCGTCCTTTCGAATATCGAGGTAGAAGGCGGACAGATCGTTGGTGCAGAAATTACCCAAGGCCACATAGAGACGATGGAAATCAAAATCGTCACAGCATTGGCGCACCAGTTGATCCAGTTCCGAGACCCGGTGCAGGGCCCATTGGTCCAGTTCCGGCATATCGCTGACATCCAGGCGTTCGCTGTCGTCAAATTCAGCCAGATTGCCCAACAGAAACCGGAGCGTATTGCGCAGGCGGCGATAGGCATCTGCCTGTGCCTTCACGATCTCGTTGCCGATCCGCTGATCCACCGCATAGTCGGAGCTGACCACCCAAAGACGTAGGATATCCGCGCCGTATTGGTCACACAACTTTTGCGGCGCGGTCACATTGCCCAGAGATTTGGACATCTTTCGACCCTTGTCATCCAGGGTGAAACCGTGCGTTAGAACCGCGTCATAGGGCGGGCGACCACGGGTGCCACAGGCTTCAAGCAAAGAGGAATGGAACCAGCCGCGATGCTGATCCGAACCTTCCAGATACAGCGACGCCGGCCATTGCAGTTCAGGCCGCTGTTCCAGCACATAGCTGTGGGTCGAACCGCTATCAAACCAAACGTCGAGAATATCTTCAATCTTCTCGAAATTGGCCGGATCATGTTCCGGCCCAAGAAGCTCCGCTGCCTTGGAATTGAACCAGGCATCGGCGCCCTCTTGGCGCACGGCAGCGATGATCCGTTCGTTCACCGCTTTGTCCTTCAAGGGCTCGCCGGTGCGTTTATCCACAAACAGGGTGATAGGCACGCCCCAGGCCCGTTGCCGCGACAGTACCCAATCCGGACGGTCGGCGATCATGGCATGAATGCGGTTGCGCCCGGATCTGGGCACCCAACGCACATTGTCGATGCCCGTCAGGGCCCTTGCGCGCAGGTCCGTGGTGGACATGGAGATAAACCACTGCGGCGTGTTGCGAAAGATCAGCGGCGCTTTCGAGCGCCACGAATGGGGATAGCTATGAACCAGCTTGCCGGATGCCAACAGCGCATCAACGTCGGTCAATTCCTGGACCACCGACGCATCCGCCTTAAAAACATGCTGGCCGGCAAAGATCGGCACATGCGCAAAAAACAGACCATCGCCATTCACCGTCTGCGGCACTTCCAGGCCATGCGCCATGCCGACCTCGAAATCCTCCGCACCATGGCCGGGCGCAGTATGGACAAAGCCCGTGCCGGTTTCATCGGTGACATGATCACCGGCAAAAAGCGGCACATCGAAGTCAAAGCCCTTGCCGCGCCAGGGATGGGCACAGACGGTTTCAGCCAGAACAGCATGGTCCACATCGCCCAAGACTTTGTGCGTGGTGATCCCGGCCTCGGAGCAGATTTCTTTCAACAAACTGTCGGCCACGACCATTTTTTCCCCTGGCTTGGCCAAGGACCCTTCGACCACCGCCTCGACCTCGATCAAGCTATAGGCTAGACGGGGGCCGTAACAGATCGCCCGGTTGCCCGGCATGGTCCACGGTGTGGTGGTCCAGATAACGATACTGGCGTCTTTAACACGTTCATCGGCGGTGGAGATCACGGGAAAACGCACATGAATGGTGGTCGAGGTATGGTCATGATATTCAACTTCCGCCTCGGCTAGGGCGGTTTTCTCCACCACCGACCACATCACTGGTTTCGAACCACGATACAACGCACCGTTCATGAGGAATTTCAGGCATTCGGCGACGATCTGAGCCTCCGCCCCATAGGCCATGGTCGTATAAGGATCTTTCCAATTACCGATCACGCCCAGGCGTTTGAATTCCTCCGTCTGCACGGTGATCCATTTATCGGCAAAGGCGCGGCATTCCTTGCGGAATTCGTCGATGGGAATATCGTCTTTGTTCTTGCCAGATTTGCGGTATTTCTCTTCGATTTGCCATTCAATGGGCAGGCCATGACAATCCCAGCCAGGCACATAGTTGGCATCCTTGCCCAACATCTGCTGGCTACGGTTGATGATATCCTTGAGGATTTTGTTCAGGGCATGACCGATATGGATGTTACCGTTGGCATAGGGCGGGCCGTCATGAAGGATGAATTTTTCCCGGCCCTTGGCATCCGCGCGCTGGCTTTCAAACAGGTCGATCTTGTCCCAATGCTCAAGCAATTTCGGCTCCAGCTTAGGCAGGCCACCGCGCATGGGAAAGTCCGTTCGCGGTAGGAACAAGGTGGCTTTGTAATCAGTCGTCATGGGGTCGTATCCCCGAATTTAAGAAACAGAATTTTGTTAAGGCACCCGCCGGTCTTGATGCTGAAGACAGCCCGAACGAACGGTCGAACGTATTCCCGGCACTACAGGGGGACCGGGCCAGTAATTCAGATTATGCAGCCCACGATAGGGCGGCTGGAGGCATCTTTAAGCATGGCGGCTATGTAGCAGGGGCTCGCTCGACTGTCCATAGAGCCAACGCCTAGGCGCCCAG
This sequence comes from Rhodospirillaceae bacterium, assembly GCA_002731375.1. GTDB lineage: Bacteria > Pseudomonadota > Alphaproteobacteria. Next base: position 11,293 of record PCBT01000092.1, on the reverse strand, counting down.
TTCCTTACCCCGCTTTTCCGCCGCCTTTACCGCCGCTGTCATCAGTGGCTGCAGGCCGCCATCTGCCATCAGGACCTGCAACGCGGCCTGTGTGGTACCGCCGGGAGAGGTGACATTGACACGCAATTGCGCCGCGTCATCATCGGACAACCGGGCCAATTCGCCGGACCCCGCCACGGTCTGCAATGCCAGGCGCGCTGACAGTTCCGGATCCAGGCCGACCTGCGCGCCCGCCTGCGCAAGGCATTCAATCAAATGAAAGACATAGGCCGGGCCGCTGCCGCTGACAGCAGTGACCGCATCCATCAGGCCTTCGTCATCCAGCCAGGCAGTATCACCGACCGCCGCCATCAGGCCGCCGCACAAATCCCGCTGCGCGGCAATGGCATGGCTGTTGGCGCAAAGCACGGACATGCCCCGGCGCACCGCCGCCGGTGTATTCGGCATTACCCGCACCACGGCAGCGCCGTCGCCCAGGTTGGCCTCGAAGAAGCTGATCGGCGTACCGGCGGCAATGGAGAGAAATACCGCACCACCCGCCGCGAAACGGCTGTAGCTGGGCACCACGTCGCCCATGACCTGGGGCTTGACTGCGAAGATCACAACGGCGGGCGAGAAATCCGCCGGGATGGCTGCCGCATCCGCCAGTACGGTAACGCCTTGCGGTACCCCACTGCGTTCTGCGTCAAGGGCCGGCTCCACCACCACGACCTGATCCGCCGAGATACCCTGATCCAGCCAGCCGCCCAGCAGAGCACCACCCATCTTGCCGCAGCCGACCAAAAGGACGGCTCCGGATAACGCGCTCATATCCGACATAATTTAGGCTTCTCCCATGGTCTCCAACATGGCGGCGGCAATGGCTTCAGCCGGCGCCTTACCCCCCCATATAACAAATTGGAAAGCAGGATAGAAACGTTCACATTCAGTAATGGCGATCTCGATCAACTCTTCCATCTGACTGGCATGCATGCCGCCGCCACGGGTCAGCACCGCATGGCGGAACATGGGCACGCCGTCCTCAATCCACAGATCGAAATGACCCAGCCACATACGCTCGTTGACCATCGCCAACAGACCATGCACATCGGCCTGTCGCTTTCCCGGCACTCGCATATCATAGGCACTAGCCAGCTGCAGCCCACCCTGGGCCGAATTAAAGGAAAAGCCGAGATGATAATCGCACCAAGTGCCGGCCACGGTGACCGATAGCTCCTCGTCGCAATTACGCTCGAACGGCCACTGATGGGCGGAAACTATATCCTCGACCAGATCTAATGGATTTCCCACTGTCGTGACGAAGTCCTCCGCACCCATGCTCATGATTTCATAGCCCCACATATTGTGGTGTCGATACGACAATACACCATGTGAGGTAATCTTGCAGATGGCTACCAAGGGCGCAAGGAGACTCTCGGAACCTTCTCACCCAGGCCAAAACGCGCCGGCAAACGATCTATTTTTTGGCTTTTTTCGGCGCTTTCTTAGCCTTGGCGGCAGGTTTTGCCTTAGTCTTTGCCACGGCCTTTGGTTTGGTGGCGGCAGCGGCCTTGGGCCTGCTCATGGCATCGAGGGTCTGAATCACCTCTTCCATCGCGGCTAAACGCTTGTTCAGCGCCTCGTTCTCGGAACGTGCCTTGGCAGCCATGGCCTTGACCGCGTCGAACTCTTCCCGGGTAACAAGATTCATGCCGTCGAGCAGACGTTCCAGCCTCTGGCGCACCAGCATCTCAGCCTCCTTGCCCGCGCCCTGTACCAGACCGGCGGCGGAGGTCGCGAGGCGGGAAACATCATCAAGAAGGCGGCGGTTACCGGACATATCGTTACTCTCCAGAAAAGCTGCGCCACTATGGCGGGGCGGGAAGCGCGACGCAAGCCGTCTTGCGGTCCTTTGACGCCACCTTTATATCGGAGCCATGATAATTGATGCACCCTTGGCCGCCCTGACCTTTCCCCAGATCGATCCCGTTCTTGTGCAATTGGGTCCGTTCGCCATTCGCTGGTATGCCCTGGCCTATATCGCGGGATTGTTGTCGGGTTGGCGTTATATGCTGCGCTTAAATGACCGCCAGGCAAAAATGGCGACAGCCGAAGTGGTAGATGATCTGCTGGTCTGGACCATTGTCGGGGTCATCCTCGGTGGGCGCCTGGGTTATGTGCTGTTCTATAATTTGCCCTACTACGTGGACAATCCCATGCGAGCCCTTGCCGTCTGGCAAGGTGGCATGTCGTTCCATGGCGGCCTGCTGGGCGTCACGGTGGCGATGGTTTGGTTTGCCCGGCGGCAGCAACTGGAACTGCTGCGCCTTAGCGATCTGATGTCCTGCGCGGTGCCGTTGGGGTTGTTTTTTGGCCGGATCGCCAATTTCATCAATGGCGAATTATATGGCCGTGTTTCGGACCTGCCATGGGCGGTAATATTTCCCCATGCCGGCCCCCTGCCCCGCCATCCCAGCCAGCTGTACGAAGCGGTTCTGGAGGGCGCGGTACTGTTCACGGTACTGGCCTGGCTGGCCTGGCGCCGCGATGCCTTGCAGCGCCCTGGATTTTTGACCGGCGTTTATCTCTGCGGCTATGCCCTGGCCCGCGCCCTAGTCGAATTGGTGCGCCAGCCCGATGCCCAAATTGGCCTGTTACCCCTGGGCATCACCATGGGACAATGGCTGTCGCTTCCGATGCTCTTGGGCGGACTGTATCTGATCTGGCGCACTAGGCGCCCAGCTTCATGAGCGAACTGGCGCCATGAACAAATTACAGGCGCATCTGGTTGAGCGCATCTGGATGGACGGCCCAATTTCAATCGCCCGGTTCATGGCAGAGGCGATGGGCCATCCCGAATGGGGCTACTACATAAGCCGTGATCCCCTGGGCCGGACGGGCGATTTCATCACCGCACCGGAAGTCAGCCAGATGTTCGGCGAATTGATCGGCCTATGGTGCGCCAATCGTTGGCAGGCCCTAGGCGCCCCCAATCCTTTTAATTTTGTCGAGCTGGGTCCGGGTCGGGGCACACTGATGGCCGATGCCTTGCGGGCCGCCGCCGCGATGCCAGGATTTACCCGGGCCTCGAAGATCCATCTAGTGGAAACCAGCCCGATATTGCGTGGCGCCCAGCAACGGGCCCTGGCAAACATAAAGGTCCAATGGCACGGCCATATCGCCGATCTGCCCCCCGGCCCCAGCATCGCCGTCGCCAACGAATTTTTTGACACCCTGCCGATCCGGCAATTCCAGCGCAAGGATGACGGCTGGCATGAACGCATGGTTGCGATATGCGGCGAGCAACTGCGCCTACAACTCGATCCCGCCGTTATTCCCAGTACCCCATTGCCCAAGGCTGTCCAGTCCGCGCCCAGGAATGCGATTTTCGAGGTTTCGCCGGCACGGGCGGCCGCAATGTCAGAATTGAGCCAGCATCTGCTTGAACATGGCGGTGCCGGCCTGATCATCGATTATGGTCATGAACATAGCGCGCCGGGTGATACTTTGCAGGCCATGCGGGCCCATGAATACGTCGATCCATTGGCCCATCCGGGCCAGGCGGATCTGACCGCGCATGTTGATTTTCAGGCTTTGGCCGAGGCGACATCTGGGGCGGTTAACCATGGTCCGGTCGGCCAAGGTGCATTTTTGGAGCAATTGGGTATCACCACTCGGGCGGAGATATTGCAGCGCCGCGCGACAACAACGCAGCGGGAAGCAATCAACGCGGCCTTGCATCGCCTGACCGGCCAGGATCAAATGGGAGAGCTTTTCAAGGTCATGGCCATTGGTTCCCCTGGCCAATCGCCACCACCTGGGTTCGAGGAAATTTGATGCAGCCACGCCCCATCACCCATTCGCAATTCGATAGCGAAAAAATCGCGCATGGCTTTTTCACCCGCGAAGGCGGTCTATCGGATGGCATTCATGCGGGTCTGAATTGTGGCTATGGCTCCGATGACGAAGGAGAGGCAGTGCGGCAAAACCGCGCCCGCGTCTCGGCTAGTCTTGGCGTGGCGCCCGACAACTTGATCACCGTTCACCAAATCCACAGCGCCGACGTCATCGTGGCGGAACAAGCTTGGCAGCCCGGCGGGGCGCCGCGCGGCGATGCCATGGTCAGCACCACGCCCGGCCTGGCCCTGGGCATTTTGACCGCCGATTGCGCGCCGGTATTGTTTGCAGATGAACAAGCCGGCGTCATCGGCGCGGCGCATGCAGGCTGGAAAGGCGCCCTGGCCGGCATCTTGGAGGCCACGGTGAGGAAAATGGAAGAACAGGGCGCGCAACGAAGTCAGATCGCGGCCGTTTTGGGTCCCTGTATCGGGCAGGTCTCTTATCAGGTTGGACCGGAGTTTCTGGCCGCCTTTACCGTCCAGAATCCTACTCACGAGAAGTACTTCGCACCCTCGAACAAAGCAGATCACCATCAGTTCGATCTAGCGGGCTTCATCATGTCACGTCTGGAACGCCTTGGGCTGGAGCAGAGCCACGACACCGCCCTTGATACTTATGCAGATGAAAGTCGCTTTTACAGCTATCGCCGCTCCTGCCTCCGTGACGAAAGCGACTATGGCCGCCAGATTGCAGCGATAACCCTGTTGCCGCGCTAGAACTTGGAGACCCCATGAACATCGCCACCGTAGACGCCGAGCGTTTTTCCATTCCTCTGCCCGAAACCTGTCGGATTCAACCCATGGCGAGATGAGCCTTTTTGAATTGGTCGCGGTGCGTATCCGTGATAATGAAGGCGTCGAAGGCCTGGGCTATACCTACACCGTCGGCAACGCCGCCAACGCCATTCTAAGCCTGATCCGCGATGACATAACGCCTCTGCTAATCGAGGCCGACGCGAGCCGCATCGAGGATCTATGGCAGAAGCATGTGGTGGCACCTGCATTATGCCGGGCGTGGCGGCCCGGCCTCTTTCGCCATCTCAGCCGTGGACATCGCGCTGTGGGACCTGAAAGCCAAGCGGGCCGAACAACCTTTATGGCGCTTACTGGGCGGCCATGACACCAATGTCCTGGCCTATGCCGGCGGCATCGATTTGTTCTTCCCACTAGATAAGCTGCTGGCCCAGACCCAGGACAATCTGGACAAGGGCTTCAAGGCTATCAAGATGAAGGTCGGGCGCGACAATTTGAGCGAGGACCTGGAGCGGATCGCTGCCATGCGCGACTTTCTGGGCACCGATTTTCCCCTGATGGTGGACGCCAACATGCGCTGGCGGGTGGATCAGGCGATCCGCGCCGCCAAGGCAATGTCCAAATATCGCCCGGTCTGGCTGGAGGAACCCACCATTCCTGACGACCCAATCGGCCATGGCCGTATTGCCCAAATGGGTGGTCTGCCCATCGCGGCGGGGGAGAACCTGCATTCCCTATACGAATTTCGTAATTTGATCGCGGCGGGCGGCGTTGATTTTCCCGAACCCGACGTCTCCAACTGCGGCGGCATCACGGTATGGATGAAAGTGGCGCATCTAGCGGAAGCCAATAATCTGCCTATAACCTCCCACGGCGTGCATGATCTGCATGTGCATCTACTGGCTGCCGTGTCGAACAAATCCTATCTGGAAGTGCATGGCTTTGGGCTGGAGCGCTTCATAGCCAATCCGATGGTCTTGACCGAGACTGGTCACGCCGTGGCCCCTGAACGGCCCGGCCATGGCGTCGAATTCGATTGGAACGGCCTGTCGGTCTATCGGGCATGACGCCGCGGGTCGCATAGCGCTATAACGTCACGGGCGAGCTGCTTTTCACAGCTTCCGCCGCGTTTTTCACATGCACCGCGGTTCGTGTGGACGATTGGATAAATCTGACAGCATCCCTGCTGTTTCTGATTGCCTGCATCATCTTCCTGGTGCCGGTCTGGCGCCTCTGCCCCCCCGGCTAATGGCATCAGCGCCACGAAAAAGGGCGGACTGGTGAGGGCCGCTCCAGATCATAAACTAACCATGGCCTAATAGGTCTTCGAATTCGAAATCTTTTTACCCCCGCCAATTTTAGGCAGGATGGAGATCTCGCTATCCTCGTCAACCTTTTCCAAGAACGCATCAGGCAGGATCACGCCATCTATGGCGATGGACATGGTCTGCTCAATCGCGGTGCCAAGGCCTGGAAACCGCGCCTCCAACGCCTTGACCATTTGATCGGCGTTGCGGGCCTCGACATGGACTTCGGTCGCGCCGTCGGTGAACTGCAGGGCAGTCCCCGTGGTTAGCGTAACCTTAACCTTCGCCATACCGAGACCCTGGCGTTTCCGGTTCTCGGGTTCCCTGCGCTAGCCCTTCTCCAAACCGGCCAGGATGGTCGGTGGCGAGAGGGGCAGTTGGTTGTAACGGACACCCGTCGCGGCTGCGACCGCGTTGGAGACCGCTGCCAATGGCGGAATAATAGGCACCTCACCCACGCCACGCACGCCATAGGGATGCGTCGGGTTCGGCACTTCAATGATCACCGCATCAATCATGGGTAGGTCGGAAGCCACGGGAATGCGGTAATCCAGGAAACCCGCATTGTCCAAATTGCCGTTGTCATCATAGATGTACTCTTCATTCAGAGCCCACCCGATGCCCTGGGCCGCGCCGCCCTGCAATTGACCTTCCACATAGCCCGGATGTATGGCCCGGCCCACGTCCTGCACCGCCGTATAGCGCAACACCGTGACATGGCCCGTATCCGGATCGACTTCCACATCACAGATGTGGGTGCCGAAGGCAGGACCGGCATTCTTGGCGTTGACGTCGGCATGACCCGAGATGGGACCACCGGTCTTGTTGGCGATAGCAGCAATATCGGCGATGGACATTGGTTCGAATTCACCGACATTCGAGGATGCCGGCTTGGCATAGCCGTCTTCCCAGATCACGCCATCCACATCCACCTCCCAGACCTGGGCGACGCGGGCCCGCATCTCGTCAATGACCGCCTTGGTCGCATCCACCACCGCGATACCGGTGGCAAACGTCGTTCGGCTGCCGCCCGTTACGAAGTGATAGCCGGTGGCATCGGTATCGACCACGCTTGGCCTCACCTTCTCCACATCGGTGCCCAGTGTCTCCGCCGCCATGATCGCCATGGAAGCGCGGGAGCCGCCGATATCGACACTGCCTTCGGTCAGGCCGATGGTGCCGTCTTCATTGATCCGGATACCGGCACAGGATTCAGCACCGATATTGAACCAGAAGCCCGAGGCGATGCCGCGTCCTTGATTTGGCCCCAACGGAATCTTGTAATGCGCCGTCGCCTTGGCCGCATCCAGGCATTCTTCCATCCCGATGGCGCCAAAAGTCACGCCATAGGCCGCCTTTGTGCCTTCTTTGGCGGCGTTTTTTTGCCGGAGTTCGATGGGATCCATACCCAACTCGCCCGCCAACTCGTCAACCACGGATTCAACCGCATATTCCGAAATTGGCGCGCCGGGAGCACGATAAGCCACGACTTTTGGCCGGTTCGAGACTACGTCGAAACCGACAATGCGGACATTCTCAATTTCATAGGGCGTAAAGGCCGTCATGCAGCCCGGTCCCACGGGAGAGCCCGGAAAGGCACCCGCCTGGAAGCAGAGCGTCGCATCGGCGGCAACGATATTACCGTCCTTGGTAGCGCCGATCTTGACCGTCATAGCCGCCCCCGAGGTTGGGCCCGAGGCACGGAAGACGTCCTGGCGCGACATGGACATACGCACGGGACGGCCCGCCTTGCGCGACAGCATGATCGCCAGAGGCTCCAAATAGACCGTTGTCTTGCCACCAAAGCCACCGCCGATTTCGGCTGCCGTCACTCTGATCTTAGACATATCGAACTGCAGCAGATTGGCGCAAAAACCACGCACCATGAAATGGCCCTGGCTGGAGGTCCACAATTCCACCTTGCCATCCTGGCCGGCATCGGCCACAGCGGCGTGCGGTTCGATATAGCCCTGATGCACGGCCTGGGTGGTAAATTCGCGTTCGATCACCACGTCGGTACCGGCAAAACCCGCATCCGCGTCACCTATGCCGAATTCAACCCGGCTGGCGATGTTCGAAGGCTTCTCCGGCTTCGGCTTGACGCCAGCAGTGAAGATATTATCGTGCAGCACAGGCGCATCATCCTTCATCGCTTCCCGGACATCAATGACGTGCGGCAGCACCTCGTACTCGACCTCGATCATCGCGGCAGCATTCACCGCGATGTCATTGGTGACGGCAGCAACCGCGGCAACAGGATGACCATCGTAAAAGACCTTATCCTTGGCAATGACATTGGCAGCAAGATCACGAAAATCAATCATCGCCTCACCGGCGGCAACCAATTTGGACTCGGCCTCTGGCATATCAGCACCGGTAATCACCGCCTTGACACCAGTCAGCGCCTCGGCCTTCGAGGTGTCGATGGATTTGATGCGGGCATGGGCATGGGGGCTGCGGACAACCTTTCCTTCCAGCATGCCGGGCAGCACCAAGTCGGCGCCGAACTTGGCCCGGCCCGTTACCTTTTCCACCCCATCGGGGCGGATGGTACGGGTACCCACCCATTTGAACTGTTTCGCTTGTTCATTCATGCCTTAGGCTCCCCGCATATCAGCGGCGGTATCCATGACGGCGCGGATGATCTTATCATAGCCCGTGCAGCGGCACAGGTTTCCGGCCAGCCAATAGCGCACTTCCGTCTCGGTTGGGTTGTTGTTGGTTTCCAACAAAGCCTTGGCGGCAACCAAAACACCCGGGGTACAGAAACCGCATTGCAGGGCGGCCTCCTCCAGGAATTTCTGCTGCAAGGGATGTAATTCTTCGCCATCCGCCATGCCTTCGATGGTCTCGACTGTCTTGCCTTCGGCCTCGACACCGAGAACCAAGCAGGAGCAGACCAAACGGCCGTCCAACATAACCGAGCATGCCCCGCAGTCACCGGAGGAACAACCTTCCTTGGTGCCCGTCAGGCCAACCTGGTCGCGCAGCACATCAAGCAAGGTCTCCTGCGGCTCGCACAGGTACTCGGCTTCCTCGCCGTTGAGTGTCGTAGTAATATGATGTTTCGCCATTATCTAGCTCCCTACGCTTTCTGGGCGCGTTCGGCCGCGATGGCGGCGGCCCGTGAGGCCATGACGCCCGCAACTTTGGTGCGGTATTCGGCAGTGCCGCGTTTATCACTGATCGGGGTAGCGGCGGCGCTTGCCGCGGCCGCCACGGCGGCTAGGGCGGCATCGTCCACCTTGGTGCCGACCAGCGCCGTACCGGCATCAGCCACGGTGATCGTGGTCGGACCGACAGCACCCAAAACAACGGTAGCCGCGGTGCAGGTGCCGCTATCATCAAGAACCAGGTTAACCCCGGCACCGACAATGGCGATATCCATCTCGGTTCGAGGGATCATCCGTAAGTAGGCATCACCCGAATTTGCCGGACGCGCCGGCAGCCTGATATTGACGATGAATTCGCCCTTACTCAACGAAGTCTGTCCGGGGCCCGTGGGAACATCCCTTACCGGGACCTCACGCCGCCCATCGGGACCGGCCACGGTGCAGGTGGCACCAGCGGCGATCAAGGCAGGCACGCTATCAGCGGCTGGCGAGGCATTACACAGATTGCCGGCCATGGTGGCCCGGCCCTGTACTTGCGTCGAGCCGATCAGCTCGGCCCCTTCGACCACGCCTGGGTACGCCGCTTTCAATTCGGCGTTTTCGCCCAATTCCGCGCCAGGCACGCAGGCACCAATGCAAAAGCCGTCACCGTCCGAGGTGATGCCCTGCGTCTCGGTGATTTTTTTAATATCCACGACCACATCCGGGCTGATCATGCCGAGACGAAGTTGCACTAAAAGATCGGTCCCGCCCGCTAGTACGCGCGCGGCTCCGTTTGCGTCGGCCAAAAGCGCTACCGCTTCATCGACCGAGCCAGGGGCTTGGTATCGCATCCCGCTCATATTGCTCCCTATGATTAGCACCGGGGGTTCCACCCATGATTAAGCAACCGGCGCCAAGACAAATTGTTTACATCCACTAACCNATACACGCGCCCGCCACCAAGCCAAGGCTCAAGCCGACGCCTATGCATGGCGAAAAACGCAAGGGCATGCTTAACCCAAGGGTTTCCGCCATGGCAAGTTTTTCAGCCAGAGTAGCCATATGGACCGGCACGCGCCGGGTTATTGGCACTATCTTACACCGCAAGAGGCAAAAGCGCCAAGCCACCAAAGCAACTTAGAGCCAACGAATATACGATTTGTTAAAATCGTAACCTGAATGGATTTCTCCAAACAGACTGCGGTACCAACACCCGCGATCGACTGCTATAAAACGCCCAGCAGAATTCTGGCCGCGACGAGGATGAAATGAAGGCAACCACCCCGACCACGACGGTCCGCTGGGCCAGGGCCAGTGATGCCAGCGACATCGTCCGCCTAATCATGGCACTGGCTAAATACGAGAACGAGCCGGCAAGTTCTGTCAGGGTAACCGAGGCGGATATCTTGCGGGACGGTTTCGGCGAAGGGGATGGTGGCTCCGGCAACTTTGCCCCACGCTTTGAATGTCTGATTGCCGAACTTGAAGGCAAGCCAGTAGGCATTTGCCTTTTCTTCCATAACTATTCCACTTGGGAGGGCCGGGCCGGTCTGTATATCGAAGATCTGTTCGTAGAGGATCATGTTCGCAACCTTGGGCTGGGACGGGCCTTAATGGCGGCNGCCGCNCGCGTNGCCTTGGAGCGGAATTGCGCCAGGTTGGATCTATCCGTTTTGGANTGGAANCCAACCCGGGCATTTTATGACCAGCTCAATATGNCGCATATGGAGACTTGGCGCCCCTACCGCATGGAGCATGCCGACATTACCGCACTGGCCCAGGATGCACCTGAAATACGTAGTTCGTCGGCTATTAAGAAGCAGCTCTGAGTGCAGATAGTGTTATTATTGCGTGCCATATTGCGTCGATGATTTCGACCAACAAGGCCTTTAGCCACTTGAGGATGAGACGAAAGTTTTAGCCTACGGCGCTCATGACGGCGTTGATCTGGTCGCCGTTGCGGCCTAGATGTCCGTCTTCTTTGCAAAGGCCTATCACCGGCTCAGTGGCAGAGCGGCGCCAAAGTTCCTTTCTGATCTGGCCGTGCACGCCGCGTTTTTTCCCGGAGCGGAAGACCCGCATCGGTTTTGGCACATCATGGCCGACATAGCCCTTGTCCACATAGACCCGCTCGATCTCGCGGCCGGTCAGGGTTTCGGGCTCCGCCAACACCTCGGCCAAAGTGCAGCCGTCCTAGGGGTTTCCAGGTAGGGCCTTGGCATGCAGGGCGAACTGACCGACCTTGATCAAGGGCACGGCA
>PCBT01000091.1 GCA_002731375.1 Rhodospirillaceae bacterium | reverse complement strand
GGGCAAGGTGCTGGGTGGTTCTTCCTCCATCAATGGCATGCTCTACATTCGCGGACAGGCTCAGGATTACGACGACTGGCGCGATGCCGGCAATGACGGCTGGGGCTGGGACGATGTGCTGCCGTTATACAAAAAGATGGAGGATAACCAACACGGCGCGAACGAGAGCCACGGTGTCGGCGGGCCCATCGCGGTTTCCAATACCCTGCCCAGCAACGACTCCTCGCACAAGTTTCTCGCCTCGGCGGTGGCCACAGGCATCCCGCGTATCGATGATCTGAATACCGGCGATCAGCACGGTATCGCTACCGTGCAGGGCACCATCCGCAATGGCCGTCGTGCCTCCGCCGCGCAAGGTTATCTGAAGCCGGCGAGAAACCGCGCTAATCTGAACATTCAAACCGGTGCCAATGTTGCCCGCATCCTGCTCGACGGCACCCGTGTCGCCGGCGTTGAATACCGTGACAACGGCGGTGCCGTCCATATGGTGCAGGCGGGGCGGGAGGTGATCCTGGCGGCCAGCGCGATTGGTTCACCACAGATCCTGCTGCAATCGGGCATCGGGAATAGGGCCGAGCTTAAAGACGTCGGCATCGAGCCGGCCCATCATTTGCCCGGCGTCGGCAAGAACCTGCATGACCATGCCTTCGTGCATCTGCAGCCACGTTTGAAGGCGGCCTATCCAACCCTGAACCAGATGCTCAACAACAAATCGCGCATGGGGTTCGAGCTACTGCGCTATGGCATCACCCGCACTGGCGCCTTCGGGCTGACCAGTACCGAAATCTGCGGCTTTCTCGATTCTACGGGAGCGGGCGGGCGGCCGGATATTCAGATCAATTACCGACCCTTCAGCTTTGACTATTCCTCGGAAGGCGGCTTTGTCTTTCACCCGTTTCCGGGCGGTACAGCCTCGATCTGTTTTACCCGCCCGAAAAGCCGGGGTGATGTGCGTCTTGTCGCGCATGACGGCGGCACACGCCTGGCGATCCAGCCGAACTATCTGGACCAAGATGAAGATGTACAGGGCATGCTGCGCGGGGTGAAAATCCTGCGCCGGATCCTTAACACGGAACCGTTCGCCGATTATCTGGAGGGCGAGCATGGCCCTGCCGCCAAGGCCAATACGGACGAGGAGATCATCCAGCATATCCGAAACAGTGCCGCGACCATCTATCATCCCGTGGGCACCTGTAAGATGGGCAACGATGAGATGGCAGTGGTCGATGATCGTTTGCGGGTGCGGGGCCTGTCGGACCTGCGTATCGCCGATGCCTCGATCATGCCGGTGGTCACCTCGGGCAACACCAATGCGCCCGCTATGATGGTCGGCGAAAAATGCGCCGATATGATTCTCAGTGAACGCAATCGGTGAGCGCAATCTGTTTTCACGGTAAAGGTATGGCACCAGTATGACGCAGGCGTTTTCAAATATCCGAATTCTGGATTTTACCCAGGTTCTGGCCGGGCCTTTCGCGGCCCAACAACTGTCCCTGTTGGGGGCGGAAGTGATCAAGGTGGAGCAACCGGGCGACGGTGACCAAGTTCGCCGGCTGATTTGTGGTGAAGAACTGCGCGCCCTGGGCCTTTCGCCAAGTTACCTGATGTGCAATGTCAATAAGCGCGGCATCGTGCTTGATTTGAAGGCGCCGGAAGCCAAGGAAATCGTTACTCGCCTGATCCGGGAAAGCGATGTGGTGATGGAGAACTTCAAAGCCGGGCAGATGGACCGCCTTGGCTTTGGTTACGAGTTCGCCAAGTCGATTAGGCCCGATATTATTTATTGTTCGATCTCGGGCTATGGCCAACAAGGCCCAAAGGCCGGCGTGCCGGCCTATGATGGCGCGATCCAGGCGGCTTCGGGCATGATGAACGTAAACGGCCATCCCGAAACCGGGCCGACCCGAGCCGCCTTTTTCCCGGTCGATATGTCAACCGGTCTGACGGCGGCGCTGGCGATATCCGGGGCGCTGTATCGGCGCAAGGAAACTGGCGAGGGGCAGCGTCTTGATGTCGCTATGCTGGATAGTGCGCTGACGTTGCAGGCCTCGCGGGTGGTTTGCCACACGGTGGAGGGCGAGGAGGCGACGCTGGACGGAAATGAATCCGTGACCCGGATGCCGACGGCGAATGTCTATCCCACCACCGATGGCCATCTGCAAATTGCCGCCGTTCAGGAATCTCAGGTCAAGGCCTTGTTCGACACCATCGGGATCGGCGCGCTGTTGGACGATCCCCGCTATGCCGACCGTGATGGGCGCATCGAACATGGCGAATTTCTGAAAGGCCAGATCACCAACGCCCTAGCCACAGATAGCGCCAAGAACTGGGCCACGAAACTGCAGGCCGCGAAAGTGCCTATCGCCAAGATCAACCGCTATGCCGATGTGGTTGCCGACGAGCAGATGGCCCATCGCGACATTTTTACCGATGTCGATGGCCCGCCAAGCCTGGGCGGCAGCCAGAAATTGGTTATCGCCGCCTATATGGCCGATGTGGACGGCCCCGCGGTACGCCATCCCGCCCCCGATCATGGCCAGCATACGGACGAGGTCTTGGGCGAGATAGGGTATACAGATGCGGAAATCGCTGGTTTTCATGACAGCGGCGCGGTTTAGGCCTTTTCTAGAACGCTGGATTGACCATTTGTACGTATGAATTACATAATTACGTACAATACGTAATTCAGCGATCAAGGCATCAGGAGCATGCTCCTCACCTTGAACATAGACCCGCCCCATGTGACGGACCTGAAAAGCCATGCCAGACAACGCGGTGTCCGGGCCTCGTGCCTTGTCACCGGTATCATTGACGGTTTGAGTTCTGAACCGCGCCCGCCATTCCTGGGCCAAAGCATCCGGCGGCTGCGCCAACACCGCGCGGCCCTGGTGCTGCAGGGCTTGTTGAACATCGCCGTCTTTGGCCCCGTCGCCCGTGGTGAAGAGCAGCCGGGCAACGATGCCGACCTGTTGGTCAAGGTCGCGGGCGATATGGACGCCTTTCGTCTGGCTGCGTTGCAGGCGGATCTGGCGGAGATATTGGGTGCGCTGGTCGAGATTATGACCCTGCCCAAACTGAAAGCGGCCTTTTTGACATTGCAGCAACGGCACTCCATGCCGGACGGGGCGGCGGGCGCCGATTTCGATCCGTTTTGAGGGGCGAGCGAAAATTAAGAGAAAAGCGTAACGTTTAAATTAGTGCTGTCCAATAATCGAACGCTCCTGACGGACGCATGATAGCGGCAAGCCTTTTCCACATAAGGACCGAAAGTTTCAACCCCTGTCCTGAACATTACCAGCACTTTGATGCTTTCGCGACCCATAACACGACCATTAGAGCTAGGATAGGGGCCAGAAACGACCTAAGTGGCCATAAAAAATTGCCGCCAATCCACCCGAATATGACCGATAGTACAATACCCGCGCTGGTCAATTGAAGCCTGGAGAAGCGGCGACTTTTTTTCTTCTTCGATGTCTCTCTTTTTCTTGTCCTTCCAGCACTCTTTTAGGCTTTTTTCGGTACTCTTTGCGGCGCTCCACGATCTCGGCCGCACGCTGCACTGCTTGTCGCTGCGACACGTAAAACTCTTTCATTTCATCGTTAACAATAGCTGATTAGTTTCTTAATACACGTTGAAAAAGAGGACGCTACCTTTTCCAATTGTAGCCATCGATGTGAGACGTTCGTAACCCTATCTTTGCTAAACGCCGCTCCCAATCACCGCCATGGCTTCGACTTCGACCAGCAGTTCCGGCATTACCAACGCTGGCGTGGCGACCGCCGTGGAGGCGGGGACGCCGTCAGGAAAGGCCTCGGTACGGGCCTTGCCGAATTCGCCGTAGGTGGAAATATCGGTCAGGTAGGTGGTGATCTTGACCACATCGGCCATGCTTGCCCCGGCGCTGCTCATGGCCTCTTCGATGTTCTTGAAGATCTGTTTTGATTGGGCGTAAACATCGCCCACGCCCACGATATTGCCCGTGCCGTCCAGGGCCACGATGCCGGACAATTGTACCGTATCGCCCAGCTTTACTCCGGCGGAGATATTGTATTTCTTGGTCCAGGCCCAGCCCGGATCGAGGCGCTCTTGTTTCATCGTGTTCTCCTTCGCATGGGTTGAAATTGAACGCGGGTGCCAAATCATGCTGCCTCGAAACCCTTGACCATGGCGGCCCATTTCTCCACCGGGTCCTGGTCGGGGATGGGATAATAGGTCGCGATGCGCTGCACCAGGCGAGTATAGCGTTGTTTCAACAACCCGCCCAGCTGGCCGAAATCGGTTGAAACCGCGACCTCGGCCATCAATTTGTCGGGCACCTTGGCGGCGATGTTTTCGAAATCGCCGGTGCGTACGATGCCGCTTAGTTCCTTGCCCAGATCCTCCAGGCCGTGATGGCGCAACAGGGCGCGGTAGTTTGGCGTCGAGGCATAGAAGGCGATCTGTTCGCGGATCTGCTGCTCTGACGCCGCGCGCTCGGCCTCCGTTTCACCCAGGACACAGAAGACGGAGGCATGCAGGTCCAGATCATCCACCGTTTTGCCGGACATCTTCGCACCTTCGTCCACCGCCGGGCGCACCACGTCACGCAGATAGGCGGTGGAATGCATGGGATGCACATGGAAGCCGTCCGCGACCTCGCCCGCCGCTTGGCACATGCGCGGATTGACGCCGGCAACATAGATCGGGATACGCGGGTGCTCAATGGCGCCGGGGATAAAGGCGGGATTGGTCAGGATGAATTTATAGAACGAACCCTCGTAGGACGGTTGGCCACCGTTCTGAAAATTATCGAAAATGGCGCGCAGGCAGCGGATGTAATCGGTCAGCCGCGCGGCGGGATGTTCGAACGGCATATCGTAGCGCCGCTCGATATGCGCCCGCACCTGCGTGCCCAGACCAAGATGGAAACGGCCAGCCGACGCCTGTTGTAGGTCCCAGGCTGCCTGTGCCGTGGCGAACGGACTGCGGCCAAAGGCGACGGCGATGTTGGTGCCGATCTGGATCTTTTCCGTCGCCATGGCCGCCGCCATCAGGGGCAGGAACGGATCGTGCCCGGCCTCGAAACTCCAGACCGCATCGAAGCCCATGGCCTCCATGCGCCGTGCCATCTCCGCCGCCTTGCCCGGATAAAGGCTGCCCAGTTGCGCGTCGATCTTCATGCTCGGCTTCCTACTCTAAATTACATCATTATCGCGAAAGGCCTGGATAGCGGCTGCATCATAGCCCAGTTCGGCCAGTACTTCTTCGGTATGTTGGCCCAGGCGCGGGCCGGCGGAGGTCACTTTCGGCTCGCCGTTGGAGGCATGGAAACCGGCCCCCGTCATGGTCAACTCGCCTTCCACCCCTGGCGGTGCTGGCACTGTAGCCAGAATGCCCCGGTGTTCCAGTTGGGGAAACTCCATCAGTTGTTTCAAGCTGTTCACGGGGGCGGTGGGGATCCCCTCATTACCCAGACGCTCGATCCAGTGGGCGGTCGTCTCAGCCGCCAGAACGTCGCCAATCAAGGCCTTGACCTCATCCGCGTGTTCGACCCGGCCTTGCGACGTGGTAAAGCGTGGATCGTCGGCCCATTCGGGCTTGCCCAGGGCTTGCACCAGTGTCGCTGTCATCCTGTCGGTGATAACGCTGACCTGCATATGGCCATCCTTGGTGGGCCAGGTATTGGCGGTGCCCTGAAAGGTGGGCGAGGTATTGCCCACCAGCGCCGGTTCCTCCCTGGTGGCAAGATATTTGTTCAGGTTGGGGCTCATGATGGTCATGGCGCTGTCCAGCATGGAAACATCCAGGTGCTGTCCTTCGCCCGTGTGCGTGCGCCGGAACAGGGCGGAGGAGATGGCGAAGGCGGCGGTGATCCCGGTGGAGATATCGGCCGGCATATAACCCGCCCGCATGGGCCCGCTTTCGGGCGTGCCGGTAATGCCCATCATGCCCGAAACCGCCTGAATGGCACCATCATAGGCCGCCTTGCCCGCCATGGGCCCCTGCTGGCCATAGCCTGAGACAGAGCAATAGATGATATCCGGCTTGACCGCGCGGACCGCGTCATAGTCATAGCCCAGACGCTTGATCACCCCGGCCTTGAAATTTTCCAGCAGCACGTCGGCATCGGCCAGCAGGCGGTGGATTATTTCCTTGGCATCAGGATGCTTCAGATCGACGGTAATGGCGCGTTTGTTGGCGTTCACCCCCATGAAACCGGGCGATAGTTTCAGGTCCGCCAGTTTGTTGTTAGCCATGGTGGTGCGCATCTGATCGCCCACGCCGGGCTGTTCAACCTTGATCACGTCTGCTCCCAGCATGGCCAACTGCCCGGAGGCGAAGGGCCCGGCCAGGACCTGGGAAAAATCGACAATGCGGATACCTTCGAAAGCCTGCGTCATTCTTTGCACTCCTGAACCTGTATTTATGGCATTATTTCATAAGGTATGGGGGAAGAAGCGGCAATGGCGAACCCGGATCTTAAGGCTATGCGGGCTAAACTGAAGTGAGGGCGAAATGTCGGTTGTGGAAGAACGAACACGGACATTCCTGAAAAACTGGTACAAAGCGGTAGCGGCGAAGGACATTGCCGCCGTCGCCGAAACTCTGGCCGACGATGCGGAAATAGCCTCGCCCGCCTATTGGGCCCCGAAAGGACCAAAAGCGTATGTTGTCGGTGTCTTGACCGGGGTCATGGGCGCCTTCGAGGATTTTTGCTACGAAGGGAAATGGATCGAAGGATCGGAGATTATCCTGGAGTTTAGCGCCCGGATCGGCGACACCAGGCTGCGTGGTATTGATCGTATCAGTCTGGATGACGAGGGCCGGGTGCGCCATATTGAGGTGATGATCCGGCCTATCAACGGTCTGATGGCGTTGGCGGAAAAGGTCCGCGATCATCTGGCGGCTAACAATTGACACTAATTTTGGAGACGACTTGATGAAAGAGACATTACAGACGGGCCTGAAGACTACGCGCCGCTACAACGTTGATAAGGACAAGACCATTGATTTCATGGGCGATGCGTTGCGGGTATATGCTACGCCGATGATGGTGATGGATGTGGAGCGGACGTGTCTCGATCTGATGGCCGAACACGCCGATGATGGTGAGAGTTCCGTCGGCGCCCGGGTCGAGATTGACCATATGGGACCGACCCTGATGGATATGTGGGTCGAGGTGCGGGCCGAGGTGGTAGAGGTCAAGGGCCCGAAGGTGGTCTTCGACGTGGAAATCCACGATGCTCTTGATCAGGTCGGCAAAGCGCATCATATCCGCTTCATGATCGACAAGGCCGGACAGCAAGGCCGGCTGGAGAAAAAGCGCGCTAAGGCTAAAGATGCCGGCGCGCTGTAGGTCGATCACAGTAGCTTAGTCAATGTAGGTCAATCGGGGTTGATGCTTAGCAACCAGGTCTGGCCGCTTCAACGTCGTTGAAGGTACGGGTTGGGTAGGGATTTTTTTGTTGCGTCAGCAACAATTTGCCCACCACCCGACCGGTCTTGGCGCCATAATCGACCACGATAATGCCGCCCTTGTCCAGAATTGTCTTGGGTCTTTCCATCATGGGCCTTACGTGGTCTTTATCACGGTGCGCGCGGGCAAATTCGCGGCTGGTCCCGGACAATGATAGCGGGCTAATTAAGGCGATGGAACGACTTGCCGCTGGCGGTAGGGCTGCTAGTTTAGGCGCCAACAAGTTAACAAATACTCGACCGCGGAAGGAGCGAAAAGATGAGCGAACAGGATCCTATTGTTATCGTCGGCAGCGCCCGTACGGCCATGGGCGGAATGCAGGGCGATTTTTCCGCCGTCACCGCGCCGCAGTTGGGCGCCGCCGCGATTGAGGCAGCATTGCAGCGCGCCGGTATCAACGGCGACAACGTGGATGAAGTGATCATGGGCAATGTTCTTGGCGCGGGCCAGGGTCAGGCGCCCGCGCGGCAGGCCTCGAAAGGTGCCCGCATACCGGACGCGGTCGGTGCGACCACGATCAACAAAATGTGCGGTTCCGGCATGAAGGCGGCCATGTTCGGCCACGACCTCCTCGTCGCGGGCTCGGCCCACGTGGTGGTTGCGGGCGGTATGGAGAGCATGACCAACGCGCCCTATCTGTTGCCCAATGCACGCGGTGGCATGCGCCTGGGCCATGGCGAAGTCAAGGATCATATGTTCCTGGACGGCCTGGAGGATGCCTACGACAAAGGTCTGGCCATGGGCGTTTTCGCTGAACAGACGGCGCAACATTATCAGTTCACCCGCGAGCAGCAGGACGCCTATGCCATCGAATCCCTGACCAGGGCCAAAGCGGCCACGGCTGATGGCAGCTTTGCCAGGGAAATCGCCCCCATGACGGTCAAGGAACGCCGGGCCGAACGGGTGGTGGAGATCGACGAGCAGCCGGGCAATGCCAAAATCGAAAAAATTCCGTCACTGCGTCCTGCCTTTGCCAAAGAAGGCACGGTGACGGCGGCCAATTCTTCCTCCATCTCCGATGGCGCCGCGGCGCTGGTCCTGATGCGGCAATCAGAGGCCGAGAAGCGTGGCCTCACGCCTTTGGCCAAAATCGTCGGCCATTCGACCCATGCCCAGGAACCGGCTTGGTTCACCACCGCGCCGATTGGGGCGGTCAATACGCTATTCGAGAAGACTGGTTGGAGCAGGGAAGACGTGGACTTGTTTGAGGTCAACGAAGCCTTCGCTGTAGTCACCATGTCAGCCATGAGGGAGCTCGGCCTGCCTCACGATATCGTCAACATACATGGCGGGGCCTGCGCTCTGGGTCATCCCATTGGAGCCTCCGGTGCCCGTATACTGGTGACGCTGATCGCAGCTTTGCAAAAGACCGGCGGCAATAAGGGCGTTGCGACCCTGTGCATCGGCGGTGGCGAGGCCACGGCCATGGCAGTAGAGATGCTGAACTAGTTTAAATTTATTCAACGTTCGGAGCTTCATAATGTTGTTGAACGATGATCAGATCATGGTGCGTGACATGGCGCGGGATTTCGCTCAGCGTGAGCTGGCGCCTAATTCGGCTGATTGGGACCGTGATGCCAAGGTTTCGCCCGATGCCCTGGCGGCTATGGGCCAGTTAGGCCTGTCAGGTATGTGCGTGGATCCGGAATGGGGCGGTGCCGGGGCAGATTATCTGTCCTATATCGTGGCGTTGGAGGAAATCGCTGCCGGTGATGGCGCGATTTCGACCATCATGTCGGTGAACAATTCACCGGTCTGCGCGGCCCTGGTGGAGTACGCTACGGATGCGCAAAAGGCGAAATTCCTCACGCCCCTGGCGAAGGGGGAGCATATCGCCGCGTTTTTGCTGACCGAACCGCAGGCGGGTTCCGATGCCTCGAACCTGCGGACCCGGGCGGTCCGCCAAGGCGATAACTTTATCATCAATGGTGACAAGCAGTTCATCACCTCTGGTCAGATCGCATCGACAGCGATGATTTTCGCCGTCACCGATCCCGACGCTGGCGCCAGGGGTATTAGCTGTTTTCTCAGCCCCACGGATGCACCGGGTTACAATGTGGTGCGTATCGAGGACAAGCTGGGGCAGCGCGGTTCGGATACGGCTCAGATCTCGTTGGATGATCTGGAAGTACCGGCAAAGATGATGCTGGGGCGTGAGGGCGAGGGCTACAAAATCGCCCTAGCCAATCTGTCCTCCGGGCGCATAGGCATCGGGGCCCAGGCCACGGGCTTGGCGCGGGCAGCCTTCGAATATGCTCTGGTGTATGCCAAGGAGCGGGAAGCGTTCGGCAAGCCGATTTTTGAACATCAGGCGGTTGCCTTCCGCCTGGCGGACATGGCCACTAGGATCGAGACCGCACGGCAATTGACCTATCATGCCGCGACATTGTTGATGGCGGGCGTACCCTGCCGCAAGGAAGCCTCCATGGCCAAGTTGTTTGCCTCGGAAATGGCGGAACAGGTCTGCTCCGACGCGATCCAGACCTTGGGGGGTTATGGCTATTTGAATGATTACCCGTTGGAAAGGATCTATCGCGACGTACGCGTGGCGCAGATCTATGAGGGTACTTCAGATGTGCAAAAGATGCTGATCAGCCGGCTGATTAAGGATGACGTATAGAATTGGTGCCGTGAGGACAATCGTATGAGTGATGTAACCGCCAAGGCCCTACCGCTGGATAGTTTGACCATACTGGAGATGGGATCTTCGTTGGCCGGCCCCTTTGCCGGCAAGACCTTGGCTGAATTGGGCGCTACGGTGATCAAGGTGGAACCGCCCGGAGTTGGCGATGCATCCCGGGCCTGGGGTACGGGAAAGTTGGGCGGCAGTGCGGTGATGTTTCAGGCCTTTAACAAGGGCAAGCGCTCCCTGACCGTCGATTTCGCCGATGCCGGCGAGCTGGACCAATTGCGCCGCTTGATCGCGGAAAAGGCCGATGTGGTGTTTCAAAACTTGCGTCCCGGCGTGGTTGAAAAATTCGGTCTTGATGGTGCCACCCTGATGGCCGGCAACCCGTGCCTGATCTATTGCAACATGGGTGCTTATGGCCCGGAAGGACCGCTGAAGGATGCGCCGGGCTACGATCCGTTGATCCAGGCCTTTACTGGTATCTCGGACGCCACCGGCGAACCTGACGGTGAACCGGTTCGGGTCGGCGTTCCGTTGATCGACATCGGCACGGGCATGTGGGCCGCGCTGGGCATTTTGACCGCGTTGTATCAGCGTGCGGTCACGGGCCGGGGCTGTCTAGTGGATGCGGCCATGCTAGAAACTGCACTGGCCTGGCAGGGTTTCAACTTCGCCAATTTCGAGGGCGGGGGCAGCTGGCCCGAACGCATGGGTCTGCAAGGTCCTCTGCTGGTGCCAAATGGCGGCTTTGAGGCCGCGGATGGAACCTTGGTGATGACTATTGGCACGCCGGCCCAGTTCGCCCGGTTTTGCCAAGTGTTGCAGCGCGGGGATTTGCTCGACGATCCGCGCTTTGCCTCCAATGACGGGCGGGTGAGCAACCGGGTGGCCTTTAATGAGACGGTCAATAAAACCTTGCGGGGCAAGACCCGCGGCGAATGGAATCTGTTGCTGAACGCGGTGGATGTGCCGAATTCGCCGCTGATGAACCTTGGCGAAACCATGGCGCATCCGCAAACTCAGGCGACCGGCATCGTACAGAAAAGCCCCGACGGCGGGTTCGAGCTGATCGGCGCGCCTTTGTGTTTTGACGGCGAACGTCCACCTTTCAGCCGCACAGCGCCGGAGTTGGGAGAGGCTAATCAGGAGGTCTTCGCCTTCATGAAGGACGGGTGACGCGCCGGGAATTTGATGACTATTGCCGTGCCTTCAAGGGCGCTGAGCATGTCGTGCAGTGGGGCGGTGCTTCGGTCTGGAAAATCGGCGGCAAGATCTTTGCCATTTGTTCCAAGTGGGGGGCGGGAAGCCATGCCAAAATCAGCTTTAAATGCAGCGACTTAAGCTATCGTCTTCTCCGCGAACAGCCTGATATCATATCGGCCCCCTATTTGGCACGGGCCAAATGGGTGCAGGTCGAAAATGATGCGGCTATGGAAGACAGGGACCTCAAGGCTTATATTGAGGCAGCCTACCTAATCATTGCCGCCAAATTGACGAAGGCGAAGCGCAAGGAATTGGGCCTCAAGGTCTGATGCTTAGGAATTTCGCCGCTCGTGCAGCATGATGAACAGCCCGGCCATGGCGATTATGGTGGCGCCGGCCAAGGTATTCAAGGTGGGGACGTTGCCGAAAACCAGATAGCCGGCGGCGGCGGCCCAGATGATCTTGGAATAGTTGAACGGCGCCAGCAGGGAAGCCTCCGCCTCGGCGAAGGCCTTGATCATGCATAGATGCGCGCCCAGACCCAGGGCGCCCTGGATCAGAAATCCCCACCAATGCCATTGTTCCGGTGTTTGCCAGACGAACGGCAATGCCAGGCTGCTCCAGATCAAGCCGCCGGTGCCGGTGTAGAACAGGGTCGCGAAGGTGTTCTCGGTACTGGCCAATAGCCGCGTGGCGATCTGAAAGGCGGCGAAGGCGACCGCGCCAAACAGCGGCAACAGCGAGATCCAGCTGGCTAGGCCGCTGCCCGGCCGCACCACCACCAGCACACCCAACAGGCCGCCCAGGACGGCCAGCCAACGGGCTCTGTCCACCTTCTCCTTTAAGATGGGGATGGCGAGCAGGGTAATGAATAGCGGCGAGGTGAAGCTGATTGCCGTGGCATCGGCCAGGGACATGTAACGCAGGGCGATGAACAGCATGGAGATGGACAGTACCAGCAGACCGGAGCGGGCAAAATGCAGCGATAGCCTTTGCGTGCTCAACAGGCGCGGTAGGTCGCCCCCCTTGCCCGCCGCCAAACCAAGCAGGCAGATAAAGATACCGAGAAAATAACCCCAGACCAATTGTACTGGGGGCAGGGAGGCGGTCATGTATTTTGCCACCGTATCGACAACGGTGATAAAGCCGATGGAGGCGAGCAGAAACAGAATGCCGATATGTGTATTTTTTTGTTCTTGCACGGGACCCTGGCTCACTTTTGAAGGCTTGTTGGCGCCTATCATAGAGTATCCCCCTTGCCAATGCCCGCCGGGTCGTGAAAATGGGGACATAGACTAATTCCACCAACACCAGACCAACATCATACTAACAGGAAACCAACATGACTGAAGCGACCGGGCAGGGCCCCTTATCCAGATTTCGCGTGCTTGATTTGACGCGGGTGCGGGCCGGCCCGACCGCTGTGCGGCAGCTGGCGGATTGGGGTGCCGATGTGATCAAGCTGGAAACCCCGCCCTCTCCGAACGAGGGCGAGGGCATGGGCGGGCCGCGCCATGGACCGGATTTTCAGAACATCCACCGTAACAAGCGCGGCCTGACCCTGAACCTGAAATTAGCCGAGGGCATGGAGGTCTTCCGCCGCCTGATCGCCCAGGTCGATGTGGTCGTCGAGAACTATCGCCCGGATGTGAAGCACCGCCTCGGCATTGATTATGACAGTCTGAAGGAGATCAATCCGGGTCTGGTCTACGGTTCCATCTCGGGCTTCGGCCAGGACGGCCCCTATGTGGGACGGCCCGGTTTCGACCAGATCGCCCAGGGCATGGGCGGCCTGATGTCGATTACCGGCGAACCGGGCGCGGGGCCCATGCGGGTCGGCATCCCCGTGGCCGATCTGACGGCTGGGTTGTTTTGCGCCCAAGGTATCCTGATCGCCTTGTTGGAGCGGGAAGTCTCGGGCCAGGGGCAGTGGGTCAAATCCTCGCTGCTGCAATCACAGATCGCCATGTTGGATTTTCAGGCCGCGCGTTGGCTGATGGCCGACGACGTGCCGCAACAGGCCGGTAACAACCATCCCACCTCGATTCCTACGGGCGTCTTCAAGACCAACGATGGCCATATCAACATCGCCGCCTCGGGCGCGGCGATCTATGCCCGCCTGGTCGATGTGCTGGGCGAGCCCGATCTGGGCACCGACAAACGCTTTGCCGATGGCGTTACGCGCTCGAAAAACCGCGATGCCCTGAACCAGCGCATCGAAGCGGCGACTGTCACGAAATCCAGCGAGGAATGGGTCGATATCCTGAACAAGGCTGGCGTGCCATGCGGGCCTATCTACAGCATCGATCAGGTTTTCGCCGATCCTCAGGTGCAGCATCTGAAGATGGCGCAGCCGGTGGAGAATGCGTACCTGGGCCATCAGGAGGTAGTGGGCCAAGCTGTTGAATTGAGCCGGACGCCCTCGGAAATCCGTTTTGCTACGCCGGAATTGGGCGAACACACGGACGAAATCCTGGGCGAGCTGGGTTATGCGCCGGAGGAGATCGCGGTCCTGCATGACAGCGGTGCGGTCTAATGAAAAGCCTTGCCGATATAGCTGGGGATCTGGCGGCTGGGCGTGCCAGCAGTCAGGACCTGACCGAGGCCGCTCTGGCCCGTATCGATGACGGGGCAGGCGAGGGCGCGCGCGCCTTTATCAAGGTCTATCACGAGGCGGCCCTGGAATGCGCCAAGGCCTCGGATCAGGCCCGTGCACACGGCATCGTGGCTTCACCTCTGGCCGGTATTCCCGTTTCCATCAAGGATCTGTGCGATGTGGCGGGCGAGGTCACTCTAGCCGGCTCCATCGTGCGCCGGGACGAGGCGCCGGCAACGAAGGACGCACCGGCGGTGGTGCGTTTGCGGGCGGCGGGCGCGGTTATCACCGGGCGGACGAACATGGTGGAATTCGCCATGGGTGCGCCGGGTACCAATGCCCATTACGGCACGCCGAAAAATGCCTGGGACCGGGCGACGGGGCGCATTCCGGGCGGTTCCTCCTCTGGTGCTGCCGTCTCGGTCACTGACGGCATGGCCGCCGCCGCCCTGGGTACGGATACTGCCGGTTCGGTCCGTATACCCGCTGCCCTTTGCGGCCTGGTGGGTCTTAAACCAACCGCCCGGCGGGTGCCCACCGAAGGCATTTATCCGTTGTCGCGAACCCTGGATTCGGTCGGCCCCCTGGCGCCAACAGTCGCTTGCTGCGCCCTGGTGGATGCGGTCTTTGCCGGTGAGACGCCACCCGAACTAGCGCCAAGGCCTCTGCAGGGACTGCGTTTGGCGGTGCCGAAATATCTGGTTTTTGATGATGTGGACGATGCCGTTGCTGCTGCTTTCCAGGGCGCTTTGAGCAAGCTTTCAGCGGCGGGCGCGCGGATCACGAATATTGATTTCGCCGAACTGGCGCGGATTCCGGCAATCAATCGGATAGGCGGCTTTTCCACTGCCGAGGCGTATACCTTGCACCGCGCTGTCCTGGACCGTGCCGGCAATCAATATGATCAAAACGTCGCCGCCCGCATCCGCTCGGGCGAGGTATGGACTGCCGCCGATTATATCGACTTGATCGATATCCGGGCGGATATGATGGCCGCGGCGGACCGGATCACGGCGCCCTTCGATGCTATTGTAATGCCGACCTTGCCGGTGATCGCCTGTGCGATCGCTGATGTCGAGGACGGTGAGGCCTGGGGCACCATGGGCCGGTTATTGTTGCGCAATACGCTTGTGTCCAATTTCCTGGACCGTTGCGCCCTGACCGTGCCCTGTCATGACAAAGGCGATGCTCCAGTTGGTTTTACGATGATAGGCGAGACCATGGGGGACCGCCGTCTGCTGGAAATAGGCCTGGCGGTGGAGGCCTGTATCTCTCCTGCGCTTTCGTGAGCACGGACCGGGCTGCCTTCATTGCCGCCAACACGGTCGTGCAATCACCCGAGTTGCTGCCTGAAATCAAGCTTCATCTGGCCGCGGAAGAGATGCCAATCAGGCGGATGAATGATGAGGAGCGGGAAACTGCCGGTGTGCCCTGCCCTAATGGGTCTTTGCCTGGGCAGGGAGGCAGGCATTGGCCCGCTATCTTGCTTGACCAGCCGGGGACCGCGTGGGGCGAGACCGTTCTGGATGTGGGCGCCGGCAGCGGGTTGGAGGCGATCGCCGCGGCCATGACGAGGGCGGACTCGGTGTTAGCGGCGGACCTTGGCCAAACATCTAGAATCCTGGCTGCGCGGCTTGCATACAACTGGCGTGGAAATTCTGATCGGTGACCCGCAACGAACCTTTCTACCCCGTCAAGGTTTGGAGAAATTGGCGAGCTATGTGGTGACGATCACGTCGGCCCTTGAAGATAGTGATTTACTCAGCGCAAGCATCTGGCGGATGGTAGATTATTGAACTATGCTGTGCGCTTCTAATTGATTGGAGGCGTACACAATGAGTGATCAAATCAAATATCTTCTGGAAGAAGAGAAGCTGCCAAGGACTTGGTATAATTTGGCCGCTGACCTGCCCGAGCCTATGCCTCCCGTGCTGCACCCGGGCACCGGCCAACCTGTTGGCCCGGACGATCTGGCACCGCTGTTCCCCATGGCCCTGATCGGCCAGGAAGTCAGCACTGAGCGGGAGATCGAAATTCCTGAACCCGTGCGCGAGGTTTACCGCCAGTGGCGGCCATCGCCACTGCATCGGGCCCGGCGTTTGGAAAAAGCCCTCGATACTCCAGCGCGTATTTATTACAAATACGAAGGCGTCAGCCCCGCCGGTAGTCACAAGCCGAATACCTCCGTGGCGCAAGCCTTTTACAACAAGGAAGAGGGTGTGAAGCGCCTGACCACCGAGACAGGCGCTGGGCAATGGGGCTCATCCCTGGCCTATGCAGGCAATCTATTTGGATTGGAGGTCGAGGTCTACATGGTCAAGGTTTCCTACAATCAAAAGCCCTATCGTCGGGCCTTGATGGAGACCTATGGCGCCACCTGTTATGCCTCGCCCACGGACCGGACGGAATCCGGCAAGGCGATTTTGGCGCAAGACCTGAATTCACCGGGTAGCCTGGGTATTGCGATTTCCGAGGCGGTGGAATTGGCCGCGCAGCGTGATGATACGAAATATTCTCTGGGCAGTGTCTTGAACCATGTTCTGCTGCACCAATCAGTGATTGGTGTCGAGGCCATCGCGCAGATGGAAATGGCCGACGACTATCCCGATATCGTCATCGGTTGCGCAGGTGGCGGCAGTAACTTTGCCGGCCTGGCGTTCCCGTTCCTGGGTGCCCAACTGCGCGGCGGCAAGAATGTGCGGATTATCGCATCCGAGCCGTCGGCCTGCCCCTCCCTGACGCGGGGCACTTACGCATATGATTTTGGCGATACGGGCAACCTGACGCCGTTGGTCAAGATGTACACCTTGGGCTCATCCTTCATGCCTCCAGGGTTCCATGCCGGCGGTCTGCGCTATCACGGCATGTCGGGTATCGTCAGTCATATCAAGGATCTCGGCCTGATCGAGGCGACTGCCTATCAGCAGACCAGCTGTTTCGAAGCGGCAGTGAAATTCGCCCGCAGCGAAGGTATCGTGCCGGCGCCCGAATCCAGCCATGCCATCCGCGCGGTGTTCGAGCAGGCGGAACAATGCAAGCAGGAAGGTGCCGCCAAGACCATTCTGTTCAATCTGTCGGGCCATGGTCATTTCGACATGGCCGCCTATACGGATTACTTCGCCGGCAATTTGGAAGACCGTGACTATGACGAAGCGGCCTTGCAGACGGCACTGGCGGCTTTGCCGCAGGTGGCGGCGGAGTAGCTTTCTGTTCTCACGGTTGAGGTCTATCGACGATGGCGGTGATCACCAGCAAGGTGCAGACCCGTTCGCCTGAGTTCGAGGCGAATTATGCCCATATGGAAGAAAAGCTGTCGGCGCTGCGGGCCGCCGTTGCCCAGGTAAAACTGGGTGGTGGCGAGCATTCCCGCCAACGGCATGTGGACCGTGGCAAGTTGTTACCGCGGGAGCGTATCCGCTCGCTGCTGGATCCAGGCGCGCCGTTCCTGGAATTGCAGCAACTGGCGGCGTGGGAGCTTTATGACGAGGATATCCCTTCCGCCGGGGTGATCACCGGGATTGGCCGGGTTTCGGGCCGGGAGTGCCTGATCATTGCCAACGACGCCACGGTCAAGGGCGGTACCTACTATCCCATGACCGTGAAAAAACATGTGCGGGCCCAGGAGGTGGCGGAGCAGAACCATCTGCCGTGCATCTATCTAGTGGATTCGGGCGGTGCCAATCTACCTCAATGGCCCGATGTGTTTCCCGACCGGGACCATTTTGGCCGGATCTTTTACAATCAGGCTAACATGTCCGCCAAGGGCATCCCGCAGATTGCCGTGGTCATGGGATCATGCACGGCCGGCGGGGCGTATGTGCCGGCGATGTCGGACGAAAGTATTATCGTGCGCGAACAGGGCACGATCTTTTTGGGCGGCCCGCCCCTGGTCAAAGCCGCGACGGGCGAGGAAGTCTCGGCGGAAAATCTGGGCGGTGCCGATCTGCATTCCCGGACCTCCGGCGTCACCGATCATTATGCCATGGATGACCGCCATGCGTTGGCGATCGCACGCCAGATCGTTTCCAATCTTAACCGGGTTAAGCATTGTTCCTGGGATGTCAAAACACCGCGTCCGCCCGCTTATGACCCCAAGGAGCTGTTCGGCATCCTGCCACAAGATGTGCGCCAGCCTTACGATGTGCATGAAGTCATAGCGCGCATCGTGGATGGTAGCGAGTTTGACGAATTCAAACGCCTCTATGGCACCACGCTGGTTTGTGGCTTTGCCCATGTCTGGGGCTATCCGGTGGGCATCGTCGCCAACAATGGTATCNTGTTTTCGGAATCTTCTCTAAAAGGTGCGCACTTTATTGAGCTGTGCAGCCAGCGCAATATTCCCCTGGTGTTTCTGCAGAATATCTCCGGCTTCATGGTTGGTCAGAAGTACGAAGCGGGGGGTATTGCCAAGGATGGCGCCAAGCTGGTGACTGCGGTCTCTACCACCAAGGTACCGAAATATACCATCGTCACCGGCGGCTCCTATGGGGCCGGCAATTACGGCATGTGCGGCCGGGCCTATAGCCCGCGCTTTCTTTGGATGTGGCCCAGCGCTTCCCTCGCCCTGATGGGCCCGGATCAGGCTGCTGGCGTTCTGGCCACGGTGCGCCGGACCGGGCTTGAGCGCCAGGGCGAGGAGTGGAGCGCGGAAGCCGAGGCCGAATTCAAGCAGCCGATCATTGATCAGTTCACCGAACAAAGTTCACCCTATTTCGCCACCGCGCGGGGCTGGGACGATGGCCTGATTGATCCCTCGGAAACCCGCAACGTGCTGGGCCTAGCTCTATCTGCATCATTGAATGCGCCGGTGGAGCCAACCAACTTTGGTGTCTTTCGTATGTGAGCCTGAAGGATATTTTGATGAGTGCCCAAAAATGACTGAAGATGTTGTGCTGGTGAAGAAGCACGCCAATGGTCTGGCGGAAGTCACCATGAACCGTCCCGAGATCTTTAACGCGCTGAATGTTGAGTTGCAAGCCCGCCTGACGGAAGTCTTTATGGATCTGGGCACAGATGATGACGTGCGCTTCATCACCCTGACCGGTGCGGGTAAGCATTTTTGCGCTGGCGGTGATATCAACTATCTGCTTGAGACCGGGCAGTGGAGCGTGGCAGACAATCAGGCAGACGCTGAAAAACTGGCCAAGATGTTAAACACCATCTTTACCTGTCCCAAGCCGGTGATCGGCCTGATCAACGGCGCGGCCTATGGTGGCGGCCTGGGCATGACCGCGGTTTGTGACATCGCCATTGGGGTCGAGGCGGCCTCGTTCACTCTGTCGGAAGTCAAGCTGGGCCTGATCCCCGGTACCATCGCGCCCTATGTGGTGCAGGCCATGGGCGTGCGCCAGGCGCGGCGCTGGTTTGTCACTGCCGAGCGTATCGATGCCCACAAGGGCAAGGAGCTTGGCCTACTGCATGAAGTGGTGGCCGACCAGGATGCCTTGGAGGCTGAGCGCGACCGTNTGATCGGGATGATTCAGAAAAATGGCCCCATCGCCATGCAGGACAGCAAGGCCCTGGTGCTGGCGGTCTATAACCGCCCCGTGGACAACAACGTCATGGTCGACAGTGCCCGGCGCATTGCCGAAAGCCGGGCCAAGCCCGAGGGTCAGGAGGGCGCGACGGCGTTCCTGGAAAAACGCCCCGCCGCCTGGGTGCCACAAGGTTAGCGAAGAGAGCCCGAATATGTTTCGCAAAATTCTGATAGCCAACCGGGGTGAGATCGCCTGCCGGGTCATGCG
Organism: Rhodospirillaceae bacterium; assembly: GCA_002731375.1. Lineage (GTDB taxonomy): Bacteria > Pseudomonadota > Alphaproteobacteria. Next base: position 17,206 of record PCBT01000091.1, on the reverse strand, counting down.
CACCGCGCATTGTATGGGCACCGCCACAGTCGCGGTTTATTCCGAGGCGGACGCCAATGCCATGCACGTGGCCATGGCGGACGAGGCGGTCTTGATCGGACCCCCGCCGGTGCAGGAAAGCTATCTGTTGATTGAACGAATTATCGATGCGGCGCAACGCACTGGCGCGGTGGCGATCCATCCCGGTTATGGTTTTCTGGCCGAGAATGCCGCTTTTGCCGAGGCCTGCGCGGCGGCCAATATTGTCTTTATCGGCCCGCCGGCCTCGGCCATTCGGGCCATGGGTGAAAAGGCGGCGGCCAAGGCGCTGATGCAAAAGGCTAATGTTCCCGTTGTTTCTGGCTACCACGGCGATGATCAGTCCGATGAGGTGCTTACCAAGGCGGCGGATGAGATCGGTTATCCGGTGCTGATCAAGGCGGTTTTGGGTGGCGGCGGCAAGGGCATGCGCNAGGTCAATGCGGCTGGCAAGTTTGCCACGGCCCTGAAAGGCGCCCGCCGTGAGGGTCTGTCCTCGTTCGGTGATGACAAGGTCTTGGTGGAGAAGTTTCTCGAACGCCCCCGGCATATCGAGATCCAGGTTTTCGCCGATAAACTAGGTAATGCAGTGCATCTGTTCGAACGCGACTGTTCCGTCCAGCGCCGCCATCAAAAGGTATTGGAGGAGGCGCCAGCGCCGGGCATGACGCCCGAGATGCGCCGCGCCATGGGTAATGCGGCGGTGGCCGCGGCCAAGGCCATCGGCTATGTGGGTGCGGGCACGGTGGAATTTATCGCCGATGTCAGCCACGGTCTCTCGGAAGATGCCTTCTATTTCATGGAAATGAATACGCGCCTGCAGGTGGAGCATCCGGTGACCGAGATGATCACCGGCCAGGATCTGGTGGAGTGGCAACTGCGTGTCGCCGCCGGTGAAGCCCTACCCATGACCCAGGACGAACTGGTTATCGACGGCCATGCGGTGGAAGCACGAATCTATTCAGAAAACCCGCAAAAGAAATTCCTCCCTGCCACGGGAACCTTGCATCGTCTGCGCCCACCCAAGGAAGGCCCACATCTGCGTGTCGATACAGGCGTGCGCGAGGGTGATGAAGTCTCCATCTACTACGATCCGATGATCGCCAAGCTGATTGTTTGGGACCGGGACCGGACCTCAGCCCTGCGCCGTTTGCACGATGCGCTGGAGCGTTACGAGATCGCTGGTGTTATCACCAACGTCAACTTCCTGGCCGCCGTCGCGGCCCATCCCGCCTTTGCCGCCGGCGATCTGGAAACTAGTTTTATCGACAAGCACAAGGATGACTTGATCCCACTCCCTGGCGCCGTGCCCAATCATGCCCTGGCCCTGGCTTGTCTGGACCTGTTGTTGGCCCGCGAAGGGTATGCCGCACCTGCCGATCCACATTCACCCTGGGTCCAGGTTGACGGCTGGCGCCTGAATGATCAGGGCCATGATGAGCTATGTTTCCGTGATGACGGCGACGGCAGCGATATCTTGGTGACGGTGCACTATCCGGCTGTGGCCGGTTACCGCCTAGAATTGCCGGGCGGTGAGATGCTGGCCAATGGTGAAGTGGATGAGGGCGGGACTTTATGGGCCGATCTGGATGGCTTGCGCNTCTCGGCCGCGGTGGTCCATGAAGGTGACAAGGTGACGATCCTGTTTGGTGGCCGGGCGCATCGCATTGAACGCGTCGATCCCATGGCCCTGCGTGATGTAGATCTTGATGAGGGTGGCAAGGTGACGGCGCCGCTACCGGGCAAGATCGTACAGGTTCAGGTCGAGGTCGGCGCCAGCGTCGGCAAGGGCGATCCGTTGCTGATCCTGGAAGCGATGAAGATGGAACATACCATAACTGCGCCCCGTGACGCGGTGATCGCCGGCTTGCCCTTTGCTCCCGGCGAGCAGGTCGAGGAAGGCGTTGAATTGGTTATTTTCGAGGCTTCGCCCGAGGCTTAAGCCCGGAACTTCTCCAAGTTTAACTACTGCGTCCTGTCCGTATTGCCGGCGGGGGCAGCCGCATCATTGTTGAGCGCGACGGTCTGGGTTTTCTTACGCAATTTTGCCAATAGGCCCGAGACCTTGCCGCCGCTGCCGCGGATCACGGAGGTGAATTCCGACCGTTGGGCCATGGCGAGCGAGACGCCTTCAACCATGATATCAACCACCCGCCAGCCACCTTCGCGCAACTTCAGGCGCCAATCCAACAGGATGACGGGGGCATTGTAAGATTCGATCTTGCTGTACACGATGGCGTCATCGTTACCGTCGGCCCGGTGGCCGGTCACCGTCAGACCGGCGCTGCCGTAATTGCCCAGACGTCGGCCGTAAATAGCGACGAGGTAGTCTTCGAACAGCAGTACGAATTCAATCGGTTCCGCTTCGCTGGCCCGGCGCCAATAGCGGCCCAGAACAAACCGTCCGATGGTGGGCAGGTCAAAATCGCGTCGCAGCAGGTCGCGGTCGGTCCGGTGGAGGCCGAGGATATTGTGAGCCTGAAAACCGCCGAGCATGCCTTTAAGGCCAATGGCGCCGTTTTCAATGCAGCCAAGCGGATGGAAGAACGCTTGTTGGATATCCTGGCCTGATATCACATTGCGATGCCAGCCTAATTCAGATTTCGAGCCGTGTTCGCGGCGCGCGGATCGCCCGCCAAGAAACCATACTAGGCGGCGGTGCTACCCTGGGAGAAGCCTTTTGGCACGCCGGCCTTGGCGATTGCGCCCAGCAAGGGTTCGTCGGGCAGGCCAGCCGCGACGATCTCGCGCACCGCGACGAGCGCATCAATATCGACACCGGTATTCAGGCCCATGGCTTCCAGCATAAAGACCAGATCATCCATCACAATATTGCCGCTGGCCCCCGGCGCGAAAGGACAGCCGCCCAATCCGGCCAGGGAAGCATCGAATTGGCGCACGCCCTCTTCCAGAGCGGCATGCACATTGGCCAGGCCCAGGCCGCGGGTGTCATGAAAATGCGCGCTCAACAATACATCAACACCCAGATGCCTGCGCAGCAGGCGATAGACATCCCGGACCTGGATCGGGTTGGCATAGCCGACGGTGTCAGAAACAGCCAATTCGTCAGCCCCCAGCTCCATTGCCTTTTCGGCGATGCGGACGATTTCGCCCGGATCTATCTGTCCCTCAATCGTGCAGCCCAATGCTGTGGCCAAGCCGACGCCAAGGGTGACTTGCTTGTTCTCTGGCGTGGAATTACGCAATTCCGCGATCTGGCGGAACTGCTCCAACGACTCTTCCCGGCTGCATCGCACGTTAGCCTGATTGTGGCTCTCGGAGACGGACAAGACGAAGCTCAACTTGTGCACGCCGGTGGCAAAGCCACGTTGAGCGCCACGCAGGTTCGGCACTAAGGCCGAAACCTTCAAGCCTTCAAGGCTCAGGGCATCGTCAATAACCTCTTCACAATCCACGAATTGACCTGAAACACTGGGGGGCACGAAGGAGCAAACCTCGATCTCCGGCACCCCGGCCGCGGTTTCGCCTCTTATCCAGGCCTTTTTCTTGTCCGTGGGAAAGAACTGATCAATGCCCTGAATGCCGTCCCGCAGGCCAACTTCGCAAACTCTGACGTCATTGTTGGCCCCATCGTTCATCGTCATGATCATACCCTTCCATTCCGCAGCGCAAAATATTTCCGCCTCTTTCATAGCGCTTTTCCCAAACGAACCCAAATGGTCAATAATGGCTATGTTGGGTTTCGGATTGAAGGCTGTTGGGGAGGCTGATATGTGAATGGCGATTTTGACCGGAGGCGGCGTCGCGACGGTCAACCAAGAATTAGCTTATTTGATGCGAGCCGGTCCTACCGATAGCCTTGACCGCATGGTCGCGACGATTTTCGCCAATCTGGCCATGCAGCAGTTTGAAGACGGTAAATCCGGTGTCATGATGGCCTTGCGCGACGGTAACTACACCACGGTGGCGGCGAACACTTGTATTCAAGGCGAAAAGCGGGTTGATGTGAACCAGCTTTACGATATTGAAGCCTACCGGCTCAGCGTACGCTATGCGTTGGATAAACCGATGTTCCTGTATTGATCATGCCGGGAGCTGTTTCCTTTCTTACACTAATCCCGCTAACCTGAACTTTCCCACGCGGCAATAGCAGGCAACTCGGCCGACTATCTTGATGAAAAGAACAGGCAGCATATTGGGCAAGGCCGTTGCGGCCGCTCTGTCCTTGATTATCCTGGCATTGATCGGGGCCGGCGCCATGTTGTCGCAAGGGCCGGTGTCAATAGCGCCCCTGGCGCCTTATCTGGAAGACTTGCTGGATGATCCGTCCTGGCGTTTCCGGGTACGTTTCAAGGATGCGGTGTTGAGTTGGGAAGGCTGGCAAAGGAAGCTGGATGTCAGGGTCGTTGGCGCCCGCTTCGTGGATCGGCAAGGCGTGGACTTAATCCTAGTGCCCCGCATGTCGATCGCTTTTGATACTCATGCCTTACTGGCGGGCCAGGTTCGTGTTGTTGGTCTGCAATTGATTGAACCGCGCTTGCGGTTGCTGCGCCACGGCGATGGTCATATCGAGATCACCAACGATGAAGGTTTCGACACTGCGTCTGCGCGCCAGGGGATTATTTTTGATCTAAACAAGCTTGGTTTGCCCAAGCGGGACAATGGCAATGGCGACGGAGCGGGCGTTGCCATGGCGGCCTTTGGCGAGCTTCGCGAATTGAGCGTGCGCGGTGCCGATCTGTCGCTTCACGATGCCATTAGTGGCCTTGATCTGGCTGTCCCATCGGCTGACTTGAGTTTGCGTCAGGACGCGATTGGCGTCGCCATGCGCCTATCGACACGGCTGCGCATTGGTCAATCGGAAGCGGCCCTGGGTATCTCGGCGCTGTATCGCGATGAAACTGCGCCCATAGCCGCGGCGATGAATTTCGCCGAGGTTGATGTCGCGGCCCTGGCCGAGAATATTGGCAGCAAGGGCCTTGAACATCTACGCGGCGTAAAGGTAGTAGCGGCGGGCAGCCTGGATCTGTCGATCCTGCCAGATGGCAGCATCGAGAACATGGACTTTGAGATCGAGACGGGGCCTGGAGAGATCTTGCTGCCCGTTCTCAATTCCAAGGCAATGCCGCTGGCGGCCATGGCGGCCAATGGCCGATTGTCGAAGAATCTGACCAATTTGACGCTGAATGGCCTGCATCTTGATTTGGGCGACGGTCTGGCGATTCGAGCCGATGGTGCATGGCACCGTGATGGGGCCGGGGCTATATCGCTGCGGGGCAAGGGCCAATTCGAAAACGTCGATATGGAGAAATTGCGCCTCTATTGGCCCGAAACTCTTGGCGTGGATGCGCGCCAGTGGGTGTTTAGCCATGTTCACGAAGGCCACGTGCCACAGGGCAGTTTCAGCGTTGATATTCGGCCCGGTGATTTGGATCTGGTCCGGCCACGGGCCGGCATGGTGCAGTTGGACTGGTCGTTCCAAGATGCGGCGGCGGACTATTTTGGCGAACTGCCGCCGTTGCGGAATGCCAGGGGCAGCGGCCATGTTGATGCGCGGGAGTTCAGGCTGATCGTGGAACAGGCTAACGCCGGCGGCCTGGAGATCGGCGAAGGACGCCTGCACGTGGCGGAGCTTGCCGCTAAACCGGCGGTTTTGGACGTGGAGTTTGTTGCCCATGGTGGTGTGCGGCAGGTGTTGAGCCTATTGGATAGCAAGCCTTTGGCGTTTGCTCAGGCGCTGGCCATCAAACCGGAGAATGCCGCCGGCCTGTCGGCCACGCGGGCCCGGTTTCACATTCCCTTGAGCAATGCTCTTACGCTGGATCAGATTGGTTTTTCCGCCGCCACCAATATCGCCGAATTGTCCTTGCGCGAAATGCCCGGTGGATACGCGCTGACGGCTGGCACCTTTACCCTGGCCCTGGAGCAGGACGCCTTGAAAATGTCGGGCAAAGGAGCGATCAATGGCGTGCCGCTGCAATTGTCGTGGAAGCGCGGCTTTCGCGCCGCCAAGGGTGCGCCAGCTGATCATTTGACCTTCCATGGCCTTGTTGCCGAGACGCAATGGAAGGAACTGGGGCTGCTCTCCATGGGGCGGTTGCAGGGCGCCGTGAACATGGCGGTTACCGTTGACGTTTATGACAATGGCACCCGGCGTGGAGCTGGAAGATTCGATTTAACAAACGCCACCGTGGATCTGAACGAGATCGGTTGGCATAAACCCAATACCGTGCCGGCGGAGATGAAGTTGACCTTTCAGGCCGGAGCCAACGGCGAGATGGTCATTGATTATTGGGAGATATCGGGAGCTGGGCTGGCCGCACGCGGCAGAGCCAAATTGGCGGCCGAGGCTGGACTGCAAACCTTATACAGCGAGGATCTTGCGCTTGGGGCAAGCCGCTTGAGCGTTGATATGGCTGTCTCGCCCAATGGCGGCTATCGCCTGCATCTCAAGGGCCCCAGTCTTGATTTGCGCTCATTCGTGCCAAGTTGGTGGGCCGGCGGTAGAACAGACAGCGGGGAGCCGCCGCTGGAGCTGGGTTTGCAGATTGATCAGGTCTTATTGACGGACGGTGTCGTGGTCCAGCGTGTGCGAGGCGCTGGCACGCGGGTCGATGGCCGCTGGCTGACGGCCAATATGCGCGGCGTGATGGCAGGTGGGCAGCCGGTCGGCTTCACCGTGCGTGCGGCGTCGGGCGGGCGGCGCTACACCATCGTCGCGGGCGATGCGGGCGGCATGGCGCGGGCGCTTGGCATCTACGAAAATGCCAAGGGCGGCAACATGTATCTTGATTTTCTGATGCCGGAGAGTGCTGGCGCCAAGGTCAATGGCGAGGGGCCAATAGTCGGGCAATTGCGAGCTGATAATTTCCGCGTGGTCAAGGCGCCGGTGCTGGCGAATTTGCTGACCTTGGGCTCGTTACAGGGGTTGGGTGACATGCTGAACGACAAGGGTATTGCCTTCACTCGCCTGAATGTTCCCTTCACCTTGCAGAGTGGACAATTGTATATCGAGCGCGCCCGCGCCGTGGGCCCAGCGTTGGCCTTGATCGCCACCGGCGACTATGGGATCGAGAAACAGGGTTTGAAATTCAAGGGTGCCATCGTGCCTTCGTACACGATCAACTCGGTCCTTGGCGTGATCCCGATCCTTGGTGATCTGCTGATCGGCCGCAAGGGAGAGGGCGTCTTCGCCTTCACCTATAAGGTCGGCGGCGATTTGATCAAACCCAAGGTGTCGGTAAATTTGCTCTCGGCCCTGGCGCCTGGTTTCTTACGCCGTATCGTCGAAGGGTTGGACGAACCCACCATCGACGACAGTTTCATGGAACCGGAAAACCGGGACCGCTAAAGATCAATCGTGCCAACAGGCGTATGGCCAAACGAGTTTGCTATCGCTGGGCTGCATCGTGCCATCATCGAGAACAACCGGTATCGGCACTTGCTTTTCCGCCATGGGCAATGCCTTCATGGCACCGCTATCAAGCGGCGGTCGCCCCCGATAGAGCGCGATTGGGTCCATCCAGTAGCCATCCCTTCTGGCTGATCCGACCGTCGCCATTGGCATCATTCTTCTTGATGATGCGTAATGCTTTATCCTGAGCCTGCCCACAAGTAATGAACATGACCAAGCTGGACGCGAGGACAATAAGGATGCTTTGCAGCGATATGTAAGCTAAATCTATGCCGGCCTGATCAGGACGTGACGTTTCTTGCCAGCACTCAACTTAATCACGCCCCCCGCCGTTATATCGTCCATGGAGACCTTGGCCATTTCCTCGGCTACGGATTTGTCGTTGACCCGCGCGCCGCCGCCCTTGATCAGACGCCGGGCCTCGCCGTTGGATTTGCACAGACCGGCCCGGCGCAACAGTTCGAACAGCACCGCGCCACCCTGTAGTTCCGCCTTCGGAACATCCACCGTGGGCAGATCCGTCGCCACGCTGCCTTCTTCAAAGGTTTGCCGGGCGGTTTCCGCCGCTGCCTTGGCCGCGTCTGCGCCATGACACATGTCGGTGGCGTGCTCGGCTAAAATCTTTTTGGCTTCGTTGATTTCGGCGTCCTGCAAGGCTTCCAGCTTGGCAATTTCATCCAAGGGCAATTCCGTAAAAAGGCGCAGAAAACGGCCCACGTCAGCATCTTCCGTATTGCGCCAAAATTGCCAGTAATCATAGGCGCTCAACATATCGGGGTTGAGCCAGATTGCACCCTGGGCCGTCTTGCCCATCTTGGCGCCCGAGGCCAGCGTAAGCAGCGGCGTGGTGAAGCCATATAGCGCCGCGCCATCAACCCGGCGGCCTAATTCGACGCCGTTGACGATATTGCCCCATTGGTCAGAGCCGCCCAGTTGCAAGACGCAGTCATGGCGCCGGTTCAGTTCCAGGAAATCATAGGCCTGTAGGATCATGTAATTGAATTCTAGAAAAGTCAGCGGCTGCTCCCGCTCCAGGCGCAGCTTGACCGAGTCGAAACTCAACATCCGGTTGATGGAGAAATGCCGCCCCATGTCGCGCAAAAACGGGATATAGGCCAGCTCGCTTAGCCAGTCATCGTTATTGACCATGACGGCATCGCCCGCGCCCTCGCCAAAGTCCACGAAACGGCTGAAAACCTCGCGAATGCCGGCCATATTGGCAACGATGTCGTCGTCGCCCAACAATTGCCGCGAGGCATCCTTGCCCGAAGGGTCGCCTACCTTGGTGGTACCGCCGCCCATCAAAACGATGGGTTGGTGCCCGGTTTTTTGCAGATGGCGCTGCATCATGATCTGCACTAGGCTTCCGACATGCAGGCTGGGTGCGGTACAATCATAACCGATATAGGCGGTGATCCGTTGGCGCGCGGCCAACTCGTCCAGGGCATCCAGATCGGTGCATTGGTGCATGAAGCCACGCTCGACCAGCGTGCGGACAAACTCGGATTTGAAGGCGGTCATGATATCAATTTCCAGATTACGGGAGGCCCGGGCGCCCCAAATGGCCAAAATGGCTCAGAGGCCGAGGCTGTGTAACACAGCCGGGGGCGGGGCGGCAATGCATCAGAGGCGGGCCGCGCCATGACCGAGTTGCGCACCGCCATCGGCCTGATGAGCGGGACCTCCATGGATGGTATCGATGTCGCCCTGTTGAGCAGCGATGGCCGGGCTGAGGTGCATCAGGGAGCGGCCCTGGCAGTGCCATATGATGGCGAAATGAAGGCCGCGTTGCGCGCCGTGCTTGGTGGCCGGTGCAACACGAAGGCGGTCGCGAATCTCGCGGAAGCGTTGACCAGGGCCCATGCTGAAGTGATTAATTTATTGCTTAAAAAAAAATCTATAAATACCGGTAAAATAAAAGTAATTGGATTTCATGGACATACAATTTTACATCAGCCGGAGCTGCGGAAAACCTGTCAGATCGGCGACGGAGCCTTGCTGGCCACGCTGACCGGCATTGATGTGGTGGATGATTTTCGCACTGCGGATGTCATGGCGGGCGGCCAGGGCGCACCCCTGGCGCCGTTGTACCACGCCGCTCTGGCGGCGGCCTTGCCCAAACCTCTGGCGGTGCTGAATATTGGCGGTGTCGCCAACGTTACCTGGATAGGCCGGAATGACGACATGCTGGCCTTCGACACCGGTCCCGGTAACGCGTTGATCGATGATTGGCTGCGTCGCTGCGGCAAGGGCGAGATGGACCAGGGCGGTCGTTTAGCGCGGGCCGGCCAAGTTGACCAATCCGCTTTGTCTATGCTGTTGGCGAATGGCTATTTCGACCTGACGCCGCCAAAATCCCTTGACCGCGACGATTTTGCCCTACCCGGCGCGCCCGAATGGTCCCCTGAGGACGGTGCGGCGACCCTGACCGCCTTTACCGCCCAGGCCGTCGCCAGGGCGCGGGCGCATTTTCCAGAGGCGCCGGCGCAATGGCTGGTCTGCGGCGGGGGCCGGCATAATCCTAGCCTGATGTCGGCTTTGGCCGAGGCATTGGCGGTCCCCGTGGCACCGGTGGAGACGGTGGGTTGGCGCGGCGATTCTCTTGAGGCCGAGGCCTTCGCCTATCTCGCCATCCGCCATCTCGATGATTTGCCGCTGAGTTTGCCCGGTACAACCGGCGTGCCCTGGCCGCTTACTGGCGGCCGTATGAACAGCGCTTCTTGATCTTAGGCAACACTGCCGCCGCGGGTCATGGACCGCAGGCCAAGGGTCAGGCCTAAGAAAGGGCGCGGGAGTTATTCACGGGCTAGGGTTTGGGTGGCCGGAAACCAAATATCATAAGACCAAAGTACGAGGACGATGGCGACCACTGCGGCGACGGCATAGCGCTGTAACCGGGCCGCGCGTTTCTCGCGCTGAACCTCCTCTTCCGTTTTCTGGTGCATTGGTGTTCCTCCATTGACGAGTTAGCTGAACTCGAAAGGCCATCGCCGCTTCTGGGCGCGACCAAGGGTGGGATAAATAGCCTCGCAGCTATTCACCCTTAAAATTTGGCTTTTCCTTATTAAGAAAAGAAGCAATGGCATGCGGCGTGTCGTGTGTTCGCATCATCGCGGCAACACTTACCGACTCTTTGTCGAGTTGGGTTTCCATCGTGTCGGAAAAGGCAGTCTGTAAGAGACGTTTTAATCCGCCAAACGCCTTAGTCGGTCCGGTTGCAAAAACGCCTGCCATCTTCCGGGCCTTACTTGCAAGCTCGTCAGCGGGAACAACCTTGTTCACCAAACCCCAATCCAGAGCTTCATCTGGACTAAGCACCCGATTGGTCATCGCCAGCTCTTTGGCGCGCAATAACCCTACGTGCTTGGCAAGAAAATACGTTGACGAGCCATCTGGCGTTAACGCTGAAGCCGTATAAGCGGAAACAAATTTTGCCTTATCTGAAGCAATTACGTAGTCGCCAGCCAAGGCGAGTGAGAAGCCACCGCCACCAGCCGCTCCATTAACTGCGACTACGAGGGGCGCATCCATCTGCGAAAACCGCGTAATGGCAGCGTGGAGAATAGTCGCCAATTCTAGAATCTGCGCTTCACCATGGCCGTCCATTTCAGACAAAACAGCTAAATCGGCTCCGCCGCAGAATAGTTTGCCGCGCCCAGTAAGTATCACTGAACGGATTGACTTGTTGGTCGAACACTTGATCGATACAGCAAATAACTCCTCAACCATCTTCTTATTCAGAGTATTTGCGTTGTCCGGACGGTTAAGCGTGATCGTTGCAACACTGTCCGTAACTTCGAAATCGATAGTTTCATATTCCATCACGTTGATCTCCCTTGGTGACCCCATGCTCAATCACTTCTCGCGCTCGGAATTGGCCTGTCCGGCGACAGACGAAGTGCGCCTTGCTATTGGCTTTGGCGAGGCCCTAGAGCGCCTTCGCGTCGAACTGGACGCACCAATATAGCTCACCAGCGCCTGCCGCCCACCTTTGCGTTATGGCCAGAGGACCTTCAAAAAAAATCTCTACATCCAATCTCCTTATAGTAAGCAAATGATTTGTGTCAGGCTGGCGCACCGGTCACGCCTTCGGCGTTGGGATAAAAGGCCGGGAACGACTATCATTTGAAATCGAAATAGGGAGGTAATTCTATGAACAAAGTTTCAAAAGTAGTGAGATTGGTCGTGCTTGCAGGCGGTCTGTCGCTGGCGGCTGGCACCAGTCTGGTGGCCGAATGCAAGCCATCTAAGTGGGGTAAGAACGACGAAATTGGTGCAGCCAACTACGTCACGCCTCAGCAGGTTTTAGCTGCCACCAAATTGGTAAAAAAAGGTGAGAGCCATCCACTCGGAATAGTCATTTTTCCGGGTATGCCAGCTTTTGCACCGCGATATACACAACTACAAGTTGTACAGCCCGGACAGCAGTGGAATAATGACTTAGGTAAAGCGTTTGGCTGGCCCATAGTTTACAACGACGATGTCCTTCAGATGTGGTTAGGGACGGGCCCACAAATTGATGGACTAGGTCATCTCGGTGAAGCCGGCGTGTTTTACAACTGTAACAAAGGTCAGGATTTTGCTGATATAAAAGGCCTCAAAAACTCGGCATTGCTAAAATTCCACCAATGGTTGGTCGTGGTGTAATGGTTGATATGGCAAAATATTTTGGTGTCAAAACCATGAAAAAGGGACAGGTTATAGGCTCTGCTGATATCAAAGCTGCAGCCAAGGCTCAAGGTGTCACATTTAAACAGGGTGATGTGATCCTTTTTCACACTGGCTGGACCGATGGAATGCTTGCCTCCAATCCCAAAGATTGGGTTTCAGGAGAACCAGGCCTGAGTAACGAAGCCTATGTGTATCTCGTATCGACAAATCCAATGGCAATTGGAGCTGACACATGGGGAGTAGACGTTTTCCCGCCTGGTAAAGGTGATAAGGCTTTTTATGGGCACGTCACTGCACTAAAGGAAAATGGTGTCTACATTCTTGAGACCATGAACACAGGGCGCCTTGCCAAGGAAGGCGTACATGAATTCATGTTTGTACTTGGACAAGCGCGGCTAAAAGGCGCGGTTCAGATGATCATTAACCCGGTTGCCATGTGGTAACCGGCTACTGGATCAATTTGCCGGGGGAGCGGTTCGCCGCTCCCCCTCTTTTTATGCGCGGGCGTTGACCCTGTCTCACGGCCCTTCGTTGGGCACTACTTCCCGAAATTCCTAGGCGGTGAGTTCACGACCACGTTGGCTCGAAGGAACGTTGAGTATAATGTTAAAGTAGCGAAAACCCTTTTCGGTCAATTCAGCTGCTCGATGAACTGGCAAATTTCCTACGGAAAGATCGCCTCTTCGCAGGCTGCTGACGTCAAGTTCGTCGCCAAAACACAATTCGCCTGTAATCTTCGGATGTTGTTCCGCCAACCGGTGCGAAGAGCCGGATCAAACAATCCAGCATCGGTCCAAGTCGCCTCATAGCCGGTCGATCATGATCTCCACGCGCCTGTTGCGTGGATGGCGAATGCCATCGCGGGTCGGGGCGAGAGGTCTGGTTTCGCCAACCGCCTGGACCCGATTGGCGGGCGCGCCTTGCATGTAAGCGGCGAACCTGGCCCCCACGACGTTGGCCCGCTTCCTGGACAACGCCATGTTGTAGGCTGGCGGTCCGGAACGGTCGGCGTGGCCCGCGACCACGACGCGGGCCGGCCCCTCCACCCGCTCAAACCGAGCGATGTAATCAAGGATGTTGTCACTGATCGGGGTTATCCTGGCGGTGTCGAATGGGAAAAACATGCGGTAGGGAGCCGACCCCCGGAGATCCTCTTGCGCCAGAGGAACGGAATTCCCCTCTGCCCAGCGCACAACAGTGGCGCGCAGGGCAGCGCCACAGCGCTCGGCCAGCTCAAGCCAGGCCCCCGTCGCATCGCGGCCCTCGGAGCCCCCCGTTGCCATGGCGTTACGGCGGGCCGTCAGATAGCAGGCATAGGCCCTTTTCCCCGGGCCTGCATGTGTCGATAGGGAGCCATAATCCGCCAGGGCATTAAGATAGACCCAGGCATGGCCGTAATTATCCAGTTCGGTCGCCTCATAAGCGCCCTGCCTCGGATTGCCGGGTCTCGAGGACGGATCAAGGGCTGCCTGCATGGCCTGGTAACCTGTGAAGTCCACGAAGGCGAGATGTTCAAAATGTTCCTCCAAGAGAAGACTTTCATCTATTCCGCCCGCGATGGCCCCGGCAGAACCAAGAGCGAGAGGCAGGGCAACCACGGTGGCCGCGAGAAGAATTTTCATTGCATGCTCTCCTTTACGTCGGGATGGATCTCCTCCGGGGCCGTGCCCCCCTCTTCCGGCTGTGTGGGGGATGGCTCGTGGATCTGTTTGTGCTCCTCCTCCGTGCACTCGCTGATCTTGCCGGTCAGAATGCCACCGGAGGCGATTTCCAGCCGGACATAGTTGATGTCGCCGGTAACCCTGCCGGTTTGATGGATCTGTAACTGGGAACGGGCCGTGAGGGTGCCTTCGTAGTCACCCTCGATTTCGGCCTTCTCGACGTCTGCGCTGCCCGAGAATGTGCCGGCCGCCTTTACCAGGAGATGGGCCGCCGTGATGGTGGCTCTCACATTTCCTTCGATCACCACTTCATCACAATTTTCAAGTGAACCATCAAATTCGACGCCAGGACCGATCAGCACGGAACGCTTTCCGGCACTTTGTGCCGCGGGCTGTTGGGTCGGTGTGCGAGGGGCCATCATGTCCTGCAGACGGGCACGGTGAAAATCGGGGTTGCTTTCCAACACCGTCGCGGCCCCCTGGCTCCCCGGCGTTATCTGGGCATCCAGTCGTTCTCGCGGATCGTGGTTAACACCTGATGAATTGTGCCGCTTCTTTGCGATGAGTTTGTTGATCATTCAATATTCTCCGTATGGGGCGGCCGTTTCGGGCAACGGTGACGACCCGGTTTTCGATGGTGATGGCGTAGAGACTTGCATAGCGTTCAAGGATGCGGCTGCTGTCGGGACCCAGGTAACGTCTGATGCGTTTGATGGTTCTCCTGGTCACCGCGTAGCGCTCGATACCGCAGCTGTGTTGGCGCTCGCCGAACCGTATGATCAAATCGACGATACCGCGCGGTATCCCGCCACGCTGCATTTGCTTTTCCACTTGCGGATCAAAGTCCAGTTCCATGACAGCCCTCCAGACAATCTTTGAATTACCGGCCTGTACGCTGCTGACCGATCGGCCGGCCTTTCCAGCTGATCTTTCCAGGGCGTTAGGGTGTCAGGAGAATGTGGTCAACAAATGGTGGAAGTTGGGCAATTTCGTGATGGTTCAGGGAAAGACGTGATCGTCATGCCATCGTAGAAAAAAATGACCACCCGGAACAGGAAACTGCCGAAGGCTGGCCTGCACTCTCATTTTATGGAAAAATGCGAACCTCGCCAAATGGACAAGCGTGGGCTATTGGTCGGCCGTACTCGTGGAAGCCGTCTCTGTAATTGCTCGGTCGGATCGGATCAGAAAACTTATGAGGGTGGCGATGAAACCTTCGTCACGGAAGTGCCCAACGCCAGTTTTTGCTTTGACGGTGAACTTATGGCAGCATGACCCTATCGGGGTGGCCCATGGTCAGGAATTTGTGCCAACGATCCCTCTTTGCCAAAGCATCCCTGACGCCTAGACAACCTTGGGCATCACATCTTCGGCAAACCACTGCAACTGCTCTAGTATCACCGACTGCGGCGTACCCATGGCTGATTGCACGTTGACGTCTTCCAGGCCCGGGTATTGTTCTGCGATATCTTGTAAGAACTCGACGAAGCCTTTAGGTGGGCCGCAATACCAGGCCCCGCGCTCGCAGGAATAGGCCAGATCCGCCAGTCCACTATCCTTGAAACCACCGCGCCGGCCTAAGGTCTCGAGTTGGCTGTCTTCCATGGGGCCCAGGAAGCCGAGCGGTGCGAACATCTTGGCGTGTTCCTCAAAGTAAGGTGTGGCCTCGGCAATTGCCTGCTCGCGGGTGGGCGCTAGGTGATAGGAAATGCCCAGGCATAGGTTCTGCCCGATCGGTCCATCGATGCCAGCCTGCTTGTGCGCTTCCTGGAAGGCAGTGATGGAGCTTTGCGCCATCAGTGCCGAACCGCCACCGACGATGCCCTTGATGCCATGTTTCATCATGAAGTCCAGGCCACGCTGGGTGGCGCTAACCACCGGTTGCCAGCATTCCACCGGCCGGTTCAGTGGGCGCGGCACTAGGGTCATCTCTTCGAGGTCATAACCGCGGTAGGGCACCCTGGCCGGCAAGGTGTAATGCTTGCCGTCGTGGGAGAACGAGTCCTGGTGAAAGGCCTTAAATAGGATCTCCACCTGTTCCTCAAAAATCTCTCGGTTGGCATCGCCATCCAGCATTGGCCCGCCCAGGCTTTCCACCTCACGGGTGTGATAACCGCGACCGACGCCGAAAATGACCCGTCCCTTGGTCAAGTGATCAGCCATGGCAAAATCCTCAGCCAAGCGCAGGGGATGCCACATCGGCGTGATGTTGAAACCGCAACCAATGCGCAAGCGATCGGTCAGATGCGCCAGATGTAGGCCCATCATCAACACGTTGGGTATACATTCATAGCCCTCACGCTGGAAATGATGCTCGGCCAGCCATAGGGCGTGATAGCCCAGCTTGTCCATGGCCAGGGCCATGGCCTCAGTCTTATCAAATATCGTGGCCAACTCCTTGTCAGAATAGAACCGTTCGTTGGCCGGTGTAGCGTCCTGGCCTATATCACCCAGGTCGATATGGCCAGCAAACAAACTAGAAAAGCGCTTGATCATGTGATTTCCCCTTTAGCGCCAGATTGTATGCCGCTTTCGACACGATTTTCCATACTTCTTAGGCTCTTTATAAACGACCGGGCTTGTATTATGATCGGATTCCGCAGTTTTCTGCGGGTCCTTCTGTGAACAATGACCTGCGGGTAACGCACGATCCCAAATGTTTTCTAGTCACAGAATTTTGGACGACGGGTTAATGCCCGAAACAACTGACCGATACACGGCGACACGGCTGTCAGCCGAACTTGGTCTCGATAACCGGAAAATGCGTGATATCCTGACCCGCGTTAATCCAGTGCAGGTAAAGGGCCGTAGCAAGCTCTATCTGCTACGAGATATCATCCCCCACGCTGCCAAGTACCTGGCGCACCGGTCGGCATCGAGCTATACGCCGTCTGGCGGTTTGGCCAGTACAGTCAGCGGCATTTTCGGCAACGAGTTTTTTGAAGTCGATCCGCTATCAGGCGTCGGCGTGGTCTGCGCCCAGCCCGGGTTTATTTGCGCAAAGGCGGCTTGCCCACCGGTGCAGCGGCAGGCGATGCGATCTCGGTCGACAGCACTGCCTATACAGTTCGCGTTATTCAGCCCGAAGGTACGGGCGTCGCCACTCCGGTCTTGGAGAAGGATTAGCCGCTGGCTTTAAATGGTCCATGATAAATCCACGCCTGCATGCCCGTGTCGGCTTGGATGCCTTGCCGGACGGCAAGCATCCCCTTGTGCCATTGATTCATCTTCGCCTTCGTATCGAACTCAGCGATTATCATGGCAGCGTGGTCGCCTATCTGAACGAATGACCAGTTCGCAACAATTTTTAGTTTTTTAATGCCTTCAATTTTGGCTCTGTCGTTGTTCTAAAAAGTTTCATGAAACCAGTCCATGGAATTGATGAAGGTACTTCTAGAACCAATACACGCGTGTAACTCATAGGAATTGCCTCCATTGGGTCATTTACAAAAACAGATACGGGATACTGTTGTCACGGCCC
>PCBT01000090.1 GCA_002731375.1 Rhodospirillaceae bacterium | reverse complement strand
TCCAGGCTAATGGCGCCAAGGATGCCTACGATTTTCTGGGCAGCCCGGAAGGCGAGTTGGCCATTGCCCAGGCGGTGATTTACCTGGCCACCGCGCCCAAATCCAACGCCGCCTACGAGGCGCTAAGCCAGGCCAACCGCGCGGCGCGGGAGACCGGCTCCCTGATGCCGCCAAAACATATTCTGAACGCACCCACGGGCCTGATGAAGGATCTAGGCTACGGCGACGGCTATGTCTATGATCACGGCACAGAGGAGGGCTTTTCCGGCCAGGATTATTTCCCCGAACAGATGCCCCGGCAGAATTTTTATCGCCCGGCTGAACGCGGTTTTGAGCGCGAGGTAGGCAAACGTATGGCATATTGGGCTAAGCTGCGGGCTGAACCCAAGGAGGAGCCAGAGACATGAATATGCTGTTGGCGGTCGCCTGTGGTGGTGCCTTGGGCGCCATGGGGCGTCATCTGATTTCGGGCCAAGTCATGCGCTGGGCGGGCACCGCCTTTCCCTGGGGTACCTTGACCGTGAATGTCCTGGGCTCGTTCATTCTTGGGGTGCTGATGGAATATCTGGCGTTGCGCTGGTCGGCGACCCAGGAGATGCGTGGTTTCCTGGTGGTCGGGTTGCTGGGCGGCTTCACCACGTTTTCGGCTTTTTCCATGGATGTGGTGCTGTTGCTGGAGCGCGGCAGCCTGGGACCTGCCTTTGCCTATATCGCCGGCAACCTTTTGTTGTCCATTTGCGGCCTGTTCGCCGGTCTGGTGATATTCCGTCAGGTACTGGCATGAGTACCACGAGCCCTATGAGCGCCTTGCAAATGCTGGCGGTAGGGCCGGACGAGGGCGAGGTCCGCCTGGACCGCTGGTTCAAGCGTCATTTCCCCGAACTTAGCCATGGCCGGCTGGAAAAGATGCTGCGCAAGGGACAGGTACGTGTCGATGGCGCCAAGGTCAAGGCGAGCCACCGCCTGCAACCGGGGCAGGAGGTGCGCGTGCCGCCCCTGGACGCGCCAGCGCCCAGGAAAAAGCGCCCTCCACAGGCGGTTTCCGAACAGGATACCAAGGAATTGCGCCAACGTATTCTGCACCAAGACACCTCTGTCTTGGTGCTGGACAAGCCGGCCGGCCTGGCGGTTCAAGGTGGCAGCGGTACCAAACGTCATATTGATGGCATGCTGGACGTGCTTCAGTTTGACGCCAAGGAGCGCCCTCGTCTGGTACACCGCCTGGACCGGGATACCTCCGGTGTTTTGGTCCTGGCCCGGCATGCCCGCGCCGCCACCGCCCTGACCGGCGCTTTTCGTGATCGGAATACGGAAAAGCTTTATTGGGCTATCGTCTCCGGCGTGCCGTCGGAACTGCGAGGCCAGATCAATCTGCCCCTGGCCAAGACCCCGGGACCGGATGGGGAGCGTGTGCGGGTTGACCGCAAGCTGGGCAAGCAGGCTATCACCGATTTCGTGGTCATTGAACAGATCGGCGATCAGGCGGCCTGGCTGGCCATGTGGCCGCGCACGGGACGGACCCATCAATTGCGCACCCATTGTGCCGCCATAGGTACGCCGATCCTGGGCGATAGCAAGTATGGCGGCATCGACGCCAGCTTACCCGGCATGGATCTGGGCAAGGGCCTGCATCTGCACGCCCGTTCCATCAAACTGCCGCACCCCGATGGCGGTACCCTGTCTGTTGAAGCACCTCTGCCTCAGCAGTTTCGTACCACCTTGCGCACCTTGGGCTTCAACCCCGAGGCCGCAACCGAACGCATGGCCGAGTTGGCTGCTAAAGAAGAATGGTGAAACCGCCTAGCGACAGCTCTATTGTTATTTTTCGCCAGAGTATTTCATAAGGAAAACCCGTATGCCACACATCCAGGCCGAATGCGCCAAACTGTATTATGAGGAAGCTGGCAGCGGTGATGCCATCATCTTCGTGCATGAATTCGCCGATGATTTCCGTAGCTGGGAACCCCAGGTGCGCTTTTTTTCACGGCGCTACCGCTGTGTCAGCTACAACGCCCGTGGCTATCCGCCCTCGGACGTGCCCGCCGATGCCGCGATGTATTCCCAGGACATGGCTGCGGATGACATTGCCGCCGTGATGCGTGGTCTGGATATCGACAAAGCCCATGTGGTCGGCTGTTCCATGGGTGCCTTCGCCACCTTGCATTTCGGCATGCGCTACGCGGATATGGCGCGCAGCCTGGTGGTCGTCGGCTGCGGCTACGGCGCCAAGAAGGATACTCGTGGCGATTTTACTTCGGAGGTGGAACAATTCGCTGCGTCATTTGCCGAAAAAGGCATGGTCGCCGTCGGTACACCCTACTCCCTGGGTCCGACGCGGGTGCAGTTCCAGAATAAGGACCCGCGCGGCTTCGTCGAATTTCAGGAACGTTTCCTGAGCCATTCAGCGGAAGGTTCCGGCCTGACCATGGGCAATGTCCAGGCCAAGCGGCCTTCGCTCTATGATCTCGAAGACGGCTTGCGGCAACTGACGGTGCCTACCCTGTTGATGACCGGGGACGAGGACGAGCCGTGCCTTGACGCCAATCTTTACCTCAAGCGCACCATTCCGTCGTCGGGCCTGGTGATGCTGCCGCGCACGGGCCATGCCGCCAATCTTGAGGAACCTGCTTCCTTCAACCAATCGGTCGCGGAATTTCTCTCGACGGTGGAGCAGGATCGCTGGACCCTGCGTGACCCGCGATCGGTATCCGACTCCGCGCTGGTGGCCGGGCCCGATAAGTAGATTGAAGGAGGCCAACACGCCCCAGCGCCTGATTGTATTCAACTGTGATGGCCCCTGGTCATTGGTCAGATGATGTTGCCGGTGTAAATGGCTGTTATTAGCCATTGACCAGCGCCTGATATGATCAGGGTAGCGAAATGGGGTAGCGTTTGCTGCCTTCAACGCACAATTTCGTCAGTATCTGGCCGGGTCACCCTGAGGGCGAAAGCGTAATGAGGGGGATCTCAGACGGGCCCCAAATCGCTTTGGCGGACCCCAGTGTCCAGTCCCCCTGCTCGCATAAATCCACATGCGTTCGTGACGGTGGAGGCCGGCGACATAGGGTTGTTGAATACGTGCGAAATAGTTCCATGGCCAGAACTGGCCCCCATGGGTATGTCCTGATAGCTGCAGGTCCGATCCTGCCGCCTCAACTGCCCGAGCTGAAGGTGGTTGGTGCGCCAGCATAATCTTGGGCATGCCGCCTGGGCGATCAAGTAACGCGGGCTGGGAGTCACTGACATGGCTATGGGCCGAACTGTTGGTGCTGAAGTCATTTATGCCGGCAATGACAAATTCGCCGCCGTCGTGTTCAAGAACCACATGCTCGTTCATTAAGGGCTGCAGGCCCAGGTCGTGAAAGGCGGCAATCCAATCATCGGCTCCATGACTGGCCTTGATGATATGGCAGTCCCGACGCAAGGCGGTGGGGGATTTGGAAAGGGACCCGCCAGTCTCCGCCTAGATCGCAAGGGGGGATAGCTCCCCAACGCCACGAGGGGACGCCCCCGCTCCCACGCTGTTGCCATCACTAACTACCGGAATTTTTTCGGCGGTCAGGTGATAATGTCGGCTTAATGTCGGCCAGCCGATGGACGCTCCACCCCCAACAGCGGACAGCATATTAGGTAATGCTAAGAGTCGGGTTTTGACCCATCTCAAGCATTGCGCCTCTACCTCTCAAATGAAATCGGCGGCCCGATGACGGGGCCCAAATTTCACTTTCCGCCCCGAAACCATAATCTCGCCGTGCCTCATTATAGAGCATGACATTGAGAAAGGTACGAGATGGAAGGGCGACTTATGGAGACGCCTTTGGACAAAAAAACCCACGGCCAAGCCTCAGGGGCGATTTGTGGTCCGTGGGCTAAAGTTTAAGTGGTCGAACGTACTGCAGAATACAGGCCGGTCTGCACGCTTAGAAAAGGCGGTCGATTGCTACCTGGGCGCGGCCCCTAAAGCCCCTCGTACCGCGCCCCACACATATCATTGCCCAGCTCGTCCACCTTCGGGCAGTCCTTCGATATCTCAAGGAGCAAATCCGGCAACCTGATATCCCGCCCATGCTTGGCCATTAACCGGGCTTTGCTGTAGCGGCCTTTCCAAACGCATTTATCACAGGCGATTTCAACCAGTTCGCGGGGGAGTTCGGTGAGGGTAAAATAGCCTGTTGCCATGGCGGAAGCGTAGCATAGAAAGAAACCGGATGAAATATTGATCGCCTTAGCAGCCTTTGCCGCAGCGGATAGCGAAATAGCTATGACTGGAGCGGATATGCGCGCTGATGTTCCAGCCGGTGCGCCAAGTGCTTTGGTGCGTCGCGGCCCTTCTGACCTTGCTTGCCACCTCGCATTATGTCGGCGATCAGGTTTTGCCCAAGCATCGAGCCTTGCGACTCCAAACGGCGAACATCGAGAATGATCCATTCTAGAAATTGGCTGTTACTAAGGTTGAGTGTTCTCGACCTTGTGCTGTACCATTAGGGCAACCTCGCAACTTCATAATACTGGTGAGACTGGCGGCGGGACATTGCTGCGCGTGAGCCGCTGTCTGTGTCGCAGCCGCCGTATGCTTCAATATCAATCAAACCCAACCGAGCCGCAGGAGATAGAATGCCACAAGTGATAAAGGACCTAATGCCGGGTGATCTGGAATTTCAGATGTTCGTTCTTGACGAACTCGCGGATGAGCTCAGCGCAAAAGGTGCCGACGTCTTGAAGCTAACAATAGGCGTGCCTGAATTATTCATGCCCGATGCCGCGCTCGATGGGATGATCGAAAAGCTTCGGGATCGGGATTTTGTCCGGCGCGTCTATCCCGAAGGGCTTCCCGAACTACGCCAAGCGATCGTGCAATTCTATAATCGGCGATACCAGGCGGACACCTCGGTCGAAAATGTCATCGTCAACACGGGTACCTCGCCGATTTTTCGAAACATATTTCAACTTCTATCGGGTCCTGAATACGAAATCATGATTCCGAGGCCCTACTACGCCCTCTATCTGTATTGCGCGAAGTTGGCCGGCGCCACGGTCAAGTTCTATGACATCGACATCGATACCAAGCGCGTCGACATGGAGTCGTTCCGCCGCAACTTCTCGCCCGAGCGCACATCGCTGGTCGTCATCAATTCTCCCGGCAACCCGGTCGGCAACATCGTCACGCCCGACGAAATGCGCGAAATCTACCAGATCGTCGATCGTCAGGCCTACGTTTTGAATGATGAAATCTATAACAACACGATGTTCTACGATGAATTCCACTCGCCCTTGGCGTTATTCCCCGAACATAAAGATATGACAATTGTCACGAATAGTTTTTCCAAGGGGTTTCGGATGTATACCAAGCGCATTGGTTTCGCCATCCTGCCAACGGATTTGCAGACCAATTTGCGTGTCATCCAACAGCACACCTTGC
This sequence comes from Rhodospirillaceae bacterium, assembly GCA_002731375.1. GTDB lineage: Bacteria > Pseudomonadota > Alphaproteobacteria. The sequence goes on along the minus strand of PCBT01000090.1, from coordinate 30,692 downwards.
TTTGCACTGACCCCTGTTATCAATACGGCATGATCGCCGCACTCGCCGACGAGGAAAGTCCTCGGGAACTCACGAGTGTCTATAAAGCGCGTGCTGAATACACCACGAAACGCCTGACTGGCACGCGGTGTACGCCAATCGCCGCCGAAGGCGGGTTCTACGCGATACTGCGATGCGAAGACTGGAACAAGGCAATGGGTTTTGCATCTTCCAAGGAACTCGCCCGGGACATCCTCGAAAAAGCCCACGTTGCCGTCGTTCCGGGGACCGACTTTGGCGTTCCACAAGACCTGCGGCTGGCCTTTTGCAACGCTCGGTATGATGAGGGGATTGACCGATTATATGACTATTTCTCCTCCTCGAACGAGGCATTTGCGCCGGGGTCGGCGTCTGAATCCTGATCACTTCTGCTCATGACATGCCGATCATGATGGGGTGGGTGGCACCCACCCCGTGGCACTCGGGTGCCATGACGCGTTGGCGAGGCGCTATAGATTAGGGAATCCTAACAGTCTGGTTTTGTAGAGGTTTTCGGACGCCCTTCCGCCGTGATATTTCCACCTGCACTGTCGGTTGGCATCGGAAAAGCGCCAGGCGGTCTTGCATCTTTTCGCGATCATAGTCAGAAGACGTTTCCTCGATTTGGGCCCGACCCTGGCGGCAGCGGCCTTCGACGCCCGCCTTGTCGCCGGCACCGCCGACGATTGTGGTGTCCTCCTTGGTAACTCGCACCAAATCTGGGTTCTCGCTTTCGCGGGAATGGCGCCAATTCAGTCGCCAAAACGGTTTTTCAGCAGCCTGCTAGGTGCTATTGCCGGCGGCGGGGAATGGTTGCATTCAGCGGGTCGGCATCTCGCCAGGTTTTGACCTCTAGCTTCGGAAATGGACGCCGGATTGAGTTTGGCGCGATGCCGGCCCGTAGCGCGCTCAATACACCGGCTGCCTCCCAATAGTTTTCAGCAACGAAAAACTGATTGTCCCGCCACGGCAAGTGGCTCAACTCCCCCGCCGTAAGGCCGCTGCCCTCGCGCACCGCTATGACCGTGATTCCCTGCTCAAGGGCACCGAGGGTGGGCAAGCCGATACATCCCTCCGGTATTATCAGGCAAGATATATCCCGGGCGGTTAGGACGCCGCCTGCGGTCATCTGGTTCGGATCCGTTACTATTCGAGGGGACTGTTTCAAGCCTTTCAGGACGCATTGAAAAAACGATGATGAAATGGCCTCCGCTGCCATGCGCGGATCGACCCGGCCGGAGTCTTCGTTCAAGATCTCACGGGATTCTATCATCGGTGCATGGGCTGATGGCACGTTGAAATAATGGGAAACGGCATGGGTCAACATGGCTTCGACGCCGCCCCAGGGATTGATCATGCTGCCCGCACTGTTGAAATATTTTTCGTGAAAGCCGTCGGGCACTCCAATGAGGCTGGAGATGGCAACTGCGTCATAGTCGCCAGCCGTCTCTCTGAGCAAATCAAAAAGTTTATGGATATTCCGCCCCGAACCGACGGCCCTCCCGGCCGGCGAGGATAAGGCCGTTAGCTCAAGCGGGGGGGCCATTTTATAGATACCAGCACAATCAAGCCCATATGTGCTGCGGGCGGATTCCACCGTGTTCAAGACCAGGTTTTCAATCATCCCGTCCGTCTGGCTATCAAACACCACCAGAACACGGTTGGCCCGCACCGCGTCCAGTCCGGCGGTGCCCATCAACAGGCGGCAGAGAACGCTGCCTTCCACATATTCGGCGTTGGCCGGCATCTCGTTCATGTCGGATGCGTTGACCACGTTTGGGTGGGTAATCAGACGATCACAGCAAGACGCCAATAGCTGCGCCGCCGGGCTGGCATCGCCCGCATGGCCGCCAACCTCGGCGCCGATCCCGGTAGGTACGATATAGACCGCGTTGAATTCTTCAGCGTTTATGCCATTTCTTTGTTTGAATGCGAATATGGATTGAAGGCCCTCGGCGAGGCTATGATCCGCGCCGGTCAGATAACCGATCTCGCAGGAGTATGCGCTGCCATCAAACGAGGTTACGGCCAACCGTACAGGGATGTCTGCTGCGCCGGGGTAAAGCGGCGTTGCGCCAGCGGCGTAGCCATGGCGCAGGGCAGATTCGAAGTGCTGAATGAGCCCACGATGATTGGGTGAGCTGGGAAGGGTGATTGACTTTTCATGCAACTGCAACGTGGAAACTCCCCTTATGCCGGACGAATTCATCGAAGCTATCGGCCTCGACTTTCTCCAGCGAACCATTCGGCTGACAGCCGTAGACGGTCGGCAAGGCAACGCCATTGAACCTGTGGGCCTTTGACATAGTATAGGCGCCCATGTTGAGGAATTTAAGCCGCGCGCCAATCGTCAAAGGCTTGTCGAATGAATACTGGCCGAACACATCGCCTGCCATACATGTGCATCCCGCCAATGTGTAGGAATGGAGGCCGCCGTCAATGTGCCCCAGGACATCGGGTTCGAACTGGAACTCAAAGACTTCCGGCATGTGATTGACCGTGGTGTCCAGGATGGCTATCTGGCTATTGTCGCTGTTGAAAATATCATGCACCGTCGCTTCGATAGTGCCGCTGCGGCGCACCGCCGCCGCACCCGGCTCCATGAACACCTCAAGACCGAAGACTTCGCGGAAGATGGCCACGGCCGCTTGGAAATCAGTGTAGTTGCTTGTCTGGTCAAACAGATAGCCGCCGCCAATATTGATCCACTCGACCTGATGTAAAAGTTCCGGGATGACATTTTCGATATGTCGAGCGGTGGCAAGAAGATTGGCGAAGTCCGTGCCTTCACAATTGTTATGAAAATGAAGGCCCGTGATACCGCGCAGTACCGTCCTGCCCGTGGCTGCGAGACCGGCCAATTTGCTTGCGGGCACCCCCAGCTTTGATTGGTGCCGGCAGGGATCGTAGCGGGCATCGCGGATGAAGGAAAGCTGTGGGTTCACCCGGAGACCGACATGGGTGTTGGGCGAAACGGAGGCGCGCACGAATTCCCATTGGGACAAAGAATTTACGGTGAGATAGTCGAGACGCCCACCGAATGCCGCCAATGTTTCCAACTTGATCAACGGACTGACCAAATGCAATGACTGCCTGCCGTTGCGTAGCTGGTCCAGTAGCCGAAGTTCATAGGGTGAGCTGCAGGCGAACCCATCCACCTGTCCCGCAATATTTTGCAGGACCGTCGAAAGGACACTGGCTTTGGGCGAATAGAGCAGTTTACATGATGCTTGATCCGCCACATCGCGCAGCAATGCTAGGTCTTTTTGCAAAACCTTCTCGTCAGTCACGAAAGCCGGCGTTTCAAGTTCATTGGCCCCGGTCATATTTCCCGCCCCTTGCAGAATTCATCACTAGTCCAGAATAACATGTGGGATAGAATTTGCCTCGCCGTTCGTAATCAAAGTTTCGCCCTCTCGAATAGAAATGCCGGCGGGTTGCCCCGCAACCATCCAGCATCCCATTACGGGATATTTTCCATCGAAGGCGGGTAGTGGATGAAAGGCCTGCACGATATGACCCTCGCCGCCATAGTCTCCCTCGCTATGGACATGTTTGGTGCGGTCCGCCGTTTTCCCGCGCCGCACAATTTCGATATTGGCACCCTGGCGCGACAATAGGGGCTTTCGGACGTAGTCGCCGGTAAGATTGGCCACCTTGGCATCACCCTCGAAATAGGCTGGTAATAAATATGGATGACCTTCAAATTTCTCCCACAACAGCGGCAGCAGGCCTTTATTGGACAGCACCGCCTTCCAGGGTGGTTCAAGAAACCGCACACCCGAGGTCGTCAGATAACGGCCGAACTCCTCCGCCATGATCCATTCCCAGGGGTAGAGTTTGAATAGATCAGCGATGACCCGGTCTTCCAGGTCCGTAAAAAGGCCGTCCTTATCAATACCAATGTCGCGCATGGCCAGAAAATCCGTTTTCAGGCCGGCCTCCTGGGCGCATTCCTCCAAATATTTGACGGTTTCGCGGTCATCTTCCATGTCGCGCATACAGGCGAGGTGCAATAACCCTTCGGTCCTCGTATTCTCGAAGGCCGAGACCAGGTGCTCATGGATTTCCGCGGCTTGATCGCTGCTCTGAGGTATGAGGCCGGCCGCCTTGGCGTCTTCAAGCCAGAGCCATTGAAAGACCGACGATTCGTATAGGGTGGTGGGGGTATCGGCGTTGTATTCCAACAGTTTGGCGGGGGCGGTCCCGTCATAGGAAAAATCCATCCGGCCATAGAGATCCTTGTCCCGCTGCCGCCAACTGTTGGCGACATAGTCCCAATAGGCCTCGGGAATGCACAATCGTTGATAGACCGTTTCGTCGCGGAGGGATTGGTCTAGCAGTTCGAAGCACATGCCGTCGATTTCTGTCGCCGGCCTTTCAAAGTCGTCCTCGATTTGCTTCAGGGTGAAGCGATAGTATGCGGTTTCTTCCCAATAGGGCACCCCGCCGTGGGTATGGTGCTCATAACCATGGGCTCGGGCTGTTTCCGCCAGACCGGGCCGTTGCATGACTGGGACACGATGCATTCTGCGATCTTTTTCGGTGTCAGGGCGAAGCGGGGCTGGCCCGCCGATCCCGGGTTCTCTAACCGCCACGCTTCGCCTTTAATCGGGCCAACACATCTCCGCCGCTGGCGCCACCGTCAACGATGCCGGCGGCTTTCAGTTTGGCGTCCAGGCTGACTTCCTCGGTAGATTCCGCCAGTTCACTGGCCGCTTCGAATTTAGCCGCCCGCTCGGCCTGTTTGGTCTTTAATCTTTCCAAGCTTTCCAGCGCGCTGCCCATGCTTGAACCCACGCCTGAATGCCGGGCGGCCACCGCAGCCTGGGACTTCTGCACGACCTCGGTCGCCTTGACCGTATCAACCTGTTGTTTCAGGCGTTTCAGGTTCGCTTCGGTTTGTGCGACCGTCTTGCGGAGCTGTCCTTCGCTGTCGGCAAAGGACTTTGCCAAGCCTTCCTCGCCTAGTAGTTCTGTTTCAAGGCCGGCAATTTTCTCAGCGATTTCCACGGCCAAACTATCGTCGCCCTTGTCCAGTGCCTGCATGGCATAGCCATCATATTCCGTCAGTGACGATTTCAGGCTGCCGACTTTCTTGTCGGCCAATTTTCGCTTGGCGATGATGCCTGTCAGCGCGCCTTTTGATTTACTCAACCCATTGTCGGCGTCCCGGATTTCCTGGTCCAGGATGCGCAAGGCCTGATTGTCGACAATCGCCTCGCCGGCTTCGCTGGCCCCACCCCGGATGGCGGTGGCGACTTTTGCCCAAATACTCATGATGATGTCTCCTTTTTCATATGCATCAGATGTAGCCTGGCTGGCTGGCGGTCACGCGGAAACCTTCAGCTCTGTTTGATAGGCCTCGGCCGTCTGCATGGCGTTGTCGGCCAAGGTCTCGATCTCAAATAGGACGGATGTCAATTTCGAACTGGCACTTAACGAGCCGAACATTTCGTAGTAGTCCTTGCCATCGGGTCCCTGGCCAATGCCAAATGTCGATAATGGCAGCAGCATGTGCGTCCTCAAGATCAAGTCGTTGAAAGCCGCCGTATCGACAACCTCATCAACGGGCCAAAGCAAGGTTTCGACCAGGATTTGACTGCCGCTCACGCTCATCAGAAGCGGCAGGTCGCCGAATTCCGTCATGGTAATGAGAATCCCGGGGTCGATGCCCGCGACCAATTCCACCTTAATTGCATCCTCGGCGGCGGCATCCGATTGCGCCAGCGCCCCATGCAATGTTTCCGTGGTCCAGATTTCGTCGTTGCTCATTTCGCTCTCCGCTGCAGTCATCGGTGGGGGTGTCGATATGATAGGTGAAACGCCCATGCGTAGCGCCTTTTCACAGTCTTTCAGTGCTTTGGTATATTCCGGCGGTATCCAAATTTCCCGTTTTACATAGCCTTTTTCCCGCAAACGGGCGCGGTACCGGGATTGATAATAGGACGATTTCGTTGGCATAAAACAACACCGCTCGTTTCTATACATGTAATATGTTACATGTAAAACTAATTGCAATAGCCGAAACGCTTGTTTGCTAAGAAGTATGACCTATGCTCTGCTCACTAGGTTAACGAAAATCCAGTGACTGGTGAATTGAGAGGCAATTTGCAAAAACTGGCACATGCGGTTGGATGCCGGCCATGCACTTAATATTGTCGCGCGTCGCAAGACGTTTATACAACCGGATTTCAAGCCTTAGTTGGGACACGGTCCTGACGATGACGTTTATTCATTTTGCCACTTCATGGGGCCTGATCGCGTTTGTCGGTGGTGAGAAAATCGCCAGCGGTGAAATTTTTTGGTACTTCTATGCCACTACGGCAACGACGGTCGGATACGGCGACTATTCACCAACCACCGCTGCCGGGCGCGTCGTCGCAACAATCTGGGTCATGCCCGGCGGTATCGCCCTTTTCACAACGATCATTGCGAAGATCGTGCAGCAGTTTTCCGAGAAGTGGAGGAAAAGATTGCGTGGATTAGCGAATTACGAAAATTTGTCGGGACACGTTGTCATTCTGGGTTGGCATGATGTGCGCACCCAGCGGATGGTCGATCATATCCTCGGCGGACAGGGCGACGATAAACGCGAGATTGTCCTTTGCTGCGCCGAAACCATGGAAAACCCTATGCCCGATCAGGTCCGTTTCGTGCGCGCTGCTGCCCTAAACACTCCGGATCTTTTAAAACGCGCCGCCGTGGCAAATGCGGTATTTGTCATCGCCTTTGGACGTGATGACAACGAAACCCTAGCGGCAGCCTTGGGCGCGGCGGCGGTCAATGGGGGGGCTCATATCGTTGCGTATTTCGACCAGCAGAGTTTTGCCGATCTGCTAAAGGCCCACTGCTCCCGCGCTGAAGCCAATGTTTCGCTTTCCATCGAGATGATGGTCCGCTCGGCACAGGATCCTGGGTCAAGCCGGGTCCAACGCCAACTGTTATCGACCTTGGAAGGCCCGACCCAATTCAGCCTGCAAGTACCCCACGATGCCGTCCCGGTCACCTATGGGGCGCTCTTCACGGAGTTGAAGAGCAAACACGAAGCTACGTTGTTTGGCGTTGCAAATAGTACCTTGGGGGACGATCTAATATTGAACGCGTCGTTGGATGCATCTGTCGGTCCGGGAATGACCTTATATTTTATGGCGCCCCAGCGTATCGATCCGGCGCGTATTGATTGGCCCGCATTGGCCTGAAGTAATTGTTGTTGGAGAGGTTACATGTTTGGCAGAACGATAAAATCTCTGGTTAAGAGCGGCGTCCGCGACCTAAAGGAAAGATTCTCCGATGATGACGAGGCAGATGAATTTCCAACTCCGTTTCGCCTGCGTATCGGCGCCGCCGTGGACATTGACACCCTGCCGTTGCGCATGCACGCGGCCGACCTTCACGTCGAACTGCCCGAGACGACGATGATGATCGTCGCTCAAGGTTATATCGATCTGGGCGACGGCACTTATGCCCATCGTTTTTACAATAGTGATGACGCCGTGATCCAGGTTTTAACTGTGGGCGGCGTGTCGGACGAACATGTTGAAGAGCTAACTCTGTTTGTGCCTCACAAAAGCTACTACCCTGATAGCGAGGGCGCCTGGGCGCAATGGACATCGGACGGTGGTAAACTTGGCGCGGCGAGTTTTCGCCTTGATGACGGCACGGAATATGACCGTATATGGTTCGACGACGCCGTTTCAAATGTGAAACCGGTCATATTTACAGAATCGGTCTATGAAGACCCCGAATCCGATGAATGCAGCGATATCGTCCATACCGTCATGTTGTATGGGCGCAATTTGGGCCCGGACAAGAAGAACGAATATCTGTTGGTTTCCGCCGAAGACTACGAAGGGGAACGCACCATTGAGCTTATGGTCGGGGTAGACATCGAAACTGCAAACCTAAACGTGATATAAACCATTTATTTGAAACAAAATCGCGCGCCATGCGCGCGGGTGTTATCATGCCGTTGATAGGGAGACTCGAATGAACGCGCAATTTGACCTTTTTTGGCCGAGCCTGACTGAGTTCTTGCTATTCTTCGTTGCCGCAGCGGTGCTGACACTAATCTTCGTGGTCGTCTATACCCGTATCACACGGCACAATGAACTGACCCTTATCAAGCAAAACTCGACAGCCGCCGCACTGGCTTTTTCCGGCAGTCTGGTCGGGTTTGCCTTGCCTCTGGCCTCCACCATGATCCATTCTGTCACGGTTGTGGAAATGATGCTTTGGGGATTGGTCGCCCTTGTCGTTCAGGTGCTGGTCTATCTAATTCTTCGCCTGCCCATGCCACGGCTCTCCGAGCGCATTGACAAAGGCGAGGTGGCTGCGGGGATTTGGCTTGGTTCCTGTTCGATCGTCGGGGGTATTTTGAATGCCGCCGCCATGACAACCTGAAGAATGAGGTGCCGCGCATGAAGCGACCAAACGCCTTTAAGTTTGCCCTCCTCGGTGTCACCGCGTTGACCCTGGTTGCCTGTGCTGAGGCTGAAGACGATGTTTTGGCCTACGACAACGTTGAGGCCTGCATTGTAGCCGGCCAGGTGGACGAAACTGTTTGCCGCTCGGAATTTGCCAAGGCCGAGAAGCTGCATACCGAAGTCGCGCCCCGTTATTCCAGGGCAAATCAATGCTTTTCGGATTTCGGATATAACCGCTGTTACCAATCAGGCGGTTCCGTGTGGCTGCCTTTCATGATGGGGTATATGTTAGCGCCGCGTGGCGGAGCCGGCTACATCGCAAGCCAACCGCTTTACCGCTCCAGCGCGCAGCCCAACAGATTTTATACGGCGTCAAACCAGCAGATCGGCACGGTCTCTGCAAACGGACGGAGCCAGGTTGCGAAATCAGCCATCCAACGCCCAGCCGCGCGGACCCGCACGGTCTCGCGCGGTGGTTTCGGCGCCCGCGCGGCGGGCAGAAGTGCCGGGGGTTGATTAAGACGCAGGCTTCGATCTGTTGAGTTTCGCTTCGAGCCAGACCACAAATATACCGGCGATCAGGCCGAACAAATGGCTCTCGAAGGAAACATGGTTGCGCAGGGGCAGAATGCCCCATATCAATCCGCCATAGAGCATGACCGTTATGATCCCGATAATCATGGACGATAGGCTGCGTTCCATAACGGCGCGAGCCAATATGGCCCCAAATAAGCCGAACACCAATCCCGAAGCGCCAACATGATAGCTGCCGCGCGCGAACAGCCAAACCAACACGCCGGACAAAAGGACGATATTCACAGTCGTTTCCAAAAACTTTGCCTGACCTCTAGCAAGGGTAAGGCTACCGAGGATAAGCAAGGGAACCGTATTCGATATAGTGTGCCAAATGCCGCCATGCAGCATGGGCGCGAGCGGTATCCCCGCCAGGCCACCAACACTTCGGGGTAATATCCCCCAGGACACGAGGCTATGGCCGAGAAAAAAATTCACCACCTCAACCGCCCAGATTAGGGCGACAAGGGAAATGACGGGCCTAAGCCGTTTCACAATCATGGAATTTCGCTATCCAACAACGCCTGCACGGCCGCGTCGATGAACCAGCCATCCGCCGTACTTTCCGGCCGGCAGCCGGCCATGTGGAGACCTTTGCGACATGTGGCGGAGTGTAGCCGCCGGGCCCCTGAGAATCCATGTGCGCTAGCAATCTTTCGGATTTGAGTTCTTGGAGATCATAGTTCACGTCGTCGGCTTGTCCTATGCGGCCTTGAGGTTGCACAGGCGCTTGCAATTGTATGCCAGGGTGACGAGACCAAGGACCATTCCTGATGCTGCGGACGGCTCTCTCCCCACGGCATCTAAGCGCTATGTATTAGAAAAACCTAACAGGGCGCTTTTGGCACACTTCAAGCATCAGACGGCATCAAGCCGATGTCGGCTATGGCCTTAGCTTCGAGCATCATGCCAGCCGCCTTTGAGCCGCTGACTGCGCTGGGATGACGGTCGGAGACATTAATCCCGCCGCACAGCCGACGGCATTACTCGGTCCGCTTGACTTTGAGCGATGGCAGGGCCATGCGGTCATCGGGTGGGACTTCCGAAAGGGGTTCCGTTCGGCTCATCCTGACCGCGACCCCAGGGCGCACCCCCTGGCGCTGGCGGGTGCCCCCCGACCCAATATTTGTCCGCAGCTACTACGATTTCACATTTTTGACATTGGAGATAATGTCGGGGTGCACCCTAATGGCAGATATCAGCGCATCAAATACATATATAGCCCTGCGCCCCGCATAGAGATCTGACCGCGACGCGGCGTCAATGGCCTCTCCGCCAACCGCATCAAATACTCCTTCGTCGATATTGGCTCAGTCCCAGGGATCACAAATTGATCGCCGCCAGGTGTTCTCTCAATCTTGAACCTGCGCGGTCTCGGCTTCACCGTCCGCTCTGTCCCGGGAATGACGTACTGCTGTCCAGCGGCAGTTCTCTCACTGGTGAAATCTGCTGGTGTCATGATCCTATCCTCCGGCGACCAGAATAAACGCCGGGCGACCATGTGTCTCTGAGGATATGTTTTGTGAAGGCTCCCAACCCATATCTCTGCCGGACGGCCATATACTGCCGATCGGGTCTAGGCCCTCAGGTTGACCGCGAAGAATCCTAACGGGCACTTCCAGGTGAGTTGCGTGTCGGCACATTCGAAACGCCCACTGGAGGCTTCTACATCAAAGCTTAGAACGCGCCGCCCGGTGGAAAGTCGCTCACAGCGCCAATTCGGCCCGGGGAGGCTAGCGGGCCTATCCAAACGCCTAATTTTCGCCTGTGTGGCGCTCCTGGGCGCGGGAGGGGGTGTTTTGCGACGGGCGCTCATCAAACGCTACCCCATTCGCTACCCGAAATGCCAATCATTCTCACTAAGTCGTGCATAACTGGGAAAAATGGCATCTAAGAACCCTGGTGGACAGCCAGGGCGCCATTGTGGCGATCGGGACGGCGGCCTTTTGCGGAAATAGGCCTGCCGCCGCCCGTGCCCGATGCCTTTCGCGCCCTGATCGGCCTGTCGTTGGAGGAAACCGCCCGACATCTGCTGCTGCCGGGCGTCGGGCTGTTACTGCCATTGTTGAACACGGGTACTGGTGAGGCGCATTCTTGTATGAATGTGTTACAAGGCGGCAAGGTGGAGCCTGCGCCGGCTAAGCCGGAGGCGGGAAAAGGCGCAGCCCGTATCTTGGACCGGGTCGGCGGTGCGGTTAGAAAAGGCGCTGGCGATCTATTAAAATTTCCAGGCAGAATTCTGGGGTCGGAATGAAGCGGTTTTACAAGGATGTCACTGTCGTTGCGGCGGCCAATGGAATGACAATCGAACTGGATGGCCGACCCGTCCGGACACCAAAAAAAGCTGTTTTTGCTGTGCCGGCGGTGGCATTGGCTGAAGCCATTGCTGGGGAGTGGCGGCGGCAGGATGAGGATATTGAGCCCGAAAGTATGCCTCTTTCTCGCCTGGCCAATACCGCTATCGATTTGGTTGCCGGGCAGCGCGGCGCGGTGGTGGATAATCTGGCCGGTTACGGCGGCACCGATCTTTTGTGCTATCGGGCCGGGGAGCCTGAAGATCTGGTGCAGCGCCAGGAACAGCTTTGGTCCCCTTGGCTGGACTGGGCCGATACGGAGCATGGCGCGCGCCTTGTCACCACGGACGGGATCGGCCACATCGCTCAGGATGAGGCCGCCTTGGCCTCCCTGCACAGGGCCGTGGACAGCCACGACGTCATGGAATTGGCCGCGATGAATGACCTGGTTACGATTGCCGGGTCCCTGGTCTTGGCCCTGGCGGTTAGCGCGGGTGCCCTGGACGTCGCCATGGCCTGGGCCGCCGTGCGCCTGGATAATGACTATCAGGCGGAGCGTTGGGGTCTGGATGCCGAGGCTGAGGCCCATGCGGCCCGGCTACGCGGCGAAATTGAATTCGCCGCACGTTTCATGGAATTGCACCGGGCAGGCTGAGATCGGGCTGCCCATTGGGGCCCGTATCGTGCTATCAAACGGGCAGTGTAAAAAATATTTCGTTGGGAAGGTGGTAGGTTCATGCAGGACATCCTGCGTCAGCTTGAGGCGAAGCGCGCAGCAGCCCGGGTCGGTGGCGGCGAAAAGCGAATTCAGGCGCAACATGCAAAAGGCAAATTGACGGCGCGGGAGAGGCTGGAAATGCTGCTCGATCCTGATTCGTTCGAGGAATATGACATGTTCGTCGAGCATCGCTGTGAAGATTTCGGCATGGCTGAACAGCGCATTCCGGGCGATGGCGTGGTCACCGGTTGGGGCACCATCAATGGCCGTTTGGTTTTTGTTTTCAGCCAGGATTTCACCGTCTTCGGCGGTTCCCTGTCCGAGGCCCATGCGGAGAAAATCTGCAAGATCATGGATCAGGCCATGAAGGCCGGTGCGCCGGTCATTGGCTTGAACGATTCAGGCGGGGCCCGTATCCAGGAAGGCGTCGCTTCGCTGGGCGGCTACGCGGAAGTGTTTCAGCGCAATGTCATGGCTTCGGGAGTGATACCGCAGATCTCGGTCATCATGGGACCCAGCGCCGGCGGTGCGGTCTATTCACCGGCGATGACGGACTTCATCTGCATGGTCAAGGATAGCTCGTACATGTATGTTACCGGTCCGGATGTGGTGAAGACGGTGACCCAGGAAGAAGTGACCCACGAGGAACTAGGCGGCGCCTCGACCCATAGCCGGAAATCTGGTGTTGCCGACCTGGCCTTTGAAAATGATGTGGAGGCGCTAGCCGAAATTCGGCGGCTATTTAATTTTCTGCCCCTGTCCAATCGCAGCGGGGTGCCGCAGCGGCCTACCGATGATCCGATTGATCGGGCGGAACAATCCCTCAATACCCTGGTGCCGGCTAATCCGAACAAGCCCTATGATATCAAGGAGCTGTTGGAAAAAGTCGTCGATGATGGCGATTTCTATGAAATTCAGCCAGAATTCGCCGGCAATATCGTAATTGGCTTTGGCCGTATTGACGGCGCCACGGTGGGTTTTGTTGCGAACCAGCCAATGGTCCTGGCCGGTTGTCTGGATATTGATTCGGCCCGCAAGGGTGCACGTTTCGTGCGTTTCTGCGACTGTTTTGAGATCCCCATCGTGACCTTTGTCGATGTGCCCGGCTTCCTGCCCGGCACGGCACAGGAATATGGCGCCATCATCACCCACGGCGCCAAGTTGCTCTATGCCTATGCCGAGGCCACAGTGCCTAAGGTCACGGTGATTACGCGCAAGGCCTATGGTGGCGCTTATGACGTCATGGCCTCGAAGCATTTGCGTGGCGATGTCAACTTCGCCTGGCCAGGGGCCGAGATCGCCGTGATGGGCGCTAAGGGCGCGGTGGAGATCATCTTCCGCTCGGAGCTGGATAACCCCGAACGTATAGAGCAGTTGACCCAGGAATATGGCGATACTTTCGCCAATCCTTTCATTGCGGGTAAACGCGGCTATATCGACGATGTGATCATGCCCCATAACACCCGCCGGCGCATAGCCAGGGCGCTGACCATGCTGAAGAACAAAAAGTTGGAAAACCCCTGGAAAAAGCACGGCAACATTCCGCTTTAATTCAGGACTTTGGAAGACGAAAGTACCGTATTGATGTTCTCTAAAATTCTTATCGCCAATCGCGGCGAAATCGCCTGCCGGGTTATCCGCAGCGCCCGCGCTATGGGGATCGCCACCGTGGCGGTCTATTCCGAGGCCGACGCCAATGCCCTGCATGTGGAAATGGCAGATGAAGCCATCGCCATCGGTCCAGCGCCGGCGGCGGAAAGCTATCTGGTTACCGAGCGCATCCTGGATGCCATCAAGCATTGCGGTGCCGAAGCGGTGCATCCGGGCTATGGTTTCCTCTCAGAGAACCCGGCCTTTGCCCTGGCATTGGCGGATATGGGTGTCGCGTTTATCGGGCCGCCAGTGGGCGCTATCGAGGCCATGGGCGACAAAATCGCGTCGAAGAAACTGGCGCAAGAGGCCGGCGTCAATTCCGTGCCGGGCCATTTGGAAGTACTGAAGGGTGAAGACGATGCGGCGGCGGTCGCGGGGCAATTGGGTTATCCGGTGATATTGAAGGCCTCCGCCGGTGGCGGTGGCAAGGGTATGCGCGTGGCCTATACGGAGGCCGAGGCGCGGGAGGGCTTCACCTCAGCCCAGAACGAAGCGCGCTCCAGCTTTGCCGATGACCGGGTCTTTGCCGAGAAATTCATCGAGCAACCCCGTCATATCGAAATTCAGGTGCTGGCCGATGGCCACGGTAATTGCATCTATCTGGGCGAGCGTGAATGTTCCATCCAGCGGCGCCATCAAAAGGTCATCGAGGAGACACCCAGTCCGTTTTTGGATGAGGCTACGCGCCAGGCCATGGGTGAACAGGCGGTGGCCTTGGCCTGTGCCGTTGATTACCGCTCCGCGGGAACCGTGGAATTCATTGTTGATAAGGATCGGAATTTTTATTTCCTAGAGATGAACACCCGTCTGCAGGTGGAACATCCCGTCACGGAAATGGTCTATGGCGTCGATTTGGTCGAGGAAATGATCCGCATCGCCGCCGATGAACCCATGAGCCTAGACCAGGATGATGTCCGGGCCGATGGCTGGGCCATTGAATGCCGCCTGTATGCCGAAGATCCGTTTCGCAATTTCATGCCGTCCATCGGCCGTTTGGTGCGTTGCAAGCCGCCCGCCGAAGATGACACCGTGCGGGTTGATACCGGCGTGGTCGAGGGTTCCGAGATCACCATGTATTATGATCCCATGATCGCCAAGCTGGTCACCAAGGGCCAAGATCGGGCCGGAGCGATCGCCGCCATGCAGTCTGCCCTGGACAGCTATTACGTGCGCGGCATCAATCACAACATGAGCTTTCTGACCGCGCTGATCAGCCATCCCCGCTTCCTCGAAGGCCGGCTGACCACTGCCTTTATCGATGAAGAATATCCCGATGGTTTCACTGGTGCGCCCCGCGACGGCGCGGTGCTTGATACGCTGTTGGCTGCCGGTGTGCTAATGCATCAGCGCCGGGCGGCACGGGCGGGCTCGATCGATGGGCAGTTGGCGCATTATCGACCCACCCTCGGTACGGATTGGGTGGTGGGCCTGGATGACGAATACTACGTGGTGACCGTCACCTCGGTGGAAGACGGCTTCGATGTGGATTTCGATGGCCGTTTGGTCGCCGTGCGCAGTTATTGGCGGCCGGGTGAACATCTGTTCACGGGCACGATCAATGGGCGTCATGTGGCGGTGCAGGCAGATATGTCGGCGGCCGGTTTCCAGCTGCGTCACGGTGGCGTTGAGGCGAACGTTACCATCCGCCGGCCCCGGGCCGCAGAACTGGCGGCCTTGATGCCGCACAAGGCCCCGCCCGATACCTCGAAATATTTGCTCTGCCCCATGCCCGGTCTGATCATTTCCCTGGCCGTGACTGAGGGCGAGGAGGTCAAGGCCGGGCAGGCCCTGGCGGTGGTCGAGGCCATGAAGATGGAGAATATCCTGCGCGCCGAGCGCGACGGTACCGTTGCCGCCCTAAAGGCGGGCTCTGGGGACAGCCTGGCGGTGGATGACGTTATCCTGGAATTTGAATAGGCCCGTGTGCGCCCCGGATTACTCAGGCCACGGGGTTCGGGTGATCATCGAGGGCCGTGTCCAGGGTGTCTGGTATCGCGGTTGGACAGTGGAGACGGCGCGGGCCCTGGGCCTGAACGGCTGGGTGCGTAATCTTGCCGACGGCAATGTCGAGGTGGTTTTCTCAGGACCGGAGCAGGCCATGGACGACATGCTGGTCCGCTGTCATCAGGGCCCACCGGCGGCTCGGGTGCGGTCGGTGACGGTAGAAAGTTGGCGCGGCCCCATTACGCCGGGTTTCCATCAAATGCGGTAATGCAATAGTGTAAAATGGGATGGCGGCTACGGATCCAGCGGTGGTTCCACGCCGTCAGGCAATGGCATCTCGAAGACATTGAGTGTCATTGAGACCATCGCGTAATAGCCCAAGATGCCGACCAGATCGACCACGCCCTGTTCCCCCAGATGTGTTTTGGCCTCCTCATAGGTGGCATCCGACACGCGGCTTTCCAGATACAATTCGGTGCAAAAACTATAGATCGCGGCTTCGTCCGCATAGGCGAATACAGGTATTTGGCGCTGGCACAGGGCCTCAACTATTTCAGCGGACAAGCCGCCCTCCAGTGCCATGGGCGCATGGGCGAACCATTCGAACTGCGCCGTCCACTGGCGCGCGGTTATCAATATGGCCAGTTCTGACAGGCGCGGCTCCAAGACGCTGTTGAAGCGGCAGTATTCGCCGACCTTTTGCGCCCGGTCGGCGAATTTAGGACTGTGTATCCAGGCTTGGAAAGGCCCGCCCATGCTGTCGCGAGGGCCGGCCATGATATTGTCATAAAATTCACGTTGGGCGGCATCCATCTCGGTGGTTGCGAGCGGCTTGATACGGGGCATGGCTGACTCTCCGATAGTGATTACTGCAAGACGTAGGTTAGGCGGCTACATGCCGATACAGGCGCCGCCGTCAATGTTCAGGTGCTGGCCGGTAACATAACTGGCGCCATCGGATAGTAGGAAGCAGACTGGCTTGGCGACTTCCTCCGGGGCCGAGAAGCGCCCCATAGGGATCATTGCCATGTACTGGTCGCGGAATTTCTCGCCCCGCACGGTTTCCGTCATCGGGGTCTCCACCAGGCCGAAACACACAGAATTGACCCGGATACCATGGCGGCCCCACTCCCGCGCTGCGCTCATGGTTATACCCAGAACGCCGGACTTGGCGGCACCATAATTGATCTGCCCGATGGTGCCCCGCCGTCCCGCGATGGACGAGACATTAACAATGGCGCCAGGCGCCTCGTCGCCATCCCTGGCGCGTTCCATGTAATGCCGGCCAACTTCTTGCAGGCAGAGGAAGACGCCAGTTAGATTGACATCAATGACCTGCTGCCAGGTTTCCACGGGCATCTTGTGGATCATCGCCGCGCGGACGATGCCGGCGTTGTTCATCAGGCCGTGGACGGCGCCGAGGTCACGCACCACGTCCGCCACCATGCCCTGGACAAAGCCGGGTTCGGCCACGCTGCCCACATAGGCCTTGGCGTTATCGCCCAAGGCGTCTGCGACCGCGCCCAAGGTGTCACCGTTGACGTCAACTAACGCCACCTTGGCGCCCAGTTCCACGGCTAGTTCCGCCGTCGCCTTGCCTATGCCTTGGCCCGCGCCGGTGACCAGGATAGCGCGCCCTTTCAGGTTCATGGGATTTGTCATGTCGTCCTCCGTGTCAGAAATTTTCGGCTGTCAGCGGCCGTGGTCAGCAGCCGGTGTCAGGTATTGGTGGTCGCTTTCGCGCGCAGGCCGATTTGCCGTCCGATATAGGGATTTTGCGGCAAACCGGCATGGGCCGCCTTGATTGTGCCCAGGCGTTCCAGAATGGCTGGCTGCATGGGCGTGGCGCGCCGCGTTTCCAACGAGATATGTATGCTCATCAACTCGTTGGTTGAGGCCAGGTAGCCTTCGGTCTCGTGATACATGTGATGGATATAGTGGAAGCGTTTCTCATCGAAGGCCAGCAGCTGGGTGGTGAAGCGCATGGGCTCCCCCTCGCCAATTTCCCGGTTATAGGTGATATGACCTTCTAGGGAAAACGTGGTGACCCGATGTTTCTTGCGGTGGTTCCGAGTCAGATGGACGAATTTCATGAACTCGTCCGTTGCCAGATCAAAGACCACCATATAGTAGCCCATGTTCAGATGTTTGTTATTGTCGATCCATTCTGGTTTGACGGTGGCGCGAAACTGATCGAAAGGTGTTTGAATTGACATCTATTGGTACGCACGTGCGGCTGTGAAAAAATGCACTTTACGGCAAGCTATAGGTGGCGACAACGATATTGCCTGGAACCGTGCTTGCCTGCTTCATCGCCGAGACGTGTCTTGGGCAGTTTTACGGTGACGGTCGTGCCCATGCCAACCGTGCTTTTGGTGTCGAGGCTACCGCCAGTGACTCGTTGTAATTAATAGTGGAGTTTTTGTTGCTATTTTTGTCAGTATTTTCAATTACCATTCAATAAAGGGGCCCCGGGACCTCAAGTAATAGAAAATCGCGACAATATTGATATAATAAATAGAGCCGTTTTATTATTGATAAATTAAACTTGCCGGTTTTTGCAATCTTTATATGGATATAATTCTTTCGGCGGACTTCGAAATCAGAGACCGCAACCTTTTGGATAAAGCCGAAGCTCAGCACGGCAAAAGCCAACAGGATGGTGAAGAAAATGAAGCTGCGGTGTTCAAACCGCTCGCCCCGTCGCATCTCAGCATAATTCAAGGCGCGACCAGCAACGATGTATAGCACGATCGTGGCGATGGTGAATAAGATGATTTCCGTACCAGCAGGCTAGCACGATATCGCGCTTCAGTCTTGATATCCATCAAGACTTTGCTTTGCTATAACAGTGGCTCTGGATCGAACAGCAGGTGAGTGGTGAAATGTTAAGCAATTCCCCAATCGTCAATCGTTATGTGGACCGGACGCCGTCCAGCCAGGCCTTGGCGGAACGCGCCCTGGAGCAATTTCCTTCCGCCATCACGCATGACTCCCGCCACACTACGCCCTATGGCATCTATATCGAGTCAGCTAAGGGCCCGCGCAAATGGGATTTGGATGGCAATGACTATGTAGATTATTTCGGCGGCCATGGGGCTCTGATGCTGGGCCATCGCAATGACGAGGTCGAGGTATGCATCCAAGAGGCCCTGGCGGCGGGTACCCATTTCGGATCATCCCACCGTTTCGAGGTGGCCTGGGCCGAGGCGGTGAAAAAACTGGTGCCCTCGGCCGAGCGTATCCGCTTCACCTCGTCCGGTACCGAGGCCACCTTGATGGCCATGCGCCTGGCCCGTGCCTTCACGAGCAAGAACAAGCTGGCGCGGTTTCGTACGCATTTTCACGGCTGGCATGATCACATGGCCTTTGGCGTGGCTGGTCACTTCGACGGCACGGCAACTCCGGGCGTATTACCGGAGGTGGCGGCCCAGGTGGTTCTCCTCGACCCCGACGATATTGATGGCGTCGCCCAGGCACTGGAGGCGGACAGTGATATCGCCGCCCTGATCCTGGAACCCACGGGGGGCAGCGGCGGCATGATGCCGCTGGCACCCGGCTTTGTTGTGCAGTTGCGAGAATTGACGGAACAGCATGGCGTATTGTTGATCATGGACGAGGTGGTGACCGGTTTTCGCGTGCATCCGGGCGGGGCCCAGGGTTTGCTGGATGTGAAGCCTGATTTGACGACCCTGGCCAAGATTCTGGCCGGCGGCCTGCCCGGTGGTGCCGTGGTTGGCCGGGCCGATATCCTCGCGCATCTGGATTTCAAGGCGGCGGCGGATAAAGATTTCGAGAAAATTCACCATCCCGGCACCTTTAATGGCAATCCCCTTTCGGCGGCGGCGGGCACCAAGACCTTGGAGATCATCGCCAACAGTGATGCCTGCGCGAAAGCCGATGCTTTTGGGCGGGAGTTGCGGGTAAAACTGAATGAAGGCTTCAAGCGCGCCGGCGTGGCCTGGGCCGCTTATGGCCAGCAGGCGAATTTCTTCGTCTTTATGAATGGCACTGGGCTGGCCATCGATCCCAATGACTTTGATCCTCTCTCCGTGCCCTATCAGGACCTGAAGGCCAAGCCGCCAGGCCTGATGAACAAGCTGCGCCTGGCGCTACTGATCGGCGGCGTCGATATCAATGGTGCCGGTGCCGGTGTCATCTCGGCCACCCATGGCGCGGACGATATGGATCAGACCGTGGCAGCGTTCGAGGCGGCGGTCGCCATGCTGGCGGCGGAGGAAAGTCTGCCGAGTATATAAAACGCGGGCGCCTTGAATTAGCAGGTCTATGCGACGCGAGCGTCTAGAGCGGATTGGTCAGTTGGCCCTGCCCATCGTCGGCGGCATGGTCTCTCAGGTTGTTCTGAACCTGGTCGATACCGCCATGGTCGGCGTCCTGGGCAAAGATGCCCTGGCGGGCGTTGGCACCGCCAGCTTTGCCGCCTTCATGGCGACGGCCCTGGTCATGGGCCTGTCGTCCGGCGTGCAGGCCATGGCGGCTAGGCGCGTCGGCGAAGGCCGCGGCGATGAAGCCGCTGTGCCTTTGACGGGCGGTTTGCTTCTCGCCCTGGTGATAGGTCTGCCCATAAGCATTATCCTGCTAATCTATTCGTCCGCGTTGTTTCCCTACATCAACGGCGACCAGGGGGTTATAGAGGCGGGACTGCCCTATTTTGACGCACGTCTGCTGGGCGTTATCGCCGTTGGAATGAATTTTGCCTTCCGTGGCTACTGGACCGGTGTCTCCCAGAGCCGGCGCTATCTGCACACTCTTCTCGTTATCCATGTGTCGAACGTCGTGATCAGCTATGTGTTGATATTTGGCAAGTTCGGCTTCCCCGAATTAGGTACCGAAGGTTCGGGCCTGGGTACCACCATTTCATTGTATCTGGGCACAGCGGCCTTTTTTGTCCTTGGCTGGAAAGAGGCGCGGAAAAATGGCTTCCTCAGCCGAATTCCGCGCCGTGAAACCATGGTGACCATGCTACGCTTATCGGTGCCGGCGGCGATCCAGGAGTTTCTGTTCGCCGCCGGCTTCACGGCGATTTTCTGGATCGTCGGCCTGATGGGCACGGTGGAGGTCGCGGCCACCAATATTCTGATCAATCTGGTCCTGGTCGCCTTTTTGCCGGCGGTAGGTTTTGGCCTGGCCGCCTTGACCTTGGTGGGGGAGGCCCTGGGGCGCGGTGACCCGGACGAGGCCTCCCGCTGGGCATGGGATGTGGTCAAGGTGACCGCTTTGATCCAGGCTTTGCTGGGTCTGCCGGCGCTGCTTGTCCCTGACCAGATCGTCATGGGCTTTACCAGTGACCAGGCGGTGATCGATGTGGCGCGGAGCTCCATGCAGCTGATGGGCGTGGCGATCGCCATTGACGGCGTGGGGCTGGTTCTGCTGCATGCGCTGCTTGGCGCCGGCGCGGTGCGGCAGGTCATGGGCGTGGCGGTGGGCACACAATGGCTGTTGGGCCTGCCGCTGGCCTGGCTGGCGGGGCCCTATTTCGGCCTTGGCCTGTTTGCGGTCTGGGCGACGCAGGCGGCCTATCGCATCCTGCAGGCGGTGATATTTGTCATTCTGTGGCGGCGGCGGGGCTGGACCCAAATCAAATTATAGCAAGATCAAGTTGTAGATTTTTGCCTTGTCTGGCGATATCAATGGCTTCCGTTATTTTGCCTGACCTGAGGATGCCGCGATGATCCGCGACAGCGTGGCCGGCTTTGCCGTCGACAAGATCAGCCCGCGCGCGGGCGAAATCCATGCCCCCAACCGGTTCCCCCGGGATCTCTTGTCCCAGGTGGATGATGTCGGTGTGCTGGGCGTAACGGTGGAGGAGGAATATGGCGACGCGGACCTGGGTTATCTGGAACATTGCGTCGCCATGGAGGAGATCCGCCGCGCCTCCGCCTCTGTCGGGCTCAGCAATGGCGCGCATTCAAACCTGTGCGTCAACCAGATCTTCCGCCAGGGCCACGCGGCGCAGAAAAGCCGCTATCTACCGAAACTGATTAGGGGCGAACATGTGGGTATCCTGGCCATGAGCGAACCGGCGCCGGCTCCGCATAGGTTTCCCAGAACCAGCCACCTATACGGTGGCGAAATCCTGCAGCCGCTGTCCGGCATTATCCGTGCTGGGGCGTGAGATGGATACCAGTTTCGCCTCTAATTCAGCAATCTTCAGCGACGATTGTTCAAGATTGCGCCGGCCCGGATCGCATTGTGATGAGCGATCATCGGTAGCCTCGTCGAATTCGAGGGCGTCAAATTCATCAGTAAATTTATCTATGCGGCAAACTCATACGTTAGAATAAATCTCCTCCCGCTTGCCAAGGTAGATCTCCAAATGGAATATCCAGTTGATGGCATGCTTTTTTTGAGGCGCGACTCAGATCAGTTTGCGCAAGACGTGCTGGCGATTGGTGGTATAGGGGCGTACCTGCCCGCCCCAGCGGCCTTCCTCCACCGCTTCGGCCCAGGCCTCGCTATTCAGAACCTCCGGGCTATCGATCTCGTAGATGGCGATGTAATGGGGCAGGCCTTCGCCTGTTACGGCATGTTCTTCGCCGCCCATGGCCAGTGTGGCGGGCACGGTCTTTAGGCGGGAGACCGCGACCACGCCGTCGACTTGTAACAGGGCAGGGATATGTTCGTCATCATAGACTTCGTTGAACAAGGCTTCCTTGTCGGCATCCACATCCATGCTGACCATGAAGGCGTATTTGGCATTGAAAGGCATCTCTCATCTCCTGAATAAATTCAATGATCAATCATAGCTGATTTGATTGGCTGGTATATGGCGCCAGGTGCTGTCTTGTTCTTGTTCCTCCAAATAATGCGCGCCCATGGAAACGGACCTTGGCGTCAACAGAAACAGCCGGGTGCTCTGCCAGCTAAAGCCCAGGTCAAGGATCACTACCGCTCCGACGCCGTCCAGGTTCATGGGTACTGTCTTGCCGCTACGTTGCGCGGCCAGTGCCGCCTCTATCGCCATGCCAAGACGGCAATAGTTGCCAAACGTGCCTTTTTCCCGTGCCACCGCCAGGACCCCTGGCGCCCGTGGATCGGCGCCGTGCAAGGGTATGCCATAGCCCGGTACGCGCTGACCGCGTCTTCCAGCTGCCTCGACGATCTGGGCGGCTACCTCGCCGAGAACTTCGTCGGCAATCGTCTGGTTCGCGGGATCGTGTTCGGCCAAGTGTGCCGCCATCGTCTGGCCCAACTGTTCACCAAGGCCGCCCATACGGTCGCCGAACGCCAAGACACCGCCGCCCACCGCCGCCTGAATCGTGGTGCCGTAGGAGGCAAAACAGCGACTGATCATGGAAGGCGGCGTGATGCCATGCTCGACTGAGGCAACCAAAAGCGCGTCCAGAACATGCGCCTGTTCCGGCGTAGGCAGGCTGCCCCGCAACATCAGGAACATCATCTCGGCAAATGAAATCTTGCCGATCAGCTGGCTCAGCGGGTGGCCCCGGACCATGATCTCCTCTTCATCCTCAGTGCTGATGACCTGGGAAATGCTGGTCCGCCAGCTCGACATATCTTGTGTGGGCACTGGGTATCCTCCTGCATGTTTCTCTCTCGGCGCAGCCAAACTGCCAGATTTACCCGGCAATACAAGGCGCGAACATGGTTGTGTTCGCTCCGGCAATTTGGGAGCATGGCCGCAAAGGGGAGGGACCATCATGCAGACTTTAACAAAGGAACAACGCCGCGCCTGGGAAATCGACGGTTATGTCCATCTGCCGGGCGTATTCAACGCCGACGAAGCGGCGTCGTTGTGCGATGCCGTCGACAATATGCGGGCCGAGCCGGGTTGGGAGCCGACGAACCTGCCGCGCGGCCATTATGGCTGGGTGGAGCATGGCAATCCGGATCCGGAAAGCTTCATGGACCGCCGGGATATCCTGCCCTATGACCAGGCATTCAGGGACCTGATCGACCGGCCCGAGGTGTTCGACCTGATCGTCGATATCATGGGGCCCTACCTGTCATTCTCCATGTCACAGGCCATCGTGCGTGCCTCGGACCCCGGCTTTCTTGGTTATACCCACACCGATGGTGGCGAAGGTCTGCGCCGGGTCCGGGTGACGGAAACCAGCCGGCCCCTGGCCATGAAGGCGTTGTATTTACTGACGGACGTACTGGAGCCCGAGAGCGCCAATTTCACGGTCTTTCCAGGCAGCCACATGCGGCCCTTCCCGGAATTGGATGAGCCGGTAGTGACGCCAACGACGCCGGGCGCGGTGCCGCTGATGGGCAAGGCGGGAGACTGTATTATTTTCTCGCATTCCCTATGGCATGGGCCGGGTATCAATACCTCCGGCAAGGCGCGCAAGACGCTGTTGTACAATTACTGCCAGATGTTCATACGCCCCTATGACTATGCCGTTGCATCGCATGTGGCGGACCAATGCACGCTCCGGCAACAGCGCCTGTTAGGCGATCTGGGCTATGACTTCCGGCCCGGTTCCTACGTCTATGTGCCTGAAGATCAACTTGAGGTAATCTTGCGGCCAACACCGTGACCGGCGGCTTTGCGTAACGAGGAAAATGTTTTATGACAAGTAACTATCAGGCCAAGATTGATGGCTTGCGGAACGACGCTTTGCATATCCGGCGCAATGTCTGGCGCGCCCTGCATGGGGCCGGCGGAGGCCATATGGGTGGCTCATCCTCGGCGGCGGATATTCTCGCCGCGCTCTATTTTCATCACCTACGCCTACGCCCCGATGAACCTGATTGGCCAGACCGTGACCGCTTTGTGCTGTCGAAGGGGCATGCCAACGCGGCCCTGGGCGCCACGCTGGCCCGCGCCGGCTTTATCGATGATAGCGTGCTGGATCAATTCTATGCCTATCAATCCCCCTTCGGCATGCATCCCGATATCAAGATGGCTGGCGTGGAGATGAGTACGGGTGGTCTTGGCCATGGCCTGTCCGTCGCCATGGGCATGGCCTTGGGCGCCCGCATGCAGGGCAAGGATTTCCGTACCTGCGTGATGATCGGCGATGGTGAGTTGCAGGAAGGCTCAAACTGGGAGGGGGCAATGGCGGCGGCCCATATGGACCTGTCGAACCTGACGGTGATCTTGGACTACAACAAGATCCAGCAAAGCGGCGAGGTGGGCCAAATGATGGGCTTGGAGCCGGTGGTTGATAAATGGCGAGCCTTCGGTTGGGCCGTGCGCGAGATCGATGGCCATGACATGGCGGCCGTGGTCGAGGCCCTGGACGCACTGCCTTTCGCCAATGATGAACCATCAATGATCATCGCCCATACCATCAAGGGCAAGGGCGTCAGCTTCGCCGAAGACAGCTTCCTATGGCACAACAACATGGTCACGGATGAGGTCTACGAAAAGGCCTTGGCTGAGTTGGGAGAGCCGTCATGAACGATGTGCAACAACCCGAATGGGTAAGCAAGGCGGAAAACCAATCGCGCCTGGCCTTTGGCCAGGCGGTTGGCGAGCTGGCCGGCAAGGATGACAAAGTGGTGGCGATTTCTGCCGATACCATAGATCTGTTTGGCCTGCGCGGCTTTCTCGAAGCTAGTCCGGAACGCCTGATCGAGGCCGGTATCGCCGAACAAAGCGCCATGGGCATCGCCTCCGGCCTGGCGACCACGGGCATGCGCCCGATCCTGTGCGGTTATGCGCCGTTCATTACCACGCGTTCGTTGGAGCAACTGCGCAATGATGTTTCCTATGCCAACCAGCGTGTCGTCATCGGCGCGGCCTGCAGCGGCATCGTGCTCGGTATGGCGGGGGGCACCCATCATGCGGTGGAGGATCTGGCAATTATGCGCAACATGCCCAACATGACCGTGGTGGTGCCGGCAGATGCCCGGCAGACCTGGCATGCGGCCATGGCGACCGAGGATCTGTATGGTCCCAGCTATATCCGCCTGGGTGGCAAGTTCGAGGAAACCAACGTGGCCGATATCGCCGGTAACGATTTCAAGCTGGGCAAGGCGGATCAGCTGCGTACGGGCGACGATGTCACGGTCATTGCCTGCGGTGCTCTGGTCGCGCCGGCTTTGGCGGCGGCGGATGCCCTGGCGGGCGATGGCGTCGGCGTGCGGGTTTTAAACATGCATACCATCAAGCCCCTGGACCGGGATGCGGTACTGGCGGCGTCGGCGGAAACCGGCGCCATTGTCACGGCGGAGGAACACCGTACGACAGGTGGCCTAGGCGGCGCCGTGGCCGAGCTGCTAGCCCAGGAGAAACCAACCGCCATGCGTATGATCGGCATGCCGGACGAATTCTGTATCATCGGCCCCACGGTCGCGGTTCGGGAGCATTACGGCATGAGCCAGGCCGCCATCGCCGAGGCTTGCCGGGATCTTTTGAAGTAGGCATTCGTCATGAAAATCGGCCTGTTCGGCATCAATATGGGACATGCGGATGCCGAACAGGCCGTATTTCTAGACGATGCCGAAATCAATCAACGAGCGGACGGCGCGGCCTTCCTTCATGGCGGTGAAGCCTTCATTGATTTCGCTCAGCTGGATCTTGTCGGAGATCCAATCGTCCAGATGCAGCCGGCCCTGCAGATACAAATCGATTAGGCGCGGCATATCGGTGCGGAACCGGTTGGAGCCCATGGACGAACCCTGGATGCGCCGTTCACGCAGAAAGGCGAAACCGGAAATCTCGATTTTTTGATCGATCGGCACCATGCCCACGATAGTGGCAGTGCCGCCAACCGCCAGCATCTCGAACGACTGCTCGGCGGTTTTCTTCAGGCCCAGGCATTCGATGGACTGATTGACGCCGCCCTTGGTCAATTCCATGATCCGTTCCACCGGATCGCCGTCGTTAGGGTTGATCAGATCCGTGGCGCCCAGCTTCGTAGCCAGCTGCAATTTAACCGGATTGGTATCGACGGCAAAGATCCGCCCTGCGCCCGCCACGTGGGCGCCGTTGATGGCCGCCATGCCGACACCGCCGCAACCAATCACGGCAACCGTCTCGCCAAAGCGTACGTTGGCGGTGTTCACCGCCGCGCCAAAGCCGGTAATTACACCGCAACCAATCAAGGCGGCGCGGTCCAGGGGCATGTCGTTCTGGATCTTTACCAGGGCGTTTTCGTGCACCAACATCTGTTCGGCAAAGGAGGATAGATTGACGAAGGTGTGAAGCTGATCGGGCTTTTCCCATTCCAGGCGCCGCGCTTCGCCGGGCAGCAT
This sequence comes from Rhodospirillaceae bacterium, assembly GCA_002731375.1. GTDB lineage: Bacteria > Pseudomonadota > Alphaproteobacteria. The sequence continues at coordinate 3,879 of PCBT01000090.1, read as the reverse complement.
CTTGACGTCCGTGTTGGTGCAGATGACCGGGCGGCCGGAGGTGCATTGCTCACATGTGCCGCAGAATACCGACAGGCAGGTGATGACGTGATCGCCAGGCTTCACATAGGTCACTTCTGAGCCGACCTGCTCCACGATGCCCGCGCTTTCGTGGCCTAGTACCGCTGGTGCTGGATGGGGGTAAAGGCCTTCCATGAAATGCAGATCCGAATGGCAGAGCCCGGCAAAGGCCGTATTGAGGAGGACTTCGTGAGGGCCGGGTTTCTTGGTGCTGATCTCTTCAATTACCAATGGCTTGTGGGGTTCGTAAAAGACGGCTGCCTTCATGGGGAAATCTCCTCTGGTCTTATGGCGTGATTGATCCGAGACTAGCGCGGTTGGTGTGCTGATAACAATGGTGATTGGGGGTCGAGAACAATGAAACCGCGGCTGCGCATTGGCGTCGTTTATGATTTTCGCAATCCGCCCGATTCCGGCATCTCCAATCAGGATTTTTATGCCGAGATATTGGATCAGGCGGTGTGGCTGGAAAGCATGGGCATTGATCTGATTTGGTTCACCGAGCATCATTTCGTCGATGACGGTTATCTGCCATCCTGGGTCCCCGTGGCCTCGGCAATGGCGGCGCGTACCAAGACGGTATGTTTTTCCTCCGACATATCCATCCTGCCCTTGTACCAACCAGTGCGTATGGCCGAGGATCTGGCGGTGTTGGATAATCTTAGCGGCGGTCGGGTCGAACTAGGTGTTGGTCTGGGCTATGTGCCGCAGGATTTCGAAGGCTACGGTCTGAAGGTCAAACAACGGGTCTCGCGCACCGACGAGAGCCTGGAAATTCTCACCCGTTGTTTCAGCGGCGAACGCTTCAGCTTCAAGGGCAAGCGGTACACGGCTGAAAACGTTATCATCAAGCCAGATTATATCCAGCCGGGCGGCCCACCCCTATGGGTCGCGGCATCATCCGCGCAAGGCGCCCTGCGTGCGGCAAGGTTCAACGCCCATCTATTACCCCAAGGCCCGTACGAGACAACCATCCAGGTCTGGCTCGATGCGTTGCGGGCCGATGGCAGGGATCCGGACGGCTACCGCGTCGGCATCATCAAGCCATGTATGGTGACCGATGACAGGGACCGCGACTGGCCGGCGGTGCTTGCCGCCGAACGCTTTCGCATGGAATATTACGCCAATGCCTTCAAGGCCTCAGGCCGAGGCGCGCCACCGGACCAGGACAAGGAGCGGATCTCGCAGAACTGGGTAGTTGGCGATGTTGACCACTGTGTCGAGGAGTTGAATGCATTCATCAAAAAGAACCGTGTGACGGATTTTGTCACCTGGGCGGTGCCGCCGGGTCTGCGTCCGAGCGATATGCGTGCCTCACTGGAACAATTTGCGATGGAGGTCGTCCCGCGTCTGAAGGACGCCGCCGCTAATTAATCCGGAATTCGTCCCGGCACCATGCGGACTTTTCGGGGGGCGGCTATCCACATGGCGCTGATAGAGATCAAGCAGACCACCATCGCCAGGACGAAGGCCCGGTCATAGTTGCCCTGAATATCGAAAGACAGCCCGGTCAGCCATGGGCCCAATGCGGCGCCGGTGGAGGCGGCGGTGGCCATGGTGCCAAAGATTAAGCCGTATTGTTTGCCCGCGAACAGGTCCGCGGGCGTCGCTGCGAATACGGTCGAGGTGCCGTAACCCAGAAAGCCCTGCAGGGCGACCATCAGATACATCAGCCAGTCCTGGGGCCATTGTCGCAATACGTATAGGCAGCCATAGGTAAACAGAAAACCCAGCAGAGCCAGAGTAAAGGCCCATTCCCGCCCCATGCGGTCGGACAGATGACCGATCAAAATCTGTCCTACCACGCCGGCCAGGCCGACCAGGCCAAGTGCCAGGGCGGCCGCTTCCGCCGAAATGCCCACATCGATCAGATAGCGAGTCTGATGTACCTGAACCGCGTACCAGACGTAGAGCGCACAGATGAAGGAGGCCATCATCCACCAAAACCGTGCGGTGCGAATAGCTAATGGCAAGGTCCATTCGGTTTCGCACCAGGCATGGTCGACAATGGCGCGGTCCACCACAGCCGCGCCATTGTCCCCTGCCGTGGCGCTGGGCGCTTCGGCACCGTCCGGCAGCAGGTCCATTTCCTCTGGCCTGTGACGTTGGAATAGCACATTCAAGGGCACGACCACGGCAAGAATAATAAAGGCCAGGATCCAGCAGCTTTGCCGCCAGCCGGCGGTGTCGATGGATTGCTGCATCCAGGGCAATATGGTGACCGAGCCGATGCCGACACCGGCGAAAGCCAAGCCGAGGGCTAGGCCCCGCTGCCGGTTAAACCAATTCGGCAGGAAAAGCGTGTGGCCGATATAGCTCATGAAGATGGAGCCGCCGACCACCAGCACGCCCAGGGTCAGATAGAAATGCCAGGGTTCGGTGCCGTGAGTTGCAGCCATCAAGCCGGCGCTGACCAAAACCGCACCGGTGGGCAAGACCACGCGCGGGCCGACCCGGTCCATCATCATGCCGATCAATGGCGTGATCAGGGCGGAGACGACAAACCCAATGGAAAAGGTTGCCGCCAAGCTGCCCCGGCTCCAGCCGAACTCGTCTAGAATGGGTGGAAACAGCAAGGAGAATGCGGTGCGTGAATTCACCCCAATGCCCAATGTGACAAAGGCAATCGCTATGACCACCCAGCCATAAAAGAACGGCAAGCCAGGCTTGTCGCGATGCGTGGGGGAAGAGTTTGAATCGGATACGGTCATGGTGCTCAGGATAGCACAAGGGCAGCGTGGCGACGAAAATTTGAACTAGCCCTAGGTATCTGGTGGCATCTCGTCGAACTGGGGCAAATCGTCGGTGATTTCGTACCAGGATGCCTTGGAGCCGGTGAATATATGGTCATCGGCGCCCCGGCCCGGATCATCATCAAGGCTGCCTAGTGGAATGATGGCATTGCCGGTTTCTGGACGCAGCCTCGGCATGGCGGCACCGCAGACAGGGCAGAAAGTTGAGGTAAAAGTATTCGCTTCCGGCACCTTATAGCTGGCTAGAAGATCTTCGCCTTTCAGAAACCGGATGCCTTCAATGGAGATAAAGCCATTGGTGGTATGCGCCGCGGCCCGCGCCTTGCGGCAGCGCCCGCAATGGCAATTGTGCACGACCTTGAATGGTTCGTTGACTTCGAAGGCAACGCCGCCGCAAAGGCAGGAGCCATGTAAAACTCCCAGTGCAGAGCTGCTACCCACTGGCGGCGCTACTTCACTCAGACTGCTGCCTGCAGGGTAGGTGTCATGGCGCGGCAGCTTGTCCGTGATGGCGTGCCACGGTGCCTTCGATGCGGCGAAGATGTGCATGTCAGGGCGAATATCGGGGTCATCATCAAGGCAGCCGGCGGGAGCCGCCACGCGCCGCTGACCGTTGATCGCCATGGGCACAACCGTTCCGCAGGTGGCGCAAAAGGATCGGCTGAAGCCGGGCGAAGACTCGTACTGTCTAATCGTCTCGCCGCCCGCCAGCAAGCGGTAATCATTCAGCTTGGCTGAGACATAGGTAGCGAATGGTGCCCCATGCGTCTTGCGGCAGATAGAGCAGTGACAGTGGCTCATGTTCTCAACCGTGCCATGGATTTCCCAACGCACCGATCCGCAAAGACAGCTTCCCCTGATCATGTTTCTTTCCCCCCTCAATTGATCACGGTAAATCCAACGCCCGTGCTACGGTTCGGCGGTGCTCCGCCGAGGTGCCCAGGCGCATGCTCCAGGCCGCCGCCCGGCGGTACCAGAGTTGTTGGTCAAATTCATAAACCTGGGCATAGCCGCCGTGGATCTGGTTGGCCTCGCGCAGCACCATTTGACAACGTTCGTTGGTAAA
>PCBT01000089.1 GCA_002731375.1 Rhodospirillaceae bacterium | reverse complement strand
ATCTCACGGCGATATCGATCAATCAGATCATGTAGGACTACGTCCTTGGTCCTCAGTTGTTGCAATTCCCCCTGATCGAACTGGGCTTCCATCTTACGGGCCCATCGTTCGGCATCTTGTTTGCGGACAAAGGTTCGTGACCGGGAGCCCAAACCAGCTCTTCGGACCTGTACTTGATATCGGCCATTACGACTTCGAATGCTTGCCATTGGACACACCTCATTGTGACTGTGGTGTGACAGGGCCGAATTTTGAGGATGTGTCTGGGGAAACGATTAAAGAAATCGCAATGATTTCAAGGAGAGAGTGGCGCGCCCAGCAGGATTCGAACCTGCGACCTTCGGATTAGAAATCCGATGCTCTATCCAGCTGAGCTATGGGCGCTCCTGACCAAGTCGGTCTAACCAACTACAGTGGCTCGGTACCGGGACCACGGACCGTGCCGGGGCCGAAATTGTCCGCATAAGGACGAATGCGGACCTGCCGCTTCTTTGGCTCTCTCACCCGGTAATCAATACCGTTACGCTCGCAATAGGCGACAGCTTCTTCCCGGCTGGGGAAATTCAGGCTTAACTCCTGACGCATGTCCGTGGCCGACGTCCAACCCATCAAGGGTTCGATGCCCCGACCCGCGCTCAGATCGAAATCCAGGCACCAAACCTTGACCTTGCCGCGCCCCGATTGCATGGTGCCCTTGGCCGGTTGATAGATCGTTGCCTTTACACTCACTTGGCTCACCCCTGAAACTGAAGGATACGAGATCGCATCACCGCTATACCCCAAGGATGGAGCAGCGACAATAGCCCAGCATCGAACAAGCCAATCTGGCCGTCAAGAGGCGCGTGATCCCAACAGTTTTACGCCATGTTTTCGCCACTGGAAAGCTCGCGTAAACAAATACATCTAATGGGAAAAGTGCCGCACGCCACCTTTAACGTGGATGACCTGGCCGTTGATATAGCGGGCCCGTGGCGAGCGTGGAAAAGCCACCAGGACTCTCAAATCCTCCGGCTTGCCGATATAACCGGCTGGGCATTTCGCCTCGGGCCAGGCGCGTTGCGCCTCCGCCGTCGGCAACAGGCGCTCGCCGATCTGTACGGAGTAGATGCGGCCTGGGGGATGCAATTCACCGTCACACCGTCGCCGCCGACTAGACGGGAAAGCGTATGCACCGCGCCGTTGGGCGGCACGGCGGCATTCATGCTAAGCGGTTCATCGGCCCCGGTAATATTGATAATGCGGCCTAATTTACGTGACCGCATGCCGGGCACGAAGGTCTGGGCAAAGCGCCGCCCGGCGCTGAAATTCAGCAGAATGGCTTCCTCCCATGCCACCTCCATACCCAAAACTGGCATAGGGCGGGAGCCGACGGCATTGTTGATCAGGATATCCAAATGTCCTAAGCGGCCTTCGACCAGCTTGGCGACACGGTCCACCACGCCATCGGCCACGACATCCTCGACAATCACCATGGGCCGGTCGTGGCCCTGGCCCGCGATCGCATCGGCGACGGCTTCCAGCAGTCCCTCGCGTCAGGCGAGCAGCGCCAGTCTGCAACCTTCCGCCGCCAAATGTTCGGCGATGGAGGCGCCCAGACCTATACTGGCCCCGTCACCAGAGCGACCCGGCCCGCCAATTTCAAATCCATATCCGTTCTCCAAAACTTTGTTGGTGCGGTCATTGTTCGATGCCAGCGCAAAATGGTAAATTGCCGCGGCGCTGTTTACCAATACGTTGTCTACCAACAGATGATTGAAAACCCAGATGATAGATCTCAAGTATCGCGACTTGTTCATAACCGGCGCCGGTTCGGGTATCGGCCTGGCTACGGTCAAGCTGGCTAGTGCCATGGGCGCCCGGATCGCGGCCACGGTGCGTGGAGATGAACAGCGGAATGTCCTGCGCGGTTATCTGGACGCGAGCAATATTCATGACCTTGATGTAACCGACAGCGCGGCCCTCGAGGGGGCCATGGCCAAGAGTATCGAGAGATTTGACGGCCTGGACGGTGCCCTGGCCTGCGCCGGCATCCTGGCCGTCTCCACTTCGACGGAGACCACGGACGCGGTCTGGCGCGATGTCTTGGAAGTAAACCTGAACGGCAGTTTCCATCTTGCCCGCGCCGCAGCCCGTCACATGCGGGAACGGGGCAACGGCTCCATCGTCTTGACATCAAGCCAGATCGGCCTCGTAGGACACCCCAGGGCGGCGGCTTATGCCGCCTCCAAATCAGGCATTAACGGCTTGGTCCGCGCCATGGCCATGGAGCTTGGTCCCGCCAATGTACGCATCAACGCGGTCGGCCCCGGCCCCATTGCGACCGAAATGACGGCGGCAAGCCGCGCCATCCCCGAACGGCGGGATTTTTTGTTGAACGGCATTCCTATGGGCCGCTTTGGTGAACCGGAGGAGATCGCCAACTTGAACCTGTTTCTACTCTCCGATGCCGCCTCCTTCATCACCGGCCAAGTGATTTGCGCTGATGGCGGCTATACAGCAAAGTAATTCTCGCATATTGGGCGAATTGGATCGAAAGGACCCTGTCATGAACACACCAGCGAGCAAGGATGGTGACTATATCCAGGCCTTCATGGCGCATACGGCGCCCAATTTTGACCGTGCTGTTCTGATCGTGACCGATATGCAATACGCTACCGGGCACCGGAGCGGCGCCCTGGGCCGGCGTCTGACGGCAGAGGGTTCCAATGTCGCGGGCTACCGCTTTGACCGGATCGAGAGCCTGGTGGTGCCCAATATTTCCAAGCTTCTGGAACTCTTTCGCGGCAAGGGTGGCGCGGTGGTCTATTTGACCGTGGGCGCGGACAGGGCGGATTGCGCGGATGCGCCGCCCCATATGAAGGGGATGTTCCAGGCCCTGGATAATTACGAGGGCAGCCGGGAGCACGAAATTATTGATGAATTGAAGCCTCGGCCTGACGAAAGCATCATCAACAAGACCACCATCGGCGCCTTCGCCTCGACCGGCATTGATCATCTGCTGCGCTCGCTTGGCAGGGATCAACTATATATGACAGGTGTCTCCACCAACATGTGCGTTGATACCACGGCGCGGGAAGCCGCGGACCGGGGCTATGGCGTCACTTTGATCGAGGATGCCTGCGCCACCACCCACGAAGACCTGCACAACGCCACCGTGACCAATTTCCAGCGCCTGTTCGGACGTGTCATTTACACTGACGATGCCCTGGAAGAGTTGGATTCATAATGGAAGCAAATGGGGGACGGGGTGAGATCACCTTGGTATTAGGCGGCGCTCGTTCTGGTAAGAGCGGCCTGGGCGAAGCCATCATCGCCCGGGAACAGAAGAGCGCGGTCTACCTCGCCACGGCACAGGCTCACGATGATGAAATGCGCCAACGCATCGCGGCCCACCGGGAACAACGCGCGGATCAAAGCGCGAACGGCGGCCCGTCCTGGCGGACCGAGGAAATTCCACTTGAGCTGGCAGCCTCCCTACCCGCCTTCTTTGATGCCGAAATACCAATCCTGATCGACTGCCTGACCCTGTGGCTGAGCAATATCATGCTGGCTGAACGAGACGCGGACGCCGAGATTAGGGCGCTGGCCGCGGCCCTGCCCTTGGCCCGCGCGCCACTGGTCCTGGTCTCGAACGAAACCGGTCTGGGCATTGTGCCCGAAAACGTCCTTGCCCGGCGCTTTCGGGACTACTCAGGCATTATGAACAGGCAAATCGCCGCCCTTGCCGACAATGTTCTGTTTGTCGCTGCCGGGCTGCCCTTGGTCATGAAAGGCCGCGATACCACGCAGTGAGAAATTTCTAGTCCAGCTTCTTATCTTGTTCATGGTCATGGCTGCCTTGACCATTGCCATTTGGGTCTTCCTTGACGGGGATTGAAGTGCTGGGATCAAGGAAGCCACCGCGATTGCCGCCAAGCTAGCCGCAATTCGCCTGGAGAGCACGATCGCGACATGCCTTGCCGTAGTTAACCCCCGCGCCCCAACGAAGCCATCAGCTCGCGCCATTCACGGCGCGACAGTCCGCTTTCCTTTACCGTGACATCCTCACCCACCAGCAGACGCTTGACCACGTCCAGTCCGGCCGCCGACAGATGCACGCTGCCCATGCGATAATCCTCGAACGCCTCGGCTGTTATTGGAACCCAGGCCCGCAGCGCTTCCATCATCGCTTCGGCATAGACCTGTATCTCATATTGCGCATGAGGTTCCGCCCGTAACGATAGGAAGTGTAATAGATTATGCAGATTACACTTCCAGTACCATTCAGTGTAGATATTAAGTGGCAGGTTCATCCGCGCCAACTCGCGGGCCAGGCCTTGGCGCTTCGGATCGATGATATTGCCTTCGTCATCTTCGTTCAGCATTTCCTGATAGTCGGCATAGTTTCGCGCCGCGTCCTGGCGTAGAATATCGAGAACCCGGACCGCCTCTTCGCCCTGCAGCACCACGCCCCGGCCCTGGCGGTTGTCCTGGGATTGCGCAGACAATTGATCCGGCGCCGGAATGTAGAACTCCCGGTTAAGAATAGAGTAGCGGGCGGAATACTCATTGACCGATGCCGTGCGGTGCCTAATCCATTGCCGTGCTACGAAAACCGGTAGTTTGACGTGAAATTTGATCTCGCACATCTCGAAGGGCGTGGTGTGGCGATGGCGCATCAAATAGCGCAGCAGGCCGCGATCCTCACTGGTCTTGCGAGTGCCCCGTCCATATGAAACCCGGGCCGCCTGCACCACGGCGGCATCATCACCCATGTAATCAACGACCCGGATAAAGCCCTGATCCAACACCGGCAGGGCCCGATACAGCATATCTTCCAAGGCCGGCACCGTGGCACGCAAAGTGGTAGCGGCGGCTTCGCGAAGCTGTTCGATTTCCTGTTGTTGGGCTTCACTTACCGGCATCGGGCTCTCCAAGGTACTTCGATGGACGCAATATTTACTGCGACGCCAACATACATTGCCCCTGCCTTCGCGCCAACGACAACGCGTGCCTGACTCGGCAAAATTGATGGCGTGCAGCTCCACCCTTTTAAAATTAGCCAAAATGTCTATATTTGTGGTGCTGGCTTGTCCGGCTATGACGCTAAACGCTTTGCGAAATAGACGTAGCGGACCCGGGGGCGGTACCCGGCGCCTCCACCAGGAGCACACTAAAGGCCGAATCATGGCCCAAGCGGTTTTCCAGTGTGCTGCTGATGGGGGCGAAATAGGATCGACGCGCGTAATAAAGGCACGGTTTGCGTTCGGCATGGCTCCACCGTTATCGGGCCATTTCTACAAGTGCCAATGATAATGAAATGGTGCTCGCTGCCTAATTGAAAGGTAAGCGCGGTTTGGGGGGCACCGGGCAACAGAAGCCCCCTACTAACTTTAAATTGCTGGACCCACCCATCAGCTTGGGGTTATGTCCGCATTGCCGGATAAGAAAGTAAAAATGGTGGGCCGGAATGGCGCAAGACCTGATGCAATACGGACAAATGGTTGAAGACAGCCTGCGCGGCGTCGTGCGCATAGCCCTGACCCGTGCCGCCACGGACGGCCTGCTGGGGGAGCATCATTTCTACATCGGTTTCAAGACCCAATATCCCGGCGTGGATATTCCCGATCACCTATCCGCTCAATACCCCGACGAAATGACCATCGTCATCCAGCATAAATTCTGGGGGCTGGAAGTCGGCGAAGAAGCCTTTGAAATCACCTTGAGCTTCGGTGGCCAGGGCCAACGCCTGTATATTCCTTTCCGCGCCCTGACCTCGTTCCTCGACCCATCGGTACAATTCGGCCTGCAGTTTGGCCAGCAAGACGATGGTAGTTATGCCGAAACCAGCAAGGCGCCTGGCGGTGAAACCGCCGTAACCGCGCCAGAGAGCGAGACCGAAGGCAAGACCGGGGCCAAGGACGAAAATGGTGACAACGTCGTCACCCTGGACCAGTTCCGCAAGGATTAGGCGAGCAATCCCAACATGACTGCAACAAATTTAGACACCGGCACGGATCATCTTTTAGCGCGCCTCGAAGATGGCGTTCTGGTGATTACCCTGAACCGCCCGGAAGCGCGAAACGCCCTTTCCGATGAACTATCCCCGGCGCTGCGCCGCATGCTGGCGGCGGCGTCCACAGACGATGGCATCGGCGCCCTCGTTCTTACCGGCGCAGGCACCGCCTTTTGTGCCGGTGGCGACGTCAAGGGCATGGGTGGCAATTCAAGCAAGAAGACCATGACGGCGGGAGAGCGCATCGCCGATCTGCAACACCGCCAGCGGGCCCTAACCGGCGCGCTTTTCACCCTGCCGCAACCGACCATCGCGGCGCTGCCCGGCCCGGCCGTGGGCGCCGGCCTGGCGATAGCGCTGGCCTGTGATATCCGCATCGCCGCGGCCTCTGCGTTTGTCTCGACCGGCTATCGCCGCGTGGCGTTAAGCGGCGATTATGGCCTGTCCTGGACCATGACCAGACTGGTCGGCACAGCGCGGGCGCGGCAGTTCATGTTTTCGGGTGAGCGGATCGAGGCAGAGCATGCCGAACGGATCGGCCTGGTCAATTGGGTCGTTCCTGATGACGAACTCCACGATGCGGCTATGACCATGGCCAGATCCTTCGCCGACGGCCCCCGCATGGCGCAGCGCCTGATGAAGGAAAATCTCGAACTGGCCATGCAGAAGGATTTCTTTACCGCCCTGGATAACGAGGCGGAACAACTAGTCAAAGCCTCCCGTCACCCCGATCACGGCGAAGCCGTCCGCGCTTTTATCGAGAAGCGCCAGCCTGAGTTTGCCAAATCAGACAAAAATGATTAATTCGCGGCAATGAAGGTCGAAATCGCCAGCCTGGAACAAGGCGCCAGGCAAGCTCGTTGCACAGCCGTCATCATGGCCGGCGATAGAGATACTGCCTGGCATTGAAAGCCTCCGGGCGGGCCTCGACCAAGATCTGGGGCACCTACCGCGTGGATCATGGTGGCGCACCCTGGCCCATCGCCGATAAGTTCTCTGAATGCCTGGTCCGCGAAGCACCGGACCGTCTGGTCCGGGGCAGCAACTGGTCGCATCCGCACATCGATCCTTCCCCCATGCCCGACGATGGCGATCTGTTCAATCGGCTATTGGCCTGAATCTCGGACGAAACTGTACGTCGGAAGGTCCTGGTGGATAATCCTTCGTAACTTTATGGCTTCGACTAGCCAGACGGCCTCATTCGTGAACGTCCGTATGGTAGGATTTCGAGATGATCCGCCACCCCTCCGAGGTCCGCATCAAAGTCAGGTAGTCGGTGAAATAGCGCGGCGGAATGGCGCAATTGACCACCGCATGCGCAGTATCGGGACCGGATTTATGGATCGAGACGATCCGGTCATGGCGTTTCAGGCCCTGACTGCGCGCCGAGTCCCGGCCGCCGATCAACTCGAAATATTGCGCCCGCGACATATCGGTGATGCTTGTACCGTCGGTCGAATAGAGACGCGAATCGGGATGAAAGACCCGACCAAACTTTTCCAAGTCACCATCGTACAAGCCGTCAAAATATTCGCCTAACAGCGCCGTGATTTCGTCGATGCTGGTATCGTTGAAAGTGTCGCTCATTTAATACCTCTCTCTTTCAAAATATAGTCAGCCACCGCGGGGGGAGGGCCAAAGCATGTCTCGGTTAATCGAAACCATTTGCCCCCCTCCAGGGTGATTCTCCCAGACGCAGCCAGCCCCAAAAAGCAAAACAGCCAACGGCGCATTATAAACGATCGCTACGTCAGGCTTTGTCTATTTATCCCCCGAACAATGCCTTGAAGCGATCCTCAAAGACCGGCCAGACTTCCGGGTTCAACAGGCGCGGCGGGCGGCGGCCGGCGAATATCTCCAGCAGCTGCTCACCCGCGTAGGTGCCCATCTTGTGTCGGGATTCGTATGTTACGCCCGCAGTATGGGGGCTGGCCAGAACATTGGACAGGCGCAACAATGGATGATCGGCGGCGGGTGGCTCCACGGCCCAGACATCCAGGCCGGCGGCGGCCAAATGGCCACTATCAAGGGCTGCGAAAAGCGCGGCCTCGTCATGAATGCCGCCACGAGCGGTATTGATGAAGATGGCGCCAGGCTTCATCAGCGCAAAGGAATCTGCATTCAGAAAATCCTCGGTCTCCGCCGTGCGCGGGCAATGCACGGTGATGAAATCAGCCGCAGACAGCAGGTCACCCCAAGATGACTTGATGGCACCGCGCGCCTCGAAAACACTGTCCTCGAGATACGGATCATAGGCCAGCACTCGCATGGAAAATAAAGTCCCGCAGAGTTCAGCCACGCGCCGGCCAACATGGCCCAAGCCGATGATGCCAAGGGTTTTACCTTGGATATTGTGGCCCATGAAGCTGGTGCGGTCGATGCCATCCTGGGCCCGCATGAATTGATCAGTCTCCCCCACCCGCTTGGACAGACTCAGCATCAAGGCAAGGGCATGTTCAGCGACCGCTTCGGCATTACCGCCGGCCTGATTGACCACTAGCACGCCGGCCTTGGTGCAGTCCGCCAAGTCTATGGTATCCGTACCGGAGCCCATGGAAGATACCACTAGCATATTGGGGCAGCGTTGGAGAAATTCGCCATGAGCAAAGAACTGATCTGGCAATTCATCCCGCGTGGCCCGGATCTGATAACCATGGGCCCCTGAAAGGGCCTGCCAGTTCTCTGCATCGGAGGAACTGAGCTCCAATCTCTGCACGGTAATGGAGGGATCCCGGGCCAGCACGTCGACGGTTACTGGGTGGGCGAATTTCTCGAAATAGACCAGGCGCTTTTCCGAATTGTTTTCAACTTCTGACATTTGGTTTGCTTACTTCTCTCCGATTTTTGACAGCTTGTTCCAATCATAGGTCAAGGGTTGTTTCGCGGCAAAGCGGGCAATGGCTCCAGCATGATAGTCGCTATCGAAACAAACCGCCTGGGCCGAAGCCTCCATNTCCGCCATCGAGCGGTAATCTTGGTGNAGAGATTGGTTGACCAGCGCCTTGGTCGCGGTCTGCGCCACTTTCGAGCCAACCGCCAAACGCCCGGCCAGGGCCAGGGCCTGATCCATTAGCGCATCAGGCTCGCAGACTTCCAAAACAATGCCCAAATCCATGGCCTCCTGGCTGTCAATGGCCCGTGCCGTGCACATCAATTCCTTGGCACGCTGCCCGCCCACCATGCGCGGTAGGGTATAAAGCATGGCCATAGCGGGTATGAGGCCGATGCGGCCAAAAACGGCGCAAAACTGCGCTCGAGAGGTAGCGATAATGAAATCCGCCACCAGGGCCAGGGAAAAACCACCGCCATAGGCCGGGCCGTCCACCGCCGCGATCACGGGACAGTCCAGATTGTACAGTGGCTCCAACCAGGCATGCACATCCAAGACGCGGCTACGCACCTTATCGGCCTTGCCCAGACCGGCAGCCATGGCCTTGGTATCGCCACCGGCGCAAAAGACGCCGCCGGCGCCAGTAATGATCAATGCCTTGATCCCGTCATCGCCGCGCAACCTCTCGATCATCGCAGCGATTTCACCGCGCAACTGCAGGCTCAGCGCATTGCGTGCTTCGGGCCGGGTCATGGTGAATGTGGCAATACCGTCTGCGATCTGCAACGTACTGTGTGCTTCGGTCATGACATTCTTTCCTCCTATGATTTTTCACCAGCATAATGCAGATATTCGAGCCGCTGGTTTTTCTTTTTCCCGTGGCGGCGAGTAATCGTCCCAGGGTGAAAATCCCTTCCTCCAGGCCGACGCATTGGCTACCATTCCCTGGTCTTCATATTTTGTAAGGGAGTAATCGGGCCATGGCAGACAAGCGCCGCAGCTTTTACGGGTGGGGATATGAGGAGGATGCCGTCTCGGCGGATGAAATGGCCTGGTTCGAAGGAACCTGGGCAAAGCTNTTCAGCGTCGATGGTTTTGACTCAGCGCCAATGCCCATCGAGAGCGAGATCAATCTTCGCGCGCCCCGCATGGCAATTCCGAAAACATTGCAGGCTTTCTGCTCGGCGGAGAAATACGACCGTCTGTTCCACAGCTATGGCGCCTCGGTACATGACCTGGCGCGGATTATTCATCACCGCGACTTTTCCAACCCGCCCGATGCCGTGGCCTATGTGCGCGACGAAGCGGACATCCAGGCCGTGCTGGACTGGTGCGGCAGTAATGATTTGGCGGCGGTACCCTTCGGCGGCGGTTCCTCGGTGGTTGGCGGCGTCAACCCGCCCAGCGATGAACGCTACCGAGGTATAGTGACGATCAACCTCGGTCGTCTCAACAAGGTCTTGGAAATCGACAAGACCTCGCAAGCCGCCCGCGTTCAGGCCGGTGTCCTGGGACCGGACCTGGAAAACCAGCTGCGCGCCAGCGGCTTGACCATGCGGTTTTTCCTGCAGGCCTGGGAATTCTCCTCCCTGGGTGGTTGGATCGCTACCCGGGCAGCGGGTCACTTCGCCACCGTTTATACCCAGATCGACGACCACGTGGAAAGCCTGCGCGTGGTCACGCCCGAGGGCCTGATCGCCTCGCGCCGGCTGCCTGCCTCCGGCGCTGGACCCAATCCGGACCGGTTGTTCCTCGGTTCCGAAGGCACACTGGGAATTATTACCGAGGCCTGGGTCCGCCTACACCGCCGCCCCACCATCCGGCTGGCCACGACGGTGCGTTTCGGCGACTATGAAAAGGCCGTCGCGGCGGTGCGTGAGATCACCCAGGCCGGATTGTACCCGGCCAACGCGCGGCTGATCGAACGCTCGGAAGCCGCCTTTACCGAGGCCGGCAACGGCAGCGCCGATGTATTAGTGCTGACCTTTGAGTCCGCCGATCATCCTTTGGAACCCTGGATGGACCGGGCCCTGGAGATCTGTGGCGATTTTGGCGGCGAATGGGACAACGAAGCCCTGGCCCAGGCGGGTTCACAACGCAGCGGCGCGGCCGGCAACTGGCGCAATAAATTCCTGCGCGGACCGTACCTGCGGGAACACGCGATAGCGCGGGGCGTCATGCGCGACACGGTGGAAAGCTGCATCACCTGGGACCGCTATCTGGATTTTCAGGATCAGGTCAAACGCCGGACGCTGGAGGCGATCCGCGAGGTGACGGGGCGCGAGGGCACCTGCACCGTCCGCTTTACGCACCTATATCCCGATGGTCCGGCGCCGTATTTCACCTGGCATGCCCTGGGTGACAAGGAAACGCTGGTGAAACAATTCTGGGCCATCAAGGCGGCGGCCTCGCAGGCGATGATCGATGCGGGCGGCACCATCACGCACCACCATGCCCTGGGCCGTGATCACCGCACCTGGTACGACCAGGAACGCCCGGATCTGTTCGCCGAGGGTATAAAGGCGGTCAAACGCAGGTTCGATCCGAAATCGGTGCTCAACCCTGGCATCCTGGTGGACCCGGATTAGCGGCGCTAAATCGCCCTAGCATGCGCCGGCTTGTCAGGGTCGGGCGCGTGATATTGATCGAAGGCGGCGCAGGCCATACGCACCAGCATGCGGCCCCTAGGCAGGACGTTTACCCGCCAGCCATCTACCGCCACCAGATCATCGGCAATCAGGGGATTTAGTGTCTCCATATCGCCGGCAAGGCCCTGCACCGCAATGTCGTGCTCCTCGCAGATCTTTTCCAGGTCGACCTGAAAATCGCACATCAAACGCTCAATAATGTGGGAGCGCAGACGGTCCTGATCGGTCAGACCGACACCCCGCGCGGTCGCCAGCTCGCCATCCTTGGTGGCTTTCATATAGTCGCGGGCGGCGGATTTGTTCTGGATAAAGCCGCCAGGCAGGGTGGAAATAGCCGAGGCGCCAAAGGCCAGAAGCGTTTTCGCGGCATCTGTGGTGTAACCCTGGAAATTGCGGTGCAGGCGCCCTTCCCGCTGGGCCACATCCATCTCCGAGCCAGCCTTAGAGAAATGATCCAGCCCGATATGGACATAGTCGGCGGCATGCAGACGTTCCAAGGCCTCGTTGAATAGGTTCAGGCGTTCTTCCGCATTGGGCAGATCGCCGTCCTTAATCAACTTCATGTGCGAAAACATCCACGGCACATGGGCATAACCGAACAGGGTCATCCGCTCCGGCGACAACCCAACCGCCAAATCGGCGGAGTGGCCGAAACTGTCCTGCCGCTGGAATGGCAGGCCGTACATCAGATCCAGGTTCAGATCGGTGATACCACCGGCACGGAGATTTTTCACCGCATCAGCGACCAGATCATAGGGCTGCACCCGGTTGACCGCCTTTTGCACCCCGGCATCGAAATCCTGCACCCCGATCGAAGTGCGATTGACGCCCATGTCACGGGTCAGAGTGACGATGTCTTCGCCCGAGATAACCCGAGGGTCCATCTCCACCGCAATCTCAGCATCGGGCAGGAAATCGAAATGTTCACGCAATTTATCCATGATCCGGGCCATGCGGGCGGGCCCAATGGAACTGGGCGTGCCACCGCCCCAGTGCACCGCCGCCGCCTGGGGCCGCAGGCTCAGATGCGCCGCCGCCAGATCGATTTCCCGGCAGACCAGATCCGTATAGGTCTCGAACGTATTCTGGTGCCGGCCCACTTGGGTATTGCAGCCGCAATACCAGCACAATTCGCGGCAAAACGGTACGTGGACATAAAGCGATACCGCTTCGTCCCGGCCCACCTCGCCCAGCCATTGGGCGTGTTGCGCCGTCCCCACCTCGGCGCTGAACTGCACGGCGGTGGGATAGGAGGTATAGCGCGGCACGCGCTGGTCATATTTCAAAAGGATTGCGGAATCCATAGCTCTCTACGCCCAGTTACCTTGCGCCAACACATTCCATGCAACCTGAACAACTGCAAGCCTTAATCGCTCAAATCAGCCAATTGTGACCATTTGTCCTGGGGTCAGGCAAAGGGATGGGGCGCTATCCCGAAGGCCCATTTATGTAGGAACAAGAGGATAACAAAATACAGCGCCACCCCTACCGCGATCCGGCCTCTACCGATTTCCGCCAGTGTGACCCTTGTCCGGCCCTGGATGATGGCGGCCAAAGGCAACCACGAGGTCTGAGCCGCGAAACGGGGCCAGTCATCGGGATATTTGAGCGCTCGCTTGGCATCGATTTGCCGCGGGCCGATTAGAGATAAAGTCAGGAATCCCCCAAAAAATATCAACGAGGCTAAATCACCATTGGCCAGAACATGGCTGCCCGACCAAAGCGTGACCGCGACCAGAAATGGATGCCGCGTTATCTTGATGATACCGCTCGATGCCTGTACCTGGGCCAAGGTTTTTTCGCCCCCCGCCGCCGTCGGGTTTGGAGTGGAAAAAGCCAGCACCGTAAGCACTATGGCAACCAACATCGCCGAGAGCGAAATATGCTGCAAGCCCTTGAGATCGGGCCAAATCTCCACATGGGGCGCCGCGCCATAGGACAAAATGGCCCAGAACAGCGCCCCCGCTGAAACGGTGGAGAAAAGGCCCATGTAGACCCCTTCCCCTAGTCTCGCCACCAGCACGTCGCGCACCGGGGTGCCCGAGATCAGGGCATGGATGGCGAAAAACAACAAGCTGGCCAAAAACAGGCTTAGCATGGCAAAGTCCTATCTGCTTGCAGGCAATAATAGTTAGGATGACGCTCGTATGTCCCATGTCAAATATATCGACAAAACCCGCGATTACTACCTCAGCCAAGGCTATGAAAAGCCGTATGAATGGGCTCATTTCGACGAGGTGCCCTTCGCGCGCCTGAGTAAGCCGCTATCGGAGGCGCGGATCTCCCTGGTCTCGACCTCGGACGTTACCGTGCGCGGCACCGAGGATGGCGGCAACCATGCCGATAAATTATTTAACGGCAATGTATACTCTATCCCCGCCGATACGCCTATTGATCAGCTCTATAGCCGGCAGGACCATTACGATAAGCACGCCACCAATCTTGACGATGTGGACAGCTATTTCCCCATCACCCGCCTGCATGAAGCNGCCGCCGACGGCCGCATCGACAGCGTGGCCAACCGCGTGCACGGCGTCTTCACCGCCTACAGCCAGCGTCGAACGTTAACCGTCGATGGCCCCGAGGTCCTAGCCCTCTGCCGCGCCGACGGCGTCGATGCGGTAGTCCTGACACCGGTCTGACCGGTGTGCCATCAGACCGTGAGTCTGACCGCACGCTATTTGGAAGAGAACGGCATCCCCACCGTGCTGATCGCCAATGCCCGCGACATCGTAGAATATTGCGGCGTGGCGCGCCTACTGTTCGTTGACTACCCCCTGGGCAACCCCTGCGGCCGCCCTTTCGAAGTGGAGGAACAACGGCGGATCTTTGATATGGCCCTGGACCTGTTGGCCAATGCGACCGAACCCCGCAGCACCGTCGTCGTGCCCCAGACATGGCCTGGCGGCGATGATTGGAAACGCCTGATATTCTCCGAGGAACAACCGTTTCTGGACGAGAACGCTCACAACGACTGGATCAACGCAAAACAGCNTTACAANNAATTNAAAAAGGAAGGCAAGGTATAGAACNCGTGACTAGTGCAGAAACAGNAANCTTCGATGTTGTCNTGCGNGGAGGCCAATTAATTGATGGGACGGGCGGGCCGGCGCGGGCCATGGATGTGGCCATTGCCAGCGAACGGATCGCCGCCGTCGCGGCGCCAACCGATAGCAGTCATTGGCGGGCTAATCTGGAAATCGATGCATCGGACAGGGTGCTGACGCCAGGCTTTATCGATGTTCATACCCATGACGATAACGCGGTGCTGCGTGATCCCACCATGGCGGCCAAGATCAGCCAGGGGGTGACCACGGTTGTCGTCGGCAATTGCGGTATCTCGCTGGCCCCGATCACCGACATCGATCCGCCGCCGCCGCTAAATCTTCTGGGGGGCCGCGAATATTTCAATTTCGCGAGCATGGCGGAATACCTCGCCGCCGTGACGGATACCAAGCCCAGCGTCAATGTCGCCGCTCTTGTCGGCCACAGCACCCTGCGGGCCGGCGCCATGGACGATCTGAAGCGTGGTGCGACGGGCGATGAAATCTCGGTTATGCGCGAAAAATTAGCGGCCTCCCTTGATGCCGGCGCCATTGGTCTCAGCACGGGCCTATATTACAAGACCGCCGCCGCCGCCGATATGGAAGAGGTTATCGCCCTGGTCGAAGTCCTTTCGGACCGGGGCGGCATCTACACTACCCATATGCGCGACGAAGCCAATCACATCATAGACTCCCTAACTGAAACCCAGACTACGGCACAGCGGGCCAATGTACCCGTGGTCGTCTCCCATCATAAATGCTCGCAGCCGGCCAACTGGGGCCGCAGCCCCGAAACCCTGGCTTTTATCGAGGAAGCCCGGAAAACCACCACCATGGGCCTGGATGCCTATCCCTATGCCGCCGGCTCCACGATACTAGACCCCGATTGGGTGCATGACAAAATCCGCATCATGATCACGAAATCCGAACCGCACCCGGAAGCCTCGGGCCGAGATATATCCGACATAGCGGAGGAATGGGGCTGTACGTTAAAAGAAGCCGCCGTCAAACTGTTGCCCGCGGGCGCGATCTATTTCCAGATGGACGAGGCCGATGTGCAGCGTATTCTGGCCTATCCACCAACCATGATCGGCTCCGACGGCTTGCCTCACGATGAACATCCGCACCCCCGCTTGTGGGGCACCTTTCCCCGGGTGCTGGGGCATTACAGCCGCGATGAAAGGTTGTTCGACCTGGAAACAGCTGTGCATAAGATGACAGGCTTGTCAGCCCATACGTTCGGCCTGCAAGACCGCGGCGTCGTGCGCGAAGGCGCCTTTGCCGACCTGGTCGTTTTCAATGCTTCCACCGTTAAGGATCTGGCGACGTTTGAAGAGCCGCTGCAACAATCCGCCGGCATCGATTACGTTCTGGTCAACGGTACCCTGTCGTTGAGTTTGGGTAGCCTTTGTCCGGACCGGGCCGGCCAGGTCGTTCGGAATCATTAGCGCGATGCTGCTCGACAAGATCGAAACGCCGGCGGTGCTGATTGATATCGAAGTGGCGGAACGCAATATCCAGGCCTGCCAGGATTATTGCGACGAACATAAGATTGCCCTGCGCCCGCATATCAAAACCCATAAGTTACCGCGTCTGGCGCAGGCCCAGATCGATGCCGGCGCCACCGGTATCACCTGTCAAAAGATCGGCGAGGCAGAAGTCATGGCGGCAGCGGGTATCAAGGATATTCTGCTGACCTATAACATCCTGGGCCCGGCCAAGCTGGCCCGGCTGCGCCGCCTGCACGATGAAATCAAACTGTCCGTCACCGCAGACAACCTTGCGGTACTGGAAGGTTTAAGCGAAGCCTTCGCGGATGCGGATTGGCCCCTGGCGGTATTGATAGAATGCGACACCGGTGGCAACCGCTGTGGCGTGCAATCACCCCAGAATACCGTTGAACTGGCGGAACAGATCAGTCAAAGCATGGGGCTACGCTTTGCTGGCCTGATGACCTATCCCAAGGCCGGCGGTACGGCGGATGTGCAGGCATTCATGACAGAGGCCAAGGGCTTGTTGGCCGAGGCCGGCTATGACTGCGCCACGATTTCCAGCGGTGGCAGCCCTGATCTTCACCAGGCCCATCTGGCCCCCGTGATCAAGGAATACCGCGTCGGCACCTATATCTACAACGACCGCTCCCTACTGGTCCGGGGTGCCTGCGGCTTGGATGATTGCGCCCTGCACGTTCTGGCCACGGTGATCAGCACGCCAACGCCGGAGCGGGCGATCATCGACGCCGGCAGCAAGATCCTGACCACAGACCTGTTCGGCCTGGGCGGCCATGGCGTGATCATCGGGCATCCATTGTTGGCGGTATCCGCCTTGAGCGAGGAACACGGCAACATTGATTGCAGTCGCGCGCCCGGCAGCCTCGCGGTCGGCGACCGTATCCGCGTTGTGCCAAACCATGCCTGCGTAGTCAGTAATATGGTGGATCAGGTTTACCTGATGGATGACGGCAAGGTCTTCTCCGTCGAGGCCGTGGCGGCCAGAGGAATGGTCGTCTAATTCCTAATTCAAGTTGGCGAAGCCTCCGGCGACGTATCAAATTGACAACCAGGTCCGGCTTGCTAGTCTTAAAACTGGAAGCGTGCAAAATTAGTTGTCAACAGCGGCTTCATCCCATGCCGGCCAGCGCCAGACATTTCGGCGATCGCCGGATCGTTGTACCGCCTGCCGTGCCCGTCCGCTCCGGATGGCGCCTTGGAGAGTGACCATGACCACCGCCAACTGTTTTAACGACAAATTTGAATACGACTATGCCGGCCTTGTCGAAGGGTTGAACCGCTACCTGCGCCTGAAGGCAACGCCGATCGGCCTGAAACGCTTCAAGACAGTGGCAGAGATGGAGGCCGTGCCAAAGGTTCGCCACCCCGATCCAGCCGAGAAGATCGCCATGGATCAGGTTGTCGGCCAGACCCGCTGGATCGGCTATACCCTGGGCATCACCATGGATAATCTGATGGGCGCGCAATGTGGCGCTGTGGTCGGCCTGCACCCGCGCAGTGAGAAATGGCTGGCCGGCGAGCGCATGAACGGCGTTTGGTACGGCACTTTAAAAGACAGTGCGGCCCATCAGGCGGCCATGACCTGCGCCTCTTACGGCGACTACGAGGCGCTGGTGACCTCGCCCTTGACCTCCGGCAGGATCGATAATCCGGATATTTGCCTGATCTATATGACGCCAGGGCAGATGATCACATTCATCAATGGTCTGCAACACGTCAACTACAAGAAATACGAATTCAGCTGTGTTGGCGAAAGCGCCTGCGCTGATTCCTGGGGCAAGGCGTTGGCCACCGGCGAACCTTCGGTCTCTATCCCCTGTTATGCGGAACGCAAATTCGGCGGCGTCCTGGATGAGGAAATGCTGGTGGCGATACCGCCCAGCTATCTGCCCAGCGTGGTCAAGGGTCTGGAGGAATTGAGCAAGGTCGGCCTACGCTACCCGATCCCCAACCACGGCGTCGGCAAATCGCCGCTGGACAGCATCTCGACCAGCTACGGTTAAAACCTTTCCAGGCCCCTCCCGGTTAACGCCCCGGCGGCCCTGTTACAGGCGATTTCCTCATCTGCTTGGCGATTGCCTCAGGCGTGGTCTTGCCGGCGAAATAAACGAAATCCTCGTCCCATTCCAAGGGCAGATCGATCAGGATGCCTGGGTCTGCCGCCGTCACGGCGAAGTCCAACGCGGCGCGCAGGATTTTTGTCTGCATCGCGGTATCGCCAACCCGGCCAAAAGTGTTGCCCATGGGGTGGTTAACGAACAAGCTTCTCGGCGGCCGCACCAGAGCGGTAATATCGCGCCCGGTCGAAACGTTGACGGTCGGGATGCCGCTTTCTTCAACAACTCTCGCTACCAGACCCACGGTCTGATGGTCGAGCGGTCAAGCAGGTATGGCGATAAGTAGGTCGACACCATCCGCCTTTAGTTGTTCGACGAAGGCGGGTGCTGATTCATTGATCACCTTGCTGCGATTATAGGTCCGGCCCATAAAACCGCTCCAATGACGCTTGGCGACCGCGCCGATTTGGCCGGCCTCGGCCAGTTCGCTCAAGCGATCGATGGGAAAAATGCAGTTGAGGTCCCGATCCGCATCAGTGTGATCGTAATAGCTGTCGTGGATCTGATACTGATCCGTTGGGGTCGCCGGATCGACCGCATCCACCCGATGATCATTGCGGGCGTCGGCATCAAACGGCGCGGCTGTGCAAAGTGAAATACCACCGCTGACCAGCATGGCCACGGTGCATCCCGCCAACGGTTTTGTCATCGGCGTCCAGGGCGCGCTGTCGTTCTCGCTCCATTGGTAGGGCGGAAATCCCATGCTGCCGTATTTGTTATTCAAGGCATCGACGTAGCGAATTGGTTCCATCGACGGACCCCTCCATAAAAAGTTACATACTGAGGCGCATCTTAGCGCATATAGATTGTTTTGAATATCTGGTCGGGGAGAGAGGATTTGAACCTCCGATCCCCTGCTCCCAAAGTACAAATTAATTAAATGAAATCAATGGGGTTTATCAAAGTTCTCACCTTGTCGTGTATAGATGTATCAAGGGGTTACGAGGCAGTGATAAACTTTTTTGGCCTTAGCTCGGCACAGTAACCCCGACCCTGACCCCTTAACTTGGATCAATTCGCCGCCGCGACCAAAGCGCTGGTAGATCGCATCTCGCGGACCATCACGGTCGATGTAACCTTTGGGCGTGTCGACCACGGCGCGCGGTCGCAGGTTCTTGCGAACGCCCTTCGGTCCCCGCC
>PCBT01000088.1 GCA_002731375.1 Rhodospirillaceae bacterium | reverse complement strand
TGGGCGCGGTGGCCAGGTAAATCACCGCCTGGGCAATGGCCAACTCGCCTTCCGGGCTGCCCAGAAAATCGTAGGCATCCTTGGCGCCATTAGCCTGGACCAGGGCCTGGGGATCAGCCAGACCAATATCCTCCACCGCGAAACGCACCAGGCGCCGAGCAATATAAAGGGGCTGCTCCCCCGCGGTCAGCATCCGCGACAACCAATAGAGCGAGGCATCCACGTCCGAGCCGCGCAGTGATTTATGCAGGGCGGAGATCAGGTTGTAATGGCCTCCCTGGGCCTTATCATAGACCGGCGCACGGCGCTGCAGGGTCTGGCTCAACCGCGCCGTATCCAGCGGCTCATCGGTGGACAACCCTAGTAGCTCCTCAGCCAGATTTAGGGCGAAACGGCCATCGCCATCCGCCATGACGCGCAAGGCCACGCGGGCCTCTTCCACCAGGGGCAGCGTCTTCTCCGCCGCCGCCTCGGCCCGTCGGAGCAGTTCTTCCAGGGCATCATCATCAAGGCGGTTCAACACCAGCACCTGGCAACGGGAGAGCAGGGCGGCATTCAGCTCGAACGACGGATTTTCCGTGGTGGCGCCGATCAGAACAATGGTGCCGTCCTCGACATAAGGTAGGAACCCATCTTGTTGCGAGCGGTTGAAACGATGGATTTCATCCACGAACAACAACGTGCCCTGGCCGCCAAGCCGCCTCTCGCCGGCGGCGGCAAAGGCCTTGCGCAAATCCGCCACGCCGGAGAAAACCGCCGACAGCTGTTCAAAATGCAACCCCACATGAGCTGCCAACAGCCGCGCGATGGTGGTCTTGCCGCTACCCGGAGGTCCCCACAGGACGAGAGAGGCCAGACGTCCGCTTTCCAGCATGCGGCTGATGGCACCATTCTCGGCCAGCAGATGATCCTGGCCTATGACCTGGTCAAGCCGGTCCGGCCGCAGGCGTTCGGCCAAGGGCCGCAAGGGCCCCTGGTCCATGCCAGCGGCTTCGAACAGATTGCTCATTCGCCGATCCGAATAGTATGAACCTTGCCGCCACGCTGCATGGTAATGCGCCAATCCTTCGCCGGTTCCTTCATCACGGCAACCAATTCCGATACCAGGCCGACACGCACCTTGTTCACGCCCAATATCAAGTCGCCCTTGCGAAAACGAAAACGCCGGGCCAGACTGCGTTGTGNGACCTTCAGAATAATAACACCGCTNGCCAGGGTATGCAGGCCCAGTTCTTCGGCCAGGGCCGGCGACAGATTGGCCACCGTGGCGCCCGCCAGGGGCTGGCGGCCCGCCATTTCCGTAATCTGGCGCGACGGGGTCTCGGGCGCGGCAACCAGCTTCAGATCTAGACTCCGAACATCGCCATCGCGCCAGACATCAAAACTTGCGGTCTTGCCAATCATGCGGGTGCCCATACGAAAGTTCAGGGCCTTGGGAGAGGCGACATCGTGGCCATCAATGGCGACAATGACATCCCCCACCGCCATGCCGGCCAGATCCGCCGGGCCACCCTGATAGAGCGAACGGATCATCACGCCACGGGGCCGCGTCATATCAAGAGAGGCGGCAATATCAGCCGTGACGGTCTGGGTCGCTGCTCCCAACCAGGGCCGCTTGACATGTCGAAGGCCGGACTTGGCGCTGGCCAGAACCGCCCGCACCATGGCCGATGGCACCGCGAAACCGATCCCGTGAGAGCCCCCGGTGCGGGAATAAATAGCCGTATTGATACCCGCCAGGCGGCCGTCCATGGTAATCAGCGCACCACCTGAATTGCCCGGATTAATCGCCGCGTCGGTCTGAATAAAGAATTGAAAATCCGAAACGCCGATGCCGGTGCGGGCCAGGGCGGAGACAATGCCGGAGGTCACGGTCTGACCCACGTTNAAGGGATTGCCNATGGCCAAGACCAGGTCGCCCACTTNCAAACTGTCGGAATCCCGCAACTCCAAAAAGGANAGCTTCTCACCCTCNGTCNTGATCTTAAGAACTGCCAGATCAGTACTTTCATCATCNAGCACCAGTTNGGCTTCNAACTCCCGCCGGTCCGAAAGGGCGACAGTAATCTCGTCGGCGCCGGCAATGACATGATGATTGGTGACGATCATGCCATCGGCGCTGACCATCACGCCCGATCCCAGTGAATTCTGCTGTTGCCGCCGCCGCCCATTGCCGGCACCGAAGCGCTTACCAAAGAAGCGGCGGAAAAAGGGATCATCGAATAGGGGCGAGCGCACGACCTGTTCCACCACGCGACGAGTATAGATATTGACCACGGCAGGTGCCGCCCGTCTGACCAATGGCGCGAATGATAGCTGCACCTGGGCCTGGCTGACGGGCACGGCCTTCTTGGCCACTGCTTTGGCCTCCGCGGACTGCGTAGGCACAAAGGCCGCAACCAGCAAACACAAGCAGAAACCACGGAGCAGAATTTTTCTCATATTCACGCGCAATCCTTCGGCACAAAAACTTGGGGCAGCCCGAAGACTGCCCCAGTTTGATCGCTTTTCGCGGTCCGGCAAAGCACCATATTCAGAACTTTGCCTCAGGCTGCAACATCCTCGTCTTCGTCCTCCGCGCCAGTGGGGCCGGAATCCTGCCCCTTGGCGTCCACGTCACGGTCAACGAATTCGATATAGGCCATAGGCGCACAATCACCATAACGGAAATTGGCCCGGATAATCCGGATGTAGCCACCCTGACGGTCCGCATAGCGCGGCGCCAAAACGTCGAACAATTTGGCCACCATGGCCCGGTCGGGAATACGGGCATAGGCGAGACGGCGGGCGTGCAGATCGCCGCGTTTGCCCAGAGTGATCAATTTTTCCACGATGGGGCGCAATTCCTTGGCCTTGGGCAGAGTGGTATTGATCTGCTCATGCTTGATCAAGGCCGCCGCCATATTGGCGAACATCGCCTTGCGATGCGAGCTGTCCCGGTTCAGTTTGCGTCCACGTATGCGGTGCCGCATGTCGCTACTCCTTATACTAATTCAATGCCCATCAAC
The DNA here is from genome assembly GCA_002731375.1 of Rhodospirillaceae bacterium. Lineage (GTDB taxonomy): Bacteria > Pseudomonadota > Alphaproteobacteria. The sequence continues at coordinate 13,955 of PCBT01000088.1, read as the reverse complement.
TGGTGACAGTCGAGGGATGACCATTTAGCCAATGAATTAGAATTCCGTTTCCATCTGTTTCGCCAAATCATCAATATTCTCCGGCGGCCACTCAGATACTTCCATGCCAAGGTGCAAGCCCATCTGGGTCAGCACTTCCTTGATCTCGTTCAATGATTTACGGCCAAAATTAGGTGTTCGCAACATCTCGGATTCGGTTTTCTGCACCAGATCGCCGATATAGATGATGTTGTCGTTCTTCAAGCAATTGGCNGAACGCACCGACAATTCCAGCTCGTCCACCTTGCGCAGCAGNTTGCGGTTGATGCGCGGAATTTCCGGTTCNNAATGCACCGGCTCTTCCNGNGGCTCNTCGAAATTGATGAACAGCTGCAGCTGATCCTGCAAGATCCGGGCNGCGAAGGCGATCGCATCGTCGGGCGACACCGTGCCGTCGGTTTCAATATCCATGGTCAGCTTGTCGTAGTCNAGGATCTGGCCTTCGCGGGAATTCTCCACCCGATAGGCGACCTGACGCACGGGGCTGAACACGGAATCCACGGGAATCAGGCCAATGGGGCTGTCTTCGGNGCGGTTATGTTCCGCCGCCAGATAACCCTTACCGGAATCCACGGTCAACTCCATGGACAGCTTGGCGCCCTGGTCTAGATGGCAGATCACCAGATCGGGGTTCATCACCTCGATATCCGGACCCATCTCGATATTCGCCGCCGTCACCGCACCGGGACCATCCGCCTTCAAGGTCATCCGCCGGGGCCCTTCGCTGTGCAAACGCACGGCCAAGGCCTTGATGTTCAGAACAATGTCCGTCACATCTTCGCGGACGCCCGGGATCGAGGAGAATTCGTGCAGAACCCCATCGATCTGCAATGACGTCACCGCCGCGCCATGCAGAGACGACAGCAGAATGCGCCGCAATGCGTTGCCCAAGGTCAGACCAAAGCCGCGTTCCAAAGGCTCGGCCACGACCGTGGCCTTGCGATCCGGATCGTTCTCCGACTCGATGCTCAACTTGTTTGGTTTAATTAGTTCTTGCCAGTTCTTCTGGATCACGTCGTATCCTCGCGCTCTCCCGCCGCCGTACCCGGGGAAATCCCAGGCCTTACAGATCGTCCGCCGACCGGTGCCAAAGAGGCCCCGGCCACCGGCTTTTAGACCCGCCGCCGCTTGGGTGGCCGACAACCGTTGTGCGGTATCGACGTCACGTCCTTGATGAAAGTAATGGTGAAACCCACCGCCTGTAGCGCCCGAAGGGCGGACTCACGCCCCGAACCCGGACCTTTGACGAAGACCTCAAGTGATTTCATACCATGCTCTTGCGCCTTGCGGCCGGCATCTTCCGCCGCCATCTGCGCCGCGTATGGCGTAGATTTGCGCGAGCCTTTAAAGCCTTGCGCACCGGCGGACGACCAGGCAATCGCATTGCCCTGCACGTCCGNGATCGTGATCATGGTATTGTTAAAAGTCGCATTAACATGCGCCACGCCCGAGATGATGTTTTTCTTCTCGCGCCTGCGGACGCGTGTACGTTCTTTTGCCATTGCCTATGTTAAGCTTTCTTCTTGCCAGCGATGGGCCGCGCCGGCCCTTTGCGCGTACGCGCGTTGGTATGTGTCCGCTGCCCACGCAACGGCAGGCCCTTGCGATGACGAATACCACGATAGCAGCCCAGGTCCATCAAGCGTTTGATGTTCATGGCTACTTCACGGCGCAAATCGCCTTCAACCATATGATCCNGGTCAATGATCTCACGAATTTGGATGACTTCCTGATCNGTCAATTCCGCNACCCGGCGCTCGCGCGGNATGCCGACCTTGGTACAGATCTCCGTGGCCTTGGTCCTGCCAATGCCATGGATATAAGTCAAAGAAATCTCGACCCTTTTGTTGGTCGGAATATTTATGCCTGCTATCCGCGCCACCCAGAATCTCCTCGTCTACGTATCAATTGGCCGTTCAATGTTCGACCGTCCAAACTTCCAATGTTCAGCCAGCCCAAAGGAGCCGCCGAACCAACCGTACTCAAACTCGCCTGCACCGCACGAACCAAACCGTTCGGAGCCCGCCCACGGGAGCAATCACAATGAATGTAGGACCCCGCGGAATAATGCCTTTTTGCGGCTAAGTCAATGCCTTAACCGGTACCCAGCAGCGCCTTTATCTGCCGGGTGACTTCGTCAATGTCCGCCATCCCGTCGACGGTCTTTAGAATACCTTTGCCGCGATAGAACGGCAGCAACGGCGCCGTCTGTTCATGATAGGCCTTCAACCGNGAGATTACGGTCTCGGCATTATCATCGGCCCGGCGGTCGAACTCCGTACGGCCACAATTATCGCAAATACCCGCGACTTTAGGCTGCAAATTCCTGTCGTGATAACCCGCGCCGCAATTAGCACAGGTGTAACGGCCGGTAATTCGATCGATCAGCAGGCCATCGTCAACACGCATTTCGGCCACCGCATCAAGGCGCAGTGATTTTTCGGTCAACATAATCTCCAACGCCTCGGCCTGGGCCAGCGTGCGGGGAAAGCCATCGAGAATAAAGCCGTTCATGCAATCCGCCTCATCAACGCGGTCCGAAATTATACCGACAACGATGTCATCCGATACCAGGCCGCCGACTTCCATCGCGGTCCTGGCGCCCTGGCCGACCCCAGTTCCCGCCGCGACCGCCGCCCGCAACATGTCGCCGGTGGACAATTGCACAATACCATAGCTGTCCATCAAGCGCTGCGCCTGAGTGCCTTTACCTGAGCCGGGAGGGCCTAGTAGGATCATTCTCATCGCGGAATACTCATCGGTTCCGGCCACGCAATTTTGACTTCTTGATCAGGCCTTCATACTGATGCGCCAACAAGTGCGACTGAATCTGCGATACCGTATCCATGGTCACGCTGACCACGATCAACAAGGATGTGCCGCCGAAATAGAACGGCACCGCATACTGCGACATCAACAATTCCGGCAACAAACAGACCAGGGCCAGATAGCCCGCGCCAACGACCGTTAGCCGGGTCAGTACATAATCGAGGTATTCCGCCGTACGCTTGCCGGGGCGGGTCCCTGGGATAAAGCCGCCGTATTTTTTCAGGTTATCCGCCGTATCAGCCGGGTTGAAGACGATTGCGGTGTAGAAGAAACAGAAAAACACGATGCCGCCAATATACAAAGTCAGATACAGCGGCTGGCCCCGGCCCAATAGTGAGGTCACCGTAGTCAGCCATTCCGGCCCGCCCTGAGCGGAGAAAGAGGCCACGGTCACGGGCAACAGCAACAGGGAAGAAGCAAAAATCGGAGGAATAACACCGGCGGTGTTCAGCTTCAGCGGCATATGGGTGTTTTCGCCGCCAAACATCTTTTGCCCGACCTGGCGTTTCGGGTATTGCACCACGATGCGCCGCTGCGCCCGCTCGATAAAGACGATGAAGGTAATGGTCGCAATGACCAGAACGATCAAAAACAGAATGAACAGCGTGTTCAAGGCGCCCGTGCGGCCCAATTCCAAGGTCGAGGCGATGGCGGACGGCAGTTGCGCCACGATACCGGCGAAGATGATCAGGGAAATACCGTTACCCACGCCCCGCGCCGTGATCTGTTCACCAAGCCACATCAGAAAGATCGTGCCGCCAACCAGAGTAATCACCGTGCTCGCCTTAAAAAACATGCCCGCAGCCAGTACCACGCCGCCGCCACTAGAGGCCGTCATGCCTTCCAACCCGGCGGCGATGCCATAGGCCTGCAACGCGGTCAGCACGACCGTGCCATAGCGGGTGTATTGATTGATTTTCTTGCGGCCCTGCTCTCCCTCCTTCTTCAGCTGTTCCAGATGCGGTGAAACCGTGGTCAGCAGTTGAATGATAATGGAGGCCGAAATGTAGGGCATGATATTAAGTGCAAAAATCGTCATGCGCCCAAGGGCGCCGCCCGAGAAAACATCAAACATGCCCAGGATGCCGCCGCGCTGCTGCTCGAAGATCTCCGCCAGTGCCGCCGGATCGATACCGGGAATGGGAATATAAGTGCCGATACGATAGACGATCAATGCCCCCAGAGTGAACCAGAGGCGCTTTTTCAATTCCGTCGCCTTTGAGAAGGCGCCGAAATTTATGTTAGCCGCTAATTGTTCCGCTGCGGATGCCATATTGTTCGTCCTTGTAGCAGCCTCGCCCTGCTATTGCGGGGCCGCCTGTTCAATGCCGCGGTTATTCCGCAGTGTCTTTTGGCGTGTCTTTTGGCGCGACTTCCTTAACCATGGTCACGGTGATCGTGCCGCCAGCCTTTTCAACCGCCGCCACGGCAGCAGCCGAGGCGCCCGCCACGGTGATCTCCATCTTGGCGCTCAATTCGCCCTTGGCCAGCAGACGCACGCCATCACGGGCCCGGCGAACCAGGCCCGAGGCAACCAATTCGGCCTCGCCGATAGGCTTGCCGGCATCCAATTTGCCCGCATCGACAAAACCTTGCACCTGACCCAGATTGATGACCTGGTAGCGCTTGGCNAAAATGTTGTTGAAGCCGCGCTTGGGCAGCCGCCGATACAGCGGCATCTGGCCGCCCTCGAAGCCCTTAATCGCNACGCCNGAGCGTGACTTNTGGCCCTTGTTGCCCCGACCGGCNGTCTTGCCCTTGCCGGAACCAATGCCCCGACCCAGCCGCTTGGATTTATGGCGGGCGCCAGGATTGTCGCGTAATTCGTTCAGTTTCATGACTTACTCCGCCGCTTCAACGCGGACAAGGTGATGCACCTTATTGATCATGCCGCGAACGGAAGGCGTATCCTCCAACTCGCGGGTCCGATGCATCTTGTTTAGCCCGAGGCCGATCAAGGTCTGCCGTTGCCATTGCGGCCGCCCGATCGGGCTGCCGATCTGGGTTACCGTCACTATCTTTTTCTTAGCTTTCGCCATGGTTTACTTTCCAGTCTAGCTAAATGCCCTTGGCAAATACCGTGACCACATCATCGGGCTACGCCTCTTGGCCACATATAGGCATCATCGGCGCTTTTGACAGCAGCCGCCTCAATTTTCGCCCGCTACGCGTCCGCCGTTTCCTCGGCCTCTACAGCTTCCGCAGCCTCTTTTTCAGCCGCCTTGCCGCGGCCACGCCGGCCAATGATCTCGGCCACCTTCTTGCCCCGCTTGGCCGCTACAGTGCGCGGCGAAACCTGGTTCCTCAAGGCTTCAAACGTTGCCCGAACCATGTTGTAGGGGTTGGAGGAACCTTGTGATTTGGTGACAACGTCCTGTACGCCGATACATTCGAAAACAGCGCGCATGGGACCGCCCGCGATAATGCCGGTGCCGGGAGGCGCGGCGCGCAACAGCACCTTGCCCGCGCCGTGACGCCCGGTGATATCATGGTGCAACGTCCGGCCCTCACGCAGAGGAACACGGATCATGCCCTTCTTGGCTGTTTCCGTGGCCTTGCGTATAGCCTCAGGCACCTCGCGGGCCTTACCATGACCGAAACCAACCCGGCCTTTTTGATCACCGACAACCACCAGGGCGGCAAAACCGAACCGGCGGCCACCCTTGACCACCTTGGCGACTCGATTGATGTGTACCAGCTTGTCGACAAACTCGCTGTCGCCGCGGTCTCCGAAGTCATTACGTGCCATAGGGACCTAGCCTTTCCTAAAAATTCAAGCCGGCTTCGCGCGCGGCATCCGCCAACGCCTTGACCCGACCGTGAAATTGGTATCCGCCACGATCGAACACGACCGCCTTTACGCCGGCGCCCTTGGCCCGCTCCGCGATCAAGGCGCCAACCTTCGCGGCCGCCTCCTTGTCCGCGCCGGTTTTCATATCCGCCCGCAGGTCCTTGTCCAGACTGGAAGCGGCAGCCAACGTCCGTCCGCCGACATCATCAATGACCTGGGCATAGATATGCTTGGAAGAGCGGAACACCGAAAGACGGGGCCGACCCGTAGCAAGTTTCGCCAGTTTCGAGCGGCTGCGCCGTCGCCGGCGTTTGAATAGTTCTCTTGGATTAGCCATTCTCGCCTACTTCTTCTTGCCTTCCTTGCGGAAGATATATTCACCAACATAACGCACGCCCTTACCCTTGTAAGGCTCGGGCGGACGAAATGATCTGATCTTTGCGGCAACCTGACCGACCTGTTGCTTGTCGATCCCTGAAATCTTCACCGCCGTTGGGCGCTCGCACTCGATCTGGATCCCATCTGGGATCGGGAAATCTATATCGTGACTATAGCCCAGCTGCAGCTTCAACATCTTGCCCTGCAAATTGGCGCGGTAACCAACGCCCTGGATTTCCAGCTCCTTGCTGAAACCCTCGGACACGCCGGTCACCAGATTTTGGGCCAAGCTGCGTTGCATGCCCCACATGGAGCGGGCAATCTTAGTCTGCTCCTTGGGCGTCACGACGATCTGATTGTCGGCATGGCTCATATCCACCAGCTCGACCACCGTCATGGACAATTCGCCCAATTTGCCCTTTGCCTTGAGGACACTATTGGCCAGCTCGATGGTGACGTCATCCGGCACTGTCACCGGTTTGTTTCCTATACGGGACATCGGTGCACTCCCTAGAATATCTGGCAGATGACTTCGCCACCCACGTTAGCTTCCCGCGCCTCGGTATCCGAGAGCACACCTTGCGGCGTGGTCAGAATGGAAATACCAAGGCCGTTGGCCACGCGGGGCAGCTGTTTGACCGAGGAATAAACCCGCCGGCCCGGCGTCGAAATACGTTTGATCTGCTGTATTACCGGCTCGCCCTCATAATATTTGAGTTCGATCGATAGCTCGGCCTTGCCGCGGTCGTAATCCGTGCGTGAATAGCCGCGGATATAGCCTTCACGCTGCAAAACTTCTAAAACGCGTTCCCGCAGCCGGGACGCTGGCGACAGGATACTGCCCTTGCCCGCGCGCTGACCATTGCGTATGCGCGTCAGCATGTCGCCGATTGGATCGGTCATCGACATCGTTACGCCTCCTCTACCAGCTAGACTTGGTCAGGCCCGGAATTTGTCCGAGCGAACCCAGTTCGCGCAAGGCGATCCGGGATAGTCGAAATTTTCTGTAGTAGCCACGCGAGCGGCCCGTCAACTCACAGCGGTTACGCACCCGGTTCGGCGCCGAGTTGCGAGGCAACTCCGCCAATTTCAGTCGTGCGGCAAAGCGCTCGCCCTGATCCAGGCTCTTGTCGGAGGCAATCGCCTTCAGACGTGTACGCTTGGCTTGATACTTCCCGGCCAACTTGGCCCGGCTCTTATTCTTTTCAATGGCGCTTTTCTTGGCCATGTATGGAACCCCTTGGTTTCCCGAGTGACGCGAAAGCTTCAATCTTAAACTTCCACTATTGAATCCTAAAATTCGCGGCTGTCGTCCCTATGGATCTCAGCTTTGAAAAGGCATGTTGAAACCGGCCAGCAAAGCCCGGCCTTCATCGTCGTTGGCCGCCGTGGTGCAGATCACCACATTCATGCCGCGGACTTCATCGATCTCATCGTAATTGATTTCCGGAAAGATAATCTGCTCCGTCAGGCCCATGGCATAGTTGCCCCGGCCATCGAAACTTTTCGGCGAGACGCCGCGAAAATCCCGGACGCGTGGCAAGGCCACAGTAATCAGACGGTCAAGAAATTCGAACATCCGGTCACGGCGCAAGGTCACCTTGCAACCGATCTGCATGCCTTCACGCAGCTTGAACACCGCGACGGAACGCTTGGCATTTGTGATAATCGGTTTCTGGCCCGCGATCTTGATCATATCCGCATACGCCGCATCAACCTTCTTGCGGTCATCGGTACCGTCGCCAACGCCCATGTTGATGACGATTTTTTCTAGACGCGGAACTTGCAGATCGTTGGTAAAGCCGAAATCCGTCTTCAACTTGGAATGCAGCTCGTCAACATACATTTGTTTCAAACGAGGATTATCAGACATCGACCACTTCCCCCGAGCGTTTGGCGAACCGAACCTTACGGCCGTCTTCCAAGGTGCGGTAGCCAACCCGTGTCGCACTGCCGTCCTTGGGATCGGCGAGGGCGACGTTGGAAATATGGATAGGCGCCTCTTTTTCAATGATGCCGCCCGGCTGTGTTTGGCTGGGCCGCGTGTGGCGCTTGACCATATTGACACCATCCACCAGAACACGGTCGTCTTGACGATTAACGTTCAGGATAGAACCCGTCTTGCCCTTATCCCGGCCAGAGACAACGACCACGTCGTCGCCCTTTTTCAATTTAAATTTCTTCGCCATCAGATGACCTCAGGCGCCAGAGAGATGATTTTCATGTGATTCTTAACCCGTAATTCCCGCGTCACCGGCCCGAAAATACGGGTGCCGATGGGCTCGTTCTGGGGATTGATCAAGACGGCGGCATTGCGGTCGAAACGGATCGCGGAACCATCGGTGCGATGGATGTCCTTGGCCGTACGGACCACGACGGCACGGTGAATGTCGCCCTTTTTCACCCGGCCGCGCGGAATAGCTTCCTTGATGGAGACAACAATAATATCTCCGACGGAGGCGTACTTACGCTTGGAACCGCCAAGCACCTTGATGCATTGCACTCGCCTGGCGCCGGAATTATCAGCGACTTCGAGCATGGTTTCTGATTGGATCATGGCTGCTTACCTTAGTCCGTCCTAACTGGTGGCTTCCTCGGCGAGGACGATCCATCGCTTTTGCTTGGAAATAGGGGCACATTCTTCAATCCGCACCTGATCGCCAATCTTAAATTTGTTCTCCGGGTCGTGCGCATGAAAGCGTTTGGACCGTCGGATAACCTTTTTATACATCGCGTGCGTGAAGCGGCGTTCGACACGGACCACGATGGTCTTGTCGCCCTTGTCGCTGACCACGACGCCCTGCATGATACGTTTTGGCATCCCGTTCTCCTCGAACCTAGGCCTGAGCCTGGGCTTCACCCAGAGTTTTACTTTGCATCCGGTTCAACACCGTTTTGATGCGGGCGATATCACGCCGGATCTGGCGCATCCGGGCAGTGTTTTCCAATTGGCCGCTGGCCCGCTGAAAACGCAGGTTGAATTGCTCCTTGCGCAGATCAATAAGCTGATCGCCCAATTGATCCTTGGTCTTACCGCGTAATTCTTCGGCTTTCATCTAGTGGCCCTCCCCGACGCGGGCAACGAACTTGGTCGCCAGCGGCAGCTTGGCCGCCGCTAACCGGCAAGCTTCCTTGGCCACATCGGCAGGCACGCCGTCCAGCTCGAACATGACCCGGCCCGGCTTGATCCGGCAGATCCAGAATTCGGGTGAACCCTTACCTTTACCCATGCGCACCTCGGTCGGCTTCTTCGACACGGGCACATCGGGAAATACCCGGATCCACAATTTGCCGGCACGCTTCATATGGCGTGTCATGGCGCGGCGGGCGGCCTCGATCTGGCGGGCGGTAATCCGCGCCGGTCCTTGGGCTTTCAGGCCGTAGGCGCCGAAATCCAGTTTATTTCCGCCTTTGGCCTTGCCATGGATGCGGCCTTTGTGGGCCTTGCGGAATTTTGTTCTCTTTGGTTGCAACATGACGTGACCAACCTATGTCCTATTCCCTATCGGCAAACAGCTCTTACGAACGAGGCGTCTGCGATTCCTGGTTCTTGTTTTCCTGAGCCATGGGATCGTGATCCATGATCTCACCTTTGAAGACCCAAACCTTGACGCCACAAGTACCGTAAGCGGTAAACGCGGTGGCGGTGCCGTAATCGATATCGGCGCGCAGTGTATGCAACGGCACCTGGCCCTCGCGGTACCATTCGGTGCGGGCGATTTCCGCCCCGCCCAAACGGCCGCCGCAATTGATACGAATGCCCAGGGCGCCCAAGCGCATGGCCGACTGCACAGCCCGCTTCATGGCCCGGCGGAAAGCGATCCGGCGTTCCAGCTGGTTGCATATATTCTCGGCCACCAGCTTGGCATCGATTTCCGGCTTGCGGATTTCGACAATGTTCAAGTGCACATCGCTGCCGGTCATCTGCGACAGAGCTTGACGCAGCTTTTCGATATCAGCGCCCTTCTTGCCAATGACCAGTCCCGGACGGGCGGTGGAGATGGTTACACGGGCCTTCTTGGCCGGGCGCTCAATGACAATGCGCGAAACACCGGCCTGATGCAGACGTTTCTGCAGAAAACGGCGGATCTTGATGTCCTCGTGCAGCAGCGAACCATATTCACGCTTATTGGCGTACCAGCGGGAATCCCAGGTCCGGTTAATACCGACCCGCAGGCCGATTGGATTTACTTTTTGACCCATTAGTTGGCCTCCTCGCGTTCGCGTACCACGATGCGTATCTCACTGAATGGTTTCAGGATGCGGGCCATGCGACCGCGGGCCCGTGGGCGCATCCGTTTCATCACCATGTTCTTGCCGACGCTGGCCTCAGCCACGTACAGGGAGTCCACATCCAGATCGTGGTTGTTCTCCGCATTCGCGATGGCCGACTGCAGAACCTTCTTTACCAAACCCGCAATACGCCGCTTGGAAAAGGTCAATTCCGCCAAGGCCGCTTCCACATCCTTGCCCTGGATGGATTGCGCCACCAGGTTAAGCTTCTGCGGCGAGGTCCGTAAATTACGGCCCTGTGCGCCCGCTTCGTGGTCGGCCAAGCGCCGATCTCTTGCCTGCTTGCCCATGATCCTAACCCCGACGCGCTTTCTTATCGGCGGCATGGCCATAGTAGGTACGGGTCGGCGAGAACTCGCCGAACTTGTGCCCCACCATGTCCTCGTTCACCAATACGGGAATGTGTTTGTGGCCGTTATGGACGCCAAAGGTCAGGCCAACGAACTGCGGCAGAATGGTGGACCGCCGCGACCAGATCTTGATAACGTCCTTGCGCCCCGATTCCGCGGCCGCTTCCGCCTTCTTCAGCAGATAGCCATCGACGAAGGGGCCTTTCCAGACAGAACGAGTCATTTCTATGCCTCTTCCTATTTCGAGCGCCGGCGGCGCAGAATCAATTTGCTAGAGGGCTTCTTGGTGGACCGTGTCCGCTTGCCCTTGGTTGGCTTGCCCCAAGGCGTAACCGGATGCCGGCCACCCGAGGTCCGGCCTTCACCACCGCCGTGGGGATGGTCAACCGGGTTCATGGCCACACCGCGCACCGAGGGGCGCTTACCCAGCCAGCGGTTACGGCCAGCCTTGGCCAGTTTAATGTTCGAATTATCCGGGTTCGACACGGCGCCGACCGTTGCCATGCATTCGGCCTGCACCAGGCGCTGCTCACCCGAGGTCAGGCGCAGAATGGCGTAGCCTTGATCGCGGCCAACCAGCTGAACGTAAGTTCCCGCCGACCGTGCAATCTGGCCACCCTTGCCCGGCTTCATCTCTACATTATGGATGATGGTGCCGATCGGCATGGACGCGAGCGGCATGGCATTGCCCGGCTTAACATCGACGCGGTCGCCAGCAACGACACTGTCGCCGGCGGCAAGCCGTTGCGGCGCCAGAATATAAGACAGATCGCCATTACCATATTTGATCAGCGCAATAAAGGCGGAACGGTTAGGATCATACTCTAGACGCTCGACCGTCGCTGCCTCGAAGCGGTTACGCTTAAAATCAACAATGCGGTAGCTGCGCTTAGCCCCGCCACCGCGGCGCCGGGCGGTAATGCGGCCGTGGTTGTTACGCCCGCCGCTTTTGCTCAGGCCCTTGGTCAACGCCTTGACCGGCTTGCCCTTATGCAGTTCCGAGCGGTCGACCAGGACCAGGCCACGGCGGCCCGGTGTGGTAGGTTTATATTGCTTCAACGCCATTCGTCTACACCCCGCCCATGACATCGATGGACTGACCATCTTCCAACGTCACGATGGCCTTTTTCCAATCCGACCGGCGCCCCTTGACGCCCTTAAAACGTTTGGTCTTGCCCTTGACCCGCAGGGTGTTGACCGATTTTACCTTGACCGAGAACAACTCCTCCACCGCCTGCTTGATGCGCGGCTTGGTGGCGTCCATAGTCACCCGGAAGGTGACTTGTCCGTGCTCCGAGCCCATGGTGGCTTTTTCCGTTACCACCGGACCGAGGACGGTTTGATATACCTGTTCGCGGTTCATTTTAGCCGCGCCTCCAATACTTCAACGGCGCTCTTGGTCAGCACCAAGGTGTCGCGGCGCAGGATGTCGTAAACATTGGCGCCAGCCGACGCCATCACCTGCACATCCGTGAGGTTGCCGGCGGCACGAACCAGATTTTGATCTAACTCACCACCGTCAATGATCAACACATTGCCCCAGCCCAAAGCCGTCATCTTGGCCGACAAAGCCTTGGTCTTAGCATCATCCAATGCAGCCTGATCCAGGATCACCAGCTTGCCGTCCGCCTGCTTGGCCGAGAGCGCCGAGCGCAAACCCAGGGCACGAACCTTCTTGGTCAGCTTGTGCACATGATCATGGGCCCGGGGGCCATGCGCCACACCGCCGCCACGAAACTGCGGTGCCTTGTTCGAGGAATGCCGCGCCCGACCGGTTCCCTTTTGGGCCCAGATCTTCGAACCCGAACCCCGAACGGCGTTGCGTTCCTTTACCGCGTGGTTGCCACTACGGCGCTTGGCCAACTGCCAAGTCACCACACGGTGGAGGATATCCCGGCGCGGTTTGACACCAAAAACCTCGTCCGCCAGATCGATATTACCGGCGGCCTTGTTGTCGAGGGTTGTTACTTTTGCCTTCATGGCAATTATTCCTTCTCGTCGCCGTCGGTAGGGACATCATCGGCCGAGGCATCAGCAGCAGCTTCAGCCGGAGCAGCCTCTTCCGTCGCGGCTGCTTCTTCCGCGGTCTGGACTTCTGCTTCTGCTTCTAGCACGGCCTCGTCTTCCGGACGCTCGATCAAACCGGCGGGGATTGGCGCATCGGCATGCAATGCCTTTTTCGCCGCGTCGCTCACCATCAGCCAGCCAGTCTTGGGTCCCGGCACGGAACCCTTGATCAACAACAGGCCATTTTCTTCGTCCGCATCGACCACTTCCAGGTTCTGCATGGTGACCCGGCCCGCGCCCAGATGACCGGCCATCTTCTTGCCCTTGAAGACCTTGCCTGGATCTTGGCATTGCCCCGTCGAACCGTGCGAGCGATGGGAAATCGACACACCGTGCGAGGCTCGCAAACCGCCGAAGCCCCAGCGCTTCATGGCGCCGGCGAAGCCCTTGCCGATGGAAGTGCCGGCGACGTCGACATATTGGCCCTTGGCGAAATGCGCCGGGCTCAACCGTGCGCCAACCTCGATCAAGGCGTCATCGGATACCCGGAACTCGGCCACGCGCTGTTTCGGCTCCACCTCCGCCTTGGCGAAGTGGCCGCGCATAGCCTGACCGACCCGCTTGACTTTGGCCTTGCCCGCGCCCAGTTGCACGGCGGTATAACCGTCCGCTTCGCCGGTACGTTGGGCTACGACCTGGCAATCATCAATGTGCAGCACCGTGACCGGCACGTGGCTGCCATCTCCGTGAAAAACCCGGGTCATGCCGAGTTTTTTCGCTATTAGACCGGAACGCCTCATGGCCAAATCCTAAAGTTTAATTTCCACGTCCACACCGGCGGCGAGATCGAGCTTCATCAGCGCATCGACGGTCTGGGGCGTGGGGTCAATGATATCCAGCAACCGCTTGTGGGTACGGATTTCGAACTGCTCGCGCGACTTCTTGTCGATGTGCGGCGAGCGCAGGACCGTGAACTTTTCGATCCGCGTGGGCAGGGGAATGGGGCCGCGCACACGTGCGCCGGTCCGTTTCGCCGTACTGGCAATTTCCGATGTAGCCTGATCGAGCACGCGATGCTCGAACGCTTTCAGGCGAATGCGGATATTTTGGCTTTCCATGTCTTTTTTTCCTGCCTACAGATCAGTTCGGTTTCGAGGCCAACTATTCGTCGCCACTTACTCGTCGATAGCCGCGACGACGCCGGCACCAACCGTGCGGCCGCCTTCGCGGATCGCGAAACGCAGACCTTCGTCCATGGCGATCGGCGC
>PCBT01000087.1 GCA_002731375.1 Rhodospirillaceae bacterium | reverse complement strand
AAAACACCGTCCAGATTGACCGCCATGACTTTGCGAAAATCCGCCAACGAAGTGTCCTCGATCTTGCGTACCAATTCGATGCCGGCGCCGTTGACGAGAACATGCAGGCCGTCGAAATGTTCCTGGACCGCCGCCATAGTTTTTTCCCACGAGCTTTCCGAAGACACATCGAGGGGAAGATGGATGGCCTCCCCACCGGCGGCCTTGATGTCCTCGGCATTGGCGACGCCGGCATTGACGTCGATATCGGCGACTGCCACCGCGGCACCCTTGGCCGTCAGCAATCGTGCTGTTTCAGCCCCGATACCCGAGGCACTTCCGGTAACCAACGCCACCTTGCCGCCTACATCGTACATACCGTTACTCCGCTGCAAAATTCATGAACCTGACCGGTTTATTGGATCAATTCACCAAGGTCTAGGTTGCCTTGACCGCCTTGGTCGACTACGCTTCCCCGTTATCTTAACGAACTGGGAGACTAAAATGAAAAAATTTGGGATTCTAAGGCCCTTAATGGCAGGTGCGATTGCGGGGGCCATGGCCCTCGGGTTGGCGGCCGCGCCGGCATCGGCCGACATGAAAAAGCGGGAGTTCAAGGTGGTTGGCACCTGGGGCTTCCTGGATCATTGGAAAGAGCGTGAAGGTCCGTTCTGGAAAGAGCGTCTGCCGAAGCTTTCGGGCGGCAAGTTGACCGCCAACGCCAAGTCATTGACGGAACTGGGCCTGTCGGGCTTTGAAATCATGCGCCTGTTGAAACTGGGCGTGTATGATGCCGTGCACGGCGTCACCACCTATGTGGCCCAGGACAGCCCCGCTATCGAGGGCGCTGATCTGTCCGGCGTCATTCAGGATCTGGACACATACCGCAAGGCAAACGAAGCCTATCGTCACATTATCGCCCGCGAGTTCGAGGAAAAATATGATGCCAAGCTGCTGATGATCTATGCTTGGCCCAGCCAACAGCTGTGGTGCAACCTTGGTGACAAGAGCATTAAGGAATATGGTCTGCATCAATTGAAGGGCAAGAAAATTCGCACCTATTCGACCACGTTGGGTGATTTCATCGAAGGCGTTGGCGGCTCCGCCGTGACGATCGCCTTTGCCGAGGTCGTGCCCGCGCTGCAAAAAGGTGTGGCTGACTGTGGCCTGACTGGCACCCTGCCGGCCTATAACGCCAAGTGGTATCAGGTGGTGACCCATAATATCCGCATCCGCCTGGGCTATGCCTCGTCCTTCTTGGCCATGAACATGAAGCTATGGAAAAGCCTGGATGCCGATACCAAGGCATTGTTCAACAGGGAACTACCCAAGTTGGAAGACGAAATGTGGGCGGCGACCGCTGTGAATGACCTGCGCGGCATGAATTGCAACGCTTCGGGTCCCTGTGATGGTCCAACCGGCGGCATGGTTCCGATCGAACCGACGGCCGCTGACAAGAAAATGCTGAAGAATGTCGTGGAGAATTTTGTCCTGAAGCGTTGGGCGAAACGCTGCGGCACTCAAAAGTGCATTGACGAGTGGAATGCCACCATCGGAAAAATTTCCGGCATGACAGCGTCCATGTAGTTTCTTAAACTAGACGTACGGGTTGGCGCCGCGTATGCAACGACGTGGCGCCAATTTCGTAATCCTTGGGTCTTCTCCATATTTCGGACCATAGGTAGTAGTTTATGCTTGCTAATATCCACGCCCGTCTGGAACAGATCTCGCGTCTGGCCGTTTGGATCGGCGGCGGAGCGCTTATGGCCGCCGCCCTCATGGTAACCATTGATGTGTTATTCCGAAAATTCGTCGGGATAACCATGAGTGGATCGGATGAATATTCGGGCTATGTGTTTTCGGCCACGACGACCTGGGCCTATTCATTTTGTCTTTTGCACCGTTCCAACGTACGGATCGATGCGCTTTACAGCTCGTTGCCAAAGCCGGTTTCGGCCTGTCTCGACGTGGTGGGCTGCATTCTGCTGCTCTATTACATGTCGATCATGACCTATTACGCGGGCATCGCCTTCTTTGATTCCTATGAAAATAACTCCGTATCGATTACCACGCTGGCCACGCCGCAATGGATACCGCAGCTGTTCTGGTTCGTGGGATTGCTTTTGTTTCTCGTCACTTTGATCTTCGTCACGCTTTACACCATTGTCGCCCTGTTGCAGCGCAACTGGGAACTGATCGGGAAAATCGCCGGCGTTCCGAGCATCGCGGATGTGATTGAGGAAGAAACCCATGGCCAGGACGTCATCTTGGCCACAGGCGAAACTCTGGACGGGACGAAATAGTAACATGGTCTTTGGGATCCTTATTGGATTACTCGTACTCGTTCTGTCCGCCGTGCCAGTTGCCGCGGTATTGGGGATATTAAGTTTTGTCCTGGACGAAATTGCCATGGACGGCCGGCTAACGGCCGCCCTGGCGGAAATTTACTGGGAAAAGAGCAAGGAATTTATCCTTGTCGCCGTGCCTATGTTCATTCTGCTGGGCGAGATCATGCTCCGCGCCGGTATTGCCCGGCGCATGTACGGCGCGGTTATTCAATGGCTGTCCTGGCTGCCCGGCGGCTTGATGCATGCCAATATCGGCTCCTGCGCCATCTTCGCCGCCTCTTCCGGTTCCTCCGTCGCGACGGCGGCCACCGTGGGCACCGTGGCCTATCCGGAAATCAAACAGCGAAAGTATAACGAACGTCTGTTCCTCGGCTCCCTGGCGGCGGGCGGTACCCTGGGTATTCTGGTGCCGCCGTCGATCAACCTGATCATCTATGGGCTGTTGACCGATACCTCCGTGCCCGAGCTTTACCTGGCGGGCATTCTTCCAGGCTTAAGCCTATCGGCCTTGTTCATGCTGTCGATCATCGGCGCCTGCCTTTACCGGCCCTCGTGGGGCGGGACTAAGATTGAGACTAATTGGGGCGACCGGATCAGATCCCTGCCGCATCTGTTGCCGCCCATCATTTTGTTCATCGCCGTGGTCGGTTCCATTTATGGCGGTATCGCCACGCCAACCGAGGCGGCATCCATTGGCGTCATGGTGGCCCTGATAATTGCGGCGTCGTTCAGAACCTTGAATTTTAAGATGCTGCGGGAAGCCTTTGAAGGCACCATGCGCACCAACGCAATGATCATGCTGATCGTGTTCGCGGCGATCTTCTTGAACTTTGTCCTTGGCTTCATGGGGATTACCCAGGCGATGTTGGAATTCATCGCTGCCATGGGGCTGACACCGGTGCAGACGATCTATTTGATCGTGGTCTTCTATTTGCTGTTGGGCATGTTCATGGAAACCCTGTCCATGATGCTGACCACCATTCCCATCGTTTTTCCCATCGTGATGAAATTGGGCGTGCCCGAATTCTCCGACGTATGGTTCGGCATCCTCATTACGGTGCTGATGGAGGCGGCCTTGATAACCCCGCCCATTGGCGTCAATCTTTATGTGGTGCAGGGGATCCGGACACGGGGTGGTAAATTCAACGATGTCGCTATCGGTGCGATCCCGTTCGTGATCGCCATGTTGGCGATGATCGTGATCTTGATCTCATTGCCGGAACTGGCGACTTGGCTGCCGAACTTGGTCTATCATTAGGATATTGTATTAGTCATAGGCGGGCCGGACCATGTCATGGATCATCGGTGTTGATGTCGGTGGTACATTCACGGATTTTCATGTTTACGATGATGTGAGTGGCGAACTACGCTTGCACAAGACGCCGTCGACCCCGGATAACCCGGCACGGGCGGTATTAAACGGCATCAATGAACTGGCCAGCGGTGATCTGGATCTGAACCAGGTCAGCCGTCTCTCCCATGGCACCACCGTCGCCACCAACACTCTGATCCAGCGGCGTGGCGGCAAGGCAGCTTTATTGGTGACGGAAGGCTTCCGTGATCTGCTGGAAATTGGCCGGCAGATCCGCCCGCACATGTTCAGCTTTCAACAGGACTATCCCACGCCCCTGGTGCCGCGGGAGCGGCGTTTCGAGGCGGCCGAACGTATTCTCTATGACGGCTCGGTGCATCGTGCCCTGGACCAGG
Organism: Rhodospirillaceae bacterium; assembly: GCA_002731375.1. Classification (GTDB taxonomy): domain Bacteria; phylum Pseudomonadota; class Alphaproteobacteria. Next base: position 18,588 of record PCBT01000087.1, on the reverse strand, counting down.
ACGCCATTGACAAGGCGGTGGCCCAGGTGGCGAATAGTGGCGCCGATTGCCTGGCCATCTGCCTGATTTTTGGCTTCATAAATCCAGATAATGAAAGGCGTCTGCGCCAGGCTCTGCACGAAGCCCTGCCGGACTTGCACATCTCCATCTCTTCCGAGGTGCAGCCGGAATTTCGCGAGTATGAACGGCTCTCCACCACCGTTCTCAACACCTACCTACAGCCCATCATGGGCAGCTATTTGGCTGATTTCGAGGATCAGCTGACCAAGCTAATGCCCAATGCCAATCTGGGTATCAACCAATCCGCCGGTGGTCTGATGACGCCGGCACGGGCGCGGCAACTGCCCATACGCACGGCGCTGTCCGGCCCGGCCGCCGGCGTTGTTGGCGCCATCGATGCGGCCCGCTCCGCCGATATAGCGAATGTCATTACCTTAGACATGGGCGGCACTTCGGCCGATGTCTGCCTGATCCGTGATTTGGAAGCAGAAGTCGCTTACGACCGCTGGATCGAAGGCTATCCACTGCGCCTGGCCAGCGTCGATGTCAACGCCGTTGGGGCAGGTGGTGGCTCCATCGCCTGGTTCGAACGGGACGGCTTGATGAAAGTGGGGCCGCAAAGCGCGGGTGCCGTGCCGGGTCCGGCCTGTTACGGCCATGGCGGTGTGGAGCCAACGGTGTCGGATGCCAATCTGGTGCTGGGCCGGTTGTCGGAAAAAGGCCTTTTAGGCGGCGGCATGGCCTTGCAGGTGGATGCGGCCAGAGCCTCCCTGGCAGTGGCGGCGGAACGCCTGGGCATGAGTATCGAGCGTACGGCCCATGGCGTCTTGGGCATTGTCGCTGCCAACATGGTCCGCGCCATTCGCACCATTTCGGTCGAGCGCGGCCATGATCCACGCGATTTCGTGCTGCTGCCATTTGGTGGCGCCGGCCCGCTGCATGCCGCTGATGTTGGCCGTGCCCTAGGCATTACCCGCATGCTGGTGCCGACCGCGCCGGGCATTCTATGCGCGCGAGGGCTGGTCGTCTCCGATCTGCGCGAAGGCTTCGTCATCAGTCGTGTGACGCCTCTTATTGTGGATAAGATGACTGATTTGAATGCAAATCTAGCCGATTTGCGGCGGCAGGCGGCGGCCTGGTTCGAGACAGCGGGAATCGATGGGGAGGCTCAGGCGACTATGTACAGCCTGGATATGCGCTATATTGGGCAGAATTACGAGTTGGCGGTGGAACTGGATGAGGACCAGGCGCGACAGCCGGATTTGAGCCTGCTGGCGGAAAAATTCTTCGCCGCCCATGAACGCAATTACGGCTATCACAATCCCGATGATCCGGTTGAGGTGGTAAACCTTCGCGTCACGGCGATTGGCCGTTTGGCGGGGCCCGGTGACGGCGGCGCGCAAGGAATGGATGGCGCCGGCGAAATGGCGGTGGCGGATCATAACCGCCCTGTCTGGTTTGATGGCGAGGCGTCGGTGGATACACCTGTTTATGATCGTGCGAAACTACTTCCGGGCCAGACATTGGCGGGACCGGCGGTTATCGAGCAACTGGATGCAACCACGGTGCTGGGCCCTGGCGACCAGTGCGCAATCGACCGGGTGGGCAATCTGATTGTGGAGCTGGCGCCATGACCAATGTGACTGATGAACAAGACGATATAGATCCCATCACGCTGGAGATCCTGCGCAACAGCCTGCGCTCGATCACCGATGAATCCTATATCGCCCTAACCAAGGCGGCCTATTCCACCAACATCAAGGAACGCCGTGACCATTCAATTGCCCTCACCGATGCCCAGGGCAGATTGGTCGTGCAGTCGGAAAACTCTCTGCCGATCCATCTTGCCTCCATGCTGGGCATGATGGAGCAGTTGCTGGTCAAATACGACGAGGTGGATTTCGCCGAGGGCGACATCTTCGTCGCCAATGATCCTTATGTCGCGGGCGGCACCCATCTGCCTGACGTCAACCTAGCCATGCCTGCCTTCGTGGACGGCAAGCTGTTGGGCTTTATCTGCAACATAGCTCATCACGCCGATATCGGCGGCATGACGCCCGGCAGCATGGCCGGGGGCATGTCGGAGATTTATCAGGAGGGGCTGCGCATCCCCCTGGTTCGCCTGTTCAAGGGCGGTGAACTGGTTCAGGATATATTTGATCTGCTGCTGCTGAACGTGCGCGTGCCCCGCGAGCGTCGGGGCGATTATTTTGCCCAGGTCGCGGCCTGCCGCCTGGGTAGTCGCCGCCTTGGCGAAATGGCCCAGCGTTATGGGCGGGTCATGTTGGCGCGGTCGTTCGATGCCATCATGGATAGGACCGAGGCGCGCCTGCGTGACAGCATCCGCACCGTGCCCGATGGTCGGTACGAGTTTACCGACCTGTTGGACAACGATGGCATGGGTACCTCGGACATTCCCATTTCGGTGCGTGTCGATGTGGACGGCGAAAACATCGCCTTTGACTTCGCCGGTACCGGGACGCAGATGAAGGGTAACTTCAACATGACCTTCAACGCCGCACAGTCGGCAGTGTACTACGTCTTGAAGGCGATGTTGGATCCCGATCTGCCTAATAACCATGGCCTGATCCGCGCAGTTGAGATCAGCGCCCCTCTGGGCACCTTGGTTAACGCGGTGCATCCGGCGGCGGTCGCGGGCCGGGCCAATACCTCGCAGCGGGTGGTCGACGTGCTGATTGGCGCCCTGGCCCAAGCCCTGCCCGAGCAAGCGGTGGGGGCTGCCAACGGCGCCAACGTGACGGCGGTGTTCTTTGGCCATGACCCGCGCCATGACCGCACATACCTCTATTTGGAAACGCTGGGCGGTGGCTTCGGCGGCCGCTTCACCAAGGACGGCAAGGATGGCGTGCAGGTCCATATCACCAACACCTCCAACCTGCCGGTAGAGGCGATCGAGGCGGAATATCCCCTCATGGTGGAGAGCTACGGCCTGATCCAGGATTCGGGCGGCGCCGGCAAATACCGTGGCGGCATGGGCATCCGCCGGGTTGTGCGCCCAATCGGTCACGAAGCGGTATTCTCCGGCATGGGCGAACGCTTTGCCCATCAGCCGTGGGGCATCTTCGGCGGCCAGCCGGGTGGTACCGGGCGCTTTTCCATTCAAAGGCCCAGTCACAATGATGAAACCCTGCCCGACAAGCCAAACCATGTGCCCTTTGGCCCGGATGACACGGTGGTGATCGAAACGCCAGGTGCGGGCGGCTATGGTGTGCCGGCGGAGCGGGATGCCGAGGCTGTCGCGGCGGACTATCGCGACGGTAAATTCAGCGCTGAATATCTAAGGAAATATTATGGTTTTGAACCGACGGAATAGGAGTGCCGGCGAATGACCATGACCCGCCCTGCCTGGGTGGAGATTGATCTGGCCGCGCTGCGCCATAACGTTGGCCTGCTGCGGGATACCGTAGGGCCGGATGTGGCGATCATGGCGGTGGTGAAAAGCGATGGCTTTGGTTGCGGCGCTGCGATCACAGCCAGGGCAGTCATAGAGGGCGGCGCTAACAGCCTCGCGGTGGGCAATCCGGAAGATGCCCGCGCCATTCGCGACGCCGGTATCAAGGCACCCATGCTGTTGTATGCCTCGACCCCGCCGGAAGCGGCAGTCGAAGTCGCGGCTCTGGACGTTATTGTCACCGTGCATGATATGGTCAGCCTAGCGGCGTTTGATGCGGTCGGCAGCCCACTTGAGGTGCAGTTCAAGGTCGAAACAGGGCTGGGCCGGTTGGGTTTGAACCCGGAGGACTGGCCCGCCGCCTACGCTGCCGTCAAAGCATCAAAAAATCTGCGCCTTAGCTGCATTTACACCCATCTAAATGGGCCCGATGATCCGGAAGGCATTAAGCTTCAGGTATCACATTTTGAGCGAGCCTACGAGACCGGTCAGGCGGCGGGGTTTGACGATCTGCACCGTATGGTTGCCTCCTCCAATGTGGTCCTGGGTTATCCCGAACTAAATTATGATGCTATCAATGCGGGCCGCCTGTTGTTTCACCTGCTTGATGGTAAATGGGCAGACATGATCTCCACGCGACCTGTCATCGCCGGGGTCAAGAGCGCTATCATCCAGGTTAAGGAATTCCCCGTCGGGGCCTATGTCGGCTTCCTGGGTGGTGGGGCGTTGGAGAATGTCACCCGGCTGGCCGTCTTGCCCATTGGTTTTGGCGATGGTTTCAAACACCGCCCGCCCTTGGGCGAGGTTCTGGTACATGGCCGCCGCGCGCCCGTGGTCGGACGCCGGGGGATAGAACATACGGTGATCGATGTCACGGGCATGGATACGGCCGCCGTGGGCGATGAGGTGGTGCTGCTGGGCGTTCAGGATGGCGCCGAGATCACCGGTACGGAACTGGGGGCATGGCTGGATCTGCCCTTGATGGAGATATTGCCGCGCTTGGCCAGGACTCTTCCAAGGGTGTATCTCGGTTAATCCTGATCAGCCGTCATCACCATAATATCCCAGTGACCGCGGTGTATGCGCCAGCCCGGCGGCACCACGGTGGTGCAATCGTATTCCTCGATAATCAGCGGCCCCGCGCGGCCGGTTTCATCGATCTCCCCACGGCCAAGAACTGGCGTGGCGTGCCAACCCATGACCGGGCCGAAATAGGCCTGCCGTTCCGTTGACTCAAGGTTTGTTGACCCCTGGCCTGATAATTTGAGCTGTGCCGGCACACGGCTGATTTTCGAGAGACCGCTGGCGACGACGCGCAGATTGACGATTTCCACACTTTCTTTCGCCGAATGGTAACCGTAGATCTTCTCGTGAGCATCGTCGAAAGCTTGGCGCAGGGTGGCCAGAACATTAGCAGCCCCTGAATACGGCACGGAGAGTTCCGAATTCTCACCGCGATAACGCAAATCGATGAAGCGTTCGCAACAAACCTGATTCGGGCCGTAACCCTCTGCTAACAGGGCGGCCCGGCCTTCCGCTTCCTTGTTCTCAAAGGCGCTTTCCAGTTTTCCCGGATCACAGTTTTTTAGCTGGCGTCTGAAGGTTTGCACATAATGGTGTTCTGTGGCTGGGAACAGCAGGCCCAGTGCGCTAAAGACGCCGCCGATGGGCGGTATTAGAATGCGCTTGATATCGAGGCCATCGCACAGGGAGGCCGCATGCACGGGGCCGTTCCCACCAAAGGCAATCAGGGCGAAGTCCCGTGGGTCCCGGCCTCTATCCGAAGACACGGCGCGTAGCGCCCTGGCCATGGTGGCGTCGGCAACCGTGTGAGCACCATAAGCCACGGCCTCGATACTCATGTCCAGAGGGGCGGCCATTTTATCGCGCAGGGCAGCGGTGGCCCTGTCCTTGTTCAAGCTCAGGCCACCGCCGACCAGATGTTGGGGGTTCAAATAGCCCAGTAGGACATTGGCATCTGTCACCGTGGGTATGTCATTGCCCAGGCCATAGCAAACGGGGCCGGGATCGGCTCCCGCGCTTTCTGGACCCACTGAAATGCCGCCCACGTCATCGAGAGCCAGAAGGCTGCCGCCGCCCGCGCCGATCTCGGCGATATCGATGGCCGGGACGCGCACATGGTAGCCGCCGCCTTTCAATAGCCGGCCCGCCAGATTGATGCCGGCACCCACGTCCAGCTCGCCGACCCTGTTATAGGTACCGTTCTCAATTATCGCCGCCTTGGCCGTGGTGCCGCCCATGTCGAAGGTCAGGGCATTGTCGTGGCCCAGTTGCTTGATGATCTCGGCCGCGCCGACGACGCCGGCGGCGGGCCCGGACTCAATAATATGAATGGGCAGAGCGCTGGCCGCCGCCACACCCATGGCGCCTCCGTTCGATTGCATGACCATGATCGGGGCCGTGATCTCCAAGCTTCGCAAGCGATTGGACAGGGCCTCGAGATAGCCTTGGACCACGGGCAGGATATAGGCGTTCACCACGGTGGTGGAGGTGCGTTCGTACTCCCTGATTTCCGGTAGAACCTGCCAAGACAGGCAGACAGGAATATCCTTATCCCGCGCCCTGATCAGTTCGAGGATGCGGTCCTCGTGAGCGCCATTGGCATAGCTGTTGAGGAGGCAGACGGCAATCGCCTCGATACTGCCGTCAGCCAACAGCTTGTCGATCGCCGTGGCGGCCTGCGCTTCATCCAGCGGCTTGGCAGCCTTGCCGCGATGATCCATGCGTTCGGTTACTTCATAACGGTTGGCGCGGGCGACCAGGGCCTCCGGTTTGCGCCAGGCCAGATCGTACAGCACTGGCATGCGCAGACGGCGGATCTCCAGCACATCGGCGAAACCTTCCGTGGTGATCAACGCGGTTTTCACACCCCGATGTTGCAGGATGGCGTTGGTGGCTATGGTGGTGCCGTGCAATACCTCGCCCACGTCAGTGCCGGAAATACCATGCTGTTGCATGAGCCGTCCGACCCCTTCGGCAATCGCCAGGCTGTAGTCTTGAGGGGTAGAGGACAATTTGGCGGTCAATGTAGTGCCGTCCCCAGCTAGAAAAACCACGTCCGTGAAAGTTCCGCCGATGTCGATGCCAATCCGATACTTCATGCCTGCTCCCGGCCAAAACATGCCAAAATACTGGCGTTATTCTAGAGCTTTTGATCGACGGCGCGCGATGAAATTGCCATCATCTGGCTAGATAATGACGATGGAGTAAGCAGAGATGGCTGAAATTGATCCCTTTACCCTGGAGGTCATCAAGAACCGACTGGCATCCATCGCCGATGACATGGCCCTGACCGTGGCGCGCACCGCGCGTTCCTTCATCGTCAAGGAGGCGCTGGATTATTCTACGGCGTTGTTTGGAGCGAATAGCGAGTTTATTGCGCAGGGCACCTGCCTGCCGCTGCATCTGGGTAGCATGCCCTCCGCCCTCAATGCTGTGTTGAAGCAGTTTGGCGATGACATAGCGCCGGGCGATATCTTTGCCTTGAACGATCCTTACGACGGCGGCACGCACCTGCCTGATATCATCGCCGTGCTGCCGGTGTTCGTGGATGGGGCCTTGGTTGGTTATTCCGCGTGCATTGCGCATCAGATTGATATGGGAGGGCGTGTGCCCGGCTCCATGGCGTGCGACTCCACGGAAATTTATCAGGAAGGTTTACGCCTGCCACCCTTGCGCCTCTATCGGGCTGGCGTACCGGAAGAAACCGTGTTTCGCATTATTGAACGCAATGTCCGCATGCCTGAAACCGTGCTGGGAGATATCAACAGCCAGATCGCCGCCTGCCGCATTGGCGAGCGAGGCCTGACTGAACTGGTGGATCGTTATGGCAGGGAAGGTTTCGAAAACTATCGAGAGGCCTTGCTGGACTATACCGAGCGCCGCACCCGGGCCGAAATAGCTAAACTGCCTGATGGTGACTACAGCTTCTCCGACTTTATCGATGGCGATGGCTTCGATTCCGGCGTCATCACCATCCAGGTCAAGATCACCGTTGCCGACGAGGACATGACGATAGATTTTGCGGGCACATCCCCCCAAGTGAGGGGCGCGATCAATTCGGTGTATAGTTTCACCGCCTCCGCCGCCTGGGCCTGCATCCGCTCCGTCTTCGATCTCAACATTCCCAACAACGCCGGCTATTTCCGGCCGATTAGGATCCTCACACCAGAACGCTCCATCGTGAATCCCTCGGCCCCCGCGCCGGTGGCGGCCCGGGGCTTGACCGCCGACAGGGTAGCCGACGCTGTATTCGGTGCCCTGGCACAATTGGCCCCGCACCGCGTGCCGGCCTGCGGCCCTCACGCACCCGATACCACCGTAAGCTTTGGCGGCTATTATGCGGACGGCAAACCGTTCGTTTATTTGGAAGGCTTGGTCGGTTCCTGGGGCGGCGGCCCGGACCGAGATGGCATGGATGCCTCGACCGGCACCATCGTTAATTATTCCAACACTCCGGCCGAGATGCTGGAGGTGGACCAACCCCTGATGATTGAACGCTATGGCCTGGTGCCTGACTCGGGGGGGGCGGGTAAATACCGTGGCGGCCTGGCCGTGGTCCGGCATATCCGCTTTCTTTCCGACGAGGCCGTGCTGCAGGTGCGTACCGATCGTCATCAAAACGCGCCCTATGGTCTGGAGGGTGGCGAGAAGGGCGCCCATGCAGGTCTGCGCCTGATCCGCGCGGACGGCAGCCACGAGGATTTTTTCGGGCCATTTTTGGTCAACGTGCAAAAGGGTGACATGCTACAGGTCAATCTGCCGTCAGGTGGCGGTTTCGGTGACCCGTTGGAGCGTGACCCGGCCCATGTTCTGCGCGACGTGGCGGAGGGCAAAGTCAGTGTCAAGCATGCGGCGGCGGCCTATGGTGTTGTCATCGACGATCAGGTATCTGGCGTTAGACAGGCGGAAACCGAGGCACTGAGGGCTAGTCGCCGCTGAAGCCATAGTCGCGTGCAGCGCCTTCGGGCGTGATGAANCCCTCCGCCAAATCCGTTTCGATGGCCGTGCGGGACCGTGCGGCGGGATCGCCGTAACCGGCGCCACCCGCTTCGATCATGGTGATGCGGTCGCCGGGTTCCAACTGATAATGGCCTTTTGGGTCTACGGTCACATCGTTGATCCGGTGCTCCCGTGCCTTGCCATTGCTGCCGCCCATTAAGCCCAAGGGCGGGAAATCCGTGCGGTTGGCCATGCAAAAGACGGTCATGACATGGCCGCTGTCGTTGCGAATGACGACTTCTTGTCCCAGGCCGCCACGGGATGTGCCCGCGCCACCCGTATCCGGTAGCAGCATCTTGCGCTCCACCGTGGTCGAGGTAAGGGTCTCCCATACCTCGATGGGCACAACTGCCATGTTNGAGGGCCCCGGGGTGGTTTCCGCGCCGTCCAGGCCGGCTAGGGCGCCAAAGCCTCCCGAGGCGAAATAGATAGTTGAAACATCGTGGCCGTCCCGGTGCCGGCCTTGAAAGGTCATCAGATCCATCATGCCGCAATCGGCCTGGATTTGCTCGGGTACCACCTCGGCCAGGGCGCCAAAAACCAAGGGAGAAACAAAATGTCCGATCATGTGCCGTGCCCCCGTGGGTGAGGGCGGCTGCGCATCGACGAGGCAGCCGGTAGGAGCGGTAACGGTGATGGGCACGACGCTGCCGCCGTTGTTGGGTAATTCCGGCACGGTCAGGCATTTCATGGAATACAACACCATGGCGCGGGTGTAGCAGAACGGCACGTTGATACCCTGGCGCACGCAAGGGTCGGTGCCGGAGAAGTCGACCGTCATGGCGTCGCCGGCGATTTCGATGCGGCAGGCCAGAGCCAGGGCGCCGTCCACGCCCTCGATCTGGATTTCGTTCGGATAGCTGCCGTCCGGCATCGCCTCTATCCGGGCTCGGGTCGCGGCCTCCGAGCGGCCGCGAATTTCGCCTGACAGGGCGGCAAAATTAGCCAGCCCATATTCTGCCAGAAAGCCGGTCAGCATGGCCTCGCCCGCCTTGGTGGCCGTGACGTTGGCCATCAGATCGCCGATCACCTGATCCGGCGCCCGGACGTTGGTGCGCATTAGCTCGACGATGAAATCATTTTGCACCCCGGCTGCGAACAATTTGCAGACCGGCAGGCGNAGGCCTTCATGATAAATTTCCCGTGCTGCCGCGCCAAAGCCCAGGCCGCCGATATCGGGCAGATGGGTGATGGAGATGACATAGGCGACAATGCGGCCGCCGTGGAAAATCGGCCGCATGACGTTGATGTCGAACATATGGCCGGTGCCTAGCCAGGGATCGTTGGTGATCACCACATCGCCGGGCCGCAGGGTATCAGCCGGGTAACGCGCCAGCATATGCTGCAGGGTGGCGGGCGCGGTGCCCATGAAAACCGGTACGCTATAGGTGCCTTGGGCCATCAACTCGCCGTCCGCATCCAACAGGGCCACGGTCAGGTCGTAGCTTTCACTGACGATGGTGGAGAACGAGGTCCGCACCAAGGTGGTGACGATTTCGTCGGAAATGGCGACCAGACGGTCCCACATAATGCCGACGCTGACTGCATCCAGGCTCATGACAACCTCACTAACTCGGCAATTAGATTGCCATGTTCATCCACTTGCACTCTATCGCCGGGGCCGATGATCGCGGTGGATTCCCGCTCTTCGATCAAGGCCGGGCCGTCGATGATGGCGCCGATGCCCAGGTCCTGGCGGTCATAGACCGGTGTCTCAATATAGTCCTCGCCGAAATAGGCCAGCCGGGCAGCCTTAGGCGCGGCCTTGCTCTGAGCCTTGGGTGGCGCGCTGGCGAGTGCTGGGGGTGGCGCTGAGACTTCGACTTTCCAGGTCGTGATAACCAACGGCGCGTCTAGCAGCGCGGCGCCATGTACCGCCGTATAATGTCCGCGAAAAATCCTGGCCAGGGCCTCGATCTTAGCGTCTTGCGGCAGGGTCACCTCGATCTCGTGGCCCTGGCCATGATAACGCATATCCAGGCGGCGGCTTATGTTCAGGCCGCCGGTCTCGACCTTGGCCTGTACCAGAGGCGCCATGGCATCGGATTCCAGAGCGGCCAGGGTGGCGGCGAAATCAGCCGCCGTCAGATCATCGACAAAGACCTGCCGGGTCCGCGCTACTTCGAATGTCAGGGGGCTGGCNAGCAGTCCCAGGGCCGACATGACGCCGGCGGCGACGGGAAAGANCACCCGTGGAATACCCAGCTTGCGCGCCACGCCCATGGCATGCACCGGGCCGGAGCCGCCAAAGGCGATCATGGAGCTGCCCCGGTAATCAAAGCCCCGTTCGGAGGCGTGAATACGAAAGGCCCTGGCCACATCCTCGTCAACAATTTCGTGAATGCCCCAGGCAGCCCGCGCCAGTGACAGTTTCAGCGGCGCGGCGATATTGTCGCGAATGACCTGTTCGGATGCCTCCCTGTCCAGGCTCATCTCGCCGCCGAGAAAGAACTTCGGATCCAGATAACCCAGGACCAGATTGGCGTCGGTCAAGGTGGCGGCGGTTCCGCCCTGGCCATAGCAGGCCGGACCCGGATCGGCGCCGGNGCTGGTCGGTCCGACCTGAATGGTGCCGCGTACATCANCCCCGGCGATGGAGCCGCCGCCCGCCCCAATCTCGATCATATCGATCACCGGGCTCTTCACGGGCAGGCCGCTACCGGCCTTGAAGTCATGTATACGGGCGACTTCCTGATGGTAGACCTTGATCGCGGCGCCTCCCCGGATCAAGGCACCCTTGGCGGTGGTACCGCCCATATCGAAGGATAAAAGCTCGGTTTGCTTTAGGGCACGGCCATGAAAGGCTGACATCTGGGCCCCGGCGGCGGGTCCAGACTCAATCACCCGGGTGGGAAAACGCCGCGCTGTTTCCGGCGTCAGGGTGCCGCCGCTGGATGACATGACGAACAGCCGTCCGCCAAAGCCAAGCTCCTTCAGGCCTGTCTCCAGGCGCCGCAGATACCGATCGAACATGGGCTGGGTAAAGGCATTGATGGTGGTGGTGGTGAACCGTTCAAACTCCCGCCATTCCGGACAAACTTCCGATGAGAGGGAAACCGCCAGATCAGGATAGGCCGCCGCTGCCATTTCACCCAAGGTTTGTTCATGCGTGGGGTTGGCGTAGCCATGCAGAAAACAGATCGCCAGGGCCTCGATATTCTCCTCCTGCACCAGACGGTCCAGGTCGGCACGTGCGCCGGCGAAATCCAGCGGCACCTCGACCGTGCCGTCATAGTGGCAGCGTTCGTCGACCTCCGCCCGGCGCCGCCTTGGCACCAGGGGGGCGGGAAATACCAGGCGCAGGTCAAACACGTCGTAGCGTTTCTCCTGACGCATATCGAGGATATCGCCGAAGCCCCGCGTGGTCATAAGGCCCGTGCGCGCGCCCTTGCGTTCGATGACCGCGTTGGTGACCAGGGTCGTGCCATGGACGATTTCCGCGACCGCGCCCAGATCCAGGCCCTGACTGGACAGCAAGCAGGCGGTGCCTTCCAACACCGCGCGTGCGGGATCATCTGGTGTGGTCAGCTGCTTGTGAATGGCAAAGGTGCCGGCATCTTCATCCGCCCCCGTATCACTAATTAGGGCAAAGTCAGTGAAGGTGCCGCCGACGTCGATGCCCAGGCGATACGCCATGTTGAATTACTCCCGTTACTCCCGCCCATCTCAGCATTCTGGAACCGGCCATGATTGCAATATATGCTGCTGCCATGACCGAACCCAACGATCCCCAGCCAGCAGCACCGGCGCGGCCCGTGACCGCTGTCAGCCGTGCCGCTACGATATTACGTTACCTGGGCCGTAGCCAGGAACCTTTGGGGGTCAGCCGCATAGCCCGCGATCTGGAGTTGATCCCTTCGACCGCACTGAACATCCTGCGCACCCTGGTGCATGAAGACCTTGTGGTGTTCGAGCCCAACACGAAACGCTACAGCCTGGGCATCGGCATTTTGGGCATTGCACGGGATATGTTGGGCGGCAGCGATTTCGTACAGGCGATGCAGAGCCATTTGGAAAATATCGCCGCCACCTTTGATGTCGCCGCCATTGCGGTGGAACTGGATAGTCATGAACATATGGTGGTGGTCGCCTTGGCCCGCCCGCGTCTTAACTTAAGCATTCATGTCAATATCGGAAGTCAGTTCCCGGCCTTGATCTCGGCTACTGGGCGCTGCGTCGCGGCCCAGCGGGGCTGGGACCGGCAACGGTTGGCGCGCAGTTTTGAGGCGCTGCGCTGGCAGAACCCGCCGGCGTTCGAGACCTGGCTGGATGAGATTGAAGCAGCGCGCCGCGACGGCTATGCCATTGATGACGGCAACTATATTCGCGGCATTGTCATTATCGCGGCGCCTATTTCCCAATCGGCCGGCGCGCCCAGCCGGGCCGTCGTCGCGGTCGGCCTGGCGGCGCAGTTGGACGATGGACAACGCCAGGCGCTGGCGCGGAGATTACGCGCCGTGGTTGATGGACTGGCGGACTAAATTCGGCGCAAGGCTTGCAGCAGCCTCGGCGGTGTGATCGGTGTTTCGGCGATGCTGGTATTAAAGGGCATGATGGCATCATTGACCGCGTTCAGAATGGCGCCCACCGCGCCCGCTGTACCGGCTTCTCCTGCACCCTTCGCACCCAGTTCCGATGTCTTGGCTGGGGTTTCGATATGCGCGACTTCGATGTCGGGCATTTCACCGGCCATGGGGACCAGATAGTCGGCGAAGCTGCCGGTCAGGAGATGACCGTCCTCGTCATAGCACAATTCTTCGTACAACGCGGCGCCGATACCTTGGATGACGCCACCGCGTACCTGCTCCTGGACCAGCAGCGGGTTCAGAATGCGGCCGCAATCATGCACCACCACATGGCGCAAGGGCGTGACCAGGCCGCTGTCCACATCAACCTCGACAATGGCGGTCTGCAGGCCGTTGCCGGCCAGAAACATGCGGCCCCGGCTGGCATAACGTTCGGTCACGGTCAGGTCGGCGCTGACGCCGTCTGGAATGCTGTAGGGCTGAAAGTGACCGATCCGGGCGATTTCCGGAACAGCCATATGTGCCGCACCAGAGGCGCCATCGATGACCACGCCCTGGTCTATGTTCAGGTCACCGGGGTCTTTCTGCAGCTGGGAGGCGGCGATGTTGAGAATGTTCTGTTTTAGCGTCGCCGCCGCCCGCAAGGCCGCTTCGCCGCCCAGGGCGGCGCCCCGGGAGCCCCAGGATCCACCGCCCATCGGACACAGCGCGCTGTCGCCGCTGATGATTTCGATATCCGCCAAGGCCACCCCTAATTCATCCGCGACGACTTGCTGGATACCCGTATCGATGCCTTGGCCCTGATCCGTGGTGCCGGTGTAGCAGCGCACGGTGCCTGAGGCTTCCAGGCGCAGCAAGCAGGTTTCCTGGGCCGAGATATGCTGGCCACCTTCGCCATAATATTCCGGTCCGATGGCGGTCAATTCGACGAATGTCGCCACGCCGATACCGCGATAGATGCCCTGGGCGCGCAGTTCCGCCTGCTCCCGGCGGAATTCCGTCATGTCCACAATCTCCAGAGCCTTGTCGAGACAGCCGTTGAAGGACAGTTGTTCGAACTCCACGCCACCCGCCGAGGTTCTGGGAAAATCGTCGCCGTTCAGATAGTTTTTTCGGCGGACTTCGATCGGGTCCAAACCCAGGGTCTCGGCACCCAAATCGACCAGGCGTTCGGCTACGGCGCAGGCGATGGGATGCCCGACAGAACGAATATGGCCCAGGATGCTCTTGTTCAAAAAGGCCATGCGTACATCGGCCCGGTAGTGCTGGTGGCGATAGGGTGCGCCGGTTAGGCGGCTGATTTGGTTACCCTCTGCGATGGAGGAGCGTGGATACTGGCCATAGGCGCCGGCGTTGAACAGATCATCCAACTGAATGCCCAGAATTTCACCGGTGGCGGAAAACGCCATGCGCGCGGTTACTTCATGGTCCCGGCAATGCACATCGGCGAGAAAAGATTCCAGCCGGTCGGCGATATATTTGACCGGCCGCTCCAACAAGCGCGCGGCGGCGCAGGCCACCAATTCGTCCGCCATCAGGTGATGTTTCAGGCCAAAGGCGCCGCCCACATCGGGGCAGATGACCCGTACTTTATGCTCCGGCAGAGCAAGCAGGCGGGCGTATAAATCCTGCTGCTGGTGCGGTGTTTGGTGCGATTGATGCACGGTCAAGCGGCTCTCCGACGGTTCGAATTCGGCAATGATGCCTCTCGGTTCCAAACTGACGCCGCTGTGGCGGTGAAAGCGGAAGGTTTCCTGCTCCACATGATCAGCTTCGTTGAAAGCCGTTTCCACATCCCCCGCCGTGACCTGGGTCTGGAAAGCCAGGTTGTTGTCCATATCGTCATGCAGGATAGGTGCATCCGGGGCCAGGGCCTGGTTCGCGTCGGTCACCGCCGGCAGTTCGTTCCATGCCACGGAGACGAGCTCGGCCCCATCTTCGGCCTCGGCCCGGCTATTGCCCAGGACGGCGGCAACCGCCTCGCCCTGCCAGCGGACCACGTCGCGGGCCAGGGCGAATTGCTTCGGCGCTGCCATTGCCGGGAACAGTTTATGTTCCGCCCGCCAGGATGATACGGCATCTTCCAAGTCTTCCGCCGTGAAGATGGCGACGACGCCGGGCAGAGCCAGGGCGTCGGCAATATCGATGGTGCCGACGTTGGCATGAGCATAGGGGCTGCGCACCAGGGCCAGATGCAGCATGCGCGGCAAGGCAATGTCATCGACATAATTACCTCGGCCCAGCAACAGCCGCCTGGCCCGATCTCTGGGGACACTCGCGCCAATGCTCATGAGGCGGCACCACCCTGACGCTTGGCCGCGACCGCGGCAACCGCATCGACGATGGCTTGATAGCCGGTGCAGCGGCAGAAGTTGCCGGAAAGATAATCGCGGATTTCCTGGCGGCTGGGCGTAGGATTGGCCTGCAATAATTCTTCCGCGCTCAACATCATGCCCGGTGTGCAAAAGCCGCATTGCAGGGCGTTCAGCTCATGGAAGCTCTGGCGCAAATCGCCTAATAGATCGCCGCTGCCTTCGATGGTTCGTACGTCGCAGCCATCCGCCTGCACGGCGAGAACCAGGCAGCCGCGTACGGTTTCATCATCCAACACGACCGTGCAGGCCCCGCAGGCGCCCTGTTCGCAACCGACGTGAGAGCCCGTAAAGCCTAGATCGTGGCGCAGAAAATCCACCAGGTTTTGCCGGACGGGTACTTCACGCGATACCGCTTCGCCATTCACTGTCAGGGCCAAACGTCGTGTCCTTGTTGTCATTGAATCAACTCCATCAATACGCGCTGCAACAGGACCTGCACCAAGTGCCGGCGATAGGCTGGCGGATAGGTCGGATCCTCGGGCGGATCAACCTCTGTGCCGATCAGGTCCACCGCTTCTTTCGCGCGGGCTTCGTTAAGCGGGCTGTCTTTTAGAAACGCCATGGTCCGCCGCGCAAGCATGGGCCGGTCAGCGACACCAAGCAGCGCAATGCGCGGGCCGCTGTCGGCAGCCGTGACGAAAGCCAAGCCGGCCATGGCGAAATCCCCCTGGCGCCGGGCGACCTCCTTGAAGATGCCGACACTGTCCGGGGCGGGTTTGGGCAGTCGGATTGCCGTCAATACCTCGTCCGACTCCAGCGCCGTTTCGTAGACGCCTTGAAAAAAGTCCCCCACCCCGACCCAACGTTGGCCCCGCGCTGAGACAAGCGAGAAGGTAGCATCCAGGGCCAGGCAACAGGCGGCCAGTTCCGCCGCCGGATCGGCCATGGCCAGACTGCCGCCGATAGTACCGCGATGGCGCACCGCGGGATGGGCGATATGGCCAATGGCTTGCGGCAATAGGGGTAGCGTCTGGGCGATCAACGGGCTGGCGGCCAGATCGCAATGGCGCACCAGACCGCCAATTTCTACATGATCGGCCCCCCCGGTGATCTGTTTCAATTCCTCTAGACGGCCGATGTCGACCAGCAATTCCGGCGCGGCCATGCGGAAATTTAGCAGCGCCAACAGGCTCTGCCCGCCGGCGATAATGGTGGCATCATCACCATGTTGGGCCAGCAGCTCCAAGGCCTCCGTTAGGCTTTCGGGCCGCCGATACTCAAAATTAGGTGCTTTCATGTCTGTGGATCTAACCCCATGCCTCTGCCGCCGTCGCGACAATCAGGCGAAGTTTGGCGATCTCGCCGGCCTTGGTGATCTTGTTGCCGTGATGGGTAGAGGAGAAACCTCATTGCGGGCTGAGGCATAAGCGTTCCAGGTCTATGTATTGCGCCGCCTTGGTCCGTGCCTCGTGCAGATCGGCGGGGCGCAGCAGGCTACCCACATGATCGGCACGGAATGGTGCTTTTAGACGTGCTGCCATGGTTCTACCCCTTCGGTTGATCCGCCAATTAGTCCGCGTCTATAACCGCCTGTACATCCCCCGGATCAACGGTGAAGTCGAGGCCGGCACGCTCTTGCTGCAACAACATGGAAACGCGGGAATCCCGGTCTTCCCAACCCCGGGCCAGCGCCTCGGTCATTTCCGCCACGGTCTGGTCAATCAGGCGCATGGGCACGCCAACATCGCGGCCCATCTGGGCCGCCAGCGAGACATCCTTGTGGGCCAGGCGCAGGGCGAAATCTGGCGGATCGTACTGGTTGATCAGATAGTGATCGCCAAGACTGTCAAACGTCCGTTGCCGGCCCCGCGCGCCTTGGCGGACCGCTTCGAACAATGCCAATGGCTCAACGCCCGCTTTGACGCCGACCGAGAAAACCTCGGCCAGGGCCGTCTGGATGGCGTAACCGGCGGCATTGTGGACCAGCTTGGCCACAGCGCCAGCGCCGATCGGGCCGATATAGCGGACCTGATCGCCCAGGGCATCCAGGACGTTGCGGTTGGCTTCGAAAACATCCTTTTCGCCACCAACCCAGATCGCCAGCTTGCCCGAGCTAGCGCCCTTGGGTCCGCCGCTGACGGGTGCGTCGAGGTGGTGCAGACCCTTGGCAGCAAGGGCCGCGCCAATATGCCGGACCGAGGCGGGCGAATTCGTGGAGAGATCGAAGAATACCGTGCCCGGGCGCATGCCGGCTATCAGGCCGTCAGTCTCATCCAGCGCCACCGCCTCGATCTCGGCCGGGCCGGGCAGGGACGTCAGGATCACGTCCGAGGCCGCCGCCAGTTTCCGTGGCGTGTCGGCCCATGCGGCACCCGCCGCCAAATGCGTCTCGGCGACCTGGCGGTGCAGGTCATTTACCGTAACCTCGAAGCCGGCCTTAATCAGGTTGCTGGCGAACGAGGCACCCATGGTGCCCAGGCCAATAAATCCTATCTTTGTCATCTCTCCATATTCCTTACTTTTGACCTTCGAAAATTTCCAGTGCGACGCGCCCCGCATTCACGGCGCAGGGCCAACCGGAATAGAAAGCCAGATGGGTGATCAAGCCGAACATTTCCTCCTTGGTGACGCCGTTGTCGATGGCTCGGGCCATGTGGCCGCGCAATTCGTCCGTGTGGTAAAGCGCGATCAGCGCGGCGCAGGTGGCCAGGCTACGGTCACGTTTCGACAGCTCCGGCTGTTCCCAGACATCGCCGAACAGCACTTCGTCGCGCAGTTTGCCCAATTGTGGGATCAGTTCATAAACCGTTTTCTTATCTGCCATTGCCCGCTCTCCTAACCGTGCTACGTTTCCACTAAACCATGGCATTCAATGGCGGCAAAAAAAAGAGGTTGGTTTCAGCATGGCGCATATTTTGGTGACGGGAGCCTCCGGTTTTGTGGGCGCGGCGGTGGTCGGGGCCTTGGCGGAACGGGGCGACCGTGTGACCGCGTTCGACATGGGGCTGTCGCCGGCCCTGCGCAAGATCATCGAACAATATGACAATGTACGCCCGGCGCTGGGCGAGATCACCGCATGCCCGACGGTAATGGCCCTGTTTCATGACGATGCGCCCGATTGCATCTTTCATGCCGCCGCCATCGTCGGCGTGATCGCCTCTGTCCGGACACCAATGCGTACGTTCGAGGTCAATATCGGCGGCACCATCAATTTACTCGAGGCCATGCGCCTGTACGGTACCCGGCGCATGGTGCATATGAGCTCGGAAGAAACATATGGCGCATTCCAAACGGCGGTGATCGACGAAGATCA
>PCBT01000086.1 GCA_002731375.1 Rhodospirillaceae bacterium | reverse complement strand
CCGATGATTTGATTCGTGCCACCACCAAAACCGGCGTCCCTGACCTTTTCAAGAGGAGAGTGTCAGATCAAGTCTCAACTACTTCAAATCTTCTAGTGGCAATAATCATCAGTAATGGTTGACAGACAAAACTACCCCAATACTTTCCTGAGATTCCAGTTCCCCGGCGTCTGCTCGGCTAGCATCCCCTTAAAGTCACGCGCCTCAGCACAAGGCAATTTCAACACGTTAGAGACCGCCCGGCGTCCAGTATTGCCAGCCAGGCACTCCTCGCCAGTTTTCTTGTAATAGAATCGCCATTAACCTGTGGCAAAAATTTTGCGGCTTTCCGCCTCTTCGATAATCTTGGTGCATCGACCGAACCATTATTCCTTTGCTACAATGGACCAAAGCAATTTCACAATTGGGGAGATTTCGAAAAATGGATGTACGGGCAGCCGTGGCGCGTAAGGCAGGCGCGCTTTTGACGATTGAAACGGTGCAGTTGGAAGGTCCCCGCGCAGGCGAGTGTCTAGTAGAGATCAAGGCCAGCGGCGTTTGCCACACGGATGCTTTTACCTTGTCCGGCGACGACCCCGAAGGCATTTTCCCTGCTATTCTAGGCCACGAAGGGGCCGGCGTGGTGGTTGAGGTTGGCGCCGGCGTCACCTCGTTAGCGCCAGGCGATCACGTCATTCCGCTGTATACGCCGGAATGCCGACAGTGTGATTTTTGCACCTCCGGCAAGACCAATCTGTGCGGCGCGATCCGGGAAACCCAGGGCCAGGGCCTAATGCCCGATGGCACCTCGCGCTTTTCAATGAACAGCGAACCAGTCTTTCATTACATGGGCACATCGACCTTTGCTCAATATTCGGTCATTCCCGAAATCGCCCTGGCCAAGATCCGCCAGGATGCCCCGTTCGACAAGGTCTGTTATATCGGCTGCGGCGTGACCACGGGGATAGGCGCGGTGATTAATACGGCCAAGGTGGAGGCCGGCGCCAACGTGGTGATCTTCGGTCTGGGCGGCATCGGCCTGAATGTATTACAGGGAGCCCGTATGGTCGGTGCCAACATGATCGTCGGCGTCGACACCAATCCGTCCAAGCGCGCCTTGGCAGAAAAATTTGGCATGACACATTTCGTCAATCCAAATGATGTCGGGAGCGACCTGGTTGCCCACTTGGTGGAATTAACAAAAGGAGGAGCTGATTATTCTTTCGAATGTATCGGAAATGTAGAGGTCATGCGCCAGGCCCTGGAATGCTGCCACAAGGGTTGGGGCGAAAGCATCATTATCGGCGTCGCCGGCTCCGGGCAGGAGATCAATACCCGGCCGTTTCAGTTGGTCACTGGCCGGGTTTGGCGTGGTACGGCTTTTGGTGGCGCCAAGGGCCGCACGGACGTGCCGCAGATCGTCGACTGGTACATGGACGGCAAGATCAATATCGACGATCTTATCACCCACACCATGCCGCTGGAGCAGATCAACGATGCCTTCGACCTGATGCACGCTGGAACATCTATCCGCAGCGTGGTCACCTTCGAGTAGCGTAAAAGGGTAATCGTTAACGTACCGACAGAGGATATCTACCTACTTTCTGCGGTTGAGCAGGTGCCGTTGATGCAGGAGGGCATGTTAACCGCAGCGGCCCTCTTGCGAGCCGTATTAAACCGCGTTGTCCGGCTGCAACTGTCATTAAGCGCTTTTGTCTTGATCGATTTGGCCGCGGCAATGGAATTGTTATCGCCATGGAATTAGCTCCCTATCACAGCAGAAAACGAAAGTAAGGCGCCAGCATGAAAATCGACGATGGGTTGTTCCATCCTGACTACAAGCCGGAAGCCTTCTGGTGGGAAGCCGCCCGCCCCGGCACTGAACATTCAACTGACCTACCGGCCGCAACGGAAATTTTTATTGTCGGCAGCGGCTATTCCGGCCTCTCGGCGGCGTTGGAACTGGCGCGCGGCGGACGGGCGGTCACGGTTGTCGACGCCGTGAACTTTGGCGGCGGCGCCTCGACCCTAAGCGGCGGCGGCGTCAGCGCCGGGATCAACCTGGGCAAGGGCATTTCCGGCTCGCCTGGACAGAACGCGCGCGGCAAGGATCACAAGACATTGGTGGCCTCTCTGTTGCGTGAAAGCATGGCGGCCTATGAATTTATCGGCGAGTTGGTGGAACGGGAAAATATCGACTGCCACTTTGAACAACGGGGCCGCTTCGTCGGCGCCTTTTCGAAAGCGCATTATCCCAACCTGGTCAAGAAAGCCGCATTTCTGAACGAACTACTGCAGATGGACGCGGCGATGGTCCCGCCCGAGGCGCAGAGATCGGAGATTGGCAGCGATTTCTATCACGGCGGCATGACCATCAACCGAGCCGGCAAACTGCACCCATCGATGTTTCACAAAGGCTTGCTAGATGCCTGCCACCGGGCTGGTGTGACTTTGTGCGCCCATACGAAAGTAAATGGGATCGAGGGCGCCAAGGGCCGCTTCGCGGTGAAAACCGCCAAGGGAGACTGCACGGCCGAGCAGGTCATCATCGCCACCAATGGGCATACCGGTGGACTGACACCAAAACTGCGCAAGCGGTTGGTGCCGATTTCCTCTCAGATCATCGTCACGGAGGAACTGCCGGAGGATCTGGCTCTGGAGTTGATCCCCAACGGGCGGACGATTTCGGAAACCCCGCGCGTGACTTCGTATTACCGTCTACTGCCCGGCGACCGGCGGGTTATGTATGGCGGCCGGGCCCGATTTCAGGATGTCCCGGCGGAGGTCAGCGCGGTTCTGCTACACCGCATGATGACGGACCGTTGGCCGCAGTTAAAGGATGTCCGCATCACCCATTCCTGGTCCGGTTTTGTCGCCATGACGACGGATGCGCTGCCCCATATGGGCGTGGAAGACGGCATACATTACTGTATCGGGTGCAACGGCAGCGGTGTCGCAATGATGACCTACCTGGGTAAACAGGTGGCCCTGCTTATTCTACAAGACGGCCAATCCGACAGCTCCTATCACGGCCTGGCTTTCCCCAGTGTCCCGGTCCCCTTCTATCAGGGCAAGCCGTGGTTTCTACCCATTGTCGGGGAATACTACCGCTATCTGGACCGCATGGACCGCCGGGCGGCGGGCTGAGCGCTAATTCTTGGCCCTGGTCTTGCCAAATTCTTGACGTTCTCTATTTCCCGCACCACGGCTGTCGCCTTGCGCTTTTCCTTGCCTGACAGCACCCAGTCGAACAAAAAGTCATGGCCATTGATGGAGTGGTAAAGAAAGTCCGTGACATTGACCCGTGTGGCATCCAGAAACATGGATTTGATCTTAGTCTCGGTCACTGTGTTATCGAGGAAGTTCTTGACCGCACCCTTGTCCAAAGGCTTGTTCACCAGAATATCATTATAGAGCTTCTCGACGCCCTTGATACTGCGGATCAGCGTGCCGGATAAACCTTGATCTTTGGACCCTCCAGGGCGTCACCGACGGGCACAGCATGAGTACAAGGACAAATATCCACAAATACCGTAACCTACGGATCGTCATGCAATCCGTTCTAATTCGAAACACCGCTGTTGCAAACCCGCAGGCGCCCCATCACCTCAACGATTGTCCCAAACAGTCAGGATTTGTATTTGATCAGACGATTAAGCCGAACGCTTGCGGCTGGTGTTTTTTACTTTTGGCGGCTGGTAGGCCATGGCCGCATGATAGTCGCAATAGGGCTGGCCGGCCTCGCTATCGGCGCCGCAAAAATGAAAATCCAGATCACCTGGATCGCCAATCGGCCAACGACAAGTCGAGGCAGTCAATGAAAAGATCGTTGCCCCTTCATCAATTGGGGGTTGTAATGACAGGACTTTCTCGGCCTGCTCCTTTTGGCGCAACTGGCGCGTCACCGAGGATTTCGAAGGCTTCGAGAGGCCCAACCGGTTGGCCTTGCCAATCACCGCATTTCTGGTGATGCCCTCGCCCAAACGTTCGGCAATTTGACGGGCGGAATGCCCGTCCTGCCAGAGTTTTGACAATAACGTGACCCGATCATCGGTCCAGTCCACGGCCATGAGACACCCCCACAGTGTATTAGTTTGTTGCCGTTGCGGCGCGCTAAATTATAGCCATCTCTGGTCGGCAAAACAATACATAATGTAGGAACAAAATCAGAATACCACTATATACTGTGGATAACCTTGTGGTTTATCTTGTGGAGATCTTGAGTACAAGATGCTGGTTCAAAGCATTTGAGTGAGGAAATACAACACTCTATCAAGGTGCCAGAGGCGATTCCCCACGCCATGGAAACCAACATGGCCGCCAGAGCGCGAAAATTCGGGAAACAGATGCGAATTGCCCCGCCAAGGGTAGCGAAGACAGGGCCCGATGGGAACAATGGGATCGTCGTGGGCATGCAGCATCAAGGTCGGCAGCTCAATTTGCGACATGAATCCCAGCGCCTGACAACTCTCCCAATAGTCGTGTGCATCCCGGTAGCCATTGCGCGGCGCAACAAAGCTATCGTCCAATTCCGCGAAGTTTCCCGCCGCCTTGATAGCGACCCTCTCGGCTGGGCTGACGGCAGCGCCTGCGGCCAAACATTCGCGGCTGAAATCCCTTAGAAGTCTGCGATTATAAAGGTGGTTTCGCGGCCGCAGCATATTGGCCGAAGTCACCGCCAGATCGATTGGAGCTGACACCGTGGCCAAGGCCCAAACAGGTAAATCAGGGCCATATTCGGCAGCGAATTTCAGGCTCATGTTGCCGGCCAGGGAGAACCCGACCACCACCACGCCGTGGGCAATAGCGGCGGGTGGCAGGGCCAGAATGGCGTCACGAAGATCCTGGGAGCGCCCGGCATGGGATTGCAGGCCACAACTGGCCCTTGATGGTCCGGCACCGCGCAAGTTCAAGCGCAAAGTGGCATAATCATGACTTTGAAAAAACCCAGCCGCCGCGATGATGTAACTGCTTTCCTCGCATCCCGCCAAACCGTGGATCAGGATTACCAGCGGCTTGCCAGGGTCGGCGCCGGAATTGTAGAGGGCCCACAGGCGGTCGCCGCTGCCATCCGCCATGGCCAAATACAACCGCTCTCCCGCTATCGGCTTGGGCGCCGGCATCAGGGAATTGCGCAGAGTTTGCAAATCGCCGCCCCACCAGGGCGGCCGTGAGCGGAAAACAGCTGCTTCAGAAGCGGTCAGCACGAAACGGCGTCGGGTCTATTTCCGCCGGCCGGTCCTGCAGCAGATCAGCCATGATGCGACCCGTCACGGCACCCAGGGACAGGCCCAGGTGGCCATGGCCAAAGGCGTAAAAGACCCTGTTAAAGCGCGACGAGCGGCTGATTACCGGCAGGGAATCCGGAAATGAGGGGCGATGCCCCATCCAAGGTTCCTTGCCACTGTCATTAAGGTCCGGGAACAGCCGTTTGGCGTGGGTCAGCAGGGCCTCGGCGCGGGCATAGTTCGGCAAGGCCTCGACACCGCCGAATTCCACCGTGCCAGCCAGGCGCAAACCATCGCTCATGGGCGTGACGCCAAAGCCGAGCGAGCTGATCAGCATCGGCACCCGCACCTCCACATTCGGTTGCGGCAGCATCATGTGATAGCCCCGCTCCGTATCCAGCGGCAGGTCATTACCCAGAATCTTGGCCAGGGGCTTGGAAAATGCCCCCGCCGCGATCACCAGATCCTCAATCTCCGCATTGCCATGATCGGTATGCACATGGGTTGGGCCATCGGCACCAATGGCGAAACCAGTAACATTGGCGCGGATGAAGCGGCCGCCATCGGCCTCGATCCAGGCCGCAAGCAATTGCGACAGGGCCAGGGGCGAGACGGCATGACCCGATTCGGTAGCCAACGCGCCCCCCGCCATCTCCGGCCCGATGGCGGGCAGTAATTGACGGATCTCGTCGGGGCCCAACATCTCCAATGCCACGCCCCGTCTTCGCCTGGTCTCGTTGTCGGCCTTGGCGGCGGCGACATCGGCTGGGTTGGGGGAAAGGTATAGGCAGCCCTGGCGGCGGATTGGCGACTGATCATCGGGCACGTCATCCAGCAGGGCTCGGTAATGTTCCAGGCCCGGAAAGGTAATGGATGACAGGGCGCGGGAAATCTCCTCAACCCGCCGGGGCGTGCTATTGGCGATGAAGCGCAGCAGCCATGGGGTCAGCCGCGGCAAATAGCGGGGGCGGATAGTCAAGGGCCCCAAGGGATCCAACAACCAGCCCGGCACCTTTTTCCAGACACCGGGCTTACCCTCGGGCATCACGGCGGAGGTGGAGAAGACGCCCGCGTTGCCATAGGAAGTACCCATGCCGGGATCGACACGATCGATCACCGTGACCGTACAACCGCGCCGCTGCAGGGTGCGGGCACAGCAAAGGCCAACAATACCGGCACCAATTACCGTAACATCGTGTAGCGACTTATCCGCCTGATCAGTCATACGCGTTATCTAATTGGTTGAAGTCGATGACGAGGTGGAGTTTGAAGTCAAGACAGAGGTCGCCGTACTCTTCGAAGTGCTGACGCCGCTATCAACCGAGCCGTCACCCCGAACCCTCAATTTAAAATTCAAGGCGTCTTGCGCCGTCATCAAGGCCGCCGCCATGCCGGCTAGGCCAACCGCGCCCTTGACCACCTGGCCCGGTGGGCCGGCCCAATGTTCCGAGGCCGCGTCCTGTAGCGCTTGGATCGAATTGATGGCCTCGCCAACGCCCGTCTGGGCGGCGTTCTGGCTCTGCGCCAAAGCGGGCGCGATAGCCGTCATGGCTGCCAGACAAAAGGCTACGGCGGCGGCTGGTTTCATGTGAACAACCGAAAGCGGTGGTCGCCGTCGCGTTCGATATCGTGAAGCAAATCCACCTCCCAGGTTAGATAGGCGCGCATACGGTCTTCCACGCCAACCGGATGATCATAGGGCTTTAACCAAGTGTCGTCACGCTCATCCGCCATCCTGTCCAAGCCTTGTTGCATATCCTGGCCTGCCGCCCGCCAGGCCGCCGTGCCGCCGGCCAGGACGACCACCGGCATGGCGGTCAACAACGATGCCTCGGGTGCCGCCAGACGGGCCAGAATGGCATCGGGAGATGTTAGGACGAGCATAGATTTTTGCTCCAGCTTGGGCAGACTATCAGCCAGGCGAGCGCGGACGGCCCACCAGGCACTGGGCACATGACCTTTGTCATGCTCCCGGCTGGGCGCCAGATTAAGCACCAGCACATCATCCGCCGCGATCCGAGCCGCCAGATCCTGGGGAGAGATTTCATTCTCCGCCGCCGCGCCGATACCCGCCGGAGTATAATTCGGTGCCTCGGCGGTTATCTCAAAGCCTTCCAGCCCTCCATCCAGCACCGCCACGTCCCAGCCCATCTGCACCAGCCAGGAGGCAGTCATGGTGGCGCGGACGCCGGTATCATCAAGCAATACCACGCGGGCCCCCAAGGTTCCCACCCACTGGTCGATCCCCTGCACCAACTGTCCGCCTGGCGCATTGGCCACGCCAACCGGATGGCCGGCGGCATATTCTTCCGAATCACGCACATCCAGGACATACAGGCTGCGCTGTTCGGCCTCCGCCTGCCATTCGGCCAGGGTGGCGAGGTCGATACGCGGGACTTGGAAACGGCCGCCAGCGGCATCCGCGCATGCCTGTGCCTTGGCCAGGGCGTCGGCGGAGGGCCGGGGCGCCATACGGCTCTGTCCCCGCTCCAACTCATAGCCGGCCAGGTGCCAGCCCATGGTGCCGTTCTTCAGGGCCACGACCTGGTTTGGAATGGCCGCGTTGATCAAGGACTGCGCGCCGATGATGCTGCGGGTGCGCCCGGCGCAGTTCACGACTACGGTGGTCCTGGGATCAGGTGCCAGGTCGTGTACCCGGCAGGCCAGTTCCGCGCCCGGACAATCAATACCGCCAGGGATGTTCATCACCTGGTATTCATCCATTGGACGGCTGTCCAGGATCACCAGATCCTCGCCGCCATCGCGCATGGCCTGCAACGCCTCGGCCTCGATATGCGGCGTGCCGTAATGATGCTCGACATATTCGCCAAATGCCTTGCATGGCACATGCACGCCCGAAAACAGCACATAGCCCGCCGCTTCCCACGCCCCGATGCCGCCTTCAAGGCAGGCCACGTCACGATAGCCCATGTCGGCCAGCTTGGCTGCCGCGCGCTCGGCATAACCGCCGCCGGCATCAACCAGGACACAGCGGGTGCCCAGGCGCGGCACCAATGATCGGGCCAGCAGCTCCAAACGGGAGAGCGGCATGGGCACGGTATAAAAAAGATGCGATTGAGAATGGGCGCCTTCCTCGCGCACATCCAATAACGCCAGTTCACCGCCATCCGACAGCATGGCCTTCAGTTCAACGGCCGTTACGTAATTCGTCATGATGAATACAGTCCCCATTTTTCCCAACTCATTCCCCAGTTTACTCCGTAATTTATTCCACCGCCCGTGTGCGTTCTTCCCCCTCGACGCCGCGCCCACGCTCCACCACCGCCGAAACCAGGCTCAACAACGGTGGAATAATCAACAATGTCAGCACGGCCGAAAGCGATAGCCCGCCCAGTACCACCGAGCCCAGGCCCCGGTATAATTCAGAGCCGGCGCCGGGAAACACCACCAACGGCAGCATGCCGAAGACGGAAGTCAAGGTAGACATGAAGATCGGCCGGATCCGGTTGCGCACCGCCTCGATAATGGCCGCATCCGCATGCATGCCTTCATTACGCACCAGGAACAATGTCTGATGCACCACAAGAATGGCATTATTGACGACGATGCCGATCAAAATGACAAAACCCAGCATGGTCAGCATATCCAGCGGCTGAAAGCTGAATAGATTTAGCAGCGCCAAGCCCAACACGCCGCCCGCCGTGGCCAGGGGCACGGAAAACAGAATGATCAGGGGATAGAGGAAGCTTTCGAACAACACCGCCATCACCAGATAGACGATAACCACCGCCACCGCCAGATCGACCACCAGATGATCCCAGGCGGCGGTCAACTTATCCGCCGTGCCCGATAGGCGCATCTTGACCATGGGCGGCAGGCCCTCGGAGCGCAATTGTTTGATCACCTGGTCCTGCAAAATGTCCATCGCCGCTTCCAACGGCAGGTTGGGCCTGGGATGAACCTCCAGCGTGACCGTACGCTCCCGATCCACATGGCGGATTTCCGTCGGACCGGCGGTGATAGAGATATCGGCCAACGCAGCGACCTGCAAAATGGCGCCGGTGCGGGTGACGATGGGCAAATTGCCGATGCCCTGTGTTTCCGCGATCTGGCCATCGGGCCCGACCAGCATCAAGTCGATGCGGCGGCCATCCACCGTCACTTCCGCCACCCGCAAGCCGTCATTGAAGGCATCGACGGTCATGCCCAGCTCCCGCGCGGTAACGCCATTGTCGGCCAACCGGACCGGATTAGGCAGCAAGCGGATCTCCGGTGCGCCCAACTCCAGGCCCGGCTTGGGCTGGGTATAGTTGCCCTGGCGCCGCGGCAACGACTTGGAGATTAGACGGTCGGCCCGACGCGCGACCTCCAGAATGACGTCAAGATCAGGACCGGAGACATCAAGACTGATGCTG
>PCBT01000085.1 GCA_002731375.1 Rhodospirillaceae bacterium | reverse complement strand
GCCGGACCTGTATGAATTTCTGGAAGCCGAGAATTACAAATACGTCATCCGTCTCAAAGCTAACAAGGTTCTCCAGGACCGTATCGCCCATCTGCTGACGCGTCCCGTTGGTCGGCCGCCCAACCAAGTGCGGCGTTATTACGCCAACTTCAGCTATCAAGCCAAATCATGGGACAGGAAACGCCGTGTCGTTGCCAAGGTCGAATGGCATCCTGGAGAGTTGTACCCCCGTGTTGGCTTCATCGTCACCAACCTGTCACGCCCGGCCAAGCGGGCTGTCGCCTTTTACAATCACCGAGGCACCGCCGAGCAATACATCAAGGAAGGCAAGCATGCCATCAAGTGGACGCGGCTGTCATGCCGCAAGTTCCGCAACAACGAGGTTCGCCTCCAGCTTCATGCCTTAGCCTACAATCTCGCCAACTTCATGCGGACCTTGGCCTTACCGGAAGAGGTTGCGCATTGGTCGCTGACCACGTTACGGGAAAAGCTGGTTAAGATTGGGGCCAAGGTCGTTCGTCATGGCCGCTATGTCACCTTCCAATTGGCCGGGGTTGGCGTGCCAAGAAGTTTGTCCGAGAAAATACTGGGTCTGATTGAAGATCCGCGCCGAAGACCCGTTCCGGCGTAGGCCGGGATAATCGACGACATGATGAAAATGACAGAAGAGATGCGTTCGGATGACGACAAAATTAGTCAAGTGGGCTTCCAACGACGGCCAAATCACCAAATCGAAACTGTCGAATGGCTGCAGAGCAGAATTCTTTCCATCAGTGACGGGATCTGACTACAATTGGCTTTGGTTTGAAGATTAGTTGGGAAATGTCGTTTAGGTGGTGCTGATGGCAACCAGGGCGGTCATGCACTAACATTTAAACTGAACCACTCGATGGAGGCCGACGTGACCGACAGTCGGCTAAACGAGGCTTTGCGGCAATTCGCCCGAACGCGCTTCGAAGCAGTGAAGGATGCGCGGAGAAACGATGGCTACTAGGCCACTTGTACGGGCGAGCTCTGGGAGGATAGTTAGGACGGTGGTGGCGGACCAGGTCAGCAGCGCGGCGGCAAACGCAAATGGAGTGACAGCGGCAGATGCCGAACGCCATGCCCGCTACCGCGCCTTGGGCTGGTGGCCCGGGCAAGCTTTGCTGCAGCGCTACCGCGATATGGCCAAAGGGCGCGGTTCCTGCCTGGCGGTGGTCGACAGCCGGGGTCGCCAGTTCAGCCATGATGAATTGATGGCGGCGGCGGACGACCTGGTGTCTGACCTTCTGCGGACCGGGCTGCAAGCGGGTGAGGTGGCGTTGATCCTCCTGCCCAACTGGGTCGAGTGGCAAATCACCTTTCTCGCCGTACTGCGCATCGGGGCAATACCGGCCAATTTGCCGATTCGCACCGATGCTGAAATGCTGGCCTTTGCCGCTGGACTGGGCAGCGTGCGTGTCATCATCACCGTCGAAGGCTTCGGTAATCTAGCGCTTGGCAAGCTGGCGCGCGCCGCTGCGTCCGCGTGCCGCCATCGCCTCGACGTCGTTACCCTGGCAGAGGCAGGCACTCCCAATGCGGCGTTGCAGTCGGATAAGTTGCCGCCCGTGGCGCCATCGATCAACGGTCTTGACCACATTATGTTCACCTCGTCAACCACCGGTCGGCCAAAGGCGGTGATGCACAGTGCCGATACCCTGGCGGCGTTGAACATAACCTTTTCAGAACGGTTCTCGCTGGGGCCGGACGATGCGATCTTCCTGGCCTCTCCCCTCGGCCACAGTATCGGGGCGATCCATGGCGCCCGACTATCATTGTACAATGCCGCCCCCTTGGTGCTGCAGGACAGCTGGGACCCGCCGGCGGCCCTGGCCATGATCGAGGATTATCGCTGCGCTTTTACCGCAGCCGCGACACCGTTCCTCAAGGATCTCGTCGATGCCCCGTGGCACGGTGCCGAGCCCAAGCTGGCGCCGATGCGCTGGTTCCTGTGCGGCGGCACCCAAGTCCCGCCGACATTGATGCAGGCGGCCCAGTCGCAATTCCCCAAGACCTTCGTTACTGTGCTGTGGGGGATGACAGAAGGCGGGCTGACCACTTGTCATGCCGATAGTCCCGAAGACAAAATCCAGTCGACCGCCGGCGTTGGCCTTTCCGGCCTGGAACTGCGCATCATTGACGAACAGGGTCGCGGCCTTGCGAACGACGAGGAAGGCGAACTGGCGATGCGCGGACCCGGCGTCTTCATCGGTTATCATGGGCAAGACGCGTTTTACGCTAAACAGCTGACGGCGGACGGTTTTTTCCGCACCGGCGATTTGGCGCGTCTAGATGACGAGGGCTATGTTCGTATCACTGGCCGCTTGAAAGATCTGATCATCCGCGGCGGCGTCAACATCTCACCGGTGCCGATTGAAGACGCACTGGCAAGCCACCCGGACATCGCGGCAGTGGCGGTAATCGGCGCCCCCGACGAGCGTCTCGGTGAGCGCATCTGCGCCGTCATCGTCGTTGCCGGTGCAGCGCCCGACCTGGCGCAGCTGAACGACTATCTCATCGCCTGCGGCCTACCGAAATATCATTGCCCGGAAAGCCTATACCTAATCGACGCCATGCCCATGACGCCGGCTGGCAAGATCCGCAAGAACGACCTGCGCGAGACCCTGTTTCGGGCTGAAACGGAGATGGCGCCATGAAGATCCGCTTGGCTGATATCGAAGTTGACTATCGCACCGCGGGTGCTGGCGATCCGGTGATCATGGTGCACGGTTTGGCGGAAGACGCTGGCAGTTGGGCCGACGTGCAGGCAAGGCTACGCGGTTTTGCGACCTATGCCTACGACCTACGCGGTCACGGCAATACCGACCTGGGCCAAGCCGAAGGCACCTTGGCGCAGCTCGGCGAGGACCTGATCCGTTTCCTCGAAGAGGTCACCGGCCCGGCGGCTTGCGTCGGCTATTCGCTGGGCGGTACTATCGTGCTGTGGGTGGCCGCCGAACGGCCGGACCTGGTGCGCCGAGCCGCGGTGATCGGCACATCGACAGTCGTCGGCCGCGCCGCCGCCGAATTCTTCCACGAGCGCTTGGCGCTGATAGAATCTGATTCCAAGGTCTTCGCCGGCGCCCTCGCGGACGATACCGCTAAGCAGATCCTGTCGCCTGATGCCAATCTCGCTGAAGTGGTGGCGCGGCGCCTAACAGCGGTTGGCAATGGCGGAGGCTATATCAACGCTGTCCGTGCCATGGCGGACCTCAACGCCGACCCGTTGACCCCTCGCTTGGCAGAGATCACCTGCGGGGTCGACGTTATCGGCGGCTCTGGTGACGTCTTCTGTCCGCGCAAGGCTGCCAATATCATCCTCGAGCATCTGGCCGACAGCCGTTACCATGAAATAGCCGGGGCTGGCCACCTGGTCAGCATTGATAAACCGGTCGAATATGCCGATGCCATCCATTCAGCATTGCAGAGGAGTGACTAATGGTTAGTCGTTTCGGACTTTCCCGGGGCGTCAGCCCACGCGAAACCTTCACCCAAGTCGGCGAAATCGCCAAGCTTGCGGAGGAGAAGGGCTTTGAGGCGATGTGGTTCATCGACCATCAGCTCGGCATGAAGGACGTCTACGCCGCGATGAATGTGGCGACGATGGCGACCGACAAGATACACATTGGTTCGGCGGTGACCAACTTACAGACCCGCCATCCGACGGTCACTGCCAATGCGACGGCAGCCCTGGACGACCTCTCCGGCAGCCGCGCCATGCTCGGCCTCGGCGCCGGCTGGGTGGCGGTGCATTCGATCAACAAATTGCCGAATAAGCTGGCCGAGACCCGACAGGGTATCACCGAGTTCCGGCAGCTTTTCTCGGGCGAAGAGGTCGAGCTGTACGGCACCAAGGTGCGCCTGGCCACCGCGCGGCGGCAGATCCCGATCTACCTCGCTGTCTCTCAACCTGGCATGTTGCGGCTCTGCGGCGAGACCTGCGATGGTGCCGTCCTCATGGGTGCTGCCGACCCGGAATTCTGCAACTGGCAGCTCGACTATATCTATCAGGGTCTGGAAAAAGGCGGGCGCAAGCGCGAGGACATCGTCATCGACCTGATCGTCACTATGAGCGTCGACGAGGATGAAGAGCAGGCCATGAACGACGTGCGCGCCTGGGCGACTAGCCAAGCCGCCACTTTTGCTGTTTGGAAGAAGATGCCGCCTGCCTGGGAGCGGTTCCGCGAAGAATTCACCCGTGCCGAACAAGCCTATCATTTTGAGGAACATCTTTCGTTGCGGGCCGAACACAAACAGATCGTCAGCGACGAATTCGTCGGGTCGGTTACCGTCAGCGGTAATATGGAGCATTGCATCGAGCGGCTGAAGGAAGTGTCGAAGCTGGACATCGATCGCATTTCCTTCGCACTGTTGTCGGGTGGGCGGCAGCGACGGATCAGCCAACTGGCCGACCAAGTGATCCCGCAGATCACGGCCTAGCGAGGGCACCATGGGAGAGCGCAAGACAGCCGTCATTACCGCCGCCGCCGAGGCCGGGATCGGTGCGGCGATCGCCCGCCAATTGGCGGTGGACGGGATGGATGTGATTAAATGACATAATACATTTTGCCTCAAAGGCAAGGCAGCCATAGGATACGATCAATTAAAATTAATTTAGAGGATGCAGCCGGCGGTTGGTTCAGGTTTCGATCTGGCCCTTCACGGTACGTGATAAACCCCTGAATTCCGCCACCACGCGCCCATCCTCGCCATATACCGTGGAATCATAGACACCGCTGCGCCCTGCACCGCTCTTTTCTTCCGAGATCGCTGTCAGAACTTCGCCAAGCCGGCCAAAAGTCATATAGGTGATATGTGCTGATTGCGC
This sequence comes from Rhodospirillaceae bacterium, assembly GCA_002731375.1. GTDB lineage: Bacteria > Pseudomonadota > Alphaproteobacteria. Next base: position 29,194 of record PCBT01000085.1, on the reverse strand, counting down.
GAAAGCCATCTGGCCGCGGCTGTTGCAGGCATAGCTAAACGCCATATCCGCCAGCATGAAGCTATAGCCGCCATGGGCCGTGCCGTGCCCATTTAACATCTGTTCGCCCACGGGCATGCTGACCCGGGCATAGCCGGCCCGTACCTTTTCTAATACAACGCCCAGGTTCTGCGCCACCGTATCACGGCCATGCATGGCCCGGCCGATCTCCTCAGCACGGTCATCCGTTGCCGTGTCTGTAGGCTCCGCATCATCGTTGCGTTTACTCATGCGGAAGGCTCCTAATCTGCGGCAACAACACCTTGCATAACGCCAGCATATAGCAAGACATGGCCCATTGTTCAGACAAGTTATTCAAAAATGAGCACAAACAAAACTTACAATATTAGACCATAATGCTATGCAGAATATTCCTCGCTCCATAAAGGCCAAGACAGAGCAAACGAAATATTTATCAATCCACGGCATCTTTTAGCCTAATCGAAGGATCAAACGAGCGTCTGTGCGCAAAGAACTGCGCATACTGCGTAGGCCGACAACGGAATACCAACCAATGAGTATGAATAGCGAACCAATAACCGCGGATCTGGATAATTTGCTCGAAAATCCAGCCTTTGACGAAGAAATCGTGGATAACGAAGGCAGCGTGGAAAATAGGCGGAAGCTAGCACACAGTGAGTACGATACGCTGGAAGAGGCCGTAATGCAGACCGCGCGTCGTCGCAACTCCCTGCGCGAGCACGCCAAGCGCAATTGCGCCATCGCCGCGATGGATGTTTAAGCCGCCGCGGCGGAGCTTGAAATGCCAGGCGCCAACGGTGAGGCCCACGATGAGGCGGATGACGTGGACTACGCCGGTCTATCGGAAGAAGCCGATGCCGTTGCCATCGATGCGATCTTTAATTCGTAGTTTCCGGCACACCCCGAAATCAGCGGCACCATACGCCGCCGCTACACAAACGTGCTGGCTGCAATCTGCCCTCAGCGTGACTTTTTGCCCCTGGGCGGAAGGGCGATTGGCTATATACTACGCACCTCCTCTAAAGATGCGGTCAGTCCCGACAATTCGGTAACACCGCCAATTATTGCCGCCAAGGCAAGTATCAAGGATGCCAACGCCATGGACGAATTCAACGTAGATGAATTTGAGACCAATTTTTGGAAGGGTGCGGATGACCGCTCCGGCTGGGATGACCTGGAACCAGGGAAAGTCCTGGAATCCCGTCCCGTTACCATTACCCTGGAGATGATCCAGCGCTATGCCCGCTCCATCGGAGACCTGAACCCGCTGTATTTTGATGAGGAATACGCCAAGAAAAGCCGTTATGGCGGCCTGATTTCACCGCCCTCCATCCATGCCCTGTTCCTCTTTGCCTGCACCGGCCATGACCATTTCATGCGCACCCCCGGCACAGTCAACATGGGGCAGAACTGGTTCCTGCAACGCCCGGTCCGGCCCGGTGACACCATTTCGCTTGAGGCCCGCTGCCTCGACAAGGTGATCCGCAAGGGCAATATTTTCGCCATTCACGATAACGTCTTCCGCAATCAGGACGGCGATGTGGTCTGCTCCGGCCGCGGCTGGACCATGCGGCCCTATTGAGGAGGACAACCATGAGCACGCAAGAAATCATGAAATACGCCGACATTGATGTGGGCTTCCAATTCCCGGGCCCGACGGTGCCCGTCAGCCGCGAGATGATCGCCGAATTCGCCGCCGCATCCTTTGATCACAATCCCCTGCATTGGGACAATGAATATATGGAAAAAACCCGCTTCGCGGGCGGTAAACAATTCGAAGATGTGATCGGCCATGGCCTGATGACCTATTCATTAATGACACGCGCCATGACCGATTGGCTATGGCCCGACATGGGGGAGCATCGGCGCCTGGAAACCCGTTTCCGCAAACCGATTTATCCTGGCGACGAAATCACCATTCAAGGCGAGGTGGTCGATAAACGGGAAACCGCCAAAGGCAAATGGCTGGTCTGCAATATCACGGCCAAGAATCAACGCGGCGAGACTGTCGCCACCGGGGACGGCCTCGCCGAAGTTCTCGCCTAACGGCCCGCTATTCGAGACCGAGCACCTCGTCAACCTTCTCCGGTCCCAGTTCAGGGCCGAAGATTAGTTGCTCGCCGACCTGCAGGACAGGCGACGAGCGGATGTTGTGGCTTTCGATAAAGGCGGCGGCCTCCTCATCCATCATCAGGTCCTTGGCCTCGAACTCCACGTCATGGGCACGGAGATAGCCCTTCAGCTGCTCGCATGGCGCACATAAAGGCGTCGAATAGACAATGATTTTCCTGGCCATTGGCTAGCCTTCCTTCTCCGCCTTCAGCTTACGATACAGCTCTTTCTTCGCCAACCAGGCATTTTTGACTTCCTCGGTCTGCCAGGGTTGTTCCTGGGTAAAGACCAAGGATTTCCAGGCATCGCCCTTGGACCATGTGAACGGCGTCTCGACCGTGGTCCGCGGTTCGGTGGCGCTTTCCAACAGATCCATCGACATACCGATGATCTGCCGTTGCTGCTCCACATTGCCGGGCTCGCCACATGGATTGCCCAAGGGGAAATCCGTGAACAACAGCCGGGACACACCGCAGGTTTCAACGATATCGCGGGCGGCGGCGGCAACAACCGTGGGGATGCCGTTTTCTTCCAGGTAACGTGCGACCAGACTCACGGTCTGGTGACAAACCGGTCAGACCGGCACCAATAGGGCGACATCAACACCTTCTTCGCGGCACCCCCGCAGCACCTCCGGGGCATCGGTGCCCAAGGTCTTGCCCTGGGAATAGGCGTTGTAAACGCCATAGGCCGTCGGCGCCAAGCTGCCGATCCGCCCCGCCGCCTGCAATTCCTGCAACCGGGTGACGGGGAAATAGCTGTTCACGTCATCCAGCGTGGTCGCATTCATGTCATAGCTGTGAGTGCGGCTGTACAGGTCCGCCACCGGCGTATCGACGGGCACACCGTAGACATTCTGCGCCTCGCCCTTTTCCTGGGGCATGCGTTGGTCTTCCCAGGTGCGGACCGCAATCTCGGACGTGGAAACCAGCGCTACCCGGCTTTCCGCCAGGGGCTTTTTCAGAGGCGTAAAAGGCACCTCGTCGAATTTTGCCCATTGATAAGGCTTCTCATAGCCCTCGGCCTTATAATAGGCCTTGGTTCTATCGATATATCTAACGTAGCTCAAAGCTCGTTCCTCCATGGCGTTGTTGCGATAATATTAGCCATTGGGCGTAGTATGATAGTTTCGACGGTTTCAAGCAATGGTGGCCAGTAGGGTATAGGCATGGATTGGCGAAACGTGACAATCGGTGAAGCACTGCGGCGCTCAGCCCAAAATTGGCCAGACAACGATTTTGTCGTCGGCATGGGACAGCGACTCAGCTTCACCACATTCGATGCCCAGGTTGACAGACTGGCCAGGGGCTTCCTGGGCCTCGGCGTGGGCCGGGGGGATCACGTGGCCTGTTGGCTGACCAACAGTCCAGCCTGGCTGCTGACCTGGTTCGCCTGTTGCCGCATCGGCGCCACCGTGGTTTCCATAAATACGCGCTATAAGGTTTCCGAAGTCGAATACATCCTGCGTCAGTCTGATGCCAAGGCTCTGATCGCCATGCCGGAATTCTGGAATATCGACTATCTGGGCATGATCCGCGAAATGGCCCCCGGTTTCGAAAGCGCGATACCAGGCCAAATGCATATCGACGGCCTGCCGGAACTGCGCGCCATTGTATTATGGGATGATGCCGAACATTCCGGCACCGTTTCGCAAAGCGCCCTGATGGCCCAGGAAAATCCAGGCGTCGACCTGGCCGGGGTGGAGGCGGCGGTGGAGATCGAGGATCCGGTGATCATCATCTATACATCCGGCACCACCGGCCAGCCCAAGGGCGCCATGCATTGCCACCGCGTCCTGATCGAGGGGCGGAATATTGCCAGCGCCATGCATATGGAGGCGGGCGACAAGGTACTGGGCCATATGCCGCTGTATCATGTTGCGGGTTCCGTAGCGACAGCCATTCCCGCCATGCAGCATGGTTGCGGCCTGGTCACCATGGCCGAGTGGCAGCCAGGCGAGGCCTTGGATTTGATTGAACGGGAACGTATCGCCATCATGGGCGGTATTCCAACGCACTTTTTTGATCTACTGGCCCAACCGGGTGTCGCGGAACGCGACACCCATTGCCTGAAGGCCGCCTGGATTGGCGGTGCGCCGGTTACGCCGGCCATTGCCCGCAAGGTCAAATCAACCCTGCATCTGGTCTCCTTGCAGGCCGTTTACGGCATGACCGAGACCATGGGCATGACCACGCTTAGCGAATTTGACGCGCCCATTGAAGTCACCTGCGAAAACAAGGGCAAAATTGTCGGCGATTACGAGGTTGGCGTATTCGACCCGGAAACCGGTATCGAAAAACCACAAGGCGAGGACGGCGAAATCTGGGTCCGTGGCTATCTGGTCATGCTGGGCTATTACAAGAACCCGGAGGCCACGGCGGCGGCGATCACGCCCGAGGGCTGGTTCCGCACCGGCGACCTGGGCCAGATCGATCCGGATGGCTATCTGATGATCACGGGCCGGGCCAAAGAGATGTTCATCGTCGGCGGCTCTAATGCCTATCCGGCCGAGATCGAGCGTTTCCTGGAAGGCCATGAAAACATTCACCAGGCCGTGGTCTGCGGCGTGCCCGACGCGCGCATGGGCGAGGTCGGCTTCACCTTCGTGATGCCGGTACCTGGCACGGACTTGAATGCTGACGACGTCATCGCGCACTGCCGTGGCGCCATAGCGGACTACAAGGTGCCGCGTTATGTTGAGGTGGTTGAGGACTTCCCCCGCACCTCCACCAACAAAATCCAGCGCTATCTGTTGCAGCAAGACGCGATGGCGCGGTTCGAGGAGAGAGAAGAAAGCCATGCCGACGATTGATGTACAGGTTCATGCCTACGAACGGGATCACCCGGCCCGGCCCTGGGCGGCGGTGCTTGAGGGCCCGGACGAGGTCACCGGCGATGACATGGTCGCCGCCATGGACGCGGTTGGCGTTGATGGCGCCCTGCTGGTCTCGCCCTACACTATGTACCAATACGACGCCAGCTACGCCATTGACGTTCACGCCGCCAATCCGGGCCGCTTTGCCCTGATCAAACCGGTCGATGCGGCCAATCTCGGCGTAACAGAGACCATCGCGGATTGGGCCGCAGTTGAAGGCACGGTAGCGATCCGCATCATGATGCGCGAGGAGCTCTCGAACGATCCCGATGATCCCGGCATCAACCGGGTTCTCGACGCCGCCGCCCGCCACGGCTTGCCGGTCAATCTCCTGGCCTGGAACCGTCTGGAGCAGGTGGCCGGGCTGGCCGCCAGAAACCCCAATACAAGGTTGATCATCGACCACCTAGGCCTACAGCAACCCTTCGTGCCACCCGCTCCGCCGGAACCCTTCGCTGACTTGCCCAGGCTGCTGAATTTGGCGCCATACGACAATGTCGCCGTGAAAATTACCGGCGCCTGCACCCTGTCCCATGAAGCTTTCCCATACAATGATATCTGGGAACCGCTCTGCCGCATTTTCGATGCCTTCGGCTTTGACCGCTGCATGTGGGGAACAGATTGGACACGGGCGGCGAAACTGCTGACCTATGCCCAGGGCGTGGACTCGTTCCGCCTCACAGACCGCATTTCCGATAGTGACCGCGCGGCTCTCATGGGCGGAAGCTTGGAGCGCATTTACGATTGGTCGCCGTCGAAAGCGTGAGCCCACGCGATGCTATTCCGCCACATCCTTGGCCAGAAAGCCGCCGGATTGACGGGACCATAGTTCCGCATACAGGCCGCCGCGCCGCAGCAGGGTTTCGTGGTTGCCTTCCTCGACGATGCGGCCCTGGTCCATGACGATCAGGCGGTCCATGGCGGCGATGGTGGAGAGGCGATGGGCAATGGCAATCACGGTCTTGCCCGCCATCAGGGCCTGAAAACTTTCCTGGATCGCGGCCTCGACTTCCGAATCCAGAGCCGACGTGGCCTCGTCCAAAATCAGGATCGGCGCATCCTTGAGTAATACCCTGGCAATGGCGATGCGCTGACGCTGCCCTCCCGACAATTTGACGCCGCGCTCGCCCACATGAGCCTGATAGCCGCGCCGGCCCTTGCCGTCCTCCAGATCATGGATAAAATCATCGGCATGGGCCGCCTTGGCGGCAGCGACCACCTGGGGCTCCGTAGCGCCGGGCTTGGAATAGCTGATATTGTCCAGGACCGAACGGTGCAGCAACGAAGTATCCTGGGTCACCATGGCGATCTGGGCCCGCANGCTGTCCTGGCTGACGCCGGCGATATCCTGGCCGTCGATCAGGATACGGCCGTCCTGCAAGTCATAGAAACGCAGCAACAGGCTGACCAAGGTGGATTTGCCGGCACCCGAACGACCAACGATACCAACTTTCTCGCCCGGTTTAATATCCAGATCCAGGCCGCTGAGCACACCTTGATCCACGTCCTCCCTATCCTTGCCGTAGTTGAAGGAAATGTGGTCATAGCGNATGCCGCCCGCGGCCACCGCCAAAGTCGTCGCATTGGGCGCGTCTTCAATGGCGCGCTCCCTGGCTATGGTTTCAACGCCGTCAAGCACCACGCCAATGTTCTCAAAGATGTTGGAGACCTCCCATATGATCCATTGCGACATGCCTTGCAAACGCAGAACCAGCCCAACGGCCAGTGCGATGGCGCCGGCGGAGGTCGCATCAATATACCATAGCCACACCGCCATCCCCGCGATGGCAAAGATCAATCCAGCATTCAAGGTGTTCAGAACAATATTCAACATGGTCGAAAGGCGCATCTGGCCGTAGATAGGTTCCAGAAATGCCTCCATGCCCTCGCGGGCATAGCTGTCCTCATAGGCCGCGTGGGCGAACATCTTGACCGTGCCTATATTGGTATAGCTGTCTACCACCCGGCCGGTGACAACCGAGCGCGCCTCGGCCTGGGCCATGGACCAGTCACGAAGGCGGGGCACGAAATAGCGCATCGCGATCAGATATCCGGCCAGCCATAGCAGCATGGGCGCGGTCAGACGCAGATCGCTGCTGGCGAACAAGACCACGGCGGCGCCGAAGTAGACAACCACATAAAGCAGGACTTCCGTCAGTTTCATGACGATATCGCGCACAGCTAGGGCCGTCTGCATCATCTTGGCCGCGACCCGTCCGGCAAAATCGTCCTGATAGAATTCCATGCTTTGACGCAGCAGATAGCGGTGCGCCTGCCAGCGGGTGCGCATGGCGAAATTGCCCAACAGGCCCTGATGAGAGATCGAGCCATAGACGAATTTCAGGACTGGCAACACCGCCAGAACCACGACACCCATGAGAACCAATTCGCCGCTGTGGTCAGCCCAGAACGTCGCCCGCTCCGCCGTCGCCAACCAATCCACCAGACGCCCCAGAAAGGCGAAAAGCATCACCTCCAACAACGCTATCACGGTGGAGAACAGACCGGAGGCCAGCAATAGCGGCCAAAATGGCCGCGCATAGTGCAAAATGAACGGGATCAGGGAAGCCGGCGGCATATTCGGCTGGGCAGAGGGCAGCGGGTCCGTCGCATGTTCCAGCCAGCTGAAGAATTTAGCAATCACCGCTTACCCTCCGGGCACGGGAGGCCTAATCTTCCGCACCTGCCGCCACGCCGGCCTTGTAGCGCATGTCAGCCTGACGAAAAACATTATGGGTGTTCTGCATATCCCACGGCTCCTCTATCAGGGTTTCATGGTCCCACTGGCTACGCGGCACCGGNGGATTAAAGAAATCACCGCCATAGACATGNATGGCGGNGGTCAGCTTGCGGATCGGATTGGCCACGGAATGGACGATCTCCGGCCCCAGGGTTGCTACCTGGCCAGGTCCCATGGACTCCGCCCCCGCGGCCTCCAGCTGGGGGCCCGTATCGGTATCAAGGCGGCGCCAAAAGACATTGTCCTCGCGACCGCCATATAGGCCGATCGCCGCGAACATATGATGGTTATGTGGCAGCAAGGTCATGTAAGGCGCCCAGATGAAATTTATAATGGTCAGATCATTGGCCTGATACAGGGGATAAACCCCCGCCATATCGGGCTCGCCCAGTTCAGCTATCACACCCGCAGGATCGGCGACCGCGCGCAGGACGACATCACGTATCGCCTTTTGACCATCACCAACGGCAGCCTTGCAGGCTTCGATAAAACATTCTTTGTTGAACATGGCGCATTCTCCTTTTGCNTCGAATCCCCCTATAAAGAATAGTGGAGTGCCCAAACGGAAACCATCATTTCACACGAATTTCTCGGGTTAAGAAGCCAGCAATGCCGCCAGACCCAAGCGATAATTTTGGTACCTCAATTCCACGCCCAACTCATCCTTGATGCGGCGGTTGCAGACGCGTTTGTTGTCGGCGTAAAAACTGGCCGCCATGGGGCTCAATTCGGCCTCGGCAAAGGCGGTCTCAGGTGGCGCGGCCTGTCCCAGCAGTTCGGCGGCATGGGCGATGACGTCCTGGGACGGCGCGGCCTCGTCATCACAAACGTTATAAATGGCGGCGGCGTTTGGCCGGGCCATGGAGGCTTGCANGACCGTCGCCAGATCCTCAACGTGAATGCGGGAGAACACATGCCGTGGCTTGACGATGCGCCGGGCTTTGCCCTGGCGCAGGTTGTCCAAGGCACTGCGGCCCGGTCCATAGATACCGGCCAGCCTAAAAACATGCACGGCCAGGTCATGGCGGCGGCCCCATTCCAGCCAGGCCTGCTCGGCCCCCGCGCGCCGCTGGCTGCGTTCGTTGAGAGGCGCCGTCGGCGTGCTCTCGTCAACCCAGCCGCCGCCATGGTCGCCATAAACCCCAGTGGTAGAAAGATATCCGATCCAGCGCAGATCAGGCAGCTTTGCGACCACCTCGGCATGGCAGGCCAGCACCGGATCACCCGCTTGATCGGGCGGGATAGAGAGCAACAAATGCGTGGTCCCAGCCAATTGCCCGGCTGCATTAGACAATGGCTGCTGGCGCTCAAAAGGAATGGTGTCGTTCACTCCATCACGGCTGGTTCCCGCCACGGTCCAGCCTTGGCCAGCCAGCCGTTGGGCCAGCACCAGGGCGCTGTAACCCAAACCGAAAACAAACAATTTTTCCACTATTCCACCATCCCAGCTCTTGCCGATGCGCATGCAAGCATGGAAGGTAGGGCCATGCGTAGCCTTATACAATGCGGTCTTTTCTCCCTTGCGCTGGCGCTATTGCCTAGCCCGGCGAAGGCGGCGGAAACCAATGCCAAAACCGCCACTGGCGGTATCGATCACGAGAAACAATACCGCGCCTGTATTGCCCTGACTTACCGCGAGCCCTGGCAGGCCTTCGAGACGGCGGAAACCTGGGCCGGATTGGATGGCGGCGCACCGGCGCGCCACTGCGCGGCGATGGCCTTGTTGGAGGCCAAGGCATATGACCGCGCCGCCCAACGGTTGGAGGCCCTGGCCGCCGCCCTACCCGCCGATCATTTCCCCAGCCCTGGCGACGTTCTGGCCCAGGCGGCGAATGTCTGGCTGTTGGGCGGACGGCCCGAATTAGCCCTGCAGGCAATTGATCTCGCCCTACAATATGATCCCAATAGGGCCGTCTATCTGGTTGATCGGGGCCGCATTCTGGCTGAAAGCGGCGATCATGCCGGCGCATTGATCGATCTGGAGCGGGCCAAGGCCCTGGATCCCAACGACGATGACGCCGCCGCCTTTCGGGCCAGCGCGTTGCGCCATCTAGGCCGTCCGGACGACGCCCGCGAGGCGATAAACCAGGCATTGGCCCTGAACCCCGCCAACCCATCGGCCCGGTTGGAGCGGGGCATCCTGCGCCTCGAGGCCGGTGACCGGGACGGCGCACGGGCGGATTGGCTTTATGCCGCGCGGGAACACCGGGGCACGCCGGCCGGCGATGCGGCCCAGGCACGTCTGCAACAGATGGAGCTTAAGCAGAAATAGCCCGGGCCCATTCGGCCCGGACAGCGGCGTCTGTTTCCGTGTCCAGGTGATCGTGAGCCAGACCGGCCAGAACAGCGGCGCCGCGCAGTTGGGACAAGGCCCATACCGCCATGGCACGGACCAGAGGCGCGGGATCCAGGAGCAACGGATCAATTAGTTCCGATAGCTGTCCATTGCCGCTGTTACCGGCGGCAATTAGAACATTGCGCAAGAATCGGTCCCGGCCCAGACGCTTGACCGGAGTCCCTGCATAGAGAAGGCGAAAGGCGGCGTCATCCAACAGCAGCAAGTCGGCCAGATCCACCATGCTCAACCCGGCACGGGGCGCCATCACAGCATCATCCGCGGCGATAGCGAATTTATTCCAGGGACAGACCGCCAGGCAGTCATCACAGCCAAAGATACGATTGCCCATGGGTTTGCGGAACTCCACCGCGATATGACCCTGATGTTCGATATTTAGATAGGACAGGCAGCGCCGGGCATCTAATTGATAGGGTGCAGGGAAAGCAGCTGTGGGACAGGTTTCAAGGCAGCTTTGACATTCGCCACAATGGTCCCCTCCCGGCGCATCGGCGGTCAGGGACAACGTCGTGAAAATACTGCCCAGGAACAGCCAGGAGCCGAATTCTCGGCTGACCATGTTGCTATGCTTGCCCTGCCAGCCCAGACCAGCGGCCTGGGCCAGGGGTTTTTCCATCACCGGCGCGGTATCGACAAAGACTTTNAACTCCCCGCCCGCCTCGGTCCGCAGCCATCGGGCAAGGGCCTTCAAGCGTTTTTTCACCACCACGTGATAGTCCTTGCGCGCCGCGTAGAGTGAGACATTACCCTGCTCCAGCCGGGCCAGACGCTCCAAAGGGTCTTCATCCGGACCATAATTCAGTCCCAGCATGATGATGGAACGGGCCTCGGGCCAGAGGGCATTGGGGTGGCGGCGACGGTCCGCCTTTTCCACCAGCCAGTCCATATCCCCATGACGGCCCAGATCCAGGAACTGCCCCAGTCGATCCCCCATCCCAAGCGAGGCATCGGCGGCGGTGATACCCAGCGCATCGAAACCCAGGCTCGAGGCCTCGCGGCGCAATTCCACCATCAACCGCGATGGCGCGGCCGCAGGCTTAGAAATCGAGGTCGGCATAGTGTCGGGGGGGCGGCAGACCGGGCATATGATCGGCCAGGATGGCACGGAAAGAGGGACGGGATTTCACCCGCGCGTACCACTCCTTGGCGCTGGGATACTGCTCCCACGGTACATCACCGAGATAATCCAGACANGACAGATGCGCCGCGGCNGTGATATCGGCCAGGGAGAAGGTCTCGCCGCCAATATAGTTTCGCCGCTCCACCAGATAGCTGATGTAGTCCAGGTGATAGCCGATATTCTGCCGTCCCGCGCGGATCAGGTCGGAGCGCGGCTCCCCCATGCCCATGAAACGCTTAAGCAATTTTTCCCGCAAAAGAAATTCCGTGACTTCGTCATAGAACTTGCCATCGAACCAGGCGATCAAACGACGGCATTCGGCCCGGTCCAGCGGCTCGTATCCCAGCAAGTTGGGTTCGGGCTGGCAATCCTCGAGATATTCGACGATAGCCTGGCTATCGGCCAGAATGGTGCCGTCGGGCTCGCTCAACACGGGCACCTTGCCGGCGGTATTCAGAGCAAGAAACTCGGGCCGGCGGTTCCAGTATTTCTCCACCACCAGCTCTACATCCATACCTTTTTCAAACAAGGCGATGCGCACCTTGCGGGAAAACGGCGACAGCCAAAAATGGTACAGAATGCGCATATGCTCAGTCTACCGGTTGAACGTAAGTTCACATAGCATGGTCCCAGAGGCCATGGAAACCACGCTAATTCATTGTCAGGACCAACTTGCCAATCACCTTACGGTCCATCAACAGATGCATGCCGTCCATAGCCTTCTCGAACGGCAAGGTGTGGGAGACATAAGGGTGCAACTTGCCCGCATTGGCTAGGGCCAAGATTTCCGTCAGTTCCCTTTCGCCGGCCTCGGGATCATTGCGCCTGGCCTCGCCCGCACGACAGCCCATGATGGTCAGACCCTTGATCAAGGCGTAATTCAACGGCAACTCGGGTATTCGGCCAGAGGTAAAGCCAAGCGATACCAACCGCCCATGCCAGGCCATGCAGCGCAGGGATTGATCAAAGATGTCGCCGCCGACCGGATCGTAAACCAGATTGACGCCCTTGCCGCCCGTAATCTCCTTTACCTCTTTCCTGAATTCGCCCCTCTGATANTTGATCACATGATCGGCGCCATAACTGCTGACNACCTCCAGCTTGCCGTCATCACCCCCCGTGCCGATAATTTTGGCGCCGTGCAATTTGGCGAGTTCCACCGCCGCCANGCCAACGCCACCCGTGGCGCCATTGACCAGGACCCATTCGCCCGGCTGCAACCCGCCACGCTGAAACAGGCAATGATGGGCGGTGAAATAGGCCACCCTGAAGGCGGCGGCCGTGACATCATCGAAAGGTTCGGGCGTTGGAATAAGCAAGCTGGCATCCGCCACCGCCTGCTCGGCAAAGCCACCGGGACGAACCGACATCATCACCCGGTTACCGGGTGCGACATTGCTTACGTCCGGGGCAACCTCGATCACCTCGCCGGCGGTTTCAAAACCGGCAATAAAAGGCAGGGCCGGTTTGTGCTGATATACGCCTTCCACGGTCAGAATATCGGGGAAGTTAAGACCGGCCGCATTGATTTTTACCCGCGCCTGGCCCGCGCCCATTTNGGGTTCCGGCAATTCCTCCAGTCGCAGCACCGACGGCGCGCCCAGTTCGCGGCAAACAATGGCTTTCATACCCTGATCCCTACGGTATCTAAAGCGTTAGGGACAATTCGACCAACGGCGTGCCGCCACCCTCGTACGACCCCTGGCCGATAGCATCCACCGCCTCAACCAAACGATTGTCCGATCCCAGCAGACGGTCGGCGATGGCAATGATGCGGCGGTTCGGCTTGGCGTGTGGCGCGGCACGGCGCAGGGCCTGGGCCGCTTCCATCTCGCGCCCAGGATTATATTGGCAGAGAATGGTCAGAGCGGCGGCGGTGGAGCGGCTGACGCCGGCATAACAATGCACTATCATGGGGCCTTGCCGGTCCCAGGCGGTGGAGAAATCCAATAGCTCCGTCACATGTTCNAAGGTTGGAGCAATGTCGCCAGCNAACGAGGCCGGCACATCATCGACCTCTATATGGAGATGCCGCGCCGGGTCCATGCCGTCGGGCGTGTCCGGTACCCCTTCGATGCCCAGCAAGGATAGAATATGCGTCGCACCCAGCTCGACGGCACGGGCCTCCATGGTACGCCAGGAAGAGATAAACAGCACGCTTTGGCCTCCGTTTATTAACCATCAGCACTCAGATTTTCTAACTTCGGCGGCGCTATATTAACCGCAATAGCCATCATATGCTGGGAGTATATTGATGACTGAGTCACTCGAACATTACCAAGGTGTGGCGTAAAACCTGATCGAAAGTCTAGGCTATGAACAGGCGTTGTATGTCGCCAATCAATATGCCTGGTGCGGATTGGCCGAAGAAGTCCACCGCTTCAGCGGAGGCGACGGCCACGTGGCGCACTAAAACGGACTAAGCCAGGCCCAATTTTTCGGCCAATCCGATCCGCTGCAGCTTGCCTGTCGCGCCTTTTGGAATTTCGTCGAGGAAAAGCACTTTCCGCGGCACCTTGAAATCAGCTAGGCGTTTGCCGACGAATTCACGCAATTCCACCTCCGTGACCTCGGCCCCCTCGGCCAGTACCACGGCGGCGCCCACATCCTCACCTAAACGGGCATGCGGCACAGCGAAGGTGACGACCTGTCCAACGCCTGGGTGATCCAGTAGAATCTCGTCAACCTCGCGCGGACTGATTTTTTCGCCGCCGCGATTGATGATTTCCTTCAACCGGCCCGTCAGCGTGAGATAACCACCCGCATCCAAGGTGCCCTGATCGCCAGTGCGGAACCAGCCGTTGGTATAGGCGGTGGCATTGGCGGTTGGGTTTTCAATATAGCCATCAGTGACGTTGGGACCACGGATGACGACTTCACCAACCGCGTCGGTGGGCAGAAAATCGTCTCCGTCCTCAGCCATGATGCCGACCTCTGGCCCCGCCGCCAAGCCGACACAGCCAGCCCGGCGTTCAGCGGGCGGCAATGGGTTGGAAGCCATTTGGTGCGCCGCCTCGGTCATGCCGTAAGCTTCGATCACGGGAAGATTGAAAGTCTCCTCCAGCGCCGCCATGACTTGTGGCGGCAGGGAGGAAGACGAGGAGCGAATCAGCCGCAGTTGTGAACGCTCCAGGCTCTCCCCATTGCGCGGCGCCCGCGACAGAATCGTCTGATGCATGGTCGGCACCGCCGTGTACCAGGTCGGTTCCACTTCATCCATCCATTGGAAAAAGCGCAGGGCATTGAAACCGGGCGTGCAATAGACCCCGGCGCCGGCGGCCAGGCTGGACAGCACGGCGGCGATCAGGCCGTGAATATGAAACAGCGGCATGATGTTGAGGCAGCGGTCAGCGGCGGACAGGGCCAGGCTTTCGCCAATATGGCGGGCCGAGGCGCAAATGTTGGCTTGGCTCAAGGNCACNATTTTTGGCCGCGACGTGGTGCCCGANGTATGTANGATCAAACTCGGATCGGCNCTATCGGCGAAACCACCNGATGCCGCCGCCCCGGCGCTTGGGGCCGGATAGAGCAGNGTGAANCGGCCCGCCGGACCGGCCAGATCTGGAACCAATTCCACTATATCGATGCCATGGCGTTCGGCCGCCGCGCGGGCCGGAGTTTCCACGCCTTGCTGAACGACCAGGGTGCGGGCCTTCAGATCATCGAGATAAAAGTCGAACTCGTCTTCGCGATAGGCCGGGTTCAGCGGCGCTGTCACCGCGCCAGCGGCAATTGCGATAAAGGCCGCCGCCATTTCCGGCCCATTGGGCAGCACGATGGCGACCCGGTCGCCACGCCCGATGGAGTGGCCGTTCAGACTGGCCACCACCTCCGATGACAGGGTGCGCAGGGCGGCAAAATTCAATGGCGGCCGCTCGGGCGCCCCGATTGCCGGGGCGTCATCGGCGCCGACGGCGAGAAGATCTATCATGCATTGGAATTGGCTCATAGCTGGATCATATAGCACGGTAAGCAGCCATATCCACCATCATCAGCGCCAGATGCCATCGCCAGCAAAATTTTGTGAAAACCGTCTAAACGACCAGTTCATGCGGCCGTGCCGGACCAAGAATATTGGCGGCGTCATCGCTGACCATAACGTAGGCATCGCTAACCAACCCATGCCCACGACGCTGGTCCGTCTCGGGTGCCTTTTCGGGCATTGCCTCCTGGGCGATCTGCTGTGCCAGGAAGGGAACATAATGCCGCGCTTCCCAGGCCGGAGCCGGAGGTTGCACCCGACCCTTGTCGACGCCTTGTAATTCTGCGACGTTTACCAGCGCCTGTTGCAGCGTCGTACGCGAAGCGAGGGCCTGTTTGTGCCGCCTTCGCCATGGCAGCATCCGGCAGGCCCTCTTGGGGGGATCTGTTGGGGCAGAAACGACAAAAGAGCTACGCGCGGTGGGGCCGCGCAACCAACTCGACCCGTTCCCGATTGATCCCGGTTAATGGCCGACGAGCGCGGCGAAGCGCTGGCGCTGATGCGGGCCATCAAGAAGAGGATCAACCCGCACAATATCATGAACCCAGGCAAGAAGCTCCGCGGCACGAACTAGGAATGAAGTTGGTCAGGCGCCGCGCGTCCGGCTGAGGCGCAGGGCGCCGCCATAGGGCACCAGCATGGCCACGGCCAGCGCCAGCTTGGCTAGGTAGTCGCCCAGCGCTAGGGTCACCCACGGCACGCCGGTGCCGGCGAAGGCGACGGCGAAGAACAGCGCCGTATCCACGGCCGAAGCTATCACCGACGAGAGGAACGGCGGCAGCCACCAGACCCGCTGGCGCAGCAGATCGAAGATCCTGACATCCAAAAGCTGGGCCACCAAGAAGGCCGAACCGGAGGCGATAGCGATCCGGGGCGTGGCCAGCCAGGCCGACAGCACCACCGCGACGATGAAACCGGCATAGACCCCCCGCCGGGCCGGGCCGGCACCAAGCCGCCGATTGCTTAAATCGGTGACCAGGAACGAGATCGGATAGGTGAAGGCCCCCCAAGTAAGCCAGTCATTGATCGGGTACTGCACCAGGATGTTGGAGGCTGTGACCACCACGGTCATCGCCAGCACGCCCAGCCACACCCCCCGGGATCTCAATTCCATATACCTTGCTCCCCCTCGCTGCATTTGTCGGGGCGTTGCTTACAAAAAGCCAACGGTAAAAAAAAATGGGCCGCCGGTACGTTGGCGGCCCAAAACCCAGTAAAACAAGCGTTACATCTTTTTACTTGGACGTCTCGGCGGAAATGGTCGGACCGAACCGGACATTACCTTTGCCATCGAAACGCGTCATCTGCATCTGCTCGACAGGATAGAAATCGGCCGGGCCGGTATTTGCCATGATACCCGGCAGCAGACCACGCACCCGGAACTTCTTGAAGCTAGCAGCTTGCTTCATGATGTTCTCGCGACTGAGATCATTCCCAGCCCTTTTCAAGGTATCAATCATCAGGCTGCAAACCGACCAGCCATAGACGTTAAATGCATTCGCGGCGTCGCCTTTGGGATAGTACTTTTTCATGAAGGCGCGCCACGCGTTCATCTCCGGGTCATTCTTCCATTCGGGATCGTTGGGATCTTTGAGATAGGTCACGGAGATGATGCCCTTTGATTTCTCCAAGCCAGCTGGCGCAAATGTGGACTTAATGGTTGCGGCAACGTCATTTAATAGATGAACCGGCTTCCAACCGATGGCATCCATCTTCTTAATCGCCTGCGCCGCAAATTTTGGAATGGAGATGTTGACCATCACATCAGCGCCGCTGTTCTTCAGGCTAATAATCTGGCTAGCCACCGTTGGATCGGTAACTTCATAGGTTTCTTCCTTGACTACTTGTTTTGCGTATTTGTCGCCCATAGCGTCCTTAACGCCAATCACGTAGTCCTTGCCGTAATCGTCGTTCTGGTACAACACAGCCACCTTGCTGTTGGGATGGTTTTGCAGAATGTAGTTACCGAAGATCCTGCCAATGGTTTGATAGTTCGGCTGAAAGCCCATAGTCCAAGGAAACTTTTTAGGCTGACCCCATTTGGTCGCACCGGTGGCGACGAACAAATGCGGCACCTTTTTCTTATTCATATATTTGTGAACGGCCGAATTCGTGGGTGTGCCAAGGGTCTGGAAAGTCAAGGCAACCTTATCCTTTTCAACCAGCCTACGGATCTGTTCCTTTGTCTTCGGCGGGCTGTAGCCATCATCATAGGAAATCCATTTTATCTTGCGGCCGTTGATGCCACCCTCAGCATTCACTTGTTTCCAACAAGCACCAATAGATTTGCCAATCGTCGAATAGACCGAAGCCGGTCCACTATACGGGTTGGTATTACCAATTTTAATTTCTGTATCGGTGACACCGGGAGCATTCCCGGCTACCGCGACACCCATGCCGGCCACGAAGGCGACCGCCATTCCTGATGTCAATTTGAGCGTCTTACCCATATTACTCTCCCTGTTAAGTTTATTTTTGCTCAATAAAGTATAGAACTATATTTAAACACAACTCAAGCTACAGGACCGCGAAGCCGCATTCTCATACGGGGATTATCAGCGCGCTAACTTTCGCAGGTTCCAGCGAATGAAACCAGCGAACCCCATCGGCATGAGATAGACCACGACGACCATAACTACACCAAAGGATACCCATACCAATGCCTTCGAACTAGGGTCGCCACCAAAAAATGCGTCGACAACTGCTTCCGAGAAAGTTGGCACATACAAAATAAAAGCTCCACCGATAATCGCCGCTGGGATGGAGGCCAGACCACCGATCACCATGGCGATCAGCAGTAAAATAGCATGAATGAAAGTGAAACTCTCTGGAGCTATGAACTCCACCACGATGGCAGACAATGCACCGGCAACACCGCAATACAGCCCGCTGACACCGAAGGTTGTCGCCTTGTAGACAGAGGTATTGATACCCATTGTGCTGGCCGCGATGGGATTGTCGCGGATCGCGATCATCGCACGTCCGGTACGCCCCCTGACTAGGTTCCAGGCCGCAACAATCAGCAGCACACCAAAGAACAGGCAGAAATAATACCACCACTGATCAGTGCTTAAGAACGCAATGGGTGAATCTTCCTTGAACAGGTCCAACCCCTGGACGCCACCTGTATAATGCTCGAAATGCTTATATTTCAGCAACTGGGGCGCGGCTATGGCCAAGGCAAAGGTCGCCAACGCTAAATAAAGACCTTCCAGCCGCAATGCCGGCAGCCCGAACAAAAAGCCGGCGACGAAACAGATCAAACCGGCCGGCACGATGGTCCAATAGTAAGCCACTTCCCATTGCGCCATCATAATCCCGGCAGTGTAGGCGCCCAAAGCCATGAAGGCGCTGTGGCCCAGCGAAAACTGTCCGTTGAACCCCGTCAGCAGGTTCAGGCCCAACACGGCGATGGACAAGTAGATCAACTGGGTCATCTGGAATACGGCGAAATCCTCGACCGCGAAGGGCACCAAGAGCGCAACAACGACGGCAACGATAATCGAAGCGCGACGAAATTGTGCCAAGGTCACGCCAAATATGCGCAGACTAAACTCAGGATTGGGGCGGGGGGCCCAATCGGTTTTGGTTCCCGTTTTCGGCATCGTAGAAGCTGTCATTACTAGACCCTTTGCACCACAACACGCCCCAACAGTCCGGACGGCTTAAAGATCAAGATCGTGACGATTACCACCAGCGCCACCGTCAGCTTAAGCTCACTGCCGATCACCATGCCGGCGAGCGGCTCGATGACACCCATCAGGAAGCCGCCGATAACCGCCCCTCCGGGGCTGGTCAAGCCACCGACCACGGCGCCGGCGAAGCCGTAGAGTAGGATGCCGAGCATCATGTTCGGTTCCAGGTAAACCACTGGAGCGATCATCATGCCGCCAACCGCGCCAATCGCTGCCGCCAGACCCCATCCTAAGGCCAGCATCCAACCCACGCTGATTCCTACCAGACGGGCTGATTCCGGCGCAGCCGCAGCGGCCCGCATAGCCAATCCAATGGGCGTGAACCGAAAGAACAGAAAGATCAGTCCCAGCATGATTAGGGTAACCAAGGTCATCCCCAGTTCATGTGGTCCTATTAGGACAGTGTCGAACGGAAGCTTCTCCGGGAACGGGCTGGGAAATTCCTTAATCGTGAATTCCCAGATAAACCCGGCACCGGCATTAAAGATCTGGAACAACGCGATGAATACGACAATGTGTGTGAAAATCGGTGCATTGTGCAGCGGCGCGAACACGATGCGTTCGATCGCGATACCGCCAATAAACGAGATCACGATACAAACAAAGAAGGCCACCCAATAATTGGCGCCCCAGTCGATCAATTGCCAGGTGATGAAGGCCGAGAACATGGCCATTTCACCCTGGGCGAAATTAAAATGATCGATCGCTTGATAGATCATGACCACAGCCAGAGCTATGCAGGCATAAATCGCGCCTGTCGCGATGCCGCCCAAAGTCTGTTGAATCAGTTCTTCCATTCACTCGCCCTGCCGTTCATCAATAACCTAGATACGATTGACGGATGGTTTCATCGGCGCTGATTTCATCAGCCGTTCCCGAAATAACCACCCGTCCCGTCTCGAGCAAATACGCGTGGTCCGCCAAGTTCAAGGCCAACGTCGCGTTCTGTTCGACCAACAATATGCTGACACCTTCCTCCCGGTTGATGACCCGCAAATTCTCAAACAGTTCCTGCACAAGCAGAGGCGCCAATCCAAAGGACGGCTCATCCAGCAGCATCAATCGGGGCCGGAGCATCATCGCCCGGCCGACGGCCAGCATCTGCTGCTCGCCACCAGACAGGGTGCCGGCCTGTTGATCGCGCCGCTCCTTCAAACGTGGGAAATAGCCATAAACACGTTCCATATCCTCGGCCACGGCGTTGGCGTCGCTGCGCGAGTAGGCGCCTAGCTTCAGGTTTTCTTCCGTGGTCACGCGGACAAAGGTGCCTCGGCCTTCGGGCACATGGGCGACGCCGTGTCGGACGATTGCCTCGGTCTTTTTGCCAGCGATGGACTCACCATCAAAATTGATTTGGCCGCCGGTTTTGACCATGCCGCAGATCGACCGTAGCGTGGTTGTCTTGCCGGCGCCGTTGGCGCCCAAAATGGTGGTGATGCCGCCTTGCTCCAGCTTAAAGCTGATGCCATGTAGAGCCTGGATCGGTCCGTAGAAGGCCTCCAGATTTGCAACATCCAAGATAGCCATCAGTCGCTGGTCCCCAGATATGCCCGAATAACTTCCGGGTTTTGTTGTACTTCGGCGGGCGTTCCCTCGCCGATCTTGCGTCCAAAATCGATCGCCACCACGAGATCTGACACCGCCATCACCAAGCTCATGTGATGTTCGACCAATAGAATAGTGATGTTCCGATCTTTTGCGATTTGCTTGATCGTCTCGCCTAGTTCTTCGACTTCATCATGATTAAGGCCACCCGCCGGTTCGTCGAGCAGCAGCAATGCTGGTTCACTGGCAATCGCACGCGCTAGCTCAACTCGTTTTTGAATGCCGAACGGCAAGCCGCCGGCCGGGGTATAGGCGACATCGCCCAAATCCAGGTACTCGATTAGCTCCCATGCCAACTGCTGCAGCCATTTTTCCTCGCGGCTAACCCAAGGCAATCTGAAGGCGTTCGAGAAAAAATCGCTTTTGCTTCGCGAATGGCAGCCGATCATCACATTGTCGAGCACTGACATGGTGCTAAACAATGCCAAGTTCTGAAACGTACGGCCAATGCCCAAATCGGCAATTTTATGCGGCGGGGTTTGTAGGATCGACTGGCCTTCAAACAGAATATCGCCGGAATTCGGAATGTAGAGACGGCTCAGGCAGTTAAACAATGTTGTCTTGCCGGCACCGTTGGGGCCGATCAAGCCGAGAATTACACCTTTTGGCACATCGAAGCTGACGCTGTCGAGGGCCACGATGCCCCCAAAATGTACGGCGATTTCATTAACTTGCAATAACGGCTGGGCGGAGATGGACGCCTCCGTAGCGCTAGATGAAACTTGGTTCATATTGTTAAAACGTAATGCAGTGGCGCCGCACGGCGCCCGTAAAAGGGCCCAACGGCCAGCAGCAGCGGCCAAATCATAATGAAATCCTTTACTCTAATCCTCCCAGGGGCACCTTGGCGGCGCTCTATGGCTCAGGGCGCAATATGCGATAGCTGATCACAAGACGCAAATTTTTTTTACCAGTGGATACTTACCAGCCCGAAGCTACGCCAGGCGATCGCCGACGCAGCCTGGAAAATCGAAGTCGTCAAGAAACCCAAGGATCGGAAAAGCTTCGAAGTCCTGCCCAGACGCTGGGTCGTGGAACGCACCATCGCCTGGATCAACCGCCGCCGGCGCCTAAGCAAGGACTTTGAAAATCTCAACCGCACCGTCCTTGCCTTTATCCGGCTCGCATCCATCTGGCTTATGCTGCAACGGCTGGTGCGCTATTGTGTTCTTTCATGAACTTTCGGGACGGTCTCTCAGCCATTTTCGCTAATCCCGGAAGCCGAAACGGGATGATAATGTCCTGAAGAATTCAAAAGGGCGGCTTTCCGGAAAAGCCGACGGAGACAACGCCGGAATTGCCCAAGGGAAGGCCGTTATGGGACAATAATCAGGCGCTCCCGTATTGGTCTTTTTTCCGGCTGTATGCGAAGCGCAGGTAAGTCCGCTTGGTCAAGCCGGAGATGCCATCGGGCATGAAAAACGCCACCAGCAATACGATGATGCCAAAGGGCGGCACCGCCAGGGCGGCAGGCAATGCGCCAGTGGCGGCGGGCAGGTAGAGGATGAGGATACTGCCCACCAGCGCGCCCCAGACGGATCTAATGCCGGAGATCACAGCGCCGACCACCAATAAAATAGAAAAGAACAGACCATAGGTGTCCGGCGCCACGAAATCCGCCAGCAGGCCAGTCAATGCCCCGCCGATACCGGCGTACATGGCAGAAATGCCGAATATGGTAGTCTTAAACATGGCTATGTTGATGCCCATCGGCGCGGCGGCGATCTGGTTGTCACGGATCGCCGCCAAGGCCCGGCCGGAACGGCTACTGACCAGATTACCGGCCAGCCAAAACAACAAGATCATGATGGCCAGGGTGATCAGGTACCAAAACTGATTCTCATCCAGCCCCAGCCATACCGGAGGGTCCGGGCGGTCCAGATAGACGCCGCTGACGCCACCGGTCCAAGTNTGAAAATAATCCAGCTTCAGAACCTGGGGCAGAGCCAGAGACAGGCTCCATGTCATCAATATCAGATGCACTAGGCTGAGACGCAGGGCGGGCCAGCCAAACAGAAATCCGGCACCAAACGAAACCGCCGCCGCCAGAGGTATGGCGCTATAGGCGGACAAGCCGCCATGGGACATGGCGATTGATGTGGTATAGGCGCCGACCGCGAAGAACGCGCCATGACCAATGGAGAACTGGCCGCTCAACCCGGTCAGCAGATTGATGCCCAGAATAGCCATGGCCAGCGCTCCCACCAGCGCCAGGCGATAGGTGGTGTAGCCGTCCAGGACGAAGGGTATGGTCAGGGCAAGCGCCATAAACAAGACGAAGGCACCCCACTTCCAGCTGACGGGAACGGCCCCTGGATCCTTATTTTCGCGGACCTTATTCACCATCGCGGCCGATCGGGCCTGGGCTGGAGCGGCGGGGTCACGACACCGACAAAAATATTGGCGCGCGCGACCGCGCCGATCACCGACAACAACGATAACGTCACTTTGACTCCGATTAGCCGCTTACATCGAGATGGTACAATTAGNTCTACGATCCAAGTAACTCGGTTTTCCTGCCAATGCTACCCAAATTGCAATATTGCTGAAAAGGTTTTCCGCCTCGACCATCCTGTTGGCTCGATTTTCATGGCTTTCATGGCGGGCCAGTGATTCGATGATTTTCTTCTATTGCTACTATGCCTTGGCGCCCTGCCCTGGCCAGCGGTCGAGCAGCAGCCACAACGGCTTGCCACACCTGGGTGCCATCCGGGAGCGCGATAGGCTATATCTAGTATTATGTCCGACCCATTCGATTTAGAACAGATGGCACCTTCGCCCGCGGCAGCGGGCAGCGCTGCGCCCCCCACCCCTGACTATCTCAGCCAGTTGAACCTGGAACAGCAGGTGGCAGTGGAGGCGGTAGAAGGCCCCGTCCTGGTTCTGGCCGGGGCCGGCACCGGCAAAACCAGGGTGTTGACTACNCGGCTGGCGAATATCCTGCACCAACGCCTAGCATTTNCCAGCCAGCTTCTCGTCGTAACTTTTACCAACAAGGCGGCGCGTGAGATGGCGGACCGCACGGCCGCCCTTGTGGGCCGGGCGGTGGAAGGCTTGTGGCTGGGCACCTTTCATGCCATCGGCGTTCGCCTGTTACGCCGGCACGCCGAATTGGTCGGCCTGAAGAGCAATTTCACTATTCTCGATACGGATGATCAGCTACGCCTTTTGAAACAATTGATTGAGGCNGAACAGCTGGACCCCAAGCGTTGGCCCGCCCGCCAGCTGGCGGCCATGATCGACCGCTGGAAAGATCGTGGCCTGGTGCCGGAAAAAGCGCCTAGTGGCGAGGGCGAGGGCTTCGCCAATGGCCGAGGCATCGAATTGTACAAAGCCTATCAGGCGCGGCTACGCACCCTCAATGCCTGCGACTTCGGCGACCTGCTGCTGCATTGCCTAACCATCTTCGCCACCCATAGCGATGTTCTGGGAAGTTATCAAAAGCAGTTCCGCTACATCCTGGTTGACGAATATCAGGACACCAATATTTCGCAATATCTGCTGCTGCGCCTGCTGGCCCAAGGCCACCGCAATATCTGTTGCGTCGGTGACGACGATCAATCGATCTACTCCTGGCGCGGCGCCGAGGTCGGCAACATCCTGCGCTTCGAGAAGGACTTTCCCGGCGCCAAGGTGATCCGCCTGGAATGTAACTACCGCTCCACGCCGCATATCCTGGGTGCCGCCTCGGGCCTGATCGCCAAGAATGAGGGCCGCCTAGGCAAGACCTTGTGGACGGAGCAGAACGGCGGTGAAAAGGTCCAAGTGCGCGGCCTGTGGGACGGCGCGGAAGAGGCCCGAACGGTAGGCGAACAGGTCGAGGACCTGCAGCGCAAGGAACAGGTCCTGAACGAAATGGCGATCCTGGTCCGGGCCTCGTTCCAGACCCGCGAGTTCGAGGAGCGCTTTTTGACCCTGGGCNTGCCCTATCGCCTGATCGGCGGCACNCGGTTCTATGAGCGGGCCGAGATCCGCGATGCNGTGGCCTATNTGCGGGTTTTGGCGCAACCCGATGATGANCTAGCGTTCGAACGCATCATCAACACGCCGAAAAGGGCCTTGGGCAACGCCACCGTGCAACTGCTGCACCAGGCCGTCCGCGATATGGGCCAGAGTATGACCCGGGTGGCCCGTATCATGGTCAACGGCGACGACCTGAAAACTCGGGCCCGCAACAGCCTGACGCGGCTGTTGGACGATTTCGACCGCTGGCGCGGCCTGATTGAGACCANGCCGCCCAGTGAACTGGCCGAGGTGGTGCTGGACGAAAGCGGCTATACCGCCATGTGGCAGGCCAGCAAGGACGTCAAGGCGCCCTCCAAGCTGGAGAATCTGAAGGAGTTGATCGTCGCCCTGGAGCCATTCGACAAACTGGGCGGCTTTCTGGAACATGTCAGCCTGGTGATGGACGCGGAACTGGCCCAGGCCGATGACGCGGTCAACATCCTGACCCTGCACGGCGCCAAGGGCCTGGAGTTCGATACCGTGTTTCTGCCTGGCTGGGAGGACGGCCTGTTCCCCCATCAGCGCGCCCTGGATGAAAACGGCATGGCCGCCTTGGAAGAGGAACGCCGCCTGGCCTACGTGGGCCTGACCCGTGCCCGAGAGCGCGCTATCGTCAGCTTCGCTGCGAACCGGCAAATGTATGGCCGCTGGAGCACCACCATGCCCAGCCGCTTCATCGAGGAGCTACCGGTCGAGCATATCGAGACCGAGTTGGAGTCGGGCCTATATAGCGGCGGCAGCGAAGCCTTCGGTTCGCACGCCGAGCCATACAGCGCGCCGGGCGCTTTCACCTTTGGCGACAGCCAGCCATCATCCTCGCGCATGCGCCGGGCCCCTGCTTCGGCGCCCGCGCCAAGCTATATCGAGGGCCATGCCGAACAGGCCGTGACCACGGCGCCCGGCACATCCGACTATGCCATTGGCGAGCGGGTCTTCCACCAAAAATTCGGCTACGGCAGGATCGAGGATATCGAGGGCAACAAACTGTCCATCGACTTCGAGAAGGCCGGCGCGAAAAAAGTCATCGACAGTTTCGTGGATCCGACATGAGCGCGATTGCCGTCGCCGACGTATGGCAGGCCCGCGTCGTAGTGCCGGCATTAAACGTGCCGGCCTTTGAAGAGGCCCTTTGTGATGAACCTCTGGCTTGTTCCAGCTTCGAAATCGTGGACGGCGGGGCATGGTCCGTCGAGATGCTGTTGCAGGGACCGGTGGTCCGGGCCGAATTGGAAGGCCGCCTCGCCCAAGCCGCCGCAGACATGGATTTGCCCGCGCCGCCTCTCTCCCTGGAACCGCTACCCGACAGGGATTGGGTGACGCAGTCCCTGCGCGCCCTGCCCCCGGTCCAGGCCGGGCGCTTCTTCGTCCATGGCGCGCACGACCGTGACCGAGCGCAGGCGCAGGCCCGCAGCGGAGCCATCACCCTGGAAGTCGAAGCCGGCTGCGCCTTTGGCAACGGCAAGCACGAAAGCACCTATGGCTGTCTGCTAGCCCTGGATCATTTGGCCAAGGTGCGTCGTTTCAGCCGGCCCCTGGATCTAGGCTGTGGCGCCGGTGTCCTGGCCCTGGCCATGGCGCGGTTGTGGCGGGTGAAGACCGTGGCCTCGGATAGCGACCCCTGGGCCGTCGATGTGGCGAAGGCCAATGCAAGGCTCAACCACCTGCATGGCTATGTCCGCCCGGTACGGGCCGATGGTTTCGCCCATCCCGCACTATCAACCGGCGCGCCATACGATTTGATCGTCGCCAATATCCTGGCCCGCCCCCTACAACGCCTGGCCCCCGCCATCGCCGGCCATTTGGCACCAGGCGGACGCGTCGTACTATCAGGATTATTGGCGAAGCAAGATGCCCAGGTCCGCGCCGCCTATTTGAACCGAGGCCTCCATCTGGTCCAGCGCCGCCGGCTGGGCGAATGGCTTACCTTGGAACTGGCAAAATAAAATCGCGCCCGCCACCAGGCGTCGGACATGGCAACCTGGCGGCAGAGCGCGGCAAATCTTACAAAGTGCGATTCCTAGAGGGGCGAACTCTTGTCCCAGTTGGGTTGGCGTTTTTCTAAATGCGCCGCGAGGCCTTCCTTGGCTTCGGGCCCCTTGAAGCCAAGCATTTCGAGCGCCAGGGAATTCTCAAACGTGGGCATGGCCATGCGGTACCAGTTATTCAGGGCCAGCTTGGTCCAGCGGATGGCATTGGGCGCGCCGGCCACCAAAGTGACGGCGATCTCTTCCGACTTCGCCGTCAGGGCATCATCCTCGGTGCACAGAGAGAATAAACCCATACGCTCAGCCTCTTCGCCAAACACCGGCTCGTTGGTCAGCAGATGGTATTTCGCCTTGGCCATGCCGGCCAGGATNACCCAGTTGATGCAGGCCACGTCACCGGCGGCGACGCCCAGACGCACATGACCATCCAGGACACGGGCCGATTTGGCGATGATGGAAATATCCGACAGCAACGCCGCCACCAGGCCGGCGCCGACCGCGACACCGTTGACGGCGGAAATGATCGGCTTGGAACAGTTGATGATGTTATAGACCAGATCGCGGGCCTCTTTCCAAGCGCCGACGGTATCGTTCCAGTTCTCGATGTTGCCCTGAATCATGGAGAAGTCGCCACCAGAGGAGAACGCCTTGCCCTTGGCGGCCAGGATCACACAGCTGATATCCGGATCTTCGTCAATGTCGCGCCAGATGTAGGTCAGTTGGCGATGGCCCTGGGAATCGAGCGAGTTATAGGTCTCTGGCTTGTTGAACGTGATGCGCAGAACGCGCTCGCTCGGGCTGTCGTATTCAAAAGCGGGAAATTTTTCGGCATAACGTTCAAGCATCGGATACTCCTCCTAGGGGCCGGTTTTATTTGTCATGTAGTTCGCGCCCAGATCCATGCAAACACGGCCCAGACAAACTCATGGCACTGATAAGCCTCGCTTGGCCTTCGGGGTCAAGCCCCCGAATATGAGACAATTTACCCCGCTGCTGTTTTTAAGTGGTTGTGTCTGCCGCCATTGCCCTATTAAATGCCTGGGACGTGAAGCTTTTGGGGCAAAGACTCCGGCCACGGCTTTATACCCTTGGGGGAATTTTAATGACACGGCGGTTGGAGATCGAGGGCCCACGGGCCNGNTTCNTCATATCGAGAGCCTTCATATCGGAAGGTGCCGTGGAAGATATCATGGGCGATATCCTTGACACCGGATCAAGGGCGCATTTAACTGCCGCAAAAATTTGGCAACAACGAAATCAATTTCAGGATCTTGCGTCCGGAAACAGGGTAACAGGCCACAATTCGTTGTCGGGCTTTGAGGAGGACGGTCGCTGGGAAATCTACTTGAAATCACCGATCTAACGACGGAATTCAACACCTCCGACGGTGTGGTACACGCCGTTGGCGGTATATCTTATTCGGTTGAGGCGGGTGAGGCNGTGGCCATTGTCGGTGAATCCGGCTGTGGTAAATCCGTGGGCGCCATGTCGATCCTACGGCTTATTCCGGAACCACCGGGGCGCATCGTTAAAGGCGAAGTGCTGTTCGAAGGCCGCGATCTGTTGAAATTGAGCGACGCCGAGATGTGCGATGTACGGGGCCGGGACATCGCTATGGTGTTTCAGGAGCCGATGACCTCGCTCAACCCAGTGTTCACCATTGGCCGGCAACTGACCGAGACGCTGTTGCGCCATACGGACAAGAGCCAGGCGGAGGCGGACGAGCGGGCACTGGAACTACTGCAACAAGTCGGNATCTCCGACCCCACCCGCCGCCTNANGCAGTTTCCCCATCATTTGAGCGGNGGCATGCGCCANCGNGTGATGATCGCCATGGCCCTGGCCTGCAATCCCAAACTGATCATCGCCGATGAACCGACCACGGCACTGGATGTCACCATCCAGGCACAAATCCTNGAATTGATGAAGGGCCTGTCAGAACGGCTCGGCGTGGCACAGCTGATCATCACCCATAATTTGGGGGTGGTGGCGCGCTATGCCCAACGNGTCAACGTNATGTACGCGGGCAAGATCGTCGAGATGGGCACGGCCAAGGAAATTTATCACGACCCACGCCACCCCTATACCCTTGGGCTGCTGGCTTCGGTACCGAGGCTGGATCAACGGCGGGGAACTCAACTTGTCCCGATTGAAGGCCAGCCGCCGGATTTGGCCAGGCTGGACGACGGCTGCGCCTTTCGCCCGCGGTGCCGGTTCTCGACTGAACGTTGCGCCCATGAAATTCCTGAAATGCAGACCGTCGAGGGTGAACATGTAAGCGCCTGTTGGAATATTGACGCCCTGGATCAGCAAACCCAGGCGAGACAAGAGGACCCGGTGGCATGAGCGTGGCGGAAAACATGACCGACCAGAATGTCCCTGCCCCCGATAATGCCGAGGCCGAGCCGCTTTTGCGGGTGGAAGGCCTGAAAATGCACTTCCCCGTCACGGAAGGCATGTTTATGCGGCGCACCGTGGGGCATGTGAAGGCGGTGGATGGCGTCAGCTTCACCTTGACCCAGGGCGAGACGCTGGGTCTGGTCGGCGAGTCCGGCTGCGGCAAGACCACGGTTGGCCGCTGCATCCTGCGGCTGGAGGACCCGACCGCCGGCAAGGTGATCTACGATGGCAATGATGTCGCCCACCTGAAGATGGGCGACATGAGCAAGCTGCGCCAGGATGTGCAAGTAATTTTCCA